>DATBBA010000001.1:0-6302 GCA_036271235.1 Gaiellaceae bacterium
CTCGGCTCGCAGCTCCGCTCGCAGCTCGGCTCGCAGCTCGGCTCGCAGCTCTACTCGCAGCTCGGCTCGCAGCTCCGCTCGCAGCTCGGCTCGCAGCTCGGCTCGCAGCTCGGCTCGCAGCTCTCCTCGCAGCTCTACTCGCAGCTCCGCTCGCAGCTCGGCTCGCAGCTCCGCTCGCAGCTCGGCTCGCAGCTCGGGGTCCGCTGGGGCGGCGGCTGGTGGTCGTGGTACCCGGCGTTCTACTCCTGGCCCGAAGTGCACCTGGCCGACCAGGGCTTCGAATACGACAAGGAGGCATCGGAACGGCTCGGTCTGTGGCGGCAGGACGCCGAGAACGCCCACTGGTGGTTCCCGTACAAGCCGCTGATCCTCGCCAGCGACCGCCCCACCACCCTCCAGGTCGACGAGGAAGGGCGGCTGCACAGCCAGACCGGGCCCGCGCTTCAGTACGCCGACGGGTACAGCCTCTACGCCTCCCACGGGGTTCGCCTCGATGACCGTCGGATCATCGAGGCGCCCGAGACGTTGACCTCCGCGGAGATCCTCGGCGAGCAGAACGTCGAGGTCCGTCGTGTGATGATCGAACAGTTCGGGATCGACCGGCTGATGTCGGAGGCGGCCGCGGTGCTCGTCGACGCCGACGTCGACACGCACGGCCGGCCACGCGAGCTTCGGCGGCTGCCGATGCCAGGCGACGAGGACGTGCTCGTCATCCAGGTCGTCAATTCGAGCCCCGAGCCGGACGGGCACTTCAAGGACTACTGGCTACGGGTGCCGCCAACAGTCAGCACGTGCGTGGAGGCGGTCGCGTGGACGTTCGATATGACCGAGAGCGACTACCGGGTGGCGATCGAGACGTGAGCGTGGCGATCGCCGGCGGCACGAAAATAGAGTGGTGCGACTTCACGTTCTCGCCCTGGTGGGGATGCGAACGCGTCTCGCCGGCGTGCGCGCACTGCTACGCCGCCGACTGGGCGAGATTCCGCGGGAAGGTCGACGACCTCTGGACAAAGACCGGGGAGCACCGGTTCCAGTTCATGAGCGACGCCCGGTGGCGGGAGCCGCTGAAGTGGGCCCGCAACGCACCCGAGGCCCTCGGCAGGCGACCACGGGTCTTCTGCGCGTCGATGGCCGACGTGTTCGAGGAGCGCCCCGAGCTCGACGAGCACCGCGACCGGCTCTTCGACCTCATCTGCGCCACCCCGGAGCTCGACTGGCTGATCCTCACGAAACGCCCCGAGTTCGCGCACGAATGGCTCCGCGGGTTCTACTGGCGCACGCTCACCGACCCGTTCGTGAAGGTGCCGCTCCGGAACGTCTGGATGGGCGTGTCGATCGAGAACAGCCGCTACACGTGGCGAGCCGACGTCCTCCGGGATCTCCCCGCCGCAGTGAAGTTCATCAGCGCCGAGCCGCTGCTCGGATCGCTCTTCGAGGACGCACGCTCACCCCGCCCGGCTGAGACGCCGACGCTCGACGAGCGCCGACGCGTTCGCGCACCCCTCAACCTGACCGGGATCGACTGGGTCATCGCCGGCGGCGAATCCGGGCCACGCTCCCGCCGCACCGACCCCACCTGGATCCGCGAGATCCTCGAAGCCGTCGACGAACAGAAAATCTGCCACGACCACCAAGTCTCGCTCTTCGTGAAGCAGTTGGGTGCCCGTCTAGCGAAGGAGCTTGGTCAGCGAGGCAAAGGGGACGATCCCTCTGGCTGGCCTGAGGATCTCCGTGTGCGGGAGTTCCCGCGGTGACGGCGTCCCTGAGAGTTCAGAGCGATGGCCGCGTCGCGGAGATCCTGTCGCGCTGCGATCTCCTCGGGGGTCATCCGCCGGCCGTTCACGGACGGCAACTTCACGAATCGCTGGACGAGTGCCGCCTGCTCAGCCTTCACCTGCAGGTACGGCTTGAGTGTTGCGCTAGCCGCGGCGGCCTGGGCGTTGGAGACCTGCCACATGTAGGCCGGGAGATTGTGCTCACGCGTGTTGTACTCGTAGACGCGCACTCGGCCACCGAACCGATCGGCGAGCAGTGTCGGAACCTGCGGTGTCACCTGGCTGAGTCCCATGATCGCGACGAAGTAGGTGACCTCCGAGCCGTCGGACACTCGCCGTTTGTATCGAGAAGAGATCGAGATGTACCCGTCGCAGTCGATGCAGCCGGCGAGATAGGGAAGCAACTGTCGATCGTTCAAG
Source organism: Gaiellaceae bacterium (assembly GCA_036271235.1). Taxonomy (GTDB): domain Bacteria; phylum Actinomycetota; class Thermoleophilia; order Gaiellales; family Gaiellaceae; genus PALSA-600. Next base: position 2,196 of record DATBBA010000001.1, read on the forward strand.
CCGCGAATCTTACCGTGTGGCTGCAGCTAGGCACGCTTCCCAGGAGCGCCGCATGAACGAGCTACGGCAGCTCGACGCGAACCTCGGGCACTGCGAGTTCCAATCCATCCGCGGCGATGACGGGCTCTGGCGCGCCCACTGCAAAACCTGCCCCTGGATCGGAGAGCCACAGCCTCACCCGCTCGACTGCGGCGAGGACTCAATCCGCCACTCGAAAGAGACCGCCTGATGGCGTATCGCGAGATCCACGACGACGTGCCGCTCTCCCGCACGCTGAACCAGCTCAGCCACTTCGAAGAACGCCTCTACTGGCGGATGCTCTCCCAGACCGACGCGTGGGGGCGTCTCTCCGGCGAGCTGCGGAAGATCCGTCTGCGCGCGATCCCCGAGCTCGCAGTCACCGATGACGACCTCGACCGGGCTCTCCGGCGTCTCGTCACGGTGGAACGCGTCGACGTCTACATCGAGTCCGGGGTGACGGTCTCTCAGATCGTGGACTTCGACGACCGCCAGCACGTCGCCAAGCTCAAACGGGCGCCCTCGAGGTTCCCGACCCGCACGACCGCATCAACATCGCCGTACGACCTGCCGCTCTCGCTCCCTCTCCCCGAAACCGGGCCTGAGGCTTGCGACCTGCCGCTCTCGAACGTCGAACCGATCCATAAACACCCTGCAAAATCACCGATCGACAGAGAGAAGACAGAGAGAGAAGACAGAAGAGAGATTGATCTACCGACAGCGGTGTCTAGGGAACCCGCGCGAGGCCTGTCGGTTTCAGAAACGATTCGAGGCTCGCTCGAACATTGCGGCCGATCCGTGATCAGCGATGCCGACATCCCCGCGAGACTTACCGTCCCGGCTTTCGCTGACCTGCCTGCGAGCGCGATCGGCGGATTCGACGCGCATGATCCGAGGTCGATCGCAGCTCGGCTCCGTGACGCCGACGACGGGACGGTGAACGTGCTCGCGAAGCTTCGGTCGCGGCTGCCGCCGGCGGCGTTCCTGGCGGCGATGGAGTCGCTCGAGGAGCGCCGCGGGAAGCAGCCGCCGCTACGTTCCGACGTGCGATATGTGGTCGGGGCATTGAAGACGATGCTGCGCGAGGGCACCTACCAACAGGGCGGAGCGGCGGCTTGACGACCGCGGGACGATCGACCGGCAGCGTGTACGTGTGCTGGTCCCCGATCTGGGATCCTAGGTTCGTGAAGATCGGGTTCAGCGCCGACGTGGGCAGCCGGATGAAGGCGCTGCGCGCGAACCAGATGCTCGTTCTTGACGGTGGCGGAGGGGTGGAGACTCATCTGCACGCGGCTCTTCGAGATCGTCGAGTTCGGCACGAGCATTTCGAGGTCGGTCCGGAAACGCTTTGGCTCTTGTCGCTGATGCGTGAACGACAACGCGAAGCCGGCCTGGCTGCCTTCGCTTCGAATTACGCCGGCTTCTTCGATCGGCTGGGGATCGATTTACGCGGCCAATACCCGTGGCAATCCAGCCTCTGGTCGCTCGGCGAGGACGCGCGAACCGATCGTCCGGCGGTCGCTCTTCGCGCGGACATCGAGCGGATCCTCGGCCCGTACGTGACGACCTACCTGTGATCTTCCAGTGAAGGCCTGCCGGGTGTGCGGTCGGAAGGCTGAGCGTCTCGTGCGCGCCACGACGGGACGCTCTCGGGTCCTGCTCGGGGAGGAGCTCGCGTGCCGGGACCACGAGGAGGCGGTTCGCCTCGACCTGCTCCGGGTACTCACGCGCCGGAGGGTGTCGTGACGATCGTCGGGAAGACCTACCTCGAGCGCGGGGAGCCGGTGACGGTGCTGATCCGTTGGCGCCCGGGCTCGCCGAAGGGCACGCCGCGGAATGTGCTGATCCGGCGCGCCGACGGGACGCTCGTAGTCCGACCCTTTCGCGGGCTCCGGAAGCCTTCGTCCTAGCGACGGGCCTCGCTGCCAGGGGTTCTCGTCGAGAACGTCCCGGTGGCTGGTAGGCGTCGTGTCCGGCCGACGCGACGGCTAGAAATGCAGTTCGCGCTGCTCCCGTGTCGGGGTTGGGCGTCATCAGGAGAAGTGCGGGACCGCCCGGTGGGCGCCGGGCGTCCCGCTGAGATCGGGCGATTCTCGAATACTGTCCGGCCCCATCCGTACGCTCGCGTGCTCCTGATCAACGCGGCCGGCGAAGACGCCCATCTGGTTCGGCCAACCGACACATCTTCCGGTTGTTGTCGTGCCACGGGACCCTAACTTCGAGGATCAGCGACCACGGCACAGGCACCGGCGGTCTGTTGTTCCAGCCGCCGCCGTTGACGTAGAACTTGCCGCCGACGAAAGCTGCATGGTCGGCGAGAGAGATGTGCGCTTGGATATCCATTTCAGACGAGCTCCGTTCTGCCGTTCAAACTCGAGCTGCTCGACGCCGACTGCAACGCCGTCGAGGTCGGCTCCGGGGCTTCCGTCGCCGCGACGACGATCGGTGGCTCCGTGAACCCGCTCCAGCTGGTGATTGTGATCTCGATCATCCCGAACGATTCGACGGTTCCGTCGAGGACCCTCCCTCCGGATCCTACGACGTGATCGGCCGCGACGCGAGCTACTTGCGCGGCGAGACGATTTGATGCACGCGCTACATACCGTTGACATGATATAGCACTACTGCTATATTATCGGCATGTGGGAAGTCGAAGTCACCGACGAATTCCGGGACTGGTACGAGGATCTCGACGAGGACAGCCAGGCGCCGATCATCGCGGCTGTCAAACAACTAGAGCAGCGAGGGCCGTCACTCCCTCGCCCGATCGCCGCAGAGGTCGTCGGCTCCCGCATCCACAACCTGAAAGAGCTTCGGCCGCTCGGAACAAGCATTCGGATCCTGTTCGTGTTCGACCCGCGCCGCTCCGCGATCCTGCTGATCGGCGTCGACAAGGCCGAGCAGGGCTGGAACGAGTGGTACGACCGGGTCGGGATCCCGGCGGCCGAGCGGCTGTATGACGACTACCTCGCCGAGTTGCGACGGGAGGGACTAATCGAATAGGGCGGGTTCGGGGCAAATCCGGCTAAGGGAAAAAAGGGGATCACATGAGCGGACACACGAAATTTGGGGATCTGAAGCACAAGCCGAGCCGCGAGAAGATCGCGGCGGCTGACAGGGAGCTTGAGCGGGCATTGACGCTCGCGGAGCTTCGCCGTGCGCGGGAGATGACGCAGACGCAGCTCGCGTCTGCGCTCGAGATGAAGCAGGGCGGCGTGTCGCGGATCGAGCATCAAACCGATCTGTACGTGTCGACGTTGCGGAGCTTCATCGAGGCTCTCGGCGGGCAGCTCGAGGTGACGGCGGTGTTCCCGGACGGTCTCGTACCGATCAGGGACTTCGCTGACCTCGACGAACCCGTGCCGGCGTGACCGTCACAGCTGAGGATGCGGCCGAGCTCCGAGCGGCTGTCGAGAAGTGCCGGGAATCGAGGGCGGAGCGCGACGCAGCCAAGCAAGAGCTTTACGCCTATCTGCGGAGCGCCCGCTCGGTCGCGACGGTGCGCGAGCTCGCCGAGGCATCCGGTCTGAGCTTCCAGCGGGTGCACCAGATCGTCGGGACGGGCACCGGCGCGTCGCCGGCAACGCATCTCTACTTCGCCGAGCACGGGAACCTGATCAAGATCGGTGTCACCTCGAATGTCGAACAGCGGATGAAGGAGCTGAAGACGACGCTTCTGCTCGCGGTTGAGCATCCCGAGCCGACGAAGCTCGAGGGGCAGCTCCACGGCTCGCTCGCCGCGCACCGCGTCCGTGGCGAATGGTTCAGCGCCCACGGCGAAGTGCTCGCCGCGATGGATACGCTCCGACCGTGACGACCACGTTCACCGTCCAGCCGTTCGCCGACGCCGACCAGGACGTCAGCGCGGACGAGCTCGACGCGATCCTCACGACCCTCGAGAACGACCCGGGTGTGCACGCGCCCGCCATGTCGTACGACTCCGAGCACAGGCGCGTCGGCGCGATCTTCCAGGTCGACTTCACGACCGAGCGCGACGCGACGATCGACACCGCAACCCGGATCGCCGTCACCGCGTTCGAGCTTGCGCTCGCCAGCGCACGCCTCGACGCCGAAGCGGTCGGCGTGTCG
>DATBBA010000002.1:0-66069 GCA_036271235.1 Gaiellaceae bacterium
TCATCGTCATGCACCTGCCTTTGCCATGACCTTGGCCGCCTGCTGGATCGCGGTCAGGATTCTCGGATAGGTCCCGCAGCGGCACAGATGGCCGTTCATCGCCGTGCGGATCTGGTCCTCGGACGGGTTCTTCGTCGTCGCAAGGAGGTCTGCGGCCTGGATCATCATCCCGTTCTGGCAGTAGCCGCAATGCGGGACCTGGACGTCGATCCAGGCCTGCTGGAGCGGATGGAGCGCCGGCGCTGCCGCCGTCGTCCCCCGCTGCGACGCATACAGGGCCGGAAGGCCCTCGAGCGTCGTGATGCTCTTCCCGCTGACAGCCGCAACCGGCGTCACACAGGAACGAATCTCCTTGCCGTCGAGCAGCACCGAGCACGCACCACACTGCGCAAGACCGCAACCAAACCGCGGGCCATGCAGGTGGAGCTCGTTGTGCAGGACATACAGGAGAGGCGTATCAAGGCTCGCACTCACGCCATGCGTGAGCCCGTTCACCTTGATCTTGAGACTATTCGCCATTCCTTCCCTCCAATCGAAATGGCGCCCGAAAGGGCGCAATCGTCCTCCTAGATCGGGGCGCCGGGTAATGGACGCCCCGACGACGTCACCCGGGAGAGTATTCCGATCGCCCGCTGGGTGCAACGGATTCACGGCTCAGGTCCTGAGGCAGAGTCGGCCGCAAGGCGGAAGCTCGGGCTTCCGCCTTGCGGCACCAGATGATGCGTTCTCTTCTAGAAGTGCCTTCCAGCCTGCTTCAAGGCCGCCAGGACTTTGGCGGGCGTCAGCGGTGCTTCCCGCAAGCGCACGCCGGTGGCGTCGAAGATGGCGTTGCCGATTGCCGGCGGCACGACCGTCTCCAGCGACTCGCCGACGCCCCGGTAACGCGGACCGGGATAGGTGCCGGCCGGCGAAAGATCGCCCGTGATCACCTCGTCCTGATGCGGAATAACGAGGGTCGTGACATCCGGGTGATCCTTGAATCGCAGGATCGGATAGGTGACCCAGTCGAGAGCCGTGACGCGCTGCTTCGAGAACGTGATCTCCTCGAAGAGGGTTCTGCTCGCGCCGCGTGTCAGCATTCCCACCATCTGGTTCTCGGCGGATGCCGGGTTCACGATGAATCCCGAGTCTTGCGCCCCGTAGAGATGCTGGACCACGACCTTGCCGGACTTGCGATCCACCCGAACCTCTGCCGCGACTCCGGAATAGACATCGCTGAAGGCATGGTTCTCACCACCGAACGCGATACCGCGCCCGGTGACGTACCGCCCGGCTGAGAGCTTCGAGGCCGAAACCCTCGTCTGCCAGTTCGCCAGCTTGGCTGTGGCGTCGAGAAGCGGTCTCCACGCGTCGTGCGTCGTGTGGGCCTGCAGGAACGCCACCGCGTCCATGTTGGCGGCATGCGCCAACTCGTCCATGGCCGTCCCGAAAGCCCAGGCCGGTTGGATGACTCCGGGGCCGCGCAGGGCCGATGTCGAGAACCGACTCGCGATGGTCTTCGAGATCGTCTGGCGATTCGGGACGTTGGGGAAGAACTGGTCGCCCGCGGTGAACGTCTCGAACCTCGTTCCACCCACTGCGTTCGCATTGTTCGTCGTCGGAGCCAACCGGCTGGGCGCTCCCCGGACGGAGGCACGGCTCGAGAGTGTGTCGACCGGCACTGTCACGCCGATCTGAGCCGCCGCCGGCGTGACATTGGCTCCGTTCTCGTACCACGATGTGTGTTTGAGCGCGACGAGCTTGCCGCTCGCATCGAGGCCGGCCTGGATGTCGGCGACGTTCGCGGGACCGTACGGCTCCCACCCATGCATGTCCCACCGCATGTACTGCACCCGCACCGGTTTGCCGACTACCTGTGACATGACTGCCGCATCGGCGATCACCGGAACGTTCGGACTGGGATTGAACGTGCTCGCACCCTCGAAGATCAGGACGCGGATGTTCTGGGCCGGAATCCCCGTGACCTGAGTCACGGCACTCTGGTAGCCCCAACCGTCCTGCTGTTGCGCGAACAACGTCACCCGGCCGCCGGATGTGACGTCCGCGATGGCACAGCAAGGCCCGAGCGGACTGTGCATCTGGTAGGGCCAGGTGTACGTCGCAGCGAGCGTGTGGGCGGCCGAAGCGAGAGCTGAATCCACGTTGCCGTAGCTCAGGACGACCGAATCGGGCGTGATCGTCGGCGCCGCTTTCGTGGCGGAGGGCAGGTTGCCCGAGCCGGGCAGCGTGTTCGACGCCGACCACACCACCTTCAGCTGCGCCGCAGCCTGGATCGCGTCGAACTCCTTCGGTGCCACCACCCCGACGAAGTCGCCCTTGCGCACGACCTGCACGTTCGGGATGTGGGCGATCGAGCTCTCGTCCACGCTCAGGACCTTGTAGTTGGCATAGCCGCCTTCGGGCGCCGCCGCCAGCACATTCGCCTGGCCGCGAGGCCGAACGGGCCGGCCATGCACCATGCCGGGGATGCGGACGTTCTGAAGGTAGGTGAACGCTCCGGTGACCTTGGCCGGGATGTCGAACCGCGGTACCCGTGTTCCGACCACCGTGTACTGGCTGACCGGCTTCAACGGCGCCAGGTTGTTCCCGGTGCCGATGGTCGTGTTGAAGAGCTTGCCCCCCACCAGGGAGCCGTAGGAGACGGTCTTGCCGCCGCTCGAGACGATCCCCTGAGAGACCGTCAGGCTGGACGCCGGCACGCCGAGCTGCGCGGCGGCCAGTGTCATCAGCGCCCGCCGGGCTTCGGCGGCGGCCTGACGCAGCACGGGGCCGCCGTTCGCTGTCCCGTTGCTTCCGGCCGTGCTTCCCTGATTCGGGAATGGATGGGCCGAGGCCGTATCGAACTGGGGAATGGAGATCGTCGTGACGGGCACGTCGAGCTCCTCGGCCGCGATCTGCCTGTAACCAGTCCAGGTGCCCTGACCGAACTCGTGATGGCCCGGATAGAGGGTGACCGTGCTGTCGGCGTTGATCGTCAGCCATGAATCGACCTGGGTGATGTCAGGAGCGATGTTCGGCAAGTTCGCTGCCTGTGCCCGGCCGGGAGTCAACCCGGCGCCAAGGAAGCTGAAGCCGACGACGAGGGCACCGCCGCCCTTCAGGAACGTCTTACGCGAGAAGTCCTTCTCGTGAAGGAAGCCTGTCATCTCTGTGTACCTGTCTTTGCCATGACCTTGGCCGCGTGCTGGATCGCGGTCAGGATCCGTGGATAGGCTTGCGTTCACGCCATGCGTGAGCCCGTTCACCTTGATCCTCAAGCTATTCGCCATATCCTTGCCTCCAATCGAAACGGGCCTCAATGGGCGCGATCGTTCTCTCAACGAGTCGAGGCGTCAGGCGATCTCGACGTCCCAACGACGTCAAAAGGGGACACTATTCCGATTGTCCCGTTTGCGCAACGGGGATTTGACTCAGGCCGGAGGCCCGCCCTCGGCACCTGAATCCCTCGAGCCCGGCGGCGCGCCGCCGGCGCCGCCTCCGCCGTCCGAGCTCGGAGGTGCGCCTCCGGCCCCCGACGCGCCGGAGCCGGACGGTGGTGCGCCTCCGCCACCGGGGTCGTTCGAGCTGTTCGGAGCCTCGCTGCTCGACGGTCCCGTCTGTGAGGGATCGATCGATTGCCCGCCGGGCTCGTCTGCGCCCGCGTCCGCATCCACGCCGGGCGGCGGTTCGGTGCCGGGCGGCTGCGGAGGAGGCGTCGGAGGCACCGTGACCTCCGGGACCGACGCCATCGAGTCGAGGTAACCGCTCCACCAGATCGCGTCGTTCCCGTCGCGGTCCTTGATGACGATGTTCCGGACGGGCCCCGAGAAGTACTTGTAGCTCTTGAGCACGAAGACGTACTCCTCGCGGGTCCCGTAGATGAGCGCCGCCAGCAGTGCCGGCCCGCCGTTGGGCCCGGTTGCGAGACGGTGGAGCAGGCCGATCGCGCCGTCCTCGAGTGTCTTGAACGCGGCATAGAACGCCGTCTTCGGCACCTTCTCGCCCGAGGCCTGGCCCTCGCCTGCCGTGCGCTTGCGGTAGTCGCTGTCGGGTGCGACGGGTTTCCCGTCGGGGCCCGTCTGCAGGGTGAGGTTCCCGAGGTTGAAATCCGCGATTCCGAGCTTCCCGCCCTCCGCCTTCCACTGCCCGACGAGCGTGCCGAGCGCGTGCCCCGGAATCGGAACCGAGAAGACCGAGCTCCAGGCGCTCGTGAACGCATCCCGCACGTCCTGCTCGGTGATCGTCGCGTACTTGGGGGCGGAGGCTTTCGTGACGTCCTCGGGGATGTGGTCGGCCTTGTTCTTCGCCCAGTCCGACTTCATCCCGCCGATCAGGCTTGTCGCCTTCGCGTCGTACTTGGCCCGCGCCGCCGAGACGAGCGGCGTGTGCTTGGCGGTGTCGGCCCGGACGCCTGCCTCGCCGCGCTGCTTCTCGTCGGGCGTCGGCGGCTGCTTCACGAACTGCTGTTTCCGCTGGAGCAGCCGTCCAGCCGCGGCGTTTCCGAGGCCCCTGAGCGCTGCGCGAGCGAGCGGGGCCGTCATCCCGCCGCCGCCGTTCAGGCGCCTGATCCGAGCGACGCCGCCCGACTGCCCGCCGAAGGCACCGAGCGCGAGCCCCGGGGTATCGAAGAGAACAGTCTGCTCGGCCGCTTCGCTGACGGCGGTCTCCGGGACGACTGCCGCCTCGTGTTCCGACACGGCCGAAGCCTACGCCCGTTCGCGACGCTACGCCGATGACGACGGGGAGGCGTAGGGTTCGTGCCTCCGGCCGTCCGAGAGGAGCGATGACCGAGCAACGGGTTGTTCTCGCCGTCGACGTCGGCGGCTCGCATATCAAGGTGCTCGCGAGCGGCCAGACCGAGCGCCGCCGCGTCCCGTCAGGGCCGTCGCTGACGCCGCAGGAGATGGTCGCCTCGGCGCTCGAGGCAGCGGAAGGATGGCGGTTCGACGTCGTCACCGTCGGCGTTCCCGCGCCCGTTCACAACGGGCGGGTCGTCACGGAGCCCTTCAACCTCGGCGACGGCTGGGTCGGGTTCGACTTCGAGGCTGCCTTCGGCGTGCCGACGAAGGTCATGAACGACGCCGCGATGCAGGCGCTCGGGAGCTACGAGAGCGGGTCGATGCTGTTCCTCGGCCTCGGGACGGGGCTCGGCTCGGCACTCGTGACCGACGGCGTCGTCCAGCCGATGGAGCTCGCGCACCTGCCGTTCAAGAAGCGGACCTTCGAGGACTACGTCGGCGAGCGAGGTCGCAAGGAGTTCGGGCGCAAGAAGTGGCAGGAGCTCGTCTTCGAGGCGGTCGAGTCGCTCACCGCCGCGCTCGAGCCGGACTCGGTCGTGCTCGGCGGCGGCAACGCCACGAAGCTGGACGAGCTCCCGCCGAACGCGACGCTCGGCAGCAACTCGAATGCGTTCGTCGGCGGGTTCCGCGCGTGGGACGATCACGCGCCCCCGCACGTCAGTTGACGCCGGCCCGGACCGGCGTCTTCGCCGCGCGAGCAGGCCACCACGACCGCTCGCCGAGAAGCCAAGTCCCGGCGGGCACGAGGACCGATCGCACGACGAACGTGTCGAGCAGGACGCCGACGCCGACCGTCACGCCGATCTCGAACAAGTCGTAGACCGGCAGCACCGCGAGCACCGAGAACGTGCCGGCGAGGATCAGGCCGGCGCTCGTGATCACGGGACCGGTGGCCGTGAGGGCGCGCAGCATCCCGTCGGCGGTGCCGTGCGTCGCGGCCTCTTCACGCACACGGCTCATCAGGAAGATGTTGTAGTCGGAGCCGAGCGCGACCAGGAAGATGAAAACGATCAGCGGCAGCACGGGATCGAACGCATGCTGGTCGAAGCCGTACCTGAAGAGCACGAGACACAGGCCGCACGTGGCGAGGAACGAGAGGATCACCGTCGCGATCAGGAAGAGCGGCATCACGAGCGCCCGGAGCAGGACGATCAGCGTCACGAACACGAGGGCGAGCACGAGCGGGGCGACCACCTTCAGGTCGCGGCTCGCTCCGTCCTCGAGGTCGACGCGCGCTGCGGTGCCGTCGCCCGTCAGTGCCCGCAGTCCCGGTGGAAGCTGCGCAAGGCGGGTGCGGATCAGGCGCAGGCGGTCGAGAGCCGCGGCGGCATAGGGGTCGTCGGCGAAGGCGAGCGAGAACGTCGCCGCGCGGCCGTCGGTGGAGCGGCGGCTGACCGGGGTGACCTCGGCGACGCCGGGGACGGCACGGATGCGCCGGGCGACGAGCGCGACGTCGGCCGGGCGGAGTGGCCCGTTCGTGCGGTCGACCAGAACGGTCGAGGGGCCGAGCACGCCGGGCGGGAACCCGGTCAGGAGGGCGGTTGCGCCACGGGTCGCGTCGGTCTGCGAGCGAAAGACGTGGAGGATGTCGGCGTTCGCGTGGTAGGCGGTGAGCCCGAGCGCGCAGACGACGAGTGCCGTCACGACGCCGCCGAGGTAGAGCCCGCTCCTCGCCCGGATCCGGCGGCCGACCCGTCCCCAGACGGCGTGCTCGTCCTCTTCGCTGAGCTCGCTGTCCCGGCGCCACGAGCGTGGCGGCCCGGCCACTGCAAGAAGCGCGGGCAGCAGCGTCAGGCTCGCGACGAGCACGATGACGATCCCGATCGCGTTCACCGGCCCGAGCGCGCGGTAGATGCCCGAGACGCCGGCGAGCATCGCGAGCAGGGCGCCCGTCACGGTCAGCGCGCTCGCGATCATCGCCGGGGCCGCCAGCGGCAGCGCGGCCGCGAGCGCGGACCGCGGTACGGGGTCGGTCCGCAGCGAACTGCGGTACCGCGCGACGAGCAACAGGCAGTAGTCCGTTCCGGCACCGAACATCAGCACCGGCAGCAGCGAGGTCGAGGTGCTGTCGATCGTCAGCCCGGCCCGTGCCAGCAGATCGATGACGCCCGAGGCGACGACGAACGCGATCGCGACGTTCGCGAGCGGCATCAACGCGAGCTTGAGCGAGCGGTAGACCACGAGGAGCAGCCCGAGCACGAGCAGCCCGGTCGCGACGAGGAGCTTGCCGTCGGCGCTCTTCACCGCGGTGTCGAAGTCGCTGCTGAATGCCGGGGTTCCCGTGACGTGGACCTCGAGCCCGCCGCCGCTTCTCGCGATCTCGCGGAGCGCGTCGATCGACGGCGTCACGCGGTACACGCCGCGCGGGGTGAGCGCGACGATCGTCACCGCGACGTCGCCGTGGGCGGAGACGAGCCCGGAGCGAGGGCCGGGCCCGAAGGGTGCGAGGGCGGTGAACGCGAGCGGGACGTAGGCCGCCCGGCGCGCGTCGGCGACGATGCGTGAGCGGTCTGCAGCGGTGAGCCCGCCCGGCCGGCGGTACACGAGAAGCGCCGGCTGCAGGTCGCCGCCGGGGAAGCGCTCACGCAGGATGTCGCTCACCTGGACCGACTGCGAGCCCCCGGGCAGCAGGAACGCCTGGCTCGTCTCGTCGGCGAGCTTCAGCCCGAACGGTCCAAGCGCCACCGCGAGGAGCCCCCAGGCGCCGATCACGACCCACGCTGCGCGGCGTCCTGTCACGACCGCCCCGAGCGCTTCGAGCATTCGGTTCCTACTCCGGGTGCAGATCCGTCGTCAGCGCGAAGAAGAGCTCGGTCGACATCGCGAGCGCCTGCGGTGCCCAGTAGTTCCACCCCTTACGCCACGAGCCGAACACCCAGGGGGAGAGGCCGACCGAGAGCGCGAGCACCGCGTCGACCCTCACGTGGGTCTTCATCGAGAGCACGCGGGCGCTCCCGAAACCGTTGTCCGAGCCATAGTCGGTGAGCATGCTGAGGAGCACGACCGAAGGCCCCATGACCTGCGCCGGCAGGGTCGAGGCAGGCGCATTCTTGACGCGGAAGATGTCTCCACCGGCGATGAAGACCCCGACCGTCATGAAGTCGAGAATCCCGTGGAGCTTTGCCGGAACGAACCGTTGCATCTCACCCCCCTTTCGGCGACTGAAGACGACGGCGCCTACTGTACGAGGAACGCGGCGGCCGCACAAGCCAGCTCAGGCCTCGACCTCGAACGACGCCGTCCGGGCCCGGAGCCGGCCTGCGGAGGCGAGCAGATCGTGGAGCTTCTCGGCCTGGTCCTCCCGGAGCGAGAGGGTCCGCACGCGCGTCACGGCTCGCGCCTCGTCGGCCGGATGGAGCTCGAGGACCTTCCGCCCGAAGTGGCTGCCGGCATTGAGCGCGCCGACCACCTCGTCGTTGCGGACGAGCTCGACGTCGCCCTCGAGGATCACGTGGATGTAGCGGACGGGCCGCTCCACGTGGGCGAGCGTCTCGCCGGCGTCGAAGACCTCGTGCCTGACCTCGTAGTCGCTGCGCGGCGCATGCTCGAGCTCGACGATGTCGCGCCCGACGAGCGGCCAGATCACCCAGTCCGCGAGCAGGCGAAGCCGCCGGTCCCAGGTCGGCAGGAAGTACACGAGGATCGCCCGCCAGAGGATCCAGCCTGCCTTGCCTCTCAGCGGGATGCCGCGCACCTCGCCGACCGCGTTTCTGCCGCCGATCGAGATGCCCGCGGCGAAGGCCGAGTAGTCGTACGGCTCGAGCTCGAGCCCGCCGGCCGCGCGCCGGATGTTGCTTCCGATCCGCGCCCCGTGCTTGAGCGCATAGAGGCCGACCGGCGGGCAGGTGCCCCCGTGTGGATGCGCCACCGCCGCACAGTCGCCGCCGGCCCACACGTTCTCGAAGCCCTCGACTCGCAGGTACCGGTCGGTCAGGACCCGCCCGTGCTCGTCGCTCGGGAGACCGAGTGCCTCGAGCACGGGCTGGGGGCGGGTCCCACACGTGGATACGATCGTCCGCGTCGGCACGTGCATCCCGTTCGAGAGGAAGACCTCGTTCGGCGTCGCCGCCGCGACGGACGTCTCCGTGAGGAGCTCGACTCCGAGTGCCCGCGCGTGCCTCGTCGCGTAGGCGACGAGCCGGGGATGCGCGCGCGCCCCACGCTCGTAGCTCGAGGTCCCGTGGAACTCGGGCATGATCGTCGCGCCGTGGTGGACGAGGACGACGCGCCATTCGTCCGGGCCGATCCGCGAGTACTCCCGGCTCGTCAGGAGCCGCGCGAAATCGGCGAGCTCGCCCGCGAGCTCGGTGCCGGAATAGCCGCCGCCTGCGACGACGAAGGTGAGGAGCCGCCTCCGCTCCTCCGGGTCGCTCTCGATCTCTGCCAGCTCGAACATCTCGAGCAGGTGGTTGCGCAGGCGAAGGCAGTCGGCGTAGGCCTTGAGCTTGAACGCGTGCTCGGCGAGGCCGGGATAGATCTCGAGGTTCTCGGTGGTACCGAGCCCGATCACGAGGTGGTCGTACTCGAGCGTCGTCCTCACGCCGTCGAGGTGACGGCTCGTCACGACGCGGTTGCCGGTGAGGTCGATCTCCTCGATCTCGGCGACATGGACCGCGCAGGGCGGGAAGATCCGCCTCGCCGGGCTGAGCATGTTCCCGGGACCGATCCGGCCGGTGACCATCTCGCCGACGAAGCCGTGGAAGGCGTGGAAGTTCTCGCGGCTGACCACGGTCCCGCATAGCTCGCCGCGGCGGATGGGCTCGCGGAGCGCCCGCGACAGCGTGATCGCGACGTAGCCGCCGCCGAGCTGGAGGACGTGCGGGGTGCCCGCCATCCGCCCGATCGTAGACCGATTTGCGCCCGCCGGCCGGATCGCGAACAATCTCGACGGTCATGCGCGTGTGGATCACCGACGGCTCGCTCCCCGTGTTCTCGGACACGATCCGGCTGAACGCGTCGCACAAGGCCCTGTTCGGGATCCCGACGCGGTACGAGGGCTTCGTCGACCCCGCTGTCGAGCGCGGCTCGGCCACGATCGCCGCCGAGCGGGAAGACGACGCGCTCGTGGTCGAGGCCGAGTGGGCACTCGAGTTCCCGGACGGCATCCCGGCCGAGGTCGACCCGAGCACGCCCGTGGTCGTCCAGGGGCTCGCCGAGGGGAAGTGGCTGAACCGCCTCCTCGGGACGAGGGAGTGGCAGCCGGCGAGCCTCGGCAACAACATGCTGGCGGAAGGGCCCGGGATCCGGTCGTCGCTCGGGGCCCTGGAGCTCGGCCGTCCGGGCACGGTCCGGCTCTCGTACGAGCGCGCCGACGGCGGCATCCAGGAGCATTCCTCGCCGCTCGAGGCGATCCGCGGAAACCACATGCTCGGGCTCGTGCGCGAGGTGCTGCGCGTGGCCTCGGAGAACGGCGGGATCGATGCGATCGACCTCGGCGCCCTCGGCGAGCTCGCCGCCGTCGTGAACGAGCCGGCGCGGATCAAGGCCAGCGCACGCCCGCTTCCGATCCCCCACCGTGCCAAGGAGCGCCTGGTGCGGAAGGCGATTGCCGACCGGGTCTCGGTGCCGCCCGGGGCGACGGTGAGCCTGCAGGTCCTGAACGGCGCCGGCGCGGTCGTCGGCGAGGGCGCGCTGAGGCTAGCCGGCTGAGGTCAGAGCCCGCGCCAGCTCCTCCTCGAGCCGCCGGATGCGGCTGTTCAGGATCGGCAGGAGCGCCAGCGCGATCTCGGGATCCTCGCGCAGCTCACGCTGGAAGTCGGCCTTGACGAGTAGAGCGCACTCGGTCGGCTCGTCGGCGATCACCGTGCGCTCGCGCTCCGTGTCGTCGATCAGCCCCAGCTCGCCGAAGAACGTCCCGGGGCCGCCCTCGATCGCATCGACCTGGACGTTGCCGTCACCCTCGCGGACGAAACGGACCTTCCCCGCGAGCACCATGTAGAAGGACATGCTCGTGTCGCCCTGCTTCACGATCGTCGCGCCGGCGGGGTAGGCGCGCCGCGTCGAATGGCGCGCGATGTCCTCGCGATGATCCTGGCTGAGCCCGCGGAAGAGCGGCACGCGCGCGATCGCCTCCGCGACGGCCTCGACCTCGACGTCAGCCATCGAACCCCACCTCCTCGATCACGTTCAGATCCTTGCCGAACTCCATGTTGGGCGAGAGCTGCGGGAGCTTCACCTGCGCCTCGGGCGCCCCCTCTGCGACGCGCTTCTGGCGCATCGCCTGGTAGGTGCCGGGCGCGACGCGCTTCAGCACCGGGGGCCCGAGCCGGAGCGACTCGCGCTTTGCCGCGTACTCGATGTTCCGGTCCGAGATCTTCTTGTCCATCGACCTGAGGAAGGCCCGCTCGCGGTCGGGTGTCATCCCGTCGCCGAGCTCGGCGTAGAACGCATAGTGCGGCGGGTCGGCCCACTCGACGGCGGCCGTGAAGTGCTCGACCTCGTAGCCGGAGTCGTCGACCGACTCGCAGAGCGCGCCCGTCACCTGCGACTCGGTCAGCTTCTCGCCGGTGATCGAGGTCATGCCCTGGCCCTTGCGCACGAACTGCACGACCGGGGCGTGCCGGTACCAGTCGACGACGCGGACGACGTCGTTGATGTCGTAGCGGTACAGCCCCGCCGAGGTCGTGAAGTGGACGTAGTACTCGCGGTTCGGCTCGAGCTCGTCGCACGTGAGGAACGTCGCGTTCGGGTTGTCGCGGTCGGCCTCGGGCAGGAACTCGTAGAAGTGGCTGGTGACGTTGAGCACGCCCGCCGCGCCCGAGTTCGCGAGCGGGGTCGAGCCGCGGCCCTCGCTCGCCATGTAGCCGAGATCCCGCACCGGGGTGTCGCCGTAGAACTCCGGCAGCTTCCGCAGGTAGAGCGGCATCGTGCCGCCCTTCCAGCACGAGAGCAGCTGCAGGTTCGGCCACACCTCGATCGGGAGCAGCGTGCCGGTCGAGCGCAGGAGCGAGGCGAGCTCCGCCGCGCGGCGCGGATCGGGCTCGAGCCCTTCAGTCAGCTCCGGCGGCGAGCCTTCCGGGAGGTACTTCGGGTCGATCGTGCCGTTCCGGACGTCCTCGATCAGCTCGTCGGCGTGCTGGGCGAGCTTCTCGCCGAGGAGAACCATGCTCGAGGGGTTCGGCATCATGATCAGCCGGATGTCCGACATCAGCGCGTGCCGCAGTGTGAGGTAGTACTTGGCCTCGACGTCCTTCACCTTGCAGAGCTCGTAGGGGAGCGCGTAGTAGCGCTTGATCGCACCGGGCTGCTGGCGGGCCAGGTAGCCGGAGATCGCGCCGTAGGGGAGGCCTCCCTCGGAGTGGCCCTCGACGTCGTTCGAGGTCGGGACGAGGAACTTGCCGTCCATCAGGTGCCCGAAGTCTCCGAGGATGCGGTAGAGGTGGACGTGGACGCCGTGGCTGTATTCATGCATGTAGCTCGACGTCACGGGGATGTACTTCGCCTTGCCGGTCGTGCCGCTCGTCGTCGCGAACATCAGCGGATCGTCTGCGGTGAGGACGTGCTTCTCGCCGCGAAGGGTCCGCTCGACATACGGCTCGAGCGACTCGTAGGAGTTCGGGGGCACGGCCGTCCGGAAGTCCTCGATCGAGCGGATCTTCCCGAAGTCGTGCTCCCGCCCGTACGCGGTGTCGGCATTCCGTTTGGCGAGACCGAGCAGGTAGCGCTCCTGTACCGCGCGTGCGTCCCGCGTCCCCTCGTCGAACCGATGCGCGTCGCTGAAGTCGAGCCATGTCCGGAGCAGGCGCTGGGCGGCCGACGTGCCCCTTTCCCTCTGCGGCGAAACCGACATCACCTCACCTCTTCTTCTTGGGTTTTGGGAGCTTCTCGAGTGTCCGCGTCGAGCTCGTATGGCGCTCGAGCACGTCGGTCCTGACATGCACGCCGAGCCCCGGCCCGTCGGGCGTGCGGGCCCAGCCGCCGTATCCGGGAAGCACCCGCTCTGCGGTCAGGTCCTCCTTGAGGAGCAGGCTGCCGCCCGAGCCCTCCACGTAGCGGGGCTGCCCGATCGCGGCGGCGAGGTGGCGGCCGGCAGCGGAGAGCAGGCCGCTCTCTCCGACCTGCGCGCCGACGACGATGTCGAGCCCCGCCGCCTGTGCGATCCGGGCGATCCTCATCGAGGCGAGGAGGCCGCCGCACTTGGAGACGCGGATGTTGAAGGCGTTGCAGGCGCCCGCCTCGACGATCTTCTCGGCGTCTGCGACGGTCCGCAGCGACTCGTCGACGACGATCGACTCGGGCACCTCCGCGGTCAGCCGCGCGAGGCCCTCGAGGTCGTCGGCCGCGAGCGGCTGCTCGACCGCGCTCAGCTTGTAGGCGCGCATCCGCTCGATCGCTTCCAGCGCCTCCTCGACCGTCCAGCCGCAGTTCGCGTCGACACGGAGGTCGACCGTTGGGCCGAGCAGGCGGCGCAGGATCGCGAGTGTCTCGAGCTCCCGCTCGAGGTCGTCGCCGACCTTCACCTTCACCTGTGAGACGCCGTATGCCTTGATCACGCGGGCGAGGATCGCGACCTTGCGCGGGCTCGAGAAGGGAAGGACCGCGTCGTAGCGGACCTGCCGAGCGGCCTCGCCACCAAGCCACGCCTGCACCGAGAGCCCGAGCCAGCGGCCGAACGCATCGAGGAGCCCCAGCTCGAGCGCGCAGCGCGCAGCGGTCTCGAGCCGGCCGTCCGGGCCGACCGGCGGCGCCGCCTCGTCGATCGCCGCTCCGAGCTCGTCGGCCGAGCCGGGGTCGAGGCCGAGCAGGGCCGGAACCTGACGTTCGGCGAGCGCGGCGAGGGCGCCGTCGGTGGTCTCGCCGGTGACGTAGTCGCGCGGCACGCTCTCGCCGTAGCCGACCGTGCCGTCCTCGAGCACGACCCGGGCGACGACGTTCGTCGACGAGCTTCGGGTCGCAAGGGCATGCCCGAACGAGAAGCGGAACGGCAGCTCGACTGCGAGCAGGTCGATCGCCGCGATCGAGGCGCGCCGCGGGCCGGCCCGGCGCGCGACGGGCGATTCGGAGACGACCCTGTCGAGCCAGCCTGCGAGATCGTCCCGGTAGCGATCGCGTTCGGGCTCGAAGTCGAGGATGTGGCCGAAGTCCGGATAGCGGATGTACTGCTTCGCCGGCGCGCTGAGCTGCTCGAACCAGCGCCTGACGCTCTCGCCGTCGACGATCGGATCGCGGCCGGCCTGGAGCAGGAGCACGGGCATTGCCAGCTTGGTTGTCGCGAGGAGCTTCCGGTCCCAGAAGAACTGCTCGAAGTAGAAGCGGGCGGTCACCTCGTGGAGCGAGAGCGGGTCCTCACGGATGAAGTCGAGGTATGGCGGGTTCGAGGTGAACATCTCGGCCTCGAGCGGGATCCGGATCCGCCGCTCCGGCTCCCGGAGCCGCCCGCGGAACACGGCCAGCTTCTCGGCCGGCTCCAGGTCGACCTTCGCCTTCAGGGCCGGGCCGATCAGCCCAAGCGCGGCGAGCTCGTAGGGATGGTCGAGCGCGTACTGGAGAGCCGTCCGGGCGCCCCAGCAGCCACCCACGAGCACGACAGGCGCATCCGGGTGCTCGCGGCGGGCGAGCTTCACGAAGCGGTGGACGTCGGCGACGAGCTGCGCGGGCCCGTCGAAGTCGCCACGCGGCGCGAGGCTCTCCCCGGAGCCGCGCCGGTCGGGCAGGTACACGGCGTAGCCGCGCCGCGCGAGCTCCGCGGCCGTCTCGATATACCAGCCGCCATGACTCTGGATTCCGTGCAGGTAGACGAGAGAGCCGCGAGCGGCGCCGTCGGGCACGAAGGCGCGGTAGTGGAGCTCGAGCCCGTCGTCGGCGTAGATCTCGAGGGGCGGATCCGACGCGAGAACGGGAGCGGCGAGGCTCACGGGCGCAGCGACGGTAGCGAGGCCGCGATCCGGGGCATGGCCGCCTGGACTGCCTCGAGACCGGTGTCGTAGTAGCGGCGGCCGTCTCCGAAGTGGCGCAGCTTCGCCGCCGGCATGTTCTCGAACTTCGGGATGATCGCGACCGTCGAGACGCCCGGCGCCTCGTGCGGCATGTGCGATTGCATGATGTCGATCGAGCTCATGATCACCGCGACCGCGGAGGGAGGGCGGCCCGCAGCCGGCATCGCTTCGAGGGCGTGGCCCATGGCGTCGCGCGGGCTGACGAGCCTCACGGCGAGCACGATGTCGGCTCCCATCTGTGCAGCAACGGATGACGGCACCGGGTTCACGACCCCACCGTCGACGAGGGTGTACTCGCCCATGCGTTGTGCCGCATAGATGCCGGGTATCGAGATGCTCGCGAGCACGGCCTGCCACAGGAGCCCGCGCCGGATCACGACCTCGGCGTGGCTGTCGACGTCGGCTGCGACGATCGCGAGCGGCGTCTTCAGGTCCTGGATCTGGACGTCGCCGGCCGTCTTGCGGAGCAGGTTGCGGATGCCGGTGTTCGAGAGCAGGCCGCGTCCGGGGAGCGTCATGCGGAACATGCGCTCGGCGAACTGGTCGAGGATCTCGAGGCCTTCTTCCGGCGTCTTCCCCATCGCGTGCAGGGCCGCCGCGGCCGAGCCGACGCTGGCGCCGGCGGCGTAGTCGATCTCGATCCCGGCCTGCTGGAGCCCCTTCAGCACGCCGAAATGCGCGTAGCCGCGCATGCTCCCGGAGCCGAGCGCGATCCCGACGGTCAGCTTCGTCAGGCGCCTGGCGAGCCGGCCGGCGGCCTTCCCTGCGGGCGTCTGCGCGGGCAGGAGCCCGTCCCGGATCATCGAGGTGTCCTGCGTCCCGAGCGGGGCCAGGTCGTAGACGCCGTCCCGGCCGGTTTCGCCGTCCGCGCCGTCCACCCAGGCGCGGAGCGCGGGTACCGCCTCGTCCGGGCGTGACGTGCCTGCCGGGATCAGATCGACCGGTGCGGCCGCGGGAAGGAGCGATTGGCCGGGGCTATCGAGGACGATGACCGTGGCCAGGCGTTCGAAGAGCGCTTCCAGCGCCTCGCCGACTTCCCCCTCCTCTTCGGGATCTTCGAATCTCAACTCGACCCGGCCGGGCGCCCCGCTGGCGGGTGCGATGCCCTCGAGCTCGCGGTACCGGGTGCGGTCGCGGGCGAGGAGGACGACGTTCTCCCGGGTGTGCCAGGCGATGCTGCACGCGAGCGCCCAGGCCGCGAGCGGCGGCCCACCGTGGTCGCGGAGATGGATGAGCACACCCGGCGCGTCGCCGGCGGCGAGGCGGTCGGCGCTCGCGAGCTTGTCCGCGAGGATCCGGCCGAGGTTGCGGTAGACGAGCGGGTACCTGGTGGCGATGCGCTCGAACTCGTCGGGCTCGATCACCGCCGCCTCTACCTCGGTCGCCGCGCGAACCGTGCACGCCGCAGGTTCGTTCCGCAGGAGTGCCATCTCGCCCAGGACGGACCCCGTGTCGGCACTGCCGACGAGGTGCTCGACGCCATGGCGGTCGGCGACGAAGACCTCCGCCAACCCGTGCTCGACGAGGAACAGGAGATGCGATCGGTCGCCGGCGGAAATGATGACCTCGCCAGGGGCGAACTTTCTGCGCTCGAGCCGGTCGAGCACCCCGCTACGCTCGTCCGGAGGGACGCCATCGAAAACCGACAGTCCCCCGACAGCCTGCATCGCCCGAGGGTACCGCGCGTTTGCCTACGCGGCAAATCCGGTTTCCGGTCTCGACGGCCGGCCTCGACGGCGCCCGAATAGGATGGGGGAATGAGGCACACCTGCCGTTGAGCGGCGTCGTTGCCGGGGTCTCGGCGCCCTGATGGACCCGCGGTTCGCGCCTCTTGCCGAGCTCGCCGTCTGGGGGGTGAACCTCCAGCCGGACCAGGTGCTCGTGATCACTGCCGAGCACGGTGAGGCCGAAGCGGCACGCGCAGTCGCGGCGGCCGCCTACCGGCGGGGCGCGCGTTTCGTCCAGGTCAACTACTTCGACCCCCACGTCAAGCGCGCCCGGATCGAGTACGCGCGGGCCGAGACGCTCGAGTTCGTGCCAGCCTGGCTTGAAGAGGCTGCGCTCGCCCATGCCGAGGGGCACGGAGCGCGGATCGTCTTCGCCGGGATGACCGAACCGAACATCTTCGAAGGCCTCGACCCCGAACGGCTCGGAAAGGATCAGCTGCCGAGGTTGTCGGTCAATGCGCGAATCGTCAGCGAGCGCCTCTCGAACTGGTGTGGGATCGCGGCCCCTCATCCGGCCTGGGCCACCGTCGTCTTTCCCGCACCCGAGCCGGCAGAGGCGTACGAGCGGCTCTGGGCTGAGATCGAGCACGTGCTCCGCCTCGACGAGCCGGATCCGGTCGCCGCCTGGGAGGCTCGGCTGGCCGAGCTCCGGGAGCATGCCCGCATCCTCTCGGAGCGGCGCTTCGATGCGATCCACCTCCAGGGGCCCGGCACGGATCTCACGATCGGCCTCTTGCCGTCGGCGCGATGGTGGGCGGCCGACTTCACGACCGCCGAGGGCCTGCGGCATGTCCCGAACCTGCCGACCGAGGAGGTGTTCACGACGCCGGACCCGGCGCGCGCCGACGGCTTCGTCACCTCCACGAAGCCCCTCGCGCTGATGGGTGGCGCGACGGTTCGCGGCCTTCGCGTCCGGTTCGAGGGCGGCCGCGCCGTCGAGATCGACGCGGACGAGAACGGCGACCTCCTGCGCCGCCGCCTCGAGCTCGACAGCGGCGGCGAACGTCTCGGAGAGCTCGCGCTCGTGGATGGAAGCGGACGGATCGGCCCGCTCGAGACGACGTTCTTCCACACGCTCCTCGACGAGAACGCGGCGAGCCACATCGCGCTCGGGAACGGCTTCCCGTTCCTGATCGACGACGAGCTCGACCGCTCACGTGTGAACGTCAGCTCGGTGCACGTCGACTTCATGGTCGGCTCGCCGGAGGTCGAGGTCACCGGGATCACGGCCGCCGGCGACCGGGTCGCGGTGCTCCGCGGCGGCGCCTGGGCCTTCTGAGCCTCGCCCGGGAACCGCGCTTCAGCAATCCTCCGCTGATGGCCGCTTCGGGAGAGAGGGAACGCGAGGGCGAGGACGACGGGCTCGCCGCTCTGAACCGCGCCTACGCGGCGATCGTGAACGAGGCTCGCGCCGAGGTCGCCGCCGGCCGGGAACCGGCAGTCGGTGAGCTCGAAGAACGAGTACGCGCGGCCAGGAGCGACGTGCTGTCGGCGAGCACCGACGGCGCGCACCCCGCGGTCGAGAAGGCCGAGCGCAGGGCGCTCGAGCAGCTCGCGCGCATCACAACGATCTACCGTGCCCGCAGCCTCCTCGCCCGCGAGATCGAGCCGGCCGCCGAGCCACCCCCGCCTGCTCGAACAGCCACCTCGCTCCGGTCTCGACTCCGGATCAGGCCGACGATCACCGGCAACCTGGACGTACAGCGGGGTACCGAGGGCGACCGGCTGACGCTTGCCTGGGAGCCCGTGCCGGCCGTCGCGGAGTGGGAGGTTCGATTCAGCGAGCGTCCCGATCCACGCGGCAGCTACGTCCTGCTCGAGAGCTCGATCCTGCCGCCCGGACAGTCGACGGTCGACGTGCCGATCGGAGACCATCTCTTCCGCGTGAACATCCTCGGCCGCACCCGCGACGGGCGGCCGCTGCGGCGCGCACTCATCTCTTCGCTCACCCGCGAGACCTGGAGCGATCGCTGGGAACGCCGCGCGAGCGCGTCCTGACCGGTCTCGCTTGACTTCCCTCGCCGCCGACGCGCAGAATCCTCGCTTCAGTCAAATCCTCGGGGGGTCAGGATGGCAGTTTTGAGACGGCGCTCGGTCCGATTTGGTCTTCCGGTCGTGTTCTCGCTCGTTGCTGCGACCGCCGTCGCGGTCGGGCTTCCCGGGTCGGGAAGCACACGCCAGAGCTCGCAGAAGCCGTCGCCGCTCGTCGCGAGCGATACGACGATCGCAGGCGACACTCCGCTCGCGGTCAGCGGCCACCAGGCGAAGCTCGTCGGCCGGCATTCGGCCGGCTCGGTGCTGTCGCTCAACTTCACGCTGCCGCTCTCTCACCCGGCTGAGCTCAACGCGCTCATCGCGCAGGAGTCGAAAAGCCACCAGTACCTGACGCGCAGCGAGCTCTATGCCCGGTTCTCGCCCACCAGGGAACAACTCCTCCACGTCGACAACTGGCTTCGGTCGAGCGGCTTCCGGATCACCCACGTCGGCGCGGACCGCCTGTCGCTGACCGCGAGCGCGTCGACGGCGAAGGTCGAGAAGGCGCTCCACGTCCGGATCGACGACTACGTCAAGCCCGCTTCTACGTTCGAGAAGGTCAGGGTTCACCCGTACGTCTTCTACGCGAACACGTCCGACCCGACAGTTCCCGCCGGCCTCGGCCTGCAGAGCATCTCCGGGCTCTCCGACGTCGACCGCTTCTTCACGGCGGCTCAGCTCGCGAGTGCGGCCGCCGGCTGCGGCGACGACGATTCCGGCTCGACGAATCCGCAGTGCGTCCTCGTTCGGAGCGGCGGCTACTTCCCCTCCGACCTGCGCTCGCTCTACGACGTCAGCGGGCACGGATACGACGGCACCGGCCAGACGATCGGCTTCACGCTCTGGACGGTTCCGGAACGCCAGTCGGCGATGGACCTGTTCGCGAGCACGACCAGCGACACGGCCATCACCGTCGACCCCTCGTGCACGGCGACGGGCAACTCGCCCACGACGCCGAGCACCTGCTCGACGCAGACGGTGGCGTCGAATCATCTGATGACGATCCTCGAGAACGGCAACAGCGACACGCTGAACAACTTCGGCTCGAACGTCGAGACGGCTCTCGACATCGAGATCGCTCACGGAATGGCCCCCGGCGTCGCGATGAAGTACTACGCCTCGGAGTGCTCGTCGACGACGGACGCGGGCTCGGGCCTCGCGAACGCCGGCTGTAACGGCACCGATGTAGGGCTGGAGGACGCGGTCGAGGATGCTGCGAGCGACCCGACGCTGCACAGTGTCTCGAACAGCTGGGGCTACGGCGGCGATCCCGAGTGGGGCCCCACGGACCCGTTCATGACGGCGATCTCCAACAGCCTGGCGCTTGCCGCTGCGGCGGGCACGACCTTCTACTTCTCGACCGGCGACTCCGGTACCTATCAGTCCGGATTCCCCTCGGACAGCCCGTACGTCGTCTCGGTCGGCGGCACGAGCGACTGGTCGACGTCGTCGACGACGACGCGGAGCACCTCGACCACCTGGAGCGCCGGCGGCAGCTGGTGCTCGAACATCATCGCGCGCCCCTCGTGGCAGACCGGGGCCGGCGTCACCGCGAACGCGCCCTGCCCGGGCCGCGTCAGCCCGGACGTCTCGGCGATCGCCGACACCTCGACCCCCGTGCGCTTCGTGTCGAGCACGGACCTGTCCGGCGGCACCGAGAGCGGTTCGGTCGGCGGCACGAGCGTCGCGGCGCCCGCCATGAACGGGCTCGAGGCCGACACCGAGAACTTCGTCTCGGCGCAGACCTACCCCGGTTCGGCTCCCGCGCTCGGGTTCGTGGCGCCGGTGCTCTACCAGCTCGGAAACGGCGGCAACTACGACAGCTATTTCCACGACATCCAGTGCGGCAATACGGCCAGCCCGACGAGCGCGCCCGACGGCGATGCCGCACAGCCCGGATGGGATGCGGCCACCGGCTGGGGCGAGCCGGATTGGTTCAACTTCGCGACCGGCTATGCGCTGTCGCTGGGTGCCACCAACCTCAGCGTGCCGTCGAGCCTGGCCCAGGGCTTCAACTGGACCTGCGCGAAGACGCCGAGCAACTCGACCGAGCGAGGCATCTCGTGCCCGTCCTCGACGGTCTGTTACGCGGTGGGGAGCGCCTCCGGCGGCACCCCCTGGCCCGCCAAGTTCCTGCCGTCCGGTAGCTGGGGTGCGGCGAACACGTTCTTCGAGTCCACGGACGGCGGCCAGACCTGGTTCCCGTCGAACAGCGACATGCTCTCGATCGCCTGCACGGGTGGAGCGTCCTGTATCGAGGTGGGCGACGGCGGGCGTGCCCGGGAGACGACCGACGGCGGCGGCACCTGGACCGACGTGGCGACCGGCTTCGACAAGGCGCTCACTCAGGTCAACTGCCCGTCGAGCTCGATCTGTTACGCGGTCGGCGACCGAGGGACGGCGCTCAAGTCGAGCGACGGCGGCCAGTCCTGGTCGTACCTGCAGAGCACCGACGGGAACCCGCTCTACGGGCTCTCGTGCCCCTCGACCACGGTCTGTTACGCGACAGACATCTACGCTCACCTTCTGAAGACGGCCGACGGCGGCGCGAGCTGGACGTGGCAGTCGACGCCGGTGACGACACCCGGGGTCGATGTGGCACAGTCGGGCGGGCCGAACCCGTTCGCGGGCCTGATCGCGATCGCCTGCACCGACGTGAGCACGTGTGTGGCGTCGGGCCTCTACGCCAACGTCTCAGGCCAGACCCTCCCGAGCACGGACCCGCCGATCGTCACGACAACCGACGGCGGGACCACGTGGACGCTGCAGACGAGCAACGCCGGTAGCGGGAACTATCTCCACGCGATCGCATGCCTGCCCGGTACGACCACCTGCTACGCGGTCGGGCGCGGAGGGACGATCGTCTCGACGACCAACCTCACGACCTGGACGGCGATGACCTCCGGAACGACGAACCTCCTCGACAGCATCTATTGCCCGGGTGGATCGGCGTTCTGTATCGCGGTCGGCCAGAACGGCACCGTCGATACCTTCGACGGAACCAACTGGACGGCAACCTCCGGCAACGGCGGGAACGGCACCCTCGCCGACGTCGCCTGCCAGGGCAACCTCGTCTGCTACGCGACCGGCAAGCAGGGGATCACGCTCCTGACGACGACCGGCGGAACGGGCTGGGTGCAGCAGGCGGGCGGCGGCACGACGCAGCAGATGAACGCCGTCTCGTGCCCGGACACCTCGACGTGCTACGCCGCCGGGAATGCCGGCACGATTCTCAAGACGTCGAACGGCGGTCAGACGTGGACGGCGCAGACAAGCGGCGTGACCTCGAACCTGGCCGGCATCTCGTGCTCGTCGGATAGCGGCTGCGCCGCGGTCGGAGCGAACGCCGGCAACCCGACCACGCTCTCGGCGGCCGCGGCCGTCGGCGACACGAACATCAAGGTCGCGAGCGTGACCAACTACGAGGCCGGCCTGACGATTGCGATCGATACCGGAGCGAGCCAGGAGCAGGCCACGGTGGCGAGCGTCGGGACGTCCGGCGCGGGCGGGACAGGCATCACGCTCACCGCGCCGCTCACGCAAGCGCACGCCTCCGGTGCCGCCGTTGCCGGGATCGCAGGTGCCCTCCACACGAGCGACGGGTCGACCTGGAGCATGGCCTCGGGTCAGGGCTTCAGCGCGCTGAACGGCGTCTCGTGTGCCTCGGCGAGCTCGTGCACCGCGGTCGGCGCGTCGGGGGCGATCGTCGCCTCGGGCGACGGCGGAGCGACCTGGTCGCCGAAGTCGAGCGGGATCACCGCAACCCTGAGTGCGGTCGCCTGCCCGGGCTCGACGACGTGCTTCGCGACGGGGTCCGCGACCAGCGGCACCGCCCTCATGCTGCGCACGACGGACGGCACCACCTGGTCGCCGCAGACGATCGGAGGCGGACAGAACCTCACCGGTCTCGCCTGTCTCGACACGTCGAACTGCTTCGCGGCGGGCGCAGCAGGCACCGTCATCACGACCACGGACTCCGGTGCGACCTGGACGCAGCAGGGCAACCCGCTCAGCGGTCCCGTCAGCGCCCTGAACGTATCGAACCTCGCAATCAACGCGGCCGCTTGCAACAGCGCGAACTGCGTTCTCGGGGCCGGGGCGCAGGCGGACATCGTGCTGTCGCCGCTGCTCACGGTGACCGTGAACACGTCGAGCGGGTTCGGCTCGACGCCGCCTGTAACCGGGATCGCGGCGAGCTCGCCGTCACTCACGTTCTCACCCTCGGGCGAGGCGGCCAACGTCACCGGCACGCTCACGTGCTCCACCACGGCGACCACCGCGAGCCCGGTCGGGAGCTACCCGATCTCGGCCTGCAACGGCCTCACCGATCCCGGCTACAGCGTCGTCTACGCCTACGCCGGAAGTGCAGCGCAGATCACCGCCGCAACGCAGACGATCACGTTCCCCGACCCGGGCTCGAAGACCTTCGGCGATCCGGACTTCACCGTCGCGCCGACCGCTAGCTCAGGTCTCACGGTGTCGGTGTCGGTCGGCGGCTCCAGCACCTGCACGGCGAGCGGCTCCACGATTCATCTGACGGGCGCAGGCTCGTGCGCGATCACCGCCGCACAGGCGGGGAACGGCAACGTCGGCGCCGCGGCCAGCGTGACCCGGACGATCGCGATCGGCATGGCCAACCAGACGCTCACGTTCCAGGCCATCGCCGACCACACGTTCGGCGACGCGGACTTCGGGATCTCGGCGAGTGCGAGCTCAGGGCTCGCCCCATCCTTCGCGGTCGGGGCCGGGTCCGCCTGCACCTTGAGCGGAACGACCGTCCATCTCACGGGCTCCGGCTCGTGCTCGATCACCGCATCGCAGGGCGGCAACGCCAACTACAACGCCGCCGGCGCAGTGACGCGCTCGTTCGCGATCGCGCCCGTGCCCGTGGTCGCGGTCACGAAGACATCGCAGTCGATCAGGTTCGTTGCGATCAGGAACACCGTGTTCGGCACTCCTGACTTCAAGGTCTCGGCGACGGCAAGCTCATCGCTGCGGGTCGGGTTCGCCGCGTCCGGCAAGTGCACCGTTCGCCCGGGCTCCGCCGGGTTCGCGCTCGTCCACCTGACCGCTGCCGGCTCGTGCACGATCACGGCCTCGCAGGCCGGGGACGCGAGCAGGCTTGCGGCAACGCCGGTGGCCCGTACGTTCAAGATCGCGGCGTTCAGCCGCGGGAAGGCCGCGGGCACCGCGCTCGCGACCGGGAACGGCGGCACGGCGAGCTTCGGCGTCAACGGCACCGGGCGGAAGCTCACGGGCAGCCTGAGCTGGCATCGCAAGACAGTCCAGTTCGACGCGAAGAAAATCACCGGCTTCGCGCTCGCCGCCGGCGGGAAGGCCGCCTGGATCTACGGCGTCGGCAAGGACGGACGGAAGTTCGAGCTCTACGTCTCGGACAACGGGACGCAGTCGAAGCGAGGGGGCGATCCGGACGTGTTCAAGCTCTGGATCGCGGGCAAGCTCGCCGCCGGCGGCAAGCTCACGCACGGCAACGTGAAGGTCTCGTAACCCGGAACCGCCTCGGCGCCCCGGCTTGCGTGCGCAAGCCGGGGCGCCGGCGTTCATCGCGTGACGACGCGGCGGTAGCGCCAGATCGCGAGTGCCGCTGAGACGGCGGCGATGCCGACCGACCACGCGACGGCCAGCCACACGTCGTTCCCCACCGGGGTGCCGAGAAAGAGGCCGCGGACGGCGTTGACCATGATCGTGAACGGGTTGTTCTCGGCGACCGGCTGCAGCCAGCTCGGCATCGAGGCGACCGGCACGAAGGCCGAGGAGACGAACGTCAGCGGGAAGATGATCGTGAAGCCGTAGGCGTTCGCCGACTCCGGAGACGATGCCGCGAGGCCGACGAAGGCGAAGACCCACGAGAACGAGTAGCCGATCAGGAGCAGGAGCGCGATCCCCGCGACGACGTCCGGGACGCCCGTCTTGAAGTCGAAGCCGACGAGCAGCCCGACCCCGAGCACCACGACGAGCTGGACCACGTTCGTGCTCACGTCGGCGAGGGTGCGGCCCGTCAACACGGCCGAGCGCGACATCGGCAGCGAGCGGAACCGGTCCATCAATCCCTTCTTCAGATCCTCGGACAGGCCGAGCGCGGTCACGAACCCGCCGAACGCCATCGTCTGCACGACGATTCCGGGGATCAGGAAGTCGACGTAGCTGAGCCCGGGCGTGGAGATCGCGCCGCCGAAGACATAGACGAACAGCAGCACGAACATCAGCGGCTGCACCGTGAAGCCGATCAGCAGGTCGGGCTGGCGAGGGATCCGCTTGGCATTTCGAACGGCGAGCACCCACATGTCGCTCAGCCCGTAGGTGAGTGCCTTCATTCTTCCTCGTCCGCCGCGGTCGTCCGCCCGGTCAGCGTCAGGAACACGTCGTCGAGCGTGGGGCGCTGCGTCGCGATGTCGTCGACGGCGATGCCGGACTCGTCGAGGCGGCGGACGGCGGTCGTCACGGCCCCATGCGCGCTCACGATCGGGACCGAGACGGTGCCGTCGAGGACGACCGGCGGGCCGGAGCCGACGTCAGCGAGCACCTCGGCGGCGGCGGGAGACTGGGCCGGGTCCGCCAGCCGGATCTCGAGCCGGTCGCCGCCGACCTGGTCCTTCAGCTCCGCGGAGGTCCCTTCCGCGATCACGAGCCCGTGGTTGACGACTGCGATCCGATCGGCGAGGCGGTCGGCCTCCTCGAGGTACTGCGTCGTGAGCAGCACCGTCGTGCCGCGGGCCGTGAGCGCCTCGATCGAGTCCCAGAGCGCCTGCCGGCTGCGAATGTCGAGGCCGGTCGTCGGCTCGTCGAGAAAGAGGATTGGAGGCCGGGCGACGAGCGATGCCCCCAGGTCGAGCCGGCGGCGCATTCCACCGGAGTAGGTACGGACGAGCCGGGTCGCCGCATCCGTGAGCCCGAACTCCTCGAGGAGCTCGGTGGCCCGCTGCGCCGAGGCGCGCCGCCCCAGGTGGTAGAGCCGCCCGACCATCTCGAGGTTCTCGTGGCCGGTGAGATTCTCGTCGACGGCCGCGTACTGCCCGGCCAGCCCGATCTGGCGGCGGACCCGCGACGGATCGCGGACGACATCGACGCCTGCGACGCGCACCGTGCCACTGTCCGGCTCGAGCAGCGTCGTGAGGATCCGGACCGCGGTCGTCTTGCCGGCCCCGTTCGGGCCGAGCAGCCCGAGGACGGTGCCCGGGGCTGCGGCCAGGTCGATGCCGCGGAGAGCCTCGACCTCGCCGTAGCGCTTGCGGAGGTCGACCGCCTCGATCGCCAGCTGCTCGGACACGCCGTGAGTATCACGTCCCCGCCCGTGCTGCCGTCGCGCCCGCGGCAGTCAAGCGGCGGAGCCCGAACGGGCAAAGATCACCCGACCGGTTGAGTTGCCGGCGGCGACTCCCGGATCTAAGGTTCATGTGCGAACGAGATGGACGCACCTCGAGTCCGACGGCGAGCAAGACACGAGAGCGATGGGCGTAAGGGGACGCCGTCCGCCGGCGTGAACGGGCCGTCAGGGCTGATCATCCGCCTCCAGCAAGGCGCCGGGAATGCGTCTGTCAGCCGCCTTCTCCATCCGTCGCCGCAGCGGGCGCTCTCGCGGTTCGTCGGCCCCGAGCACGAGGCGCTCGGGAATACGACGGGTGCCTCGATCGATCTCGGCAACGGGATCGTCCTCACGTGGGGCGAGATCGTTGCGCTCGCCGGAGACGAGTACAAGTCGCTCGACGACCTCCTCGCCGACACGAAGGACGACGCGGGCAAGGCGCGCCTGCGGGCCGCGCTCGAGCACGACGAGATCCCGGGAGCGATCGCGGCGACCCTGCCGGAGCCGACCGCCGCGCAGAAGAGCGAGCACGAGGCGAAGTACATCCAGCTCGCGATGCACAACGTCGAGCATTTCCCGGACCACGGTGCGGCACTGGGCGCCTGGGGCAACTACCACGCGGCGGCGATCGAGCTCGCCGTCCAGGCGGGGCTCTCGAACGATCCGGCCGGGATGAACCTCGCCTACGCGAACGAGGCCTTCGGCGAGCATTTCCTCACCGACTGCTACTCGGGCGGCCACATCCGCACGCCGCGCACGGAGATCGTCGACTTCTACTCGGTGTTCGGAGCGCATGTGGCGGAGGCGATGGTCGACAACATCCGAGCCCGCCTGATCGAGGCGCTCGTCGTGGAAGCCTCACCACAGACATCGGTGCCGGACTCCTGGCTGCGCCACAAGATCAGCGGCCGGGTCACCCCGGGCATCGACAACGCCATCGCCACTGCAGGAGGGATGGCGAAGCTCGGCGAGTTCATCGGCCTCGGAATCGGAGGAGCGATCAGCGGCGCGATGCACGACGAAGAGGGCAAGAACGGCGTGCAGGTCGCGAGCGACGACCATCCAGAGACGTGGACGGCATTCGGTGACGGCAACCTCGATCGGAGCCCGGTGAGCAGGGAGCAGGCGACGAGGGCGATTGCGGAGGCGAAGGCGCAGGTGGACGAGGCGTTCGTGATCGGTGCGAGCGAGGGAGCGACGCGGGACACCGCCGTTGCCGTGCGCGACCCGCCCGCGGTGGTCCACTTCGGGTTCGACTCGGACGCGCTCACGGGCGAGGGTCTCAGCGCTGCTGACACCGCCGCCGCCTACATGACGTACCGACCGGAGACGGTCGTCCACATCGTCGGCCATACCGACCCGGTCGGGACCGAGACCTACAACCAGGGTCTTGGCCAGCGACGCGCCGATTCGCTCGCTGCGGCGCTTACGAGTCGCGGGGTCGAGGCGGGCCGCGTCCACGCCGACTCGATGGGCGAAGGAGCGCCGATCACGCAGGAGCCGAAGCAATACAGCCGCAACCGGCGAGCCGAGATCGGGTGGGGGTCGGGCTCGTCGTCCGGAGGATCAGGCTCGTCCGAGCCGGACCCGCAGCAGCTCGCCACGACGCGCGCGATGGCGAAGGCGCAGGCGCGCGCCGACACCGGGCTCGTGCTGCGGTTCGTCCCTCGCCCGGTCGAGGAGCGTGAGCAGGCGAGCGTCCCCGGCGGCAACACGGATCTGCCCGAGTGGCGTTGGGGCAGCATGGACCACACGTTCCGCGACACGGTAGACACCTGGATTCGCGCCGAGGTCGGCACGAAGCTCGAGGACGCGCTCGACAAGGTGCCCGAGCTCGACGAGCAGACCGAGACGGTGCCGGTGACCGGAACGGTGATCCGTGTGCATCCGCGCGACCGCGCGAAAGAGCTCGTCAGAGCGCTCCTTGCGAATCCGACCGAGGAGCTCGGGAACCTCATGGGCGACCCTCCGGGCCCGTAGCTACTTCCCCGGGCGGGGCCGTTCCGAGCTTCCGTTCACGTTTGTGCGGAGGAAGTAGCTTCAGTCGCCGTCGCTCTGCTCGAGATAGGCGAGCACGGCAAGCACGCGGCGGTGGTCGGAGTCGGACGGTCCGAGCCGGAGCTTCTGGAAGATGCTCGCGACGTGCTTCTCGACCGCGCTCACGGTGAGGAAGAGCGCCTTGGCGATCCCGCCGTTCGAGCGGCCCTCGGCCATCAGCTCGAGCACCTCGCGTTCACGCGGGGTGAGCGCGTCGACCGGGCTCGCGCCGCGGTGGCCGAGGAGCTGAGCGACCACCTCGGGGTCGAGCGCCGCGCCGCCGTTCCCGACGCGCCGCACGGCCTCGACGAAGTCGGCGACATCGAGGACGCGGTCCTTCAGCAGGTATCCGATTCCGCCCGCCGAGCCCGCCCCGGCGAGGAGCTCGCTCGCGTAGGTGCGCTCGACGTACTGCGAGACGACGAGGATTGCGACCTCCGGCATCGTCCGCCGCAGCTCGAGCGCGGCGCGCAGGCCCTCGTCGCGGAAGGTCGGGGGAAGGCGGATGTCGACGATCGCGATCTCGGGCCGTTCGCTCCGCACCGCGTGGACGAGCGCATCCGCGTCGGCAACGGCCGCGACGACCTCGAAGTCGTTCGCCTCGAGAAGCCGGACCATGCCGTCGCGCAGCAGCGCGAGATCCTCGGCGATCACGACCCGCACGGCAGCTCCACACGAACGGTTGTCGGGCCACCCTCGGGGCTCACGACGGCGAACCTCCCGTCGAGCGCCTCGACGCGCCGCCGCAGGCCGATGAGGCCGCTGCCTCCGGGGTCGGCACCGCCGTGCCCGTCGTCCCCGATCTCCACCGACAGCAGCTTGCCGGTAAGGCGCACGTCGACCTCGATGCGGTTCGCGCCGGAGTGCTTCGACGCGTTGGCGATCGACTCAGCGACGACGAAGTAGGCCGCCGACTCGACCGCCGGCGGGAGCCGCCTGTCGAGCTCGACGGCCACGTCGACCGGCACCACGCTGCGGTCCGCGAGCGTCGTGAGCGCCGCCCCGAGCCCACGGTCGGCCAGTACGGGCGGGTGGATCCCGCGGGCCAGGTCGCGGAGCTCCTGCAAGGCCTCTCCGACCCCGACGCGGGCCTCGGCGACGAGCTGCTGTGCGCTCTCCGGGTCGGACGCGAACCTCTGCTCGGCCATCCCCAGGCTCATCCCGAGGGCGACGAGCCGTGCCTGAGCGCCGTCATGGAGGTCACGCTCGATCCGCCGAAGCTCGGCGTCCTGCGCATCGACCGCACCCGACCTCGTCGCCTCGAGCACGCCGACACGGCGTTCGAGGCGGCTCCCGCGCGCGACGTAGTTGAAGGTTGCGTGCGTCCCGAGAAGGACTGCAGCTGCGAGCATCGGCCAGATGGGCCAGAAGTACCCGGCCCCCGTGAGTGCCCAGACCGCAACGAAAAAGACGAGGAGCACCCCCAGGATGCCGGCGTGGACGGCGAAGCCACGCGTCAGTATCTGGCCGCTCCGGAGGCCCGGCCGCTCGTCGACGAGCTCGACGACGCCGTGGATCCCGACGATGAGGGCGAGGGGCAGGATCGCCCACTCGGGCCAGTAGTAGCCGCCGCCGGTCAGCGCCCAGATCAGCGTCAGGAGGGCCGAGATCGCAAGCCCGATCGCGGCGTCGAAGGCAAGGGCCCGGCGGCGCGCTGTCCGACTCGGCGCCGCCGGGACAGCGCTGCCCGTGTCGGACAGGAGACGGGCCACGATCCGGCCCGAGAGGGTGCCGAGCGCCCCGACCAGGTGCACCGTGCCGAGCAGGACGAGCGCGCCCGCGACGGCGAGGAGGAGCGATCGGCTGAGCCTATCCGCATGCCACGACCCGAGCTCGGGCGCGGACCAGCGGTACCAGACCGGACAGGTCAGGGCCATGAGGCTCGCGGCGAGCAGCGAGACCGTCGCCACCGCGATCGCGAACCCGAACGTCATCCGGAACGCGAGATACACCTGCTGCTTCCAGAACCGAGCGTCGAAGAGCACCGCCTTCCCGCGGCCCCAGAACCAGCGCCCGCCCGACGAGAGCGACGGATGCGTTTCGACGCGAAGCAGGGCCCTCGCAAGGGCGGCATCGACACGCGAGAGCAGGCCGGCCGCACCGCGGAAGCCGACGAGCACCGGGATCACGAGCGGGGTGATCGCGAGCACGACGGTCGTCGTCCAGCCGGCGATGAAGAGCGCGAGCGCGGCCGCTGCCATGGGGACGGCCGCGATCAGGAAGGCGAGTGCACGGTAGGTGTCGCCTCGGAGAAAGGGCTTCAGGAGTCTCATCGCACGGCCTCGCTTCCGTCGGGATTGTCGCACCCACGGTGCCCGCCACCGGGCCGGCTCACAACGGGGCCACCTGGCCTCAGGGGGTGGGGCTGTCCGCAGCGGAGCTTGGGGCTGTGCAGCAATCGATGCCCGACGCCGCAAGTTCGGGAAGCTCAGCGTGGTCGATCCGTGGATGGCGGGCGCCGCACCCGGGCGGTGTCAATCGCGGGCCCATCGCAAGCTCGGGGATGGTGTCTGACGCTGCGGAGCGGCCGCATCAGCCTTGCGGTCATTTGCGGCGCAGCAACCGTTACGGAGGGCCGGTCGAGACGCCGGCGTCCGGCGCGAGCTGGGTTCCCGGACAGGCACCCCAGAGCCCTTTGCGCGCTGCGCGTGCGGTGCCCGCGTCGCGGTCGAGGACGTCGGCGTACTCGCCGCGGACGCCTTCGAAGAAGTAGGGCGCCGCCGCGCCGTCGGCCACGAGCCGGAGATTCACGTCGAGCCCGTCCGGGCGCACGACGTAGCGCAGCAGCCTGCCGTAGACATCCGTCGCGTCGGTCGCAGGATCCCGGATCAGCTTCACGAGCGATCCCTTCGGAAGCAGCCGCTTCGTCTCGGCGCTTGCCTGCTCTCCGAAGCACTCGGCCTGGAAGTAGACCTCGGGCGTGTCGATCTGGACGAGTCTCACGGTCTCGCCTCCCCGGACGACGATCGTGTCGCCGTCGGCAACGTGGTCGACGACCTGCCAGCCCGCCGTGCTGGACGAGCCGCGGGAATGCCGGAGTACGACGAGGAGCCCGATCCCGGCCGCAACGGCCACGAGCAGCACGGCAAACAGGGTCGGGAATCGCTTTGCGGGGGAGGGATGCTGCATCGTTTCCGACGATAGAGACAGATCCCTCGTTGCGTAAGTCGCTCTTTCGGACAGCACCTTCGGTTGCCGGCTACGACCTCACGATTCCGGGGAAGCATCCGGCCGCGACCGGGTTCAGCGGAGCCCAGGTCACGTTCGGCGCCCGGTGCGTGGCGGGCGGAGCGTGTTCAACGAGGGTTCGACATCCTCGATGCCCTACACGGTCGTTGGCACGAACACGGGCACGGCCGATGCACCTGCCGAGACCGTGACCGATCTTCAGCCCGCGAATGTCGCTTCGTTCGCGTGGATCGCCACGACTTCGGGTGGCGCAGCCGTTGCTTCGAGCTTCGGTCCCGGATCGATCCCGCCGGCGATGCGACGCCCGTGAACAACACGACGCCGGACACGGATTTCGTCGTCGTCTTCTGAGGCCCAGTCAGGGTCTTGCGGTCCGGTTGGTGTGCCGGACCGCAAGTTCCGGCCGGCTGCGAAGAAAGCCGGCGCCTGCAGGTTTCTAGGCGCCGCTGCCCGAGGTTCCCGCCGCCGGCGGAGCCGGAGCGAGCGGCAGGGCCGTCGTTCCGACCGTCGCGCCCGAAGCCGACTGCTCGACGATCGAGGCTCCGCCGGAGGTCGCACCGGCGGGGAGCGTGAGCAGGAACCAGCCCTCGTCGGTCGCTGCGTGGCCGATCACCGCGCCGGTCGAGTCCACGACCTCGATGCTCGCCACGCTGCTTCGCACCTGCCCGAACACCGTCGCGGCGCCGCTTGCGTCGAGCTCGGCCTGCATGCTCCCGCCGCCTGGGAGGGGGCCGCTGCCCATCGACATCGACCCACCGGCGGGCGCCGAGGCGGACCCTCCTCCGCCGCTCGCGACGCCCATGCGGCCACCGCCGGGGAGGCTGACCTCGCAGCTGATCGGCCCGGAGTCGGCCGGTGCGCCGGTCGCGTCGAGATGGCGTAGGTACGCGCACGTTCCGCCGCCGGTTGTCGGCGCCGTCCACAGCTCCACGGTGCCGCCGCCGGACGTCGGCGCCGACGTCCGCTCGATTGCCTGGTCGATCTGCGGGGTGAGGGCTGCGTCCGGCGTGTGAGCGGCGGCGAGGCCGAGTGCCTGCTGGACATCGTCGGGGATCAACCCGGTGGCGCCCGCCGTTCCCACTGCGACGACGAGGGCGAAGGCGATCCCGAGCACCACGGCGCGGGGTCGCCGTAGACGCGGCAGCTTGCGGGGGGCGCCGGTTGGTGCCTGAGCGAGTGTTGCCATGAATGAGGTCCTTTCCTGGAGCTGAAGGGCGTCGGTCGGACCGGCGGCCTCCGGCCGGAAGGAGCGGAGTGAGTCGAGCTCGTCGTTCATGTCGATGTGGCCTCCTTCGGGATCGGAATGTGCCGGTCGTCGAGGGTTCTCCCGTTCGGATCGAGAAGTTCCCGGAGGCGCGCCTTCGCGCGGTGGAGCTTGGAGCGAACGGTGCCGAGCGGCAGCTCGAGCACTGCCGCCGCCTCCTCGTAGGAGAGCCCGTCCCACGCGACGAGCAGGAGGAGCTCCCTGTCGGTGTCCGACAGCGTCAGGAGCGCCGCGCGCATCTTCGCCCAGTCGGCGGGCGCGTCGAGCCTCCTGTCGGCCTGGTGGAGATCGCGTTCGTGATCCGCCGTGCGGACGTCCGCCGAGACTCGCTCGACGGCCGCGAGATACCGCACGAACCGGCGCCGCTCGTGAAGGATCAGCTTCGACGCGATCCCGTACAGCCACGGGAGCGCATCGATCGCTTCGGCCCGGAAGGATCGACGTTTGGCAAACGCCCGCGCGAACGTCTCGGACGCAACCTCCGCCGCCTGGTCGTGCCCGACTCGCCGCTCGGCGAAGCGGAACACGGTTGCGAAGTGCCGGTCGAAGATCTCGGCGAACCGCTCGGGCTCGGCCAGAGAGCTCGCGATCACCGACGCGTCGTCTGTGGCATGCGCCATCGAGAGCTCTTTGCCGGTGCGGCCAAAAAGTTCCATCTCGAGATCGTGCCGGTCAGGAGGCGCTGTCGCCTCCCACCACCCTCGGCGCCGGCTCGGCGTTCGTGACGAGAATCCGGCGCATGGGGAATGTCGAGGCTCTGGCCCGGGTCGAGCGGGACATCGTCGAGTGCAGGCGCTGCCCGCGGCTTGTCGCGTATCGGGAGGCGGTCGCGGCCGCACCGCGAGCGTCCTACGCGGGTGAGCGCTACTGGGGCCGCCCGATACCGGGATTCGGCGACCCGCAGGCGCGGGTGCTCCTGCTCGGGTTGGCGCCGGCGGCCCACGGAGGCAACCGCACCGGCCGCGTCTTCACCGGCGATCGTTCCGGCGACTTCCTCTTCGCGGCCCTCCATCGTGCGGGATTCGCCTCGCAGCCGACGTCGGTCTCCCGTGACGACGGGTTGGAGCTCAGCGGCTGTTTCATCTCGGCTGCTGTGCGCTGTGCGCCGCCGGCGAATCGCCCGACGCCGGCCGAGCGCGACAACTGCCTCCCGTGGGCGTCGGCCGAGCTCGCGCTGCTCGAGCGCCTGCGGGTCGTGGTCTGCCTCGGCGGGTTCGCGTGGGACGCGGCGCTCCGTCTGCTTGTAGTGGACGGGCACGAACTGCCGCGCCCGCGCCCACGGTTCGGCCACGGAAGCGAATGGGCCGGGGAGCGCTTGACGCTCCTCGGCAGCTACCACCCGAGCCAGCAGAACACGTTCACGGGAAGGCTCACGCCGACGATGATCGACGCCGTGCTCGCACGGTCGCGAACGCTTGCGGAGCGATAGCCACCCGTTCTGTGCTTGACGGCCCGATGGTCTGGCCGTAGCCTTCGATCGTCCGGTTCCCGCGAAGAGGAGGTTCACAACGTGACTGTGCTCGCAGCCTCCTTGGTCTTCTCGACCGACTAGCCGCGCGACGGACGTAGCTCCCTTTCGGAGACGGCCGCCGCGCCGTCCCGTCTTCTCATCCCGAAAGGAGCATCTCTTGTCCGAGTTCGATCTCGGTGCGCTCGGGTGGACACCGGAGCTCGCCGACAACTTGCAGACCGGTCTCGTGCCGGGTCGCGTGGTCGCGGCCCATCGCGCTGCGTTCGACGTGCAGACGTCTGAGGGGATCGTCCGCACCCGTCTGCCGGGGCGGCTGATGCACGAGAGCGTCGAGGTTGCGGTGGGCGACTGGGTGGGGCTCGGAGACGGGCTCGTGCGGGCCGTGCTTCCACGTCGTAGCGCGATCGTCAGGAAGGCCGCCGGACAGACCTCGGCACCCCAGACCCTTGCCGCGAACGTCGATCTCGCGTTCATCGTCTCGTCGCTCGGCCCGGATCTCGAGCCTCGCCGGATCGAGCGCTATCTCGTCACCATCTGGGAGAGCGGCGCGTTGCCCGAGATCGTGCTGACGAAGGCCGACCGCTTCGACGATCCGTCGGAGCTGGTGGCGTCCGTCGAGGCGGTCGCGGTCGGCGTTCCCGTACACGTGGTCTCGTCGGTGACCGGGTACGGCGTCGAGGAGCTGAGCGCCCGCGTGAGAGCCGGCGGCACAGCCGTGCTGATCGGTTCCAGCGGCGTTGGCAAGTCGACGCTCGTCAATCGCTGGGTCGGCAGTGAGCTGATGGCGACGAGCGAGACGCGCGAGGACGACGACGAGGGCCGTCACACGACGAGCCATCGCGAGCTGATCGTGCTCCCGGGCGGCGGCGTCGTGATCGATACGCCCGGGATCCGCGAGCTCCAGCTGTGGGACGGGGGCGTCGAAGAGGCCTTCGCCGACGTCGAAGACCTGGCGCTGCTCTGCCAGTTCAGCGACTGCTCGCACAACACCGAGCCCGGCTGTGCCGTGAAGGCGGCGCTCGCCTCCGGTGAGCTGTCGCACGAACGCCATGCGAGCTGGCTGAAGCTCCAACGCGAGCTCAGGGCGATCGCCGTCCGCGCGGACGCGCAGCTCCGGCGCGAGGAGAAACAGAAGTGGCAGCTGAGAACCCGCGATGCCCGGGCCCGCACCCGGCATCGATGAGCGCGGTCGCTGCGTTCGGCATCGCCGTCGCGATCGTCCGGTAGTCGAGGTCGCCGGAGTACCGAAGGACGAGCTCCAAGCGCTGCCGCTCGGCCAGGTCCGGGGGCAGCCGTGCCGCCTCGCCACCGGTCGAGAGGCTCTCCGGTGGTGTGGTCTCGCTTCAGTGGACGGTCGCCCGCGCGCTAGGACACCTTGTGCGAGGTCTTCTTCCGGTGAACGGCGTCGAAGTCGCGCACCTGCCACGTCTCTGCGGCGCCGTCGAGCTTGTAGCCCTTGATGTGGGAGTTCGTGATCTCGATCGCGAGGGAGCCGAGATCGAGCTCCTGCCCGGACTTGTTCGCCGCCGCCACCGTGAGCGTGAGCGAGTCGACCCGCGCGTGCTCGGTGGACAGGCGTTCCAGCTCGGCCGAGTGGGGCCCTTTCTGGGAGGTGACATCGAGGGTGTCGGGAACGTCGCTGGCCGCCCAGGCCGCGATGTTGCCGGCCGCCACGTCGATCAGCAGCTTGCCGAGCTGGATGGTCGCGCCCTTCGACGCCGGTGCTGCCTCGCGGGCGAGTATCTGTCCGACGGCCCGGTTGCCGGCCACCTGCTGAAGCGCGAGGACGGGGTGGGCAGCGCGATCGCCCGGACGAGCCGGCGTGTCCTGGGGCCGCTTGCCTGGCGCGCGCTCACGATCGCGGGACATGACGAACCGACCGTATCGCAATCGGACGGCGGTTCGTGGGTGCCGTGTATGCGGGATCTATGCGCGTCGCCGGAAGAGTGGAGGCGAGCGGGCCGGACCGGTCGCTCGCTGACACTCCAAGGAGGTAACGATGCATCGCACCAGGCTCGACCTGCGGGGGCAG
Organism: Gaiellaceae bacterium; assembly: GCA_036271235.1. Classification (GTDB taxonomy): domain Bacteria; phylum Actinomycetota; class Thermoleophilia; order Gaiellales; family Gaiellaceae; genus PALSA-600. The sequence goes on from DATBBA010000002.1 coordinate 35,792, forward strand.
AGCCCCTCGAACTCGGCGTTGATCGCGGTGACGGCGGTAGTCGCGGCTCTTGCGGTCGCGGCTGCCGGTTCGGCGGCGGGCGCCGCCGGTTGCTCGTTCTGCGGCAAGAATCTCGTCGTCAACCCCGGCGCCGAATCCGGCAAAGGCGTGACGGCGGCAGGGGCGAACGGAGCGGTGCCTCACTGGACGATCGCTGCGGGTCAGTTCGGGGCCGCCGCGTATACCGGCTTCGGCGTCGGCTGGTTCTCGTCGACCTCGAAGGGGCCGGCGGACCGGGGCAAGAACTACTTCTTCGGCGGCACGACGACGGCAGCGACCTCGGCGAAGGCCAGCATCGGCAGTCAGACGATCAAGCTTCCGTCGGGGGCCGCCGGCCACAAGGCCACCCTCAGCGGTTGGCTCGGGAACTACGGCTCGAACACCGCGAGCGTCCGCGCGACGTTCGCGGACGCGTCGGGCAAGACGCTCACCGGGATCCGGATCGGCCCCGACTCGACGCTCGGAGGCGGCGACATGGGGCTTCGCTCCCGCACGGGCAGCGTTCCGGCCGGCGCCGCGAGCGTGGTCGTCACGATCACCTTCACTGACCACGCGAACTACAACCTCGCCGGCGCCGACGACGTCTCGCTCGTGCTGGGTTGAGGTGCGCCGGTCGCACCGGCCGGTCAGAGCGAGCCCGCGAGGGCAAGCGCCTCGGCGTCCGCCAGTACCCGCCCCGCACCCAGGAGGCCTTCGAGCTCGCGATCGTCGAGCGCCTTCCGGAGCCCCGCAAGAGTCCGGTCGTAGAGGAGTTGCTCGGCCGGCTTGATCGCGGCGCCGATCCGGTTGAGGAATGCGTCTGCGAAGCCGAGGACGACGGATGCGTCCTCGGCTTTCCCGGTCCGGGCGCCGATTGCGGCGAGCGCGATCAGGCACCAGGCCATGTCCTCCTTGTCGTTGACGCTCGCGGACAGTTCGAGCGCTTCGAGCAGGAGCGGCTGGGCGAGCTCGAGCCGGCCGCGCTCGATCTCGACCGCGCCGAGGTTGTACAGCGAGCGCGCGACGTTTGCCACGTCGTTCGCCTGGCGAAGCAGCGCAAGGCTCTGCTCGAACTGGTCCGCGGCGATCTCGAGCTCCCCCTGGGAGAGGGCGACGTCGCCGCGGTTGTTCCGTGCGAGCGCGATCAGGCGATCCTCGCCGAGCGCCTCGGCAGCCTCGATGCATTCGTCGAGGGTCTCTGCGGCGCGCTCGAGCTCGCCGAGACCGAGCAGGATCGCCCCGAGATTGCTGAGCGAGCGGACGATTCCTGTGTCGTCGCCGACCTCGCGGTACAGGGCGAGCGCGCTCTCGGCGAGCGTGCGCGCACGAAGGTAGTCGCCCTGGAGGACCGCCAGCGCCGACGCGGTCCGCAGCGCCTTCGCGACCAGCGCCGGGTCCGCCGCCGCCGCCCCGTCGACGGCCTCCGCGAGTCGCTCCAGCCCCTCGCTGAGATGGCCGCGGATGTACCAGAAGCGCGCAAGCGAGGCGGCCAGCCGAAGTCTCGCCTCAGCCTCGCCCCGTTCTCCCAGCCAGTCGAGCGCACCGCGAAGATCGTCGTGAACGGCTTCGAGCTGCTCGAGCCAGAGGCCCTGCTCCGGACCGCTCAGCTCGGACTCGGCGCGTTCGGCCCAGCGAACGAAGTAGGCCGCGTGCAGGTCGTGTCCGTGCGCGTCGGCTGAGGGAAGTTCGAGCCCGTACCCGCGGACGACCTCGAGCAGCCCGTAGCTCGAACCGAAGCGGCGGACGATGCTCGCAGCGACCAGCGCATCGAGGGCCTTGTCGCCGTCCTCGGTTCCTTCCACGGCCCTCGCCGCCTCGAGAGTGAATCTGTTCCGGAAGATCGTCACCCTGCCGAAGAGATGCCGGGCCGCCGGATCGAGCAGCTCGAAGCTCCAGTCGATCGCGGCCCGCATCGTACGATGGCGCTCCGGTGCATCGCGAGCGCCTGCCGGGAGCGCATCGAGGCGGGAGTCGAGCAGCCGGACGAGATCCGACGGCGAGCGCGAGCGGAGCCACGGGGCGGCAAGCTCGATCGCGAGTGGGATTCCGTCCAGGCGCTCGCACACCTCGGCGAATCCCGGCGCTTCCGGGTCGATGTCGACTCCCGAGGCGGCGGCTCGGCTTGCGAGCAGCTCGCGGGCGGCATCTGTATCGAGCGGATGCAGCTCGACGACCCGCTCGGCCGAGAGTCGAAGGACGCTCCTGCTCGTGGCGAGCAGGGTCAGTCGCGGCGCGGCCGTGAGGATCGGCGGGAGCTCACCGGCCGCTTCCACGACGTGCTCGAAGTTGTCGAGGACGACGAGGAGCTCGCGGCCCGCGAGCTCCGCCGCCATCGTCTCGAGCCAGTCTCCGGGCTCACCTTCGCGAAGGCCGAGCGCCCTCGCGATCGCCGGAACGACCTGCTCGGCTCTGGAGAGCGGCGCAAGGTCGACGACGAGCGCCCCGTCGGCGAAGCGCTCGCCGAGCTCGGCGGCGAGCTCGATCGCGAGCCGGGTCTTGCCGATGCCGCCGAGCCCGACAAGGGAGACGAGCCGTGTCCGCGAGTCGAGGACGAGCTCGCGCAACGTCGCGAGCTCGATGTCCCGGCCGATGAGTCGTGTCGACGGAGGCACGACACGGCGAGCGGAGTGCGGCGCGAGGCTCGCTCCCTCGAGGGCCGGATCGTGGACGAGGATCCTCCGCTCGAGCTCACGAAGCTCGGGCCCCGGCTCGAGTCCCAGCTCGGCGTCGAGATACGCACGACCCTCCCGGTAGCAGGCAAGCGCGTCTGCCTGCCTGCCCGCCCTGTAGAGCGCAGTCATGAGGTGGGCCCGCAAGCGCTCGCGCAGCGGAAACTCGGCCACGAGCCTTTCGAGGCCGGGGATGAGCTCGTCGTGCCGGCCGAGTCGCAACCCGGCCTCGAAGCGTCCTTCGAGCGCCTGCAGGCGGAGCTCTTCCAGCCGCGCCGTCTCCTCGAGCGCGAACTGCTCGCCGTTCAACTCGACGAGCGCCTGGCCCCTCCAGAGCTCGAGCGCTCGCGTGAAGAGCGACTCGGCGAGACGGTCGTTGGTATCCGCGAGTGCCTCCCGGCCGTCGACAAGCAGGTTCTCGAAACGCTCGGCATCGAGTTCGCCCTCCGCCACCACCAGCCGGTATCGGGCGCGCTCGGTGACGAGGCGGCCGGGCGGAAGGCTGCGTCGAAGCTGCGCGATGTAGACGCGCAGGACACTGGGCGCGGACGCCGGCGGCGCCCCGTTCCAGATCGCCTCGATCAGTGTCTCGGCGCTGAGCGCCTCGCCGGCGCGCAGCGCCATTGCCGCCAGAAGGCGCTCCGGCATCGGGGCAAGCTGGAACGGCGAACCTCCTACCCGTAGCTCGAACGGGCCGAGCACTCGAAGCTCGATCCGATTCTCGAGCTCCTCGCGCAGCCGGGACTCCGGCTCTGCAGCTGGGTCATTCGACGGCAATGCTCAATCTCCCCGACTCAAACTGGCAGCCTTCCGCGAACTTCGACCTCGACCGGAACGCTAGCGAGGTATCGGGTGATCCCCCACGTTGTCCGCGCTTGCGCGTCGATTCTTTGCGGAGTCCCTCGAAGAGCCGCGGGGCTCGCCGCGTCGAGATCCGCGGGTGTAGTCGGCCGGCCGCCCAGGTTATAGTCGCGTTCGAGCCCGAATCGATGATGCCGCTGCGGTTGATCCACGCGCGAAAGCGCGCGCTTCGCGGGGCGATGTCAGTACCGCGATCACAGGGCCATGCCCAACTCGAACCAACCGACGAAAGGCCATCGTGTACAAGGCTCTCAATCGCGCACTCGCAGTCGTCGTGGTCGTGTTCTCTGTCGGCGCCGCGTCCGCAGCAGCGGCCTCGCCGTCGATCCACACGGGGCAAACGACGGCGTCGTGCTCCCAGTGGGGCATCACCGGCACCTGGGGCTCGACCGCCTCGAACAACTACCACGTCTCGTACCGCTTCACCCAGCACGGGACGACGCTCACCGGCCGCGCGACGATCCCTCCAGCGGAGGCGAAGCTCGCCGGCTTTTCGACCGGAACGCTCGCCGGCACGTTGAAGGGCAGCCAGCTCCGTTTCATCGTCACGTGGGCGCCGCGGGCAAGCGATCACGTCCGTCTCCGCGGCCTCTACGTGGGCGCGGTCACAAACGGTCACGCTACGGGCCATGCCCAGGACCTGACGACGAAGCCCAAGCAACCACAGGCGGCATGGACGGCCACCGGACCGACGAGCTGCACCCGGAAGTGACCCGGGTGGAGACAGCGATCCGAAGCGGGCGCTGTTCCGAGAGTCGACTTCGCGTGTCGAGGTGTGCAACCGATGAGTCCGGCCCGCCGTTGATGTCTCACCAAGGCGACATCGACAAGTCGCGGAGTTCCGAGGCATCTGAAACACAAGGAGGCGGTCGCGTCATGGGGAGCTACGTCGATCTCGGCGGGGTACGGACGTGGTACGACGAACGAGGCTCCGGTGAGCCGCTCGTTCTCCTTCATCCCGGTGGCGCCGGTGTGGACTCGAGGGCGTTCGGGCCGAACCTCGACGGGCTGTCGTCGCGGTTCCGCACGTTCACTCCGGAACGGCGCGCCCACGGCCGGACACCCGACGTCGAAGGCCCGATCAGCTTCGAACTGATGGCCGCCGACACGATCGGCTTCCTGGAACAGGTGGTAGGGGGCCCGGCCAGGATCCTCGGTGTGAGCGACGGGGCGATCGTCGGGCTGCTAGTCGCCCTCCGCCGGCCCGATCTCGTGACGCGGCTCGTGTTCGCAGCCGGCGTGTTCCACCACGACGGGTGGTGGCCGCAGGTGATCGGCTCCGACGGCGAGCCGCCCGAGTTTCTCGCAGCGAGCTACGCCGAGCTCTCTCCCGACGGTGCTCCCCACTATCGCGTGGTGGTGGACAAGCTCGCCGGCATGCACCGGATCGAGCCGACGTTGACCACGGACGACCTGGCCGGGATACCGTGCCGGACGCTGGTCATGCTGGGTGACGACGACGAGGTCGTCCTCGAGCACGGAATCGCTCTGTATCGCGCCCTGCCGGACGCGGAGCTCGCCGTCGTCCCCGGCACATCGCACGGTCTGCTCGTCGAGAAGCCCGAGCTCTGCAACACGATGATCCTCGACTTCCTGGCCAACGACCCGGTGCCGACTTTCGCGCCGATCCGCCGGGCTCCGGGATGACTCCCAACCGTGTCCAGGGCCCGGGGGAGGTCGACCTCCTTCGCCGGCGAGCCTCCGACCGCGCGCTACCCGGCAGGATGGGCGGAGCGATCGAGGAAGGAGGCTGATGAAGGCTCGAATCGATGTGATCACCCTTGCTGTCGGCGATCTCGAGCGGGCACTTCGCTTCTATCGCGACGGTCTCGGGCTCGCGAGCTCAGGCATCACGGGAACCGACTACAAGGGTGACGAGTCAACGCCCGCCGGCGACGTCGTGATGTTCGAGCTGTCCGGTGGCCTCCTGCTGTCTCTCTATCCTCGATCGGAGCTCGCGAAGGACGCGAACATCGCGTTCGGGCCACCGAAGGCCGGCGAGTTCAGTCTCGGCCACATCGTCCCTCGGAGAGCCGATGTGGATGCGGTGCTCGAGCGGGCGGTCGCAGCGGGCGCGACGCTGACCGAGGAGCCTCACGACCGGGCCTGGAAGATCTACTCGGGCTACTTCCGTGACCCGGACGGCCATCTGTGGGAGATCATCTGGAACGCCCGAACCGGCACCGACAGCTAGGCCATGACGCTCGCAACGAGCACATCGAAGCGAGGGCCGGAAGGCCGCTGATCCCGGCGGGCCACACCGGGCCGAGCGAGCGGGCCGGACGCTGGGCGCCGCACCTACGGCTTCCGGGACCGGCTCATAGGGTCACCAGAACTGCGGCCATCGAACGTTTGACGCGCACCTGACGGCCATGATATGTCTATAGATGTTCATGTACGTAACTGGACGTAACCCTGTGCTCCGCCCCCACACGGCCGACGTGGACCGCCCGATGCGGCTCGATGCGGGCGCGTTCCTCAAGCGGTGCCATCATCTCGAGGCGGCGTTGGTGCGGACATGCGCCGGCTGGATACCGTCGGTGCACGCAATCGAGACGAAGGCGTTGCTCGCGAAGCTGAGCTGGGAATCGGCGCTCACGGCCGGTGCGTTGCGAGAGCGCGTCTTCGAGATGCGGTTCCCGAGCCGGCTCATGGACGTAGGAGTGGATGAACCGCTCGTCGCAGTCTTCCGAGCCTCCGCGCATGCGCCGTCGTCGACGGCCCTGCTCGAGGCGCTGGCTCGAACGTACTTCCCGACCCTCATCAAGGCGCACGGCGAGTACCTCGAGGCGACCGACGCCCTTGCGGATGCTCCCTCACGGCGCTTCCTCGAGCAGTCGATCCGAGAGAAGACGCGCGCGATCAGCGACCTCGAGGATGCGCTCGCAGACGAGTTGCTGGCTACCGGGCCGGATCACGAAGGCTCTGCCTCCGCATGGCTCCAGGCAATCGACGCCGCGCTTGCCGAGGTGGGCGGCGTCGGGCCCGATGAGCCGCCGGAGCTCTCGATGCCCGCTGTTCTCCCTCCGGGCCGGTCGTACGCGATTCCGGTCGATCCCGCGCGGGACGGTCGATACCTTCCGTGCACCTTCTACTGGCCCGACACGCTCGACCCCGAGTACGGGTACGGATCCGGGATTCGCCTCCAGTTGCGAAGTGCGGTGAGCCACCTCAACGAGGTCTGGGCGGTCGAGGTCGCCGGGGCGGCGCTGTACGAGCTGAGCGATGTCCTCGGCTGGGAGTTCACGGCCGACGCCGCACGCTGGACCTACGACGAGTCACGTCATATGCTGATGGGGCAGCGGCGGCTCGCCGCGTGGGGCCTCGATCCGGCGGAGATTCCGCTCGGCCGCTACATCTATGACGCGAGCGCCGCCGGCGGCGACCCGATCTACCGGATCGGGATGCTCGGCTTCTTCGAGACGAAGAACATCGGGAAGAAGAAGACGAGGGCCCGCGCGTTCGGCTCGATGGGTGATCCGATGAGCCAGCGCGACATGCAGTTCGACTGGGCCGACGAGACGATCCATGCCGAGTACGGCCGGCGGTGGCTGAAGCGTCTGCTCGAGGCCCAGGGCCGCTCCGCCGACGACTATTCGGCGATCCTCGACGAATGCGAGGCGCTCGTGAGCGAATGCAAGACGGGCGTCTCACCCGAAGAGCTCGCGACCGTCGTGGCCTGCGCCGAACGCCTCGTCAGCCGGTCGGAGCAACTTGCGGCCGACTCCGGCGAGTGACCGCGGCCGAAGCGCTCGAGGCGCACGCAGTCGTGCTCGACGCACACGGCGGCAGGCCGAGATGCGCCGAGGTTCGCGTCGAACCACCCGGCGCCGGGGAGGCGCGAGTCCGCATGCTCGCCGCCGGCGTTTGCCACACGGATCTCGCGGCGGTGAGGGATGCACGAACTGTCCCGGTCGTGCTCGGGCATGAAGGCGTCGGCGTCGTGGAAAGCGTCGGCCCGGGGGGCGACAACGAGCTCGTCGGAACGCGGGTGCTCCTCTCGTGGAAGACGCCCTGCGGGCGCTGTCGCCGCTGCCTGAAGGGGGCCGGGCACCTCTGCGAGGCGACCATCGGTGTAGCGGCTCCGCGCGTTTCTCTCCGGGGAGCACCTCTCGCCGTCATGCTCGACGTCGGGTGCTTCTGTACCTACGCCGTCGTTCCGGAGCAGGCACTGATCGCCGTGCCGCCGGGCCTTCCGGATGCCCATGCTGCGCTTGTCGGCTGCGCAGTCGCGACCGGGATCGGGGCAGCAGAGCTCACTGCGAAGATCGAGCCGGGGGCGTTCGTCGGTGTCTGGGGGGTGGGTGGAGTCGGCGCGAACATCGTCGTCGGAGCAAAGCTCGCGCTGGCCGAGGTGATCGTCGCCGTCGATCCCGACTGCGACCGGCGCGCCGCGGCCAGAGCCCGCGGCGCGACGGTGGCGTGTGCACCCGAAGACGCTGCGGCGGTCGTCGCCGAAGCTACGGGAGGACACGGGGTCGACACCGCCTTCGAAGTGGTCGGACGCCCCGAGGTGATGTCGGAGGCTCTCGAGTGCCTCGGTGTCGGTGGGCGGCTCGTCCTCGTCGGAGCAGCAGCGCGGGACGCCCAACTCCTCTTCGAGCCCCGGCGCTTCATGAGTCGTCAGCAGGCGATCATCGGCTGCATCTACGGCTCGATCAGACCGCGGTTCGATCTCGAGCGGCTGCTACGTCTGTGTGCCGACGGAACGGTCCCGGTTGCCGACCTGATCGGGCGGACAGTCGGCCTCCGTGACGTGCCGGAGCTCTTCGGCCGCCCGACGGAGGGCCTGCGAACGGTCATCGCGTTTTGAGGGCAGCGCTCGAAGCTCCTGTTCGCCTTGCCGAGCTTGCACCCCATGCCCTCGAGGAGCGACTCGAATCGTGTCCGGCACTCCTGCTTCCGATCGGCACGATCGAATATCACGGCGACCACCTTCCGCTCGGTCTCGACGGACTGAAGGCGGAGGCGATCGCCGGCGACGCCGCTCGGCGTAGCGGCGCCATCCTCGGTCCGCTCAGCTGGTGGGCTGCGGACGGTGTCGACCGCCCGTACACGTTGAGACTCGATGCGGGCCTGATCGAGCCGATGCTCGTCGAGGGGCTCGTGCAACTCGCGGGGATGGGATTCCGCGCGATCGTTCTCGTCAACGGGCACTTCGGGCTCGAGAACTCGAGGCTGCTTCGCAGGGTGGCGCTGGCGGTGATGGAGCGGTGCGAGGCAGTGGTCTGGCCGGTTGCCGAGTACGAGATCCTGCTCGACCTCGGCGATCGCGGCGACCATGCAGGGCTCTGGGAGACCTCGCTCCTACTCGGCGTCCGTCCCGAGCTCGTCAATCTGGAGAGCCTGGTGCCGGGCGTAGCCGCGCGAGGCGTGATCGGAGCGGATCCTCGGGGAGCCTCGAGGCGTCAGGGCGAGGACGGCGTGGCCCAGGCGGGCACCCGGATCGCAGTCGCGGTCGAGCGGCTGCTCTCACTCGTTGACGCAGAACGAGGAGTGCTCGTCGAATCGCTCACCTCGGCCCTGGGGGCGCTCGATGTTCTTGCCGGGCTTCGCGCGCAGATGCCCCGCGAGCAGGTGCCGCCCGTGCTCACTCCCGCCTGGGAGCGCCATCTGCGTGCTCTCGACGCGGGTGAGTTCGAGCTTGCCCGGCGCGCGGCCGAGGAGAAGCGCGCCGATCCTGCGGCCTGAGGGCCTACGTCGTCGTGGCGGCGGGGCGGGACAGCACGGAGGTCAGCTTCAGCCTGTCCCCGCGGATCCAGACGTCCGAGTACTCGAGCGGCTGGCCGTCGTCGAGATAGGTCAACTGCTCCAGATAGAGCACCGGTGCCCCAAACGAGACGTCCAGTGCCTCGGCGATCTCGCGCGATGCCGCCTGGGCCTCGAATGTCCTCCGGCCGGACGCAATCCGGAGGCCGTAGACTCGCTCGAGCAGCCCGAACATCGTCTCGCGGCGGAAGTCGTTCGCTTCGATCCCCGGGCAGAAGCGGCGCCGGACGAAGTTGTGCAGCACCGCAACCGGAGCTCCGTCGATCAGCCGCCTGCGCTTGATCTCGAAGACCTCCTCGCTCTCGCCGAGCTCGAGGAGTGCCGCGATCGGGGCAGGCGGCGATCCGATCGAGGCGCCCTGAACCTCGGTCTCGAACGCGATCCCCTCGCGGGCGAGGCCCTCGGCGAGCGAGAGCAACTCCTGCCCGATCGGCTGCTCGATCGAGATCGAGCCGACAAAGGTCCCGCGCCCACGCACCTGGACGAGCAGGCTGTCTTCGATCAGCGTGCGGAGCGAACGACGGATCGTTCCCCGGCTGACCTGAAGCGCATCGGCAAGGTCGGGCTCCGCTGGAAGCCGCATGTGCGCGGGCCACGCGCCTCGAACGATCTGGCGGCGGATCGCGGCCGAGATCTGCTCGTGCAGCGGAGTCGGGGCCTCTCGCTCCAACTCGAGCGCGAGATCCAGAGGCGCTGTCGCGGCGAATCCGCGACCATCCGTGTCACCCAACGCAGAGGTGGTCGCCATGTCCAACGACAAGCATAGACATTCCTGGACGCATGCCCTCTCGCGCCGCTCAATGCTTGAATTCACGGCACTTGACTTCGTTCCAAAATGTGTCTAGTGTCGCTTGTGGACATATATGAACAACCATGCAAGAGAATCGCGTGAGTAGCTACGGGTCGTCTATCTCGGTCGTCGGAGGCTGCGGTATCGGCATGACGATGAAGATGGAGCGCGTACCCGGGGCCGGCGAGACCGTCTCCGGGGCGTCATTCGCCACGGGCCCGGGTGGCAAGGGCTCGAATCAGGCGATCGCAGCTCGCAGGCTCGGAGCCGAGGTTGCACTCTTCTCGATCGTCGGGCCCGACGACCATGGGCGCATGCTCCGTGCGCTCTGGCGGAGCGAAGGCGTCGACGACGCCTCGGTGCTGATCGGATCGGCGCCCACGATGGTCGGTTCGATCCTCGTGGATGCGAACGGCGAGAACCGGGTCATCGTCGCCCCCGGGGCTCTGGCGGAGCTCACTGCCAGCTCGATCTCGAGCTTCGCACCGCGGATCGAGGCTGGAGCAGCGTTGCTCGTCAGCCTCGAGGTGCCGGTCGAGACCGCCGCCGCTGCCCTTGCCTGCGCTCGTGCCGCGGGCGTGGCGACCGTTCTGAACGCCGCCCCCGCCACAGCGCTCCCGGCGGAGGCGCGAGCTCAGACGGACCACCTGATTCCGAACCGCTCGGAGGCAGCACTTCTCACCGGGCGGGATCCCGCCGAACCGGGCGACGCGCTCGTCGACGCCCTGCGAGCCGAGTTTTCCGGCACGATCGTGATGACGATCGGCAGTGAGGGCGTCCTCGTCGACGATGGTTCGAACCGGGAGCACGTTGCGGCCGTCGAGGTCGAAACCGTCGTCGACTCGACCGGGGCCGGCGACGCGTTCTGCGCGGCCTACACAACCGCTCTCGTCGAAGGTGCCGAGCCGATCGAGGCGGCTCGGTTTGCAACACACGCCGGCGCCTTCGCCGTCACCGTCGACGAGGTGGTGCCCGCTCTTCCCCACCGGGTCGATCTGCCTCGCCTTGCTGCCGCAACGGGACGCCTGTGACCCCGCACCCATCCGCCTCCAGGCCCGGTCGTTCCAGCTGACCAGGCGATCCAACTCCAAAAAACTCATATCCAAGGAGGACAAGAACATGCGTCGTCGTCTGAGCCCGAAGCTTTTCGCGGGCCTCGCCCTGCTGACCTTCGGCCTGGTCGGCGTCTCCGCTCAGGCGGCAGTCGCCGGTCACTCGTCCAGTCCGCTCAAGGGATTCAAGCTCGCTTCGTACATCCAGAACGACGTCAGTTCGGGCAAGAAGCTGAACTTCGTCTACATCACAAACGACCTGGCAAGCTCGTACACCGCCGCTCAGAAGGCCGGAGTCGTGAAGGCGGCCAAGGTCCTCGGCGTCGACGCGACGCTTCAGGGCCCCCCGACGGGAGCGGCGCAGGATCAGGTCAACCTGATCCAGACGCTCGTCACCCAGCAGAAGGTCGACGGCATCGTCGTCGCCGCCGTGAACGTCGACTCGCTCAAGCCGGTGATCCAGGCAGCATTCAGCGCCGGCATTCCGCTGATCTCGGCCTTCACGGACCAGCCCGGCTCCAAGCAGCTCGCGTTCATCGGTGAGGACAATCATGCGTTCGGGGTCTACGAGGGCAAGCTCCTCGCCAAGCGCCTCGCCGGGAAGTCGGGCAAGGTCGTCCTGCTCTCGGTCGACACCGCCGCAGGCTGGTCGACGGCGCGGATCTCGGGGCTCCAACAGGGTTTGAAGGCCAACCCCCACCTGACCACGGTCGGCCCCATCAACACCTCGATCGAGCCGGCCCAGATGTTCAACGCGATCCAGAGCGCGATGCAGGCGAACTCGGACGCGATCGCCATCGCCTCCGTCGATTGCTGCAGCATCGACGGGGCGGCGAAGTGGGTTCAGACGAACGGGAAGACCGGCAAGATCCCGGTCATCGGCACGGACGCCCTTCAGCAGACGCTCAACTACATCAAGGGCGGCCAGGTGATCTTCTCGATCAGCCAGAATCCGGTCGGCCAGGTGTTCGACTCGATTCAGGAGCTGAAGGCGTTCGTGACCAAGGGCACGCCCCCGAAGACGGTAATCCTTCCGCCGCTGCTCGTGACGAAGAGCAACGCGGCCACGGTCACGCCGGAGGGATGAGCTCGAGCACGACCTTGCCGGGGAGCCCGTTCGCAGCAAGTGTGAGCGGGCTCTCCAAGCATTTTCCGGGCGTGACCGCGCTCGACGGCGTCAGCATGGGCTTCCTTCGGGGGAAGGTCACGGCCGTCGTCGGAGAGAACGGCGCGGGGAAGTCGACCTTGATGACGATCCTCGCGGGGCTGCAGCGCCCGGACGCGGGCTCGGTCACGATCGGGACGAACGAGGTGAAGGTGTTCGCTCCCCAGAACCTGCTCGGAGAGCACGCGGTCGCGCTCGTCCCGCAAGAGATTGCGCTCTGCCGCGACAGGACCGTGGCGCAGAACGTCATGCTCGGCCGCGAGCAGGGGCTCGTCCCCTCGCGGCGGCGGATGGTCGCCGAGACGGCCTCGCTCCTTGGGAGCATCGACGCCGCGATCGATCCGCTCCGTCGGGTCGGCTCCCTCTCGATTGCCGAACAGCAGCTCGTCCTGATCGCGAGGGCGCTCGCGCGCGAATGCGAGATCCTGATCCTCGACGAACCGACCACGTCGCTGACGACGGAGGAAGTCGACCGGCTCTTCGTTCTGCTCCGCCGTCTCCGAGAATCCGGGACGACGATCGTCTATGTGTCGCATCGGCTTCCGGAGATCGTGTCGATTTCGGACGCGATCCACGTGCTCCGCGACGGATCGCTGGTCGGCACCTTCGACAGGGGTGACGTCGATCCGGGGATTCTGGTTCGGACGATGGTCGGCCGTGCGCTCGTCGAGCGGGCCGAAGCCGAGGATCGCGTGACGGGCTCGCTCGTCCTCCAGGCGAGAGGCCTCACCGGAAAGGGGTTCGAGGACGTCGCGCTCGAGATCTCGGCGGGAGAGATCGTCGGCCTGGCCGGGCTTCCCGATGCGGGCCGGACGCAGGTGCTGGCGGCGCTCTTCGGTGCGCTCGCGGCGGCGGGAACGATCGAGCTGGACGGTTCGCCGCTCCGGCTTCACACCCCTCGCGACGCGATCAGGGCGGGGATCGGCTACGTGCCGGCCGAGAGACGCTCCGAGGGCATCTTCCCGGCGCTGGACGTCGCGACGAACCTCGCAATGCTCGAGCTCGGCTCCGTGTCGCGCTTTGGCGTCGTGCGACGCTCGGCCATCGCGCGCCTCGCGGAGGAGCGCCTCGAAACGGGCGGGATCCGCGGGCGCGCCCGGGGGCGCATCACCCAGCTTTCAGGTGGCAACCAGCAGAAGGTCATCCTCAGCCGCTGGCTTGCGCGCAATCCGCGCGTGCTGCTCCTCGACGAGCCGACTCGCGGGATCGACGTCGGCGCCAAGTCGGACATCCACGAACGGCTCCGGGCGAGCGCGCGGCAAGGCGCAGCGATCCTGATGTCGTCGTCCGACCTTCCGGAGCTGCTTCGCGCCTGCGATCGGATCGTCGTGATGGCGCACGGTCGCGTCGTCGCCTCGGTCGATGCGCTGACAGCGACCGAGGACAGCGTGATGGCGCTGGCGACCGGAGTCGAACAGCGGGCCGCGTGACGAACCTCGAGGAAACGGCAGTCGTGCCCCCGGTGCGCGAGCTGACGACCCGTCCGGCCCAGCCGTCCGGTTACTCGCGCGTCCTCCGGAGGCTCGTTCTCCAGCGTGAGATCGGGGTGATCATCGCCCTCGGCGCTCTCTGTGCGTACGGCGCGATCGCGACATCGGGATTCGCGCGCAAGGAGAACCTGCTCAACGTCGGTCAACAGGTCTCGCTGATCGGGATGATGGCCGTTGGGATGACGTTCGTGATCATCACGGGCGAGATCGACCTGAGCGTCGGCTCCATCTACGCGCTCGCGAGCATGGTCACGGCTCTCATGCTCAGCCACGGGGTGTACTGGGGCTTCGCGATCCTCGGCGGCCTCGGCGTCGGCGCAGGCTGCGGGCTCGTGAACGGGTTTCTCACCGTTCTCTTCCGGATCCCGAGCTTCATCGTCACCCTCGGAACCCTCAGTGTCTTCGAGGGAATGGCGTTGCTGATCACGAACGCAGCCCCGATCAGCCTCGACCAGACCAAGCACAACATCGCGCAGTTCTCCTATCTCGGCGAGGGCAAACCGTTCGGGATCCCGATGCAACTGCTGCTGATGCTGGCCGTCGTCCTCGTCGGCGGCTTCGTCCTCCGCTTCACCAAGTTCGGGTACCACGTCTACGCCGTCGGCGGAAGCCGCGAGGCCGCGCGGCTCTGCGGGATCCCCGTCGATCGGATCCGCATCCTCTCCTTCGTGATCGTCGGTGTGCTGAGCGCCCTCGCAGGGATCGCCGGGCTGTCGTTCCTGCTCTACGTCTCGGGCGACACGGGAACGGGGCTGGAGCTTCTCGTGATCACCGCCGTGATCATCGGCGGGACAGCGCTCTTCGGCGGTTCGGGGACGATGCTCGGAACGCTCGTCGGGGTGTTCCTGATCGGCGCGCTCCAGAACGTGCTCATCCTCGCCCAGGTGGCGTCCTTCTGGCAGACGGTGGTCGTCGGCGTCGTGATCGTGGCGGCCGTTGCCTTCGACAGCTGGCTCAGGCGCCGGAGCGACTCGTGAAGCGCAGCGGGATCCTGAACCCGGGCCTGTGTCGCGCGATCGCCTCTCTCGGCCACGGCGACGTCCTGATGGTCGTCGACGCCGGCTTCCCGATTCCGGCGTCGGTCGATCGGATCGATCTGGCAATCGCCCAGGATTTCCCCGACCTGCGGTCAGTTCTCTCGCTCGTACACAGCGAGTTCATCGCCGAGAACGTGACGTTCGCGGCGGAGATGGCCGAGAACAATCCCCTCCTGCACGCGTGGCTTCTCGACGAGTTCGCCGACACCGAGTTCGAGGCCGTGCCGCACACGGAGATGCTGACGACTATGGCTGCCTCGGCCAGGACGGTCGTCCGCACCGGGGCATTCGATCCGTGGGGCAATATCGCGCTCCGGTCGGGCGTCGACGTGCCCCGGTGGTTCACGAAGGACGGCGTCCGGGTTCCCGAGTACTACCGCGAACGCATGACGGCCGGGGGTTGATGCGGTGACACTCCACGCACAATCCCGCGCCTTCCTCGATGCCTGCGAACGGGACAGTCTCCCGATGCCATGGGAAGCGGCCACGGCCGCGGACGCCCGTCGCTCGCTCGCCGATCTGTTCGTCGCCCCAGAGGAGCCGATCCCTGTCGGGGCGGTGCAGGAGCGCGACGTCCCGATCGACGGGACGAGAGTCCGGACGCGAATCTTCACACCCGAGGGTGAAGGCACGTTCCCGATCCTGCTCTGGTTTCACGGGGGAGGCTGGGTCGTCGGCAGCCTCGAGGAGTCGGACACCGTCTGCCGCTCGCTCTGTGCCAGGACGGGGGCGATCGTCGTGTGCCCGGACTACCGGATGGCGCCCGAGCACCGCTTCCCGGTGGCGGTAGAGGACTGCTACGCGCTCACCGCCTGGGCCGCCGAGGCGGGACCATCGTTCGGAGGCGATCCGAGCCGGATCGCCGTTGCCGGAGACAGCGCCGGCGGAAACCTTGCCGCGGCCGTCGCGCTGATGGCCCGCGACCGCTCCGGCCCCCGGCTCGTCTTCCAGGCGCTCGTCTACCCGGTGCTGGGCATGCCGGACGACGGGCGTCCCTCGTACGACGCGTTCGCCGAGGGGCTCTTCCTCACCCGGCACGGAATGGAATGGTTTGCAGAGCAATACCTCGGCGGTCCGGTGGACGCTCGAAACCCGTATCTCGTCCCGCTTCGGGCGGAAGACCTCGCCGGGCTCCCGCCGGCCCTCATCTTGACGGCCGAGTACGACCCACTCAGAGACGAGGGTGAGGAGTACGCACGCCGCCTCGAGGCGGACGGCACACCGTGCACGCTCAGCCGTTACGCCGGGATGATCCACGCGTTCTTCGTCCTGCCCGATCAGTTCGACGATGCGGTCAGAGCGCATGAACAGGTAGCGGGCGCGCTTCGTGAGGCCTTCGCGGCCCCGGCGCGCGTCACCGCCTGATCCTGTCAGGAGCCGTGCGGCCGCGGGTGATGATCCAACCGCCGGCGCCTGGCAGGACGAGAGAGGGCCCGTCGCCGGGCCCTCTCACGGTTGCTTCCCCGCCGAGGTTCAGTGGTGTGGCGGCGGTGGCGGCGGTGGCGGTGGCGGTGGCGGCGGTGGCGGCGGTGGTGGTGGCGGCTTCGGAACGTTGATGTTCACGTCGCCGTTACTCAGGCTCCCGTCGCCCGGGGTCTGGAGCACCCCGTTGATCCAGAGCTCGAAGACATCCGGATCGACCGCTGGATGGCCGGGGCCGGGAGCACCGGGGCCCGGCTTGCCGTTGTCCTCGACGTACACGAGGAACGACGAGCCGTCCTTCCCGGTACCTGCGAACCACGCGGAGGTGCCGTTGGCCTCGATCCCGAACGCCGTGATCGTCTTCGCCTCGTAGTGGAACGGCGGGGGCGGAGGCGGTCCCGGCTTGCCGCCCCTGGGCGGTGGCGGAGGCGGTGGGCTCGGGGGTCCGTCGAGGGTCAGGGTCCCGTTCGGCGAGCCGTTGTGCGCATCGACGTGGAAATCGGCGTGCGCTCCGCCCGGGAGCTGGAGCCCGCCGCCGTCGGCGGTACCGCTCGCCGAGTTGCCGACCGCGAACGTCTGGACGACCGGGGTCGCGGCGATCCAGTCCGAGTCGCCGCCCTGGGTCGCCGTGATCGCGCAGCTTCCGGCGCCCGTCAACGTCACGGTGCCGGGTGAGGTCGCCGTGACGGTGCAGGTGCCGGTCGCAGCGAGCGATACCGTGAGGCTGGAGGAGGCCGTCGGGTCGATCGTGAACGGCACGCCCGTGAAGACCATGTTCGGGATCGAGCCGAACGTGATCGACTGAGGCGCCTGGGCGACCGTGTAGCTGCCCATGCCCTGGGCGGCATTGCCGGCGATGTCGGAGGCTTCGCACGTCACGTGCTTCGGGCCTGCCGAGCTCGAATCGACCGAGCCGCAGGACACGGTCGCGTCGTCGAGGCCGGACTGCGGTGGCGAGGGATCGTCGGCCGCGTTGGCGTCCACTGTCGCGGTGCCGTGCAGCGCGACCGGATCCGGGCTCACCGTCGGCGCCACCGTGGGCGGCGTCTGGTCGACCTCGAACTCCACAGGCATCGCGGGCGAACCGCCGGCCGCACCCGTGTTGCCCTGTCCGTCCGTGGCGGTGCACGAAATGCCGTGCGTGCCGTCGTGCAGGGTGAACGAGCCGCTGGCTGCGGCCACGTCGAGCACGGTGTTCGACCCGTCGTTGCAGGTCAGGTGCGTCACCCCGGAGGCGTCGCTCGCGCTGACGTCGACCTCGACTCCATCCGTGCCGCTCGATGCGACGTTGTACCAGCCACTCGGAGCGACGGAGTCGCTCGGGCCGGCCGCGATCGTGATCACCGGCGGGCTCTCGTCGGTCGTGTTCAGCAGCACCGCGACGTGGCCGACGGGATTCTTCCCCGGCGTGAAGCTGTCGACGACGGCGATGTCCTGCTCGCCGTCACCGTTCAGATCCCCCAGGGCGATCGTGTTCAGATCCTGCCCCGCGCTGAAGGCGAGCGAGCTCTGGAAGGTGCCGTCGCCGTTTCCGAGCAGCACCGAGACATCGCCCGATGTGTTGTTGGCGACCGCGATGTCGAGCTTGCCGTCGCCGTTCAGATCTCCGAGCGCCACCGAAGACGGTCGCGGCTCGGGAGCCTGGGACTCGCTCGGGTAGTCGACGGCAGTATGGAAGGTGCCGTCGCCGTTTCCGAGCAGCACCGAGACATCTTCCGACAGGTTGTTTGCGACCACCAGGTCGGGCTTGCCGTCCCCGTTCAGATCGCCGACCGCGACCGAAGAGGGAATGTCGCCGGCGTCGTAGTTCACGGCCGCCTGGAAAGTGCCGTCGCCGTTCGCGAGCAGCACTGAGGCTCCGCTTTCATCGACGACTACAAGGTCTGGCTTGCCGTCCCCGTTCAGGTCCGCCGCCTTCACCGAAGCCGGCTGGCTGCCGGTCACGTAGCTGGTGGCCGTCGTGAAGGTCCCGTCGCCGTTGCCGAGCAGCACCGAGACGGTGTTCGCCTCGATGTTCGCCACGGCGAGATCCGGCTTGCCGTCTCCGTTCAGATCCGCGATCGCCACGGAGTCCGGGCTGTCGCCGACGCTGTAGTTCAGGGCCGTCTGGAAGGTGCCGTCGCCGTTGCCGAGCAGCACCGACACATCGTCCGTTCCCTCGTCGGCGACCGCGAGGTCCAGCCTGCCGTCGCCGTTCAGATCCCCGACCGCGATCGCGCGCGCCTCGAAGCCGACGGAGTAGTCGACCGCCGCCTGAAACGTGCCGTCGCCGTTACCGAGCAGCACCGAAACGCGGCTGTCCGTATCGCCGACGACGAGGTCGCGCCTTCCGTCTCCGTTCAGATCGGCGATCGCGACCCCTACCGGCGTCGGACCAACCGGGTACTCGACCGACGCACCAAAGCTGACCCCACTCGCCGCAGCCGACGAGCCCGCCAGTCCCAGCGCCAGCACAGCGCACGCTGCCACCACGAACAGCACGTACATAGAGCGACCACGCGACATCCCCGAGGCCGCACTCCCGCGTCGCTTGTTGCGAATCACGATCCCCCCTTGTTTCTGCCGAGACCCCTGTCAAGAGAAGATCCTAATCAGCTACGAGCCAGGATTCACGGCGTTCATCCGGTGATTGTCCGTCCAGAAAACCGAGACACTCGAGCGATTCGCGTCATGTCGAGGATCCGAGCGCCGCGGCGTCCGACGGGTTCGGGCGGGTGGAGCCTGCAAGGAGGACGATTCCGGCGACCGCGACGAGAAGCCCGACGACTGCGGCCCCCCGGTGTGCTCCCCCGCTTCTTGCAATCGTCTCGCCGTAGACGGCAGAGCCAAGGACGACGCTGGTGAACAGCGTGACCGAGTTGCTGGAAGCCATCGCGGGAGCAAGGACCCCCGTCTTCAGCGCAGATTGCTGGAGCCCAAACCCGAGCAAGGCGGTGACGAGGAGCACGTAGCTCGACCACGTGCCGAGAAGCGCAAGCACACCTCCGCCGATCTCGGTGACGAACGTCTTCGTGACGGCAGCCTGCAGTCCGAAGGCAAGACCGGCGGCGACTCCGAGCGCGATCGCCTTCTCTGCGCCGGCCCGACGGCTTCCGATGGCGCCGGCAACGAGGACCAGCCCGAGCGTGATCGCGCACGCGATCGTCCACGTCGCAGCACCTGGATGAGTGGTGCCGCCCCGAGGTTGTCCGGCAGAAAGGAAGCAGGCAATCCCGGTCAGCGTGAGCAGCGCCCCGCCGAGCTCACGCCGACCGATGTGCTGGTCGGTCAGCCAGCCGCCGAGGGGAAGAGCGATGACGAGGCTGAGCGAGACGAGCGACTGCGTCACTACGAGAGACGTCCGATCGAGGGCCACGGCCTGCAGGATCCAGCCGACGATCTGAAACACCATCCCGGCCAGCCAGACAGGCTTGTGCAGGATCTCGATCAGGAACCCGGGGTCCTTCTCGCCGGCCTCGGTCGTCAGCGTGCCCTTCTGCTGCAACACGGTGCCCAGCGCGAAGGCCAGGGCCGCCAGGACTGCGAGGAGCTCACCCATCGCTGTATTCGACCCCCACCGTTTCGGCGGCGGAGCAGACCTCGATCGCGATGCCCCGATTCATCGCTTGCCCAGGTCTGGGAGGTCTCTGCATCACTCCTTTGGGAAGCCGCGCCGGACGATCGGGGCGAGGACAGCGGCATTGCTGTGCTCCGTGTCGCGGGCGGCGTAAACCAGCGTCAGGGTCCCGGTGCGGGCCCGACGGCGGAGTGACGAGACACCGTCGGCATGAGCTCGGAGCTCGTCCGTGTACCGGCGCTTGAACTCGTCGAACCGCTCGGGCCGGTGCGCGAACCAGCGGCGCAGCTCGTCGCTGGGAGCGAGTTCGTGCGCCCACTCGTCGATGCTCGCTCTCGTCTTCGCAACACCGCGCGGCCACAGCCGGTCGATGAGCACGCGGTAGCCGTCATCCGCGGACGGCGACTCGTAGGCCCGTTTCGTCCTGACGCTCAGAGCCACATTTGGACTCTAGGCCATGGATGGGCTAGGCCACGACCGCGTCGTCGACAGATACGGCTTCCTCGGTGGAGCGGGAGTCCGTCAGGGTCAGAGCACCCCATCCGGCGATGAAGCCGACGACGATCGCAAGCGCACCGTAGGTGATCCGTTCGCCGTGGAAGAACGAAGCGACGAGGTCGCTACTCCAGGCGCCGGCGGGGAGCTTGGTCGTGACGAGCGCTGCGATCGCGGTGCCGATCACGGCAGTGCCGACGCTGGTGCCGACCTCCTGGGCGGTGTCGTTCAGCGCGGCGCCGATGGAGGTGCGGTTGCTCGGCATCGCGCCGATCAGCGCCACCGCGCAGATCGTCATCACGGTGCGCAGTCCGATGGACAGCAGCACCATGCAGACGGCGATCGCGGGATACCCGTGATCGACGGCCCACGAAAGCCCGACCAGAGAGCCCGTCAGGAAGATCGCCCCGATCAGGCAGGCAAAGCGCTGCCCGAGCCGCCGAACGAGCCACTCGGAGAACGGGCTGGCGGCGAGCATCGTCACGATGATCGGAAGATTCGCCAGCCCGGCCTTCAAGGGGCTCCATCCGTAGGCGTACTGGAAGTGGAAGATGAGCCCGAACATCACGCTGGCCATCGCGATCGCCGTGCCGGTCTGCGCGATGGCCGCGCCACGCACCGTGCCGTCGGAGAAGACGCCGAGGTCGAGCATTGGTGCCGCGGTGCGGCGCTCGTGCCAGACGAAGCCAACGCCGGCCACGACAGCTCCGAGGATCGACGCCAGGGTGATCGCGGAGCCCCAGCCGTGCAGCACACCGCTCGTCAACGACCAGGAGGCGAGGCCGATCGTGGTGATGCTCAGCGCTGCACCCGGCAGGTCGAGCGAGTCGTGGGTCAGGTCCTCGGATCGGTCGGCCGACACGCCGAGGCGGACGCCGATACAAGCGATCAGCGCGATCGGGGCGTTCACGACCAGCAGCCATTCCCAGCGCACGTGGGCTAGCGCGGTGCCGCCGAGCAGCGGCCCGAGGATGAAGCCGGACATGCCGACGACGATCATCACGGTGATCGCGCGCATGCGCGGCGCGTCGTCGTCGAAGAGACGGAACACCAGCGAGTTCGTGATCGGCGCCGTCGCTGCCGCGGCGATGCCGAGTGCGGCCCTGAGCGCGATCAGCTCGCCTGCCGTGGTGACGGCGATGACGCACAGGCTGAGCAGTCCGAACACGGCGAGTCCGATCAGCAGAACCCGCCGGCGTCCGAACCGGTCGGCAATCGATCCGGCGGTGAGCAGCAACCCGCCGAAGGTCAGCGCGTACGCGCCGCTGACCCACTGCAGCGCGGTCGTCCCGGCGCCGAGATCGCGCCCGATGGTCGCTAGCGCGATCGACATCAGGGAGTTGTCGACCATCTCGACGAAGAACGCCATGCAGAGGGCTGCCAGTGGAATCCATGCCGCCCGCAACGACGAGTACGTACGGGGGGTGGTTGCGTCGCTCATGCTCGTCCTCGACTCGGTCTGCTGCCGCAACGGCCTTCTTGCCCTCGACCCCTGCTAGCCGCTCTCGTGCTGGGCACGCAACTCCTTGATCACGTCGAGCCGTTTGAGGCTCGCGTCCGGCCAGATCGTCCGTGAGTCGTAGTAGATCTCGAACGCGGGTGCGCCGTCGGGAAGCTTCACCCACGGCACCTTCGACCTGGTGAAGATGTGCACATCGGGCGGGGCTGTCGACGGTTCGTCCAACGTCCCTCCACGCACGTACAGCAACTCGGGCCATCCGTACTCGCTGAACACGGCCACCTGGCAGGAGTGGCAACGGAACACTCTCTGCACACCACCGTCATCGCGGGCCACCTCGACCGGCCGCGGTTCGCCGTTCAGCACCTCTACCCGGTCGGCCTCGATCATCAGGTTGATCGCGAACGCGCTACCCGTCTGCCGCTGACAGTTCAGACAGTGACAGCAATGAACGATCAGCGGTCCCGACGCAAGCCGGTAACGAACAAGCCCACATGCGCATCCGCCCTCGAGGCCGTCGATCATCGCCAAAGAAAAGCAAAACGATCCGAGTTCAACCGAGCGGCACCTAGCCGCCGGCGTGACGAGTGTCCTCACCGTGGCCCGGCGGTTAGCATCGCGATTGATGCCAACCACAGCTGACGGACTTCTAAATGTGCTCACGCGGCTCAATCGGGCTCTCGCCTGGCAGCCCGGAAGGCCGGTCGAGCTCGCATCGCTCACGGCAGGTCAACTCGAGATCGTGCGAGTGTTCCGCAGAGGCGGGCCAACGTCCCTCAGCGACATTGCTGTAGAGCTCGGCGTCTCCGCCGCCTTCGTAAGCAGCGCAGTCGACGAGCTGCGGCATCAGGGCATCGTCGAGGAGTCCGGCGACAGGGTGGAGCTCGTTCCGGCGGTCCGGATGAGACTCGAGAAATGGCATGAACATGGCGCTGCCGTCCTCTCTGACGCTATCGGCCGGCTCTCGGACACGGAGCGCAGCCACCTCGACGACGCCGTGCCTGTCCTCGTCTCCCTTGCCTCGAGCCTCCAGATAGACGGCAGGTGACCGTTGTCATCGAGGAGTCCCTAGCCGGGTCCGGCGATCGGGTCGCGCTGCTCCTCGCAGCGAGCGGCGAGGGTGCGGCACAGACCGCGGCCATCGATGCCGCCCTGGCCGTCCTCGACAGATGACACACCGACTAGCCCAAGGAGGATCCATGTCCGTCGAACCAGGCGTCGAGCAGATCATCGATGTCGCCTCCTCGCTCGGGTTCACGCTCACCGTGGACGAGGCCCAGATTTACCAGGCGGCAATCGTCACGCATCTCCATTCGGTCGACGCGTTTCTGAACGCAGAACTCGATGAAGACCGACCGCCCATGGTGTGCCCCGAGCGGGAACCCGGCCACGCGCCCGCGCCGGACGACGATCCGTATCGCGCGTGGACGTGGAGGTGCCGTATCGGCAGCAACGACACGGGTCTCCTCTCGGGAAAGACCGTCAGCTTCAAGGATCACATAAGCGTGGCCGGCATTCCTCAACAGTTCAACTCGGGGCCGATGGCCGGATTCGTTCCGGACTTCGACGCGACCGTCGTGACGCGCGTGCTCGAATCCGGCGGAACCGTCGTCGGCAAGAACGTGATGGATGGGTTCATGGGCGGTTCTCCCCGCCCGATCAACCCGCATGACCCGCAGCGCGTCGCCGGCGGCTCATCGTCTGGATCGGCAGTCGCCGTCGCTGCCGGCGAGGTCGACATCTCGTTCGGCGGCGACCAGGGAGGTTCGCTTCGTCACCCTGCCGCGTATTGTGGGATCGTGGGCCTCAAGCCCACGTTCGGGCTCGTGTCTCATTTCGGCGTGGGCTTCGGCGCAGAGGAGAGCGTCGACCACGTCGGGCCGCTGAGCCGGCGCGTCGAGGATGCGGCTATCGCTCTGGAGGCCGTGGCGGGCTTCGATCACCTCGACCCTCGACAGCGGCGCGATATCCCTGAACGCCTCGACGTCCTTCACACCCTCGAAGCCGGAGTGAGGGGCCTGAAGATCGGCATCCTGCACGAGGGCTTCGATGAGCCCATCGACTCCGATGTGCACGACACCGTCATGGCAGCGGTCGACGTGCTCGCCGGCGCAGGGGCCGAGGTCGAACACGTCTCCATCCCGGCACACCGTGAGATCGAGAGCGCGTTCAACCCGCTGATCTGGGGAGGAGCGAAGGCAATCTTCGGGACGTCGTTCTTCGGCATGTGGTCGAAGACCTACTACCCGGCGGACGTCATCCAGAGGATCGGCCGGATGTGGGCCGAGCAAGCCGAGATGCTGCCGCCGATGACCAAGTGCAACTATCTCGTCGCAGAGTTTTCACGGCGGATACACCACGGGGCGGCCTACGCGAAGGCCCAGAATGTTCGTTCGGCATTCGTGCGCGCGTACGACGAGGCTCTCGCCAGAGTGGATGTCCTCGTGCTTCCCACGTCGCGGCACGTCGCACCATCGATCGAGACTCCCTTGACCGACCCTCTGGCGGCGCTCGAAGCCAACCTGACTCTGGGCCAGACGCTGCGAGCGGCAACGTACAACCTCCGATCCTCGAACTACACGGGGCACCCGGCGTTAGCCCTTCCGTGCGGAAAGGTGGACGGCCTGCCCGTGAGCATCCAACTGATCGGTCGGTTCCTGGAGGACCCGCTCCTGCTGCGAGTCGCGTACGCCTACCAGGAATCGGTGGACTGGGGCTCGATCTCCGGCATCGACGCGGTCCCAGGAGAAGGCCGACCGTTTCGGGGTCAGAATCCGGCGGCGTAGCCGTCACGCCGCGCGTCAGAGCCCCCGACGAGCGCGTCCCCGGAGACCATGATCGCCTGCCCCGCGCCGAAGAGCGAGGAATCCGCCGAGAGGACAGGTGTCAGGCCCAGACCGTCGAGATCCCCGGCGTTCTCCCACAGTCCCTCCTCGAGCAAGACCTCCCCACCCTCGATCCGAAACCGGGGCCGATCGAGCGCCGACTGCGGGTCGCAACCGTCGTCGACGAGCGCCGAGACGAGTTGGAGGTGCGCCTGCGCCTGGATGAAGCCTCCCATCACACCGAAGGGCCCGAGGAGCTCGCCGTCTCTCAGAAGCATTCCGGGGATGATCGTGTGGTACGGCCGCCGGCCGGGCACGATGCGGCCGTTCACCGAGAAGCACGCCGCCCGATTGTTGAGGACGACCCCTGATCCCGGCGCGACCACACCGGAGCCGAAGTGCATGAACAGGCTCTGAATGAACGAGACTGCCATCCTGTCCTCGTCGACGGCGCAGAGGTAGACCGTGCCGCCGTCGGGCATCGTCGGAGTCATCGCGCGCGCTTCCCGTCGGCGGTCGAGGAACCCCGTCTCGAGCAGCGAACGAACGTCCGCACCGTCGCGAACGTTCTCGAAAGCGTCTTCGAGCGCGAGCTGCATCGCACGGACTCGAGAAGCGATGCCGGGCTCCATCCCCGAGTAGAGGCCGAGCCCTTCGAGCGCGGCGACCCCCTGGGTCGGCGGCGGCAGCTCCAGGACGTCGATCTCCCGGTAGCGGATCGAGAGCGGCTCGACCCATTTCGGCGAGTAGCCTGCGAGGTCGGCTCCGTCGAGCTCCGAGGCGGCGCAGATCGACTCGGCGATCCTGCCGCGATAGAACGCGTCGGGTCCTTCCGTTGCGATCAGCTCGAGGGTCTCGGCGAGGTCCGGCAGCGTGACCCGGTCGCCGAACGCGGGTATCGGCCCGAGCTCGGGCGGCACGACCGGCGCCTCACTCCATAGTCGAGAGGTGTGCCTTCCCACCGCAAATCCGCCTCGAGCGGCATCGATCGCGTCGCGAAGGCACGCGTCGAGGCCGAGCCGGCCATGCCGCTCGGCGAACGCCGCCCAGCCTGCCACGGCTCCCGGCACGTCGACGGAACGCGGCCCTTGCACCGGCGGCGTGTCGTCGTCGACGACGGCCGCGGCGGGCCCTGCCGCATCCAGGGCGGATACCTTGCCATGCTTGTAGACGAGGGCAAAGACATCCCCTCCGATGCCCGTCGACATCGGCTCGCAGACGGCGAGAACCGCTGCGGCTGCAAGCGCGGCATCGGCCGCGTTGCCGCCGCGCTCGAGCGCTCGTAGACCCGCACGAGTCGCAAGCGGCTGGCTCGTCGCGACCATCGCACGGAGGCCGATTGCCGGCGGGCGTGCCGGTCCGAGTCGCATCGACATGGGCCGCAGGCTAGCCGCGTTTGCGCCTTCAGAGACGATTCGCGATGATGAGCTCCGATGAGCCAAGCGACGATTCAGGGGGAGCGATGACGGAGAAGGTCCTGATGGAAGAGATGACATGGCCGGAGATCAAGGAGGCCATGGAGGCGGGAAGAACAACAGCTCTCCTGGCGTGTGGCGCCTCAGAACAGCACGGGCCGCATCTCCCGACCGGCACGGACACATACCTCGGGTCGGCGATCGCCGAGCGGGCCGCACGGATCGCAGGTAACGCGCTTGTCGCCCCGACGCTCCGCCCTGGCCTCTCGGAGCACCACATGCACTTCCCCGGCTCCTTCTCGCTTCGCATCGAGACGTTCGTTGCGTTGCTCGAGGACTACTGTGAGAGCCTCGCCCGTCAAGGGTTCGAGCGGATCGTGCTCTTCCCGTCCCACGGCGGCAACTCCGACGTGATGCGAGCGTATGGCCCGACACTCGCGCGGGCGCAGCGAGGCAGGTGCGAGGTCATCGTCCGCGCCGGCGCAGACTTCCAGAAGATGTTCGACCTCCTCGCCGGCCGGGGTGTCGGCATGGGCGCCGCCGGGGTGCACGCGGGCTACGCGGAGACCTCGGAAATGCTGGAATGCCAGCCGCACCTGGTGCACATGGATCGTGCCGTTCCGGGGCGCTGCGACGAAGACTTCTACAAGCCCGAGAACATCGGCCGCTCGCAGATGGAGTCATACCTCGAAGGCATCCAGACGCAGAGCCCGACCGGGGTTCTCGGCGACCCGACGGGAGCGACGGCCGAGGCAGGCGTCGAGATCCTCGAGCTCCTCGCCAGGGGAGTTGCGGCCGACGCGACTGCTTCGACCGAGCATGTCGCTCTGACACAGCCGACATAGCCCACAGAACCCAGTTGTTCACACGCGCGCGGCGCCCGAGTCGGCCCCGGCGCGCGTGATGCTGCAACGGGATGGCATAGCTGCAGGGATTTGACGCGAGATCAGGCATTTGCCAGAGTGGTAGTACGTGACATTGGACTGGCCACTTGGCGACATTTTTGAGACCGTCGACGACTCCTCCGAGGAGCTCGTCGGTGACCTCCGTCGCGTGCTGAGGCAGCCGAGCGTTACGGACAACGAGGCGGACTGCAAAGCCTGTGCGGAACTCGTTGCCGGACTGATTCGGGACTCGGGCTTCGAGGCGGAGCTGCTTCCGTCCTGGCACAACCCGCTCGTGTTCGGCCGGACAGAACAACGCGAGGGACGGCCGACGCTCCTCGTCACGGGGCACTACGACGTGGTACCGACCGGACCGGAAGCAGATTGGAGATACCCGCCGTTCTCGGCCGAGCTGGACGATCGTGGAACGATCTTCGCCCGTGGAGCGTGCGACCCGAAGGGCAACATCGTGGCCAGTATTGAGGCCGCACGGGTGCTCCAGCGAACGTTTGGCGACACAGCCGTCAACCTGAAATTCCTGTTCGAGGGCGACGACGAGGGCCCCGGCGAGCATCTGACGAAGATGACCTCGTTCGCAGAGGCACACCGTGATCTCCTGTGCGCGGATGCCGTCCTTCTCGTGGACTCGGGATTCTCGAGAAGCGGCCACAGCGCGATCCATCTCGGCACCGCTGGTTCTCTCGCGCTGGAGCTCAAAGTGCGGACGGGAAGCAAGCCGCCGGCCTACATTCATACGCAGCTCGTTCCCGACGCCGCTTTCCGTCTCGTCTGGGCGATGGCGAGCTTGAAGTCGCCCGATGAACGCGTCACGGTCGAGGGGTTCTACGACGACGTCCGTGCTCCCTCACCTTCTGCGGACGCGTGGCTCGCCGAGGTGCCCTGGAACGACGAGGCCGAGCGCGCGTTCTGGGGAGTGAGCGAGCTCCTCACCGGCGTGAGCGGGCTCGACGCCGTACGCAGGATGGTGTACGCGCCGACCTGTTCGATTCATGGAATCGAGCCGGGGCTCGAACGGGCGAACTCCGACAGCATGGTTCCAAACGAGGCACGCGCCTGGATCAACTTCCATCTCGTCGCCGATCAAAATCCTGACGACATCTACCGGAAGGTGCGCCGACACCTCGACCTGCATGGGTTCGAGGACGTCGAGATCGAGACCGTTCGCAGCTTCGCTCCATTGGGCGGCGCCTCGCCGGATGCCCCGATCGGCCAGGCGGCGCTGAAGGCCTCAAGCCAAGCCGGCGTCGGGGCGTATCTCCTCCCTGACAGCTATGAGATCGGAGACAAGTGGTGCTGTCTCGCGGACAGGCTGGGCATCGACGGCGCGCTCTTCGGAATCGGTGACCCCGATCGAGCCGCTCACATGCCGAACGAGCACATTTCCGTCGACTACTTCCTGCAGGGAATCAAGTGGATTGCGGCGACCTACTGCGAGTTCGCCACGGCCGCGCATCCCTTGCAGCCGGCCCAGATCGGTGCTTGAGCTCGGTCTGACCATCGAGAGCCCAATGTCGATCACGTCCGACCCAGCTCCGACGACCTCACGACGGCCGGCAGCGCCGACCGTGCTCGCGGTCGAGGACCTGAGCGTCGCCTACAGAAAATCGCGGGTCGGATCGCAGAGCGGCGGTGGAACGTTTCACGCCGTGCAGAACGTTTCGCTCGCGGTCCATGCGGGCGAGGTCGTCGCGCTCATCGGCGAATCGGGCTCGGGCAAGAGCTCGCTCGCGATGGCGATCGCACAGCTCGGGCGCATCAGCGGCGGCAGCGTCCGTCTCAACGGCGACGAGCTGACGGAGCTACGCGGCCGCGCCCTCCGGCGCCGGCGCCCTGACTTCCAGATGATCTTTCAGGACCCGCACGGGTCACTCGATCCACATCAGACGATGCGATCCGGGCTCGGCGAGCTACGCCGCGTCCACCCCGAGCGCTCCGGCTGGATCTCGAACGAAGACCTCCTCACCCGAGTCGGCCTTCAGCCCTCCATCCTCACCCGCCTCCCCGGAGAGATGAGCGGCGGCCAGGCCCAGCGTATGGTGATCGCCCGTACGTTGCTCCTGCGGCCGACGCTTCTCATCGCAGACGAACCAACCTCGGCACTCGACGTCTCTATTCAGGCGCAGATCTTGACGCTGCTGCGCTC
This sequence comes from Gaiellaceae bacterium, assembly GCA_036271235.1. GTDB lineage: Bacteria > Actinomycetota > Thermoleophilia > Gaiellales > Gaiellaceae > PALSA-600. The sequence goes on from DATBBA010000002.1 coordinate 64,863, forward strand.
ACTCGCCGAACAGGAGGAGCTCGCGATTCTGCTCATCACCCACGACCTGGCCCTCGCCCGTCACGTCGCAGACTACGTCTACGTGATGCAAGACGGCCTGTTCGTCGAGGAGGGTGAGACCGAAGCGGTTCTCGCCTCGCCTCGACACCGGTACACCCGCGAACTCATGGCTGCTGTCCCGAAGGAAGGACATCTCGCACCGTGACGACGCGCTCGACCACCGACACGACCACCCATGCATCCAAGGCATTTCGAGAAGAGGAGCACAATGACGGACTCCAGTGACATCACGAGCACCTCGGCGGGGTCGCAGCCGGCACCGAAGCGATACGTCACCCCGACTGAACAGCGCGACGTCTCGCGCAACGACTTCTTCAAGATGGGCATGCTCGGCGTTGCGTCGATGGCGGGGCTCGGCGAGCTCGCCGCGGCCGCTCCCGCGTTCGCAACGGCAAAGAGCGCAGGCGACCTGATCGTCTGCGTGGCAAGTGAGCCGATTGGCCTCAATCAGGACGTCGACAACAACTCGGCGAGCAGCGCGATCCGGGATCTCTGCGTCGAGTACCTCGTCGCTCCGAACCCGGCCAACCATCTCCCGAGTACGGCTGGGCTTCTGACGAACTGGAAACAGGTCGACGACCTGACGTGGCACTTCACCGCGCGCTCGACGAAGTTCACGAACGGGGAGATCTTCGACGCGCGCGCGGCCGCATGGAACCTCGGTCATGCCGTCGCCGCGAAGGCCGGCTTTACCGGCGCGTATATCGGCCTGATCGAAAGTGCTCACCACATCGGTGACAAGACCGTGGTGGTCAAGACGTCGCAGCCCGTGCCGTACCTGCCCGCAATCCTCTCACTGGTCCAGGCGCTGCCGCCGGCGTACTTCACGAAGGTCGGCGGGGTGCCGTTCAGCCATGCCCCGATCGGAACCGGCCCGTTCATCTTCAAGGAGTGGGTGCCTGGCGATCACATCCTGTTCACCGGCAACCCGCACTACTACGGCGGAGCGCCGAAGCTCAACTCCGTGAAGTTCATTTTCGCCTCTCAGGACTCGACCCGCGTCAATCTGCTCGCTACGGGCGCTGCGCACATCGTGAACAACCTCGTCCCCAGCGACACCGCTCCCTCGAACGCGAAGATCAAGTCGCAGATTTCGGAGCTCAACATCGTCCTCGAGTTCAACATGCACCAGCCTCCGTTCGACGAT
>DATBBA010000003.1:0-17418 GCA_036271235.1 Gaiellaceae bacterium
GTGACCGGTGCAGGCGCCGAATCCGGGGCACGCGTCCCGTTCGAGAGCGGCGAGCTCGTCGTCGTCGATCAGCCCGCTCTCGTGCGCGCCGACGCCTTCCCAGACGTCCTGGATCGTGACCGGCTTACCGTGGTGGGAACCGGCTGCCATCGCGCCGGAGTAGAGGATCAGCGACGGCAAGTTGAGCCGCACCACCGCCATTGCGAGGCCGGGGACGGTCTTGTCGCACCCGCCGAGGCAGATGAGCCCGTCGAACGGTTGACTCAACCCGACGAGCTCGACGGAGTCGGCGATGATCTCGCGGCTCACGAGCGAGGCGCGCATCCCCGGCGTTCCCTGGGTGAGGTTGTCGGAGACGGCGATCGTGTTGAACTCGAGCGGTGTGCCGCCGGCCGCGCGGACTCCAGTCGCGACATGTGCCGCGAGCTCGCGCTGGCCGAGGTTGCAGGGCATCGTCCCCGTCCATGTGGTCGCGATCCCGACGAGCGGCCGGCTCAGGTCGTGCTCGTCGAGGCCCATCGCCCGCAGGTGGGCTCTCGCGCCGGCGCGTGCGGGATCGTCGGCGAGACCGGGGTTGGCGAGGCCTGGCACATTGCGATCCTACGCCCGAGTCGGGAGTGGCATCGCCGCCGTGAGCGACCGGATCCCCGGCACCGGAGCCCGCGGGTGAATCGGCGCGTAGGTCGTGCACGAGCTCGTGAGCGCGGGCGGGAGGCCGTCGTGTTCTGCGGCTGCTCGCCACGGGCCTGTCGGCCCCGCCGACTAGCGCAGGACGATCTCGCCGAAGACGGCGAACCCAAGGATGAGCGCCCCGGCGAAGAGACACGCCCGGAGGGCCGCCCGGCGACGCTCGGCGGGCGTTAGCTTCCGTGTGATCGCGAGGAACACGGGCGCGTTGCCGATCGGGTCGGTGATCACGGCCAGCGTGACGAACGTCTCGCCGAATGCCCGCCAGATCACCTCGCAGTCACGACGCGATCCTAGGGCGTGTGGCGCCGTCGGCGCTAGCGATCGAGCGAGAAGCGCCGGGTTGCCCGCCAGGTGCCGGGCATGACTTCCTCGAAGAGCGCGACGGAGTCGACATCGCAGCGGATCGGCAGCAGCGGCACGACGCGAGCCCGGATCCTCTCGAAGACCGTCGGGTCGTCTTCGCTCTCGAGAGCCCGCCCGACCGCGGTGAACGGAGCCTCGCGGCCGAGGATCTCTGCCCCGGGGAACTCTCGCTCCAGCGCATCCATCAGTGCGCGGATTCCGGCGGACGGCTCCGCGAGGACGGCGACCTGCCCGCGCGAAGACAGCGCGACGGACGCGAGCGAGAACGACAGGGCGCCGTGTCGGGAGCAGGTCCGCTGGATCCGCCCGGCGACGCCGGCGTCACACTCCGAGCGCGGAAGGAACGGGTGGAGCAGCGTCAGGTGGAGAGGGATGCCGCGCGCGACCGACGGGGCGTTGTGGTCGGCTCTGACCGGCCCGAGAGCGTCTTCCGCATCGGCGAGCTCGAGGCAGAGGACGGTCGCCCGCCCCGTATCGGGGTTGGCGGAGCTGGTCGTCAACGAGCCGCCCCAAGTCGCTCGAGCAGCGTCCGAGCCCCTGCTTTGTCGAGCATGTCGTTCAGGTTGCCGCACTTCGGGCTCTGAACACACGACGGGCAGCCGTCGTGGCACGGGCACGCCTCGAGCATCCGCGCCGTATCGGCAACCCACTCCTCGAACTGCTCGAAGCCGCGCTCGGTGATGCCGACCCCGCCGGGATGGCCGTCGTAGATGAAGATCGTCGGCCGGCCGGTATCGGGATGCGAGTTCGTGGAGAGACCGCCGATGTCCCAGCGGTCGCACATCGCCCACAGCGGCAGCATCGCGATCAGGGAATGCTCGGCCGCATGAAGCGTCCCGAGGAGCTTCGGCATCGCGTCGAGCTCGCGTAACTGCTCCGGCTCGGGACAGAACCAGATTGCCTCGGTCTCGAACATCGTCGGAGGGCACTCGAGCGGCACGAGCTCGATCCGCTCCTGGGAGGCGATCGTCTTCCGCTCGTACCCGACGACGCGATCGGTCACCTCGACCTCGCCGAACACGAGGTCGAGCCCTGCGCGGCGCTCCTCGCGCAGCGGGCCGAGGATCGTCGTCTCGGTCTCGCGCTTCGGCTGGGTGTACCAGTCGCCGCGGAACGGTTCGACCACCGCCCGCATCGCGGTCTCGTCGAGCTCGTGGACGATGTAGGACGCGCCGGCGTGGAGGTAGACGGCTCCCGCGTGAACGGTCGAGTAGGCCCGGGACCGCTCGACATGGCCGAGCACGGCTCCGACCGACCCGTCGACCACGGTGAAGGACTCGGGGTCGGCCGACCGCAGCGCGACGCTGGCAGCCGGTGTGGTCTTGCCGGCCCAGACGATGCCGCGTGGGGTCTGGCGAAGCTCGGGATCCCCTGCCGCCGCCTCGAGCGCCTCACTCCCCAGGGGCGCCCGGTCGCGCTCGTCGATCGGAGCCTCGTAGGCCGCTGCCCGCACGTGACCGGCGAGGACTCGCGGGTTCGTGTGGTCGAGGATCGCGGCCTCGACCCGCCTGCCGAGCAGCTTGTCGGGCTCGCGCATGAAGTACTGGTCGAGAGCATCCTCGGTCGCGACGAGCACGGCCAGGCCGTGCCCGCGGCGGCCCGCCCGGCCCCATTGCTGGCGGAGTGAGGCGACGGTGCCCGGGAACCCCACCGAGATCACGGCGTCGAGGAGCCCGATGTCGATCCCGAGTTCGAGCGCATCGGTCGAGGACACACCGAGGAGCTCTCCCGCGGCGAGGCGCCGCTCGATCTCCCGGCGCTGTCCGGCGGTGTAGCCCGCACGGTAGGGCGAGAGCTGCGAGTCGTCGCCCAGCCGCTCGGCCGTGAACCGGTGCACCAGCTCGGCGGCCTTGCGGCTCTTGGCGAAGGTGAGCGTCCGAAGGCCACGGTCGACGAAGCCGGCCTGGAGCTTCGCCGCCTCGGCGAGGGCGGAGCCGCGGAGCCCGAGCTCGGCGTCGAGGAGCGGCGGATTCCAGAGCACGACGGTGCGGTCGGCACGCGGCGCACCGTCGTCGCCGATCACGGTCACGGGCTCTCCGAGGAGCTCCTGCCCGAGCTCGCCGGGGTTCGCGATCGTCGCGGTCGCAAGCAGGAACTGGGGGTCGGAGCCGTAGATCCGCGCCATCCGCCGGAGCCGCCGCAGGACGTTCGCCACGTGCGACCCGAAGATCCCGCGATACACGTGCGCCTCGTCGAGGACGACGTAGCGCAGGTTCGAGAGGACGTCCCCCCAGCGCTCGTGATTCGGCAGCAGGCCGATGTGGACCATGTCCGGGTTGGTCAGGATCGCGTTCGCCCACTTGCGGATCTGCCACCGCTGCTCGGTGGGCGTGTCGCCGTCGTAGATCGCCGGTCGCAGCTTCGGCACCCGGAGTGCGTTCAGCGTCCGGAACTGATCCTGCGCGAGCGCCTTCGTCGGATAGAGGTAGAGGACGCGGTTTCGCGGGGTCTGGACGAGGGAGTTCAGGACGGGAAGGTTGAACGCGAGGGTCTTGCCCGAGGCGGTGCCCGTCGTGACGACCAGATGCTCGCCCCGTGCGGCTGCCTCCCACGCCGCCCGCTGGTGGAGATAGAGCGCATCGACGCCGACCGCCCCGCGGACACGCGGGTCGAGCTCGTCGGGAAGCGGCGCCGTGCGGGCATCCCGGCTCGACTCCTCGCGGCGATGGGCGAGCTCCTCGCCTTCGAGCAGGTCTTCGGGGATGAGAAGGCCGAGGTTCAGAGCGCGAACAGTACGCCCGGGCGGTCTTCCACCGTGCCCAGAGTTTCGTCCCCGACGTGTCCCAAGCGTCGGATCAGGCGCTCCGTGGAGAGAGACCTGACGCCTTCGGGAATGACAAATGACAGCTTCTCGAGACCGCCCTCCGGAGGATCGAGGGCGACCCAGAGCGGAGCGCCGCGAGGGTGCGTGGTCAAGCGGGTGACGGCTGCCAGACGGGCGGGGCCATGCTTGAGATCGTCGTTGGAGATGACGAGAACCGGTCTCGTCCCTCCCTGTTCATGACCGCGAAGAGGGCCGAGCTCCGCAGGCCAGGCCTCGCCCCGACCTGGCGAGCTACAAAGGCCAGTCGGTAGGCTTTCTCGACCGGGGTGCCCCAGATCGGGGCTGAGATCACACCCGTCGAACCTGATCCGGGTCATGCCGGCGAAGGGAGTTGCCTTTGGCCGTTCCACGAGCACTGACGATCGCGACCTCCGACAGCGGCGGCGGCGCGGGCATCCAGGCCGACCTGAAGGCGTTCGGGGCCGCCGGAGCCCACGGGATGTCGGTGCTCGTCGCGCTCACGGCCCAGAACACACAGGCCGTGACGGCGATCCACGAGCTGCCGCACGCATTCGTGCTCGCCCAGCTGGAAGCGGTGTTCTCGGACATCGGGGTCGATGCGGCGAAGACCGGGATGCTCTTCTCGGCGGCGCTGATCGAGACGACAGCGGCCTTCCTCGAGACCCACCGGGTCCCGCTCGTCGTCGACCCGGTGATGGTCGCCTCGAGCGGAGCGAAACTGCTCGAGGACGACGCGGTAGAGGTGCTCGTCGAGCGCCTCTTCCCGCTCGCGACCGTGGTCACGCCGAACCTGCCGGAGGCCGTCGCGCTGACCGGTTGCAGTGGCGGCCAGGCCGACCTGGCGGAGCGCCTCTATGCGCTCGGCGCTCCCGCGGTGATCGTGACCGGTGGACACGCCGGCAGCGGTGCCGACCACCTCTTCGACGGCCGCCGGCACCTGGAGATCCCCGTCGCTCGCCACGACGTCGCGGCGACGCACGGCGCCGGCTGCACCCACTCGGCGACGCTCACCGCGCTGCTTGCCCGGGGCGAGCCGCTCGAAACGGCGGCGCGCGGAGCCGCTGCCGCAGCGTCCACCGCCGTTCTGCACGGGCTCGCCGAGCTCGGCCGCGGCGAGGGGCCGGTCGACGTCCTCAACCTCAAGGGAGCCCGATGAACACGAGCACAGGCCCGACGGCGCTCGAAGGGAGCGCAGGGGAATCGCTTCGGCTCATGCGCGAGCGCAAGCCGCTCATCCACCAGATCACGAACTACGTGGTGATGAACGAAACCGCCAACGCGACGCTCGCACTCGGCGCCCTGCCGGTGATGGCGCACGCGCCCGAGGAGGTCTCCGAGATGGTGCGGCACGCCGGCGCGCTCGTCCTGAACATCGGGACGCTCTCCTCGGACTGGGTCGAGTCGATGCTGAAAGCGGGCTGGGCGGCGAACTCGCGCGGCGTGCCGATCGTGCTCGATCCGGTCGGGGCGGGCGCAACCTCGTTCCGGACGGATGCGGCGAAGCGGATCCTCCACCAGGTCGACGTTGCTGTCCTTCGCGGCAACCCGGGCGAGGTCGCCACGCTCGTCGGGGCCGAGGCGGAGATGCGCGGCGTCGAGTCGATCGCGGCCGGGACGGAGGCGTCGGACCTGGCCCGGCAGGCCGCGAAGTCGCTCGGGCTCGTGGTCTCCGTGACGGGCCCCGTGGATCACGTCTCCGACGGCGCGCGCACGGTCGCGATCTCGAACGGCGACCCGATGATGGCGACGATCACCGGCACGGGCTGCATGTCGAGCGCGATCACAGGATGCTTCCTCTCGGTCGCAGGCTCGTCCTTCGAGGCGGCGGTCGAGGCGCTCGTCGCCTTCGGCGTCGCCGGCGAGGACGCGGCACGAGGCGCCAAGGGGCCGGGGAGCTTCCACGTGAATCTCTACGACGCCCTCGCGGCCCTCGATCCGGCCGGCCTCGACAGCAGGGCGCGAGTCGCGTCGATCGCGTCGGCGTGAGGGTGCACGCGATCGTCCCCGGCCTCGACGCGGCCCGGAGCGCCGTCGCTGCCGGCGCGACCGTCATCCAGCTTCGGGTGAAGGGGCCGACGACGGAGGTCGTCGCCAGGGGCCGGGGTCTCCGTGAGCTCGGCGCGACCTTCATCGTGAACGACGACGTGGAGGCGGCCCTCGAGCTTGCGGCGGATGGAGTCCATCTCGGGCAGACCGATCCGGGCGCCGAGTCGGCCCGGGCACACGGCCTTCTCCTGGGCCGGTCGGCGACGAGCCTTCAGGAGGCGATCGCTGCCGACGCCGACTACCTCGGCGTGGGGCCCATCTGGAGCACGCCGTCGAAGGACGACGCAGCCCCGCCCCTCGGGACGGCCGAGCTCCAGAGGATCTGCGCCGCCGTCGCCGTGCCCGTCGTCGCGATCGGCGGGATCGATGCGGCGAATGCCGCAGCGTGCATTCGCGCGGGCGCTGCCGGGGTCGCCGTGATCCGGGCGGCCTCGGATCCTCTGCTCAGGGAGGTCGTGGATGAGGCTCTCGCAGCTCGGTGAGCTCGGTCTGCTCGCCGAGCTCGAGCGGCGCGGCCTGATCTCCGGCGTCGAGAACGACGCCGCTTCGCTCACGGGCGGCCTCGTCGTCACGCAGGACGCACTCGTCGAGGGCGTGCATTTCCGTCTCGATTGGATCTCGTGGCGGGAGCTGGGCTTCCGCGCTGCCGCCGTGAACCTGAGCGATCTCGCCGCGTCGGGTGGCGAACCCGAGGCGCTGATCGTCTCGCTCGCGCTTCCCGCCTCCACCGATGCCGAGGACGTCTACGCCCTCTACGAAGGGCTCGGAGAAGCGGGGGTCGGCGTTGCGGGCGGCGATACGACGGAGTCGCCCACGCTGCTTCTGTCGGTGACGGCAATCGGACGTTCGGAGCGGATCCCGGGCCGCAGCGGGGCCCGGCCTGGCGATCTCCTCGTCGTCACGGGCCCGCTCGGCGCCGCCGGGGCCGCCTTCCGGGCGCAGAGATACAGCCGGCCGCCACTCCGTCTGGTGGAGGGACAGCGCCTGGCTCGCGCTGCGCACGCGATGCTCGATCTCTCCGACGGCCTCGCGATCGATGCCGGCCACCTCGCACGGCGCTCGGGCGTCCGCTGCGTCGTCGAGCTCGAGCACGTCCCGCTGGCGCCCGGGGCGACGATCGACGATCTGAGCTTCGGCGAGGATTACGAGCTCCTCGCCGCGGTCGAGACCGCGGACGGCTTTCCGGTGATCGGCACCGTCGAGGCCGGCGAGGGCGTCGAGCTGCTTCATGGCGGTGAGCCCCGTCCTCTTCGCGGCTGGCAGCACTTCACCGCTTTCGGCAGTCGCCCGTAACGATCCCCGGACGGACCGGCGTTAGTCTGAGCCCGATGGCCGCCGCCCGCGAAACCGTGCCGTTCAAGGCTCGTGCGGCGACTCGTGCGTCACCGGCGTTCGCGACTCTGCTCGCGCTCGTGACGGTCGCATTCCTGCTCGCGGAGCTCGCTCTGGCCGCGGCGGTCGGCGATTTCGCGGGTTCGGGCCTCGCCCCCGTGTTCGTCACGGTGCCGTTTGCCGTCGTCGGCCTCGTCGTGGCGCGTCGGCAGCCGGACAACCCGATCGGCTGGCTCCTCCTCGTGAGCGCGCTCCTCTACACGGTCGAGGCGGCCGCCGGGCTCTACGCCGTCCTCGCGCTCGATCACGGGCACGGCGATCTGCCCGCAGTGCGCGTGGCAGTCGCGGTGGCGCCGTTCGGCTGGATGTCCTTGATCCTCTTCCTGCCGCTCGTGATCCTGCTCTTTCCCGACGGGCATGTGCCCTCGCCGCGCTGGCGCTTCGTGCTCTACGGCTATCTCGCGGTCTGGGCGGTGGTGCTCGCCGCAACGTTCGCTGCCGACCTTGCGGCGTTCACTCACCGGTCGATCCGGATCGACTCGACCGGCGAGCTCGCGATCTTCGAGACACCGACGGGCTGGTACGCGTCGATCCTTCACGCCGCGATCGTCCTCTACGTCGCCTTCGGCGTGTCGTTCGTCGTCGCGCAGGCGGTCGCGTATCGAAGGGCGACGGGTGAGCACCGCCAGCAGGTGAAGTGGCTGATGCTGGGCGCCGCGGTTTCGATCGCAGGGCTGGCGCTCACGATCACTGCCGGTGGCAGCACACCCTTCCTGCGGTTCCTCGGCGCGGTCGGGTTCCTCGCTGCGGTCGCGCTTCCGGTCGGCGTCGGGTTTGCGATCCTCCGCTACCGCCTCTACGACGTCGACCGGCTGATCAGCCGGACGCTCTCCTACGCGATCGTCACGGGCCTCCTCGTCGGCATCTTCGCGGCGATCGTGGTGCTGACGACGCAGGTGCTTCCGTTCTCCTCGCCGGTCGGAGTCGCCGCCTCCACGCTGTCGGCTGCCGCACTCTTCAACCCGCTGCGGCGAAGGGTGCAGCGGGTTGTCGACCGCCGCTTCAACCGTGCCCGCTACGACGCGGAGGCGATCGCCGCCGCGTTCTCCGCCCGCCTGCGGGAGGCTGTCGCTCTCGAAGCGGTCCAGAGTGAGCTTCTGAGCGCAGTCGAGCGGGCGATCGAGCCCGCGAGCGCCTCGGTCTGGCTGCGGCCGGACTAGCCGGACTAGCCGAACTCGCCGTGCTCGAGCTCGAGCATCAGCTTGCGGAGAAGGCCGTTCAGCTGGTGCTGCTCCCTCTTCGTGAGAGCGCTCGCGATCAGGGCTTCCTTGATCGCCTGGGCGTTCGTCGATTCGATCCACGCCTGCCCGCCGGCGTCGGTCATCTCCACCCGAACGCCGCGGCGGTCCTTCGGATCCGGGTGGCGGCGCACGAGCCCGTCGCGCTCGAGCCCGTCGATCCGGTTCGTCATCGCGCCGCTCGAGAGCTCGAGGCTCGCGGAGAGCTCGCCGGGGGTCGAGGTGTGCTCGGGCGCGCGGCGTAGCTTGCAGAGGAGCTTCCACTCACCATACGAGAGGCCGTGCTCGTCGAGGGTGTCCTCCATCACGACCTGCAGGCGCCGGTCGATGCCCTGGATCCGCTCGACGATCCCCTCGACGTCGACATCCAGGTCGGGCAGGTCGCCGCCCAGCTCCTGGAGCCGGGTGTCGACGTGGTCGTGTTTCGGGCGGACTGCAGCCTTGGGAGGGACGTTGACCTTGTGAGGGACGCTCGTTGACATCTCTTCAGTATAAACCTCTTGACGTGGAGATACAAGGTCTATAGTATCTCGACATCAAGTTACTTTGGATCAAGGGGTAATGAGGGAATGGAGGCGAGAATGACCAGCATGTTGACCGAGCCCGCAGCGTTGAACATCCTGATCGAGGCTCGCATCGAGCAGCTCCGCGGCGGCCGGGTCCAGGCCCGGCGCAGCCGCCTGCCGCGCAGGAACTAGAGGTAGCTCTCGAAGACCCGGCGGAAGTGGGCCGCGGGCCGTGCACCGATCACGGTCTCGCTGGCCTCTCCGCCGGCGAACAGGATCACCATCGGGATCGAGAGCACGTCGTAGCGCGAGGCGACCACGGGGTTCGCGTCGATGTCGAACTTCACGAACTCGATCCGGTCGGTCTCGGCGGCGAGCTCCTCGAGCGCCCTCGTGACGGCCTTGCAGGGCCCGCACCAGGGGGCCCAGAAATCGACCGCGACCGGGCGCTCGGCCTGAAGCACGTCGGCCTCGAAGCTCGCGTCGGTGACGTCACGCACGATTTCAGGCTACAGACGCCCTGAGCCCTGATCCACCGATCCGCGCGTGCGGTGCGCCCGTCTGAACTCGCCAGGCCGCTTCCCGACCAGCCTCCGGCCCGTCCGTCCGCGCCGCGACCCGTCCTGACGGCTCTGCCGAACGCACCGCGGTCATGCAGCTCAGTGGATCCGGGCTGAGAGCGCACGGAGGCGCAGCAACGGCACCTTCCAGATCGCCTCGAGCACGATCGTCTTGCTCATCTTCGAGTGGCCGAGCTCGCGGTCGGAGAAGGAGATCGGGACCTCGACGACCTCGAAACCGGCCTTCAGGACCCGGTAGGTCGTCTCGATCTGGAACGCGTAGCCCTTGGAGCCGATCGCGTCGAGGTCGATCGTCTCGAGCACCCGCGCCCGGAAGCACTTGAACCCGCCCGTCAGGTCGCGGATCCGGCTCGAGAGCCAGACCTGGGCGTAGACGTTCCCGCCGAGCGAGATGAAACGCCGCATCGCACCCCAGTTCGGGATCGCGCCGCCCGGCACGTAGCGCGATCCGAGCACGAGGTCGGCGCCGCTCTCGGCGGCGGCGATCAGCTGCGGGACGGCGGCCGGATCGTGGGAGAAGTCGCAGTCCATCTCGAGCACCAGCTCGGCGCCGTCGGCAAGCGCGCGTCGGAAGCCGGCGATATAGGCCGGACCGAGCCCTTGCTTGCCCGGGCGGTGCAGGACGTCGAGAAACGAAAGCTCGGCTGCGAGCTCGTCGGCCAGCTCGCCGGTGCCGTCAGGTGAGGCATCGTCCACGACGAGCACCCTGTCGCCGTCGCGCAAGACCGCGTGCAGCGCCCTCACCATCGACTCGAGGTTCTCGAGCTCGTTGTAGGTCGGAAGGCAGATCGTCGCGCGCACTCGCGGAGTGTGGCTGAAACGAGGGTGTCTATGATCGCGCAGTGGTCAAGGAACCGCTAAGGAGCAGCGAGCTTCCGCGGAACGTCGAGCTCGCCGAGCAGTTCGATCTGCTCGCCGACCTGATGGAGCTCGAAGGCAGCGACCCCTTCCGCATCGCCGCCTATCGCCGTGCCGCGACCAGGATTCGCGAGACCGGCAGCTCGGTCGCCCAGATGGCTCTCGACGGCCGGGCGAAGGAGCTGCAGGGGATCGGCAAGACCATCGAGGAGAAGATCGTCCAGGTGGTCGAGGACGGCGAGATCCATGCGCTGACGAAGCGCAAGGAGGAGGTGCCGGCGGAGGTCGCGAGCTTCATGCACCTGCCGGGACTCGGGCCGAAGACCGCCCGCCGGATCTGGCAGGAGCTCGGGATCACCACGGTCGCCGGGCTCCGCGAAGCGGCAGAGAATCAGCGTCTGCGCGATCTCGGTGGGCTCGGCGCGAAGTCCGAGGAGAGGATCCTGGCCGCGCTTTCGAAGCCGCAGGCGACGGAGGCCCCACGCCGTGCGCTGCTCGGCTCGGTGCTGCCGCGGCTGCGAGAGCTCGCCGAGACGATCGCCGCCCATCCCGCGGCTGTCGAGGTGTCGATCGCGGGCTCGGCCCGGCGCTACCGGGAGACAGTTCGCGACCTCGACCTCATCGCCACCGCCACCGACGCGCCGGCTCTGATCGCGGCGTTCTGCGAGCAGCCGTGGGTCGTCGAGGTCGCGGCGAGAGGCGACACGAAGGCAACCGTGATCGGTCAGGACGGCCTGCGCTTCGACCTCCGCGTGGTTCCGCCGGAGTGCTACGGGAACCTGCTCCAGCACTTCACGGGCTCGAAGGACCACAACGTCGCTCTTCGCGAGGCCGCGCAGCGGCAGGGGCATTCGGTCTCCGAGTACGGCGTCACCGAGGTCGAGAGCGGGACCGTGCACGCGTTCGCGACCGAGGAGGAGGTCTACCGCTTTCTCGGTTACGCCTGGATCCCGCCGGAGCTGCGCGAGAACGGCGGCGAGCTCGACGCGGCGAAAAACGGGACGCTGCCCGAGCTCGTCGAGCTCTCGGACCTTCGCGGGGACCTTCACACCCACACGACCTGGTCGGACGGGAAGGACACACTCGAGGCGATGGTGGCCGAGGCGATCCACCTCGGCTACAGCTACTACGCGATCTGCGACCACTCCCACCGCCTCCGTGGCGCGCTGCTCGAGCAGCAGGCGGAGGCCATCGACCGTCTGGCGACGCGCGTGTCGATCCGCCTCCTGAAGGGGGTCGAGGTCAACATCCGGGTCAACGGAGAGCTGGACATGCCGGAGGAGGAGCTCGCCGGGCTCGACTGGGTCGTCGCCTCGGCCCACAGCTCCTTCGACAAGGATCCGACCGGCCGCGTGCTCGCGGCGATGGAGAACCCGTATGTCGACTGCATCGGGCACCTGACCGGCCGCAAGATCGGGCGGCGCGACCCCGCGGCGGTCGACATCGAGCGGGTGATCGAGAAGGCGATCGAGACCGGCACGTTCCTCGAGATCAACTCCCAGCCCGACCGGCTCGACCTCTCGGACGTGCACGCGCGTGCGGCTCGCGAGGCGGGGCTCAAGCTGGTCATCGACTCGGACGCGCACCAGACGGCGGCGCTTCGCTACGTCGAGCTCGGGGTCGGCCAGGCGCGCCGGGCGTGGCTCACGAAGGACGACGTCGTGAACACGCACACGTGGAAGCAGATCGAGCGTCTGCGGAAGCGGCGCCCCACGTGAGCGAGAATCGCCTGCTCAGAGGGCCGCGCGAGGTGGAGGCACATCGACGTCACCCGCGGCCCGGATGAGCTTCAGGGACGATCTCGACTCGGCCTCGGACTGGGTCGCCTCCTACCTCGACTCGGCAGGAGAGCGGCCCGTCGTCGCCGAGGTATCGCCCGGCGAGATCCGGGCGCGGCTGCCCGCTTCTGCGCCCGAGCGCCCCGAGCCGTTCGCGGACATCCTGCGGGACTTCGACGAGCTGATCGTCCCCGGGCTCACGCTCTGGAACCATCCGCGCTTCTTCGCCTACTTCGCGAACACGGGCTCGGAGCCGGGGATCCTCGCGGAGCTCCTGACAGCCGCGCTCAACGTGAACGCGATGGCCTGGGTCACCTCCCCCGCTGCGACGGAGCTCGAGCAGGTTGTCCTCGACTGGCTCGCGGAGCTCCTCGGGCTGCCCCCGGGGCTGCACGGCCACATCGAGGACACCGCCTCCACCTCGACGATCGCGGCCCTCGCGGCGGCGAGGGTCCTGCGGCCGGGCGGGGTCGTGTATGGCTCCGAGCAGGCGCACTTCTCGGTGGAGAAAGCGGCGCGGATCCTGGCGCTCGAGTACCGCACGGTGCCGGTCGACGACGAGTTCCGGATGCTTCCCGACTTCCCGCTCGATGACGCAACCGCTGTCGTCGCAACGGTGGGCAGCACCTCGTCGACCTCTGTCGACCCCGTCGGCGCGATCGGGCCGCGGTGCCGTGAGGCAGGCGTCTGGCTCCACGTGGATGCGGCGTACGCCGGCTCGGCGGCGGTCTGTCCCGAGTTCCGCTGGTGCCTCGAGGGCGTCGAGTACGCCGACTCGATCGTGGTGAACCCGCACAAGTGGCTGTTCACCCCGATGGACTGCTCGACGCTCTGGACGAGCCGCCCCGAGGTGCTCCGCGAGGCGTTCGCGGCGTACGGCGACTACCTGGCCTCGACCGAGGGCGCGATCGACTTTCGCGACCACGGCCCCGCGCTCGGCCGCCGTTTCCGCGCGCTGAAGCTCTGGATGGTGCTGCGCTGGTACGGCCGCGACGGCTTGCAGGCGCTCATCCGGGAGCACGTGCGACTGGCGGCGCTCTTCGAGGAGTGGGTGCGCGCCGAGCCGGGCTGGGAGATCTCGGCGCCGAGGCACTTCTCCACGGTCTGTTTCAGGCACGAGACCGGCGACAACGACGAGATCGCGCGCCGTGCCACCGCGACGGGCCGCATCTTCGTGGCCACGACCAAGCTGCGCGGTGAGAGCGTGATCCGGCTTGCGATCGGAAACTCGTTCACCGTCGAGGACGACGTCCGGACGGCGTGGGAGGTGCTTCGGGCCTGCGTGGCGTGATCTTCGATCTCTGGGACACGCTCGTCGAGTGGCCCGTGGCCGACGCGCAGGTGCTCACGGATCGGATCGCTGCCCTCGTCGGCATCTCCGAGGCCGAGTTCGCCGACCGCTGGAGCCGAGGCTACCGTCGCTCGCAGACCGGGCCGCTCTCGGAGGCCTATCTCGAGCTGGGGATCCCGGATGAGCACGTGGAAGGCGAAGTCGCCGCCCGGCATGCGTTCGCACGGCGCGTGCTCCGGCCGCGTCCAGGGGCCACGGAGGCGCTCGCCGGGCTCCGCGCCGACGGGCTCCGGCTCGCGGTGCTCTCCGTCTGCTCGGAGGAGGTTCCGGCCGTCTGGCCCGAGACCGAGCTCGCGGGCCTCTTCGACGTCGAGACCTTCTCGTCGGAGTGCGGGCTGATGAAGCCCGAGCCGGAGATCTACCTTCGCACCGCCGCCGCCCTCGGGGTCGACCCAGCCGAGTGCCTCTTCGTCGGCGACGGCGCCAACGACGAGCTCCGAGGCGCCGAGCGCGTCGGGATGACGCCCGTGCTCTTCCTGCCCGCCGGGCGGGTCTCGCCGTGGCTCGAGGTGCGAGCATGGGACGGTCTGCGTGTCACGTCAATCGAGGAGGTGCGAGCGCTGTGCTGATCACGACCATGAACGATCTTCCCGGCTATGCGATCGACGAGGTCTACGGCGAGGTCTTCGGGCTCACCGTCCGCTCGCGGAACGTCGGCTCGACCTTCGGCGCCGGGATCAAGTCGCTTGTCGGCGGGGAGCTCAAAGGCATGACGAAGTCGCTCTCGGACAGCCGGGAGGAGGTCATCGCCCGTATGACCGAAGAGGCCGAGGCGAAGGGCGCGAACGCGGTCGTCGCGATGAGGTTCGACACCTCCGAGATGGGCAACACCTGGACCGAGATCTGCGCCTACGGAACCGCGGTCCGCGCACACAAGCTGTAGCCACTTCGCTGAGACGAAGTGGCTTGGCTCCGCTTCGCGGAGGAACTGCAAAGGCTTGTAGCTGCAAGGGCTGCGCGGCTCGGACCCCTCAGGGTCCGAGCCGCGTAGCGGCACTGCTCGTCCTAGGAGACGGCTGCTGCCTTCAGCGCCGCCCTGACCCTTGCGGGCGTCAGAGGCGCGCTCCGAAGGCGGACGCCCGTCGCGTCGAAGAGTGCGTTCGCGACGGCCGCCGGCATCGGAACGATCGGCGGCTCGCCCGAGCCCGTCGAGACGAGATCCGTCCGCTGGATGACGAGGCGGCTCACGTTGGGGCTGTCGACGAACCGCAGGATCGGGTAGGTCACCCAGTCGAGGCTCGTGACCTGCGCCTTGTTGTAGACGACATCCTCGAGCAGGGCACGGCTCGCGCCCATCACGAGGTTCCCCTCGAGCTGGTTCTCGATTCCCGGCAGGTACACCGAGAGCCCCGCGACCTGCGCCGTGTAGGCGTGGTCGATCGTGATCTTGCCGGTCTTCTTGTTGACCGTGATGTCGACGACGACGCCTGCCTGGGAGTTCGCGAACCCGCCGAGCGCGATCCCGCGACCCTTGACGACGGTCTCCTTCGAGAGGTTCGAGGCCGCCACCTTCGGCTGCCAGTTCGCGAGCTTCGCGGTGGCGACGAGGGCGTCACGCCACTGGTTCTGCTGTGTCGTGTTGATGTTCTGGAGCCGGAACTGGTACGGGTCCATCTTTGCGGCGTACGCCAGCTCGTCGATCATCTGCTCGAAGCCGAACACCGTCTGGGGCGCCTGGGGGGCCCGCAGCGACGAGGTCTTGAAGTAGTTGTCGAAGAGCGGCAGCGACTTGCTGATCACCCGCCGGTTCGCGATGCTGTACTGCGTCCCCGAGTTCGAGGTGTCGGCGACTCCGAGCCCGGGCGCCGGAAGCGCCACCCCGACCTGCTGGCGGGTCGGGTCATCGAGCGTCTGGGAGATACCCGGGATCGCGAACTGCGTGTACTGGACGGCGGTGATGTTGCCGTTCGCATCCACGCCGCCCTGGATGTCCATCAACTGTGCCGGGCCGTAGTTGTCCCACCCGTGCTCGTCCCAGCGCATGAACTGCAGCCGCACCGGCGCCCCGGCGAGCTGCGAGAGCACTGCCGCGGCCTGCGAGGAGTCGTAGCGTGCCGGCGAGTTGCCGAACGAGCTCGCGCCCTCGTAGTACTGCACCCGGATCTGGTTGATCGGAAGGTTCAGGACGACCTGAAGCTTCGTGCGCACGGCGTAGCAGCTCTGCGTGTTCGCCATCACGAGCGCACCGTTCGGGGTGACGTCGGCGACCGCGCAGGCGGGCCCGATCGGCATGTGCCCGTTGTACGGGTAGTTGTAGCTCTGGTTGACGGTGTGGGCCGCCGAGGCGAAGGCCGTGTCGAAGTTCCCGGCGTTCGCCGAGATCGCTGCCGGCGCCTTGCCGGTGCTGTCGAAGCTCCTCATCTGCCCCCAGATCCCACCGTTGCCTGCGACCGGAGGCAGTGCCGCCCAGGTGACCTTGAGCTGAGCTGCGGCCTGGATCGCGTCGTACTCCTTCGGCGCGACGACCCCGAGGAAGTTGTTGCGCTGGAGCACCTTCGCACCCGGGATATGGCTGATCGAGCTTGCGTCGACCGAGAGGATCTTCGGAGCGGTCCCGTCGCCGTATGCCCCCTGGCCACGCGTCCGGATGATCCGGCCGTGGAGCATGCCGGGCACCCTCACGTTGTGGATGTAGACGTAGGTGCCGATCACCTTCGCCGGGATGTCCACCCGCTGGACGCGGGAGATCCCGACCAGCGTGTAGGCGCTGACCGGCTTCGCCGGCGAGACGCCCGGATTGAGCGAGGTCGCCGGGGTCGTGATGTTGAAGAGCTTCCCGCCGATGAGCTGGCCGTAGGTGACGGTCTTGCCGCCGCCCGAGACGACGCCCTTCGCCACCGAGAGGCTCGCCACCGGTACGCCCAGGTTCGTCGAGGCCAGGCCGAGGAGCGCCTGCCTCGCGTACGCGAGTGCGTTGCGCAGCTCCGGCCCCGCGGTCGCGATCGAGCTCGAGCCGGCGGTCAGGCCGGTGTCCGGGGTGACGTTCGTGTCGTTCCGCGCGAACGAGAGCTGGCTCATGTCCATGTCGAGCTCCTCGGCCGCCAGGAGCAGCAGGCCGGTGGTGGAACCCTGTCCGAGCTCCACGCGCCCCGTCTTGATCAGGGCCGTGTTGTCGGCATAGATCGTGACGAAGCTGTCCGGCGAGTTCAACGGTGTGGTCGCGCCTCCGTCGGAGGGCATTCCTCCGTTCGAGGCAAACGGGCTGTCCGCGGCGCTCGCCTTGCCGGCGAGCGCGGAGGCAGCGGCGAACCCGACGATCATCGCGCCGCCGCCCTTGACGAACGACCGGCGCGAGAAGGCCTTGTCGGAGACCCCGCGTGTCCTTTCTGGCTCGGGAATCAGTCCTGTCATCGCTATGCACCCGCCTTTGCCATGACCTTGGCCGCCTGCTGGATCGCGGTCAGGATTCTCGGATAGGTCCCGCAGCGGCAGAGGTGTCCGTTCATCGCCGTGCGGATCTGGTCCTCCGAAGGGTTCTTCGTGGTCGCCAGGAGGTCGGCGGCCTGGATCATCATTCCGTTCTGGCAGTAGCCGCAGTGCGGCACCTGCACGTCGATCCAGGCCTGCTGGAGCGGATGCAGCGCCGGCGCCGCGGCAGCCGTTCCCCGCTGGGACGCGTAGAGAGCCGGAAGGCCCTCGAGCGTCGTGATGCTCTTCCCGCTGACGGCCGCGACCGGCGTGACGCACGAGCGGATCTCCTTGCCGTCCAGCAGCACCGAGCAGGCGCCACACTGCGCAAGGCCACAGCCGAAGCGGGGGCCGTGCAGGTGGAGCTCGTTGTGCAGGACGTAGAGCAGCGGTGTATCGAGGCTCGCACTCACGCCGTGCGT
>DATBBA010000004.1:0-38945 GCA_036271235.1 Gaiellaceae bacterium
CGGCGCGCCAGGCATGCCTCGCAGGAAACCTCGAAGCTCGTCGCTTCGGGACCCACCCAGACATGCTGGCGGTCGATCACGGCCGGCCCGGAAGCCTCATCGATCGAGCCGCCTCATGCGAGCTGGAGCTGCCGGCCGTCCTGGCGGGCGAGGCGGGGAGGACGATCGACGCGTCGTACGACGACCTCGTGGCCGTGATGGCAGCGGACGAAGGCGACATCGGCGTCGAGTGCGAGCTCGCCTCGCACCGACGCAAGCCTGACCGCGTCGAGGAACGGAGCGCCGCGGCCATGAGAACCGTCGAGGCACCGTTCGCAGAGGCACGAGAACTGCGTCGCGCCCGGAGCGATCCACACCGTATTCCGACGCACCGTTTTGTCGCGGCTCATGCGGCCGCCCGGGAGTCGTGTCTGGCGGCGAGATCGGAGAACTTCGCGAAGCGCTTGAGGAACGCGAGCTTCTCGGTGCCGATCGGCCCGTTGCGGTGCTTGGCGAGGATCACCTCGGCGAGGCCCTGATCTTCCGACTGGTCGTTGTAGTACTCGTCGCGGTAGAGGAACATCACGAGGTCTGCGTCCTGCTCGATGCTGCCCGAGTCCCTCAGGTCGGAGAGCAGCGGGCGCTTGTCGGTGCGGCTCTCGACCGCACGCGAGAGCTGCGAGAGGGCCACGACCGGAACCTCGAGATCGCCGGCGAGGACCTTCAGCGACCGCGAGATCTGCGAGACCTCCTGGACGCGGTTCTCGATGTTCATCCCGGAGCTCATGAGCTGGATGTAGTCGACCATGATCAACCCGAGGTTCGGCTCGCGGGCCTTGAGCCGGCGCGCCTTGCCGCGGATCTCGAGCATCGAGGTGAGCCTCGTGTCGTCGACGTAGATCGGGGCCTTCGTCAGCGCGTCGCAGGCCTTCACGAGCCGCGGCCAGTCCTCGGGCGTGAGCCGGCCGGTGCGGAGCTTCTGGAGCTCGACCTTGCCCTCGGCGCAGAGCAGCCTGTGGGCGACCTCCTGCTTCGACATCTCGAGCGTGAAGATCGCGACCGGGATGTCGTTCTGCAGCGCGAGATTGGCGGCGCAGCCGAGCGCGAACGCCGATTTGCCCATGCTCGGGCGGCCGGCGACGATGACCAGGTTGCCCGGCTGGAGCCCGGAGGTGAGGTTGTCGACGTCGCGGAACCCGGTGGGGGTTCCGGTCATCTCCTCGCCCGCCTCGTACATCGCGGTGATCTGCTCGAAGCTCTCGCGCACGAGCACTTCGATGTGCTCGAAGCTTCCGCGGATCCGGTGCTGGGCGAGGTCGAACACCATCTGCTCGGCCCGGTCGACGAGCTCCGGAGCCGGGCCCGGACGCTCCCACCCGAGCTGCTGGATGCTCTCGCCCACAACCGTCAGCCCCCGCAGCGTCGCCATCTCGCGAACGATCCGCGCGTGATGACCGGCGTTCGAGGTGGCCGGCACGAGCGTCGCGATCTCCCGGATCCGCTCGGGGCCGCCGATCTCGGCCAGCTCGCCGGTTTCGTCGAGCTTGTCGGAGACCGTGATCGCATCGACCGGATGACCGTGCTGGAAGAGCTCGAGCGCGACCCGGTAGATCTTCGAGTGCGACTCGCGGTAGAAGTCACCGGCGTCGATGATCTCGCTGACCGCTTCGATCGCGTTCGAGGAGAGCATCATCGCTCCGAGGACGTACTCCTCGGCCTCCAAATTCTGCGGCGGGAGCGGGGCCGCGCCATTCCGGCCTGTCCCGGTTTGGCCGTGGCTGCTCTGGGCCATGCCGCCTTGGGCCATGCCGCTGTGGGCGAGCGCCGTCGCGGAGCCGCCTGGAAAGGACGTGGCCATCAGGGCCTAGTGAATCGGTCGCGGGCCGAACGCGCAACGGTGTGGAAAGGCGTCTGTGGAGACCATGGAAGGGGCTGATGTGCAGGCAAGAGAGAACGTATGTTCGCAGATCGGGCGGACGGCACGGTGGACGAAAGAGCCGCTCGGAGCGGAAAGTTCCGGTCACAATCCACACCCGGTGGATGAACTGTGGAGAAGCCACACCGGGATTCTCCACAGGGTTGTGGACAGCCGGCTGTCGGGCCGCTTGCCTAGGCAGATCTAGTGAAGCCGCAGCTGTGGGTGAATGCGGCCGACTATTCGGCCGGAGGATCGTCCTCGCCGGTTTCCGGCTCCTCGCCGGTTTCCGGCTCCGCGGCCGCTTCGGTTGGCTCCACCTCTGCGTCCGGCTCGGGCTCTTCCTCGAGCGCCGGCTCTGCGTCCGCCGCAGGCTCGGCCTCCGCTTCGGCCTCCGGCTCCTCCTCGGCAGCGGGAGGCTCGTCGGCCGCAACCTCGGGCTGCGTCGCAGCCTCCGCCTCTGCCGCCTCTGCCGCCGCGAGCTCCTCCTCGGGCGGGAGCTCCCCGCCCTCGGGAACCACGAGCAGCCTCAGCTCGGCCGTGACGTCGCCGAAGACCGCAACCGGGATCGTGTAGCGCCCGATCCGCTTGATCGTGCCGACGTCGAGCTTGCGGCGGTCGATCCGGATCTTCAGGTCGTCCCAGAGCTTGTCGACGACGTTCGTAGCGGTGACCGATCCGAACAGCGAACCGGTGGGGCCGGCCTTCACGTCGAAACGAAGCTCGTTCGCCTCGAGCCGCTTGGTGATCGTCTGCGCCTCGTCGCTCGTCTGCGCCTCGTGACGCGCCCGGAGCGCGTCGCGCCGCTCGAGCTCCTTCACGAGCCCGGGGGTCGCGAGCTCGGCCATCCCGCGGGGCAGGAGGTAGTTGCGCGCATAGCCGCGCGCGACGTTCACGATCTCGCCGCGGAGCCCGAGGCTCTCGACGTCCTCACGCAAAACGACCTGCATGCCCGCTACCGCTCCCCGCGGTCGCCGCGATCGCGCCGGCCTCCGCCGCCCTCGCGGTCGTCGCGGCCCTCGGCCACGTACGGCAGCAATGCCATCTCGCGGGCCCGCTTGACCGCCACCGCGACCTGCCGCTGGTGGCGGCGGCACGCGCCGCTGATCCGGCGCGAGCGGATCTTGCCCTTCTCGGAGATGTACCGGCGAAGCTCGCCGACGTTCTTGTAATCGATGTCGTCGACCTTCGACTTGCAGAAGAAGCACGACTTCCGCCGGCCTCCGGTCAGAGGCGGCAGGCGCTTCCTGCTGCGTCCATCGTTGTTCTTTCCTGCCACCTGAACCTCCTACGTCAGAACGGAATGTCGTCGTCGGCAGGCGAGCTGCCGAAATCTGCGTCCGAGCCGCCGCCCACGGTCGCCGGAACGAACTGGTTGCCGCCGCCACCGCTCTCGCCGGCGCCGCCGTCGCGGCCGCCGAGGAACTGCACCGATTCGGCGATGATCTCGACCTTCTGGCGCTTGGTGCCGTCCTGCGCCTCCCACTCCTGCCAGTCGAGCCGTCCGTCGATCGCGACCGGCCGGCCCTTCGAGAGGTACTGGGAGCAGCTTTCGGCCTGGTTGCCGAAGACCGCGACGTCGAAGTAGTTGGGCTTGTCGATCCACTCGCCGGTCGCGCCATCCTTGCGGCGCGAGTTCACGGCGAGGCGGAGGTTGCAGACGGCGGTGCCGCTCGTCGTGTGACGCAGCTCCGGGTCGCGGGTCAGATTTCCCACGAGAACGACGCGGTTGATGTTTGCTGCCATGTCTTCTTCGCTCCTTCCTGGTGTGAAGAGCCCAGGCTACTCCGCCGCCCCGTCGGCGTCATCGGCGGGAGCGGACACTGCCGCAATCGTCGCCGGAGCCTTCGTGTGCCCGCCCTTGACGCGCCTCACGGCGAGGTGGCGCATGACGCCGTCGGTGATCTTCAACACGCGCGAGATCTCGGCGAGCGTCTCCGGAGCGGCGGTGAAGAGGAGCAGGTGATAGACGCCGTCGGGCTTGTGGTCGATCTCGTAGGCGAGCTTGCGCCGGCCCCACGGCTCGTGGCCGTCCCACTTGCCTTTCTTGCCGTCGGCGGTCTCGGCCTCGACGCTGGCCCTGATCCGGGCGATGATCTCCTCGCCGCGCTCTTCAGCGAGCTCGGGATCGAGCATGAGCAAGATTTCGTATTCGTTCACAGTTCCCGACGCCTTTCTGGAGTCTTCCCATGGACTTAGACGGCCCCGTCCCCTTGGTGCCGCATCGGGTTGGCGGCACGACGAACGTGGCGAGAAGTTGCGCCAGTGTAGCAACGAGGGGTGCCCCGAAAGCCGGGACCGATCGGCCTCCTTCCCGGCGCCGCGGACCGGCTGCACCGGCCGCCCGCTATTTCGGTGGGCGCTCTGGCGCTATAACATCGCCTCCATGAGGCGCGCAGTGATGGCAGTGGTCGGAGCGCTCGGCCTCGGCGCGCTGTGGCGTCGCCGGAGCCGCGGCAAGGGCGCGTCTCCCGAGGAGCTTCCGGTTGCGGGCGAGCCGGACCCGGCCGACGAGCTCCGCGCGAAGCTCGCCGAGAGCAAGGCCGCGGTGGGCGAGGGGTCCCCGGTGGACGAGCCCGTCCCGGCCGAGGGCAACGGTACGACGATCGATCCCGAGGTACGCCGGCGGGCCGTGCACGAACGCGCGCGCTCGTCGATCGACGACCTCAAGTGATTGACACCTAGCGACGCTAGGTATAGGCTTCGACCATGCGGGCCGAAACGCTCAAAGGTCATCTCGACGCGCTCGTCCTCGCGACGCTGCGCGAGCCGGCGCACGGTTACGCCGTCATCGAGGAGCTGAAGCGGCGAAGCGGAGGCGAGTTCGCCCTGCCGGAAGGCACCGTCTACCCCGTGCTCCACCGGCTCGAGGCGGAAGGGCTCCTCGAGAGCTCCTGGTCGACAGCCTCCGGTCGCCGGCGGCGCGTGTACCGCCTGACCTCTCGCGGGCGCGCCGCGCTCGGCGAGCAGGAAGGCGAATGGCGCCGGTTTGCGGCCGCGGTCGAAGCGGTGCTCGCGTGAGCTTCGTCGAGGAGCTCCACGCCGAGCTCGGTCGAGCAGGGATTCGCGGCCGCGGAAGGCGCCGGATCGAGCTCGAGCTCGCCGATCACCTCGCGTCGGATCCCGGCTCCGAGGCACGGATCGGAACGCCCCGGGAGCTTGCCGAGCAGTTCGCGGCGGAGCTTCGCAGCCCGCGGACGAGCCGCGCCGCGTGGGGCTCCTTCGGAGCGCTCGCTCTTGCGGCGTTCGGTCTCGCTGCGACGATGCGCGCCTATGCGGCGGCCGGTGGGTGGCCCGAGGTCGGCGGTGTTCGAGGGGTGTTCGTCGCAGTGACGGGGCTCGGGCTTCTCGTCGCGTGCCAGGTTGCATTCGTTGCGGGGGTACTCGGGATCGCACGTGCCCTGAGGCTGCGCCGGCGGGGCGGGACGGCGCCCGGCGAGCTGAGGCTCGTCCAGCGGCGCATGGGCATTGCGCTCGCAGCTGCGGCGGTGACCTCGGTCAGTCTCCTTGCACATGCCGTGTTGCTCTGGGGGCTCATGCCCTGGTGGTGGGATGCCGTCGCGTTCGGCTCGTCCGTCGCCGCGGTCGTTGCACTGGCCCTGGCCGCCGCGGCTGTCGGACGCGCGCGCGAGCTCACACCGGCTGACGGCGTGCCGCCGGAGGGCCTCGATGCCGACGTGCCCGACTGGGTCGCCGCTCGCATCGCCGGCGTGCTCGGGCGTCCCTGGCTGCTCGCCGGCCTGGTCGGCGCGGCGGCTTGCCTGCTGATGCTCGTCGGGGCGGCCCAGGCGGAGAGCTCGCTGCTCGAGGGGCTCGAGCGGGCCGCGGCCGAGGGGCTCGCGTTCTTCGGCTGCTTTGCGATCTTCGGGCGCCGGCTCGGGCTCAGGACTTGACGCGGTAGGCGTCAAGCACGATCTTGGCCGCCGCGGCCGGGTCGTCGGTGAGATGAAGGAGGCCGAGATCGCGCTCGGCGATCGTCCCGGAGCCGACGAGGGTGGTGCGGATCCAGTCGAGCAGTCCGTCCCAGAAGCTCGAGCCGAACAGGACGACCGGGAACATCGACGCCTTTCCGGTCTGGATCAACGTCAGGGCCTCGAACGTCTCGTCGAGGGTGCCGAACCCTCCGGGCAGTACGACGAAGCCCTCGGACGGCTTCACGAAGCAGACCTTGCGGGCGTAGAAATGCTCGAAGGTGTAGGAGAGATCCACGTAGGGATTGAGGCCCTGTTCGTGCGGGAGCTCGATCCCGAGCCCGACCGAGAGGCCGCCCGCCTCCCGGGCGCCCCGGTTCGCGGCCTCCATCACACCGGGGCCGCCGCCGGTGATCACGGCCCAGCCTTGACGCGCGAACTCGTTGCCGATCGCGCGTGCCGCAGCATAGGCGGGATCGCCCTCGCGGATCCGGGCGGAGCCGAACACCGACACCGCGGGCCGGTCGATCTGTGCGACGAGAGCGAAGCCGCGGTCGAACTCCTGGTGGATCCGATCGAGGGCGCCTGCGGTCGCGACCTCGGTCGAGTCGAGAAGCCGCCGGTCGTCCATCGGTTACAGCCGGTGCTGCGGGACGTAGGCGGCGAGCGTGCCGAGCAGGAGCATCGCCGCCGTCGCCGCGAAGAGCGCACCGGAGACGATTGCCTTGTTGCGTCCCCCTCCGAGCCAGAGCCAGCGGGTCGAGCGCCACACCGCCCCGCCGTCGAGGATCCCGAAGGGAAGCAGGTTCAACAGGTTGATCAGGAAGCCGAAGTAGGCGAGCGCGAGCAGGAGGTTCGAGCCGTCGGCGCGGCCGACGAGGTAGCACGCGAGCGCGGCGACCCCGCCCAGGATCGGGCCGGCGATCGCGACGCGGGCGGTCTGCCACGGGTTGCCTCTGGTGTGTTTGACATAGGCGCCGAGGAACGGGATGAACACCGGCCACGATGGCTTGAGGCCCTCGCGCCGCGCCTCGAGCCAGTGGCCCATCTCGTGGAGGAGGATCAACACGATCACGCCGAGCCCAGAACGCCAGCCCCAGATGAGCGCGTAGCCGCCGAAGGCAATGAAGACGAAGCCGAACTTTGCGAACGAGCCGAGCTTCACGAGCAGCCCGAAGAGGAGGACGAACGGCGCCGAGAGCTTCCGGAACATCCCGCGCCAATCGGTGCCACGCGGTTGGACGGGCTCGTACTCGCGGTCGAGGTGCGGGTCCATCCCCCTCAAGTTGTACCGGCGGTCGCGGGCGCACCGGGCCCGCGCTTCCGTCAGAACCGCTTGTGACAGGCGCCGCAGCTCGCGGCCATCGGGTGGTTCTCGAACCCGCAGGCCGGGCACGGCGGGCCGCCCGGTGTCCGCAGCGCCTCGAGCTCGTGCGCGCGGCGCTCGGGCAGCTGGCCCGGAACCGGCGGCAGCATCCCCTTCTCGAAGGCCCGGATCCGCTTCGACTGGCGAACCGTGATCTCGTACACCACCATCGCCGCGAAGAGCGCCGCGATCGCGCGTCCCAGGTATCCGGCGAGGAGAACCGCCGACCCGGTCTTCAGGGTGGTCAGGGTCGTCGCGGCATGTTGCAGTCCGAGGCCGACGCCCGAGGCGATGCCGCTCAAGATGAACGTCACCCACCACACCGCGAACGTGAGGGGGGCCTGCTTGCCCGGGAGCCGGCTCTCGACGGGAAGCGTCACATCGCTGCCGCGCCAGATGTCGTCGGCGATCACCTTCGGACGGAAGAGATTCAGGATCGGGACGAACCACGCGCCGATCGCCCAGCCCTTGCCGTATCGGAGCGGCGAGATCCCGAGTCGCGAGAGGTTCGAGTAGGCCCGGTAGAACCACAACACGAAGAGCGCGCCGGTCCCGAACGCCAGCGGGCCCGCCACCGCGGCCATCACCTGCCGGTGGTGCTCCACCGTGCCAGCGTTGACCGGTACCGAGCCGTTTGCGATCGCCCGGGCGATCAGGCGGTGGTACTGCGCCTCGAGGATCATGCTCAGCAGCGCGACGACGGCGCACGCGATGAGTGCGACGACGACGAGAAAGCTCACCCACCGGATCCGTTTCGGCCGGCGCAGCGGGACGGTCTCGAACTTGGCGGGTACGGGGGCGGATGCGACGCCGACGCTCACGAGCCCCGACCGATCCACTCCTCGCCGCCTTCGTAGACCTCCTTTTTCCACAGCGGGACGTTCATCTTGAGGATGTCGATTGCGTCCTTGCACGCGGCGAGTGCGTCGGCCCGGTGCGACGCGCTGACCGCGATCACGACCGACGGCTCGCCGAGCTCGACCCGGCCGACCCGGTGATGGATCGCGATCGCATGGAGGTCGTAGCGTTCCTCGAGGTCGCCGGCGAGCTTGGCCATCATCTGCTCGGCCATTCCCTCGTAGCCCTCGTAGTCGAGGTACTGCACGACCCGGCCGCGGGAGTGGCGCCGTGCCGTACCGGAGAACGTCGCAATCGCGCCCGCTTCCTCGGTCGAGACCTCCTGCACGACCGCGTCGAGCGAGACCGGCTCCTCGGTGAGCACGAACGCGCCGCCCGAGACGGGCGGGATGAGCGCGACGACGTCACCGTCGGCGAGCGCCTGATCCACGGGGGCGTACTCCTTGTTCACCGCGTAGAGCAACCCCTCGGGCTCCTCGCCGAGGTCGAGCTTGCTCCACACCTCGCCAACGCGGTCCGCGTCGATCTCGCGCGTCGACCAGCCGGCCCGCTCACGCAAACCGGCGAAGAGCCTCACCGTCACACGCACCCGAGTAGCCTACCCCTCGTGGCGGCGACCGATCAGCGCCTGACGGAGTCGGGGATCGAGGTCAAGGCCGTGTACGGGCCGGAGGACGCCCCGACGGCTCTCGAGCGGCCGGGCACACCGCCCTATACGCGCGGGATCTACCCCGACATGTACCGCGGCCGTCCGTGGACGATCCGACAGTACGCGGGCTTCGCGTCCGCCGAGGAATCGAACGCGCGCTACCTGTACCTGCTCGAGCAGGGTCAGGCCGGCCTCTCGGTCGCCTTCGACCTGCCGACCCAGCTCGGGCTCGATTCCGACGACGCCCGGGCGGAGGGCGAGGTCGGCCGCACCGGGGTCGCGATCGACTCGCTCGCCGACATGGAGATCCTGTTCGACGGGATCCCGCTCGATCGGGTATCGACGTCGATGACGATCAACGCGCCCGCCGCGATCCTGCTGCTCCTGTACGAGCTCGTCGCCGAGCGCCAGGGCGTCGATCCGGCCGCGCTCAAGGGGACCGTGCAGAACGACATCCTCAAGGAGTACGTCGCCCGCGGGAACTACATCTTCCCGCCGCGGCCCTCGATGCGCCTCACCACCGACCTCTTCGCGTACTGCGCGGAGCGCATCCCGTCGTGGAACACGATCTCGATCTCCGGGTACCACATCCGCGAGGCGGGCTCGACCGCGGTGCAGGAGCTCGCCTTCACGCTTGCGAACGGGATCGCCTACTGCGAGGCCGCGGTCGCTGCCGGGCTCGCGCCCGACGCGTTCGGGGAGCGGCTGTCGTTCTTCTTCAACGCGCACAACGACTTCTTCCAGGAGGTCGCGAAGTTCAGGGCGGCTCGGCGGCTCTGGGCGACGCTGATGGCCGAGCGCTTCGGCGTGACGAACCCCCGCGCGCTCGCGCTCCGGTTCCACGCCCAGACAGGCGGCTCGACACTGACCGCACAGCAGCCGGAGAACAACGCCGTTCGTGTCGCGATCCAGGCGCTCTCGGCCGTGTGTGGAGGCGCGCAGTCGCTGCACACGAACTCCTTCGACGAGGCGCTCGCGCTGCCGAGCGAACGGGCCGCGACCCTCGCGCTCCGCACCCAGCAGGTGCTGGCAAACGAGACCGGCGTCGCGAACACGGCGGATCCGTTTGGCGGCTCCTACTTCGTCGAGGCGCTCACCGGCGAGCTCGAAGGGCGTGCGCTCGAGCTGATCGAGCGGATCGACGAGCTCGGCGGGGCCGTGGCCGCGATCGAAGCGGGCTGGGTCCAGGGTGAGATCGAGGCGGCGGCGTTCGAGTGGACGGCGGCGGTCGAGGCGGGCACGAAGACGATCGTCGGCGTGAACGCATTCGTCGAGTCGGGTGAGGAGCGGATCGAGCTCCACCGGCTCGATCCGGCGGTCGAGCGGCGCCAGGTCGAGCGCACCCGGCGCGTGCGCGCCGAGCGTGACGAGGCTGCGGCGAGCGCAGCCCTCGCCGGCGTGCGCGAGGCTGCGGCCGGGACGGAGAACCTGCTGCCGCCGATCCGCGCCGCGCTGGCTGCGTATTGCACCGTCGGCGAGGTCTGCGGTGCGCTTCGCGAGCTGTGGGGAACCTACGACGCTCACTGATTTAGAGTCGGCCGCATGAAGCGCGTCCTCCGGTTCTTCAGGCGCCCGGCGAAGATCCTCGCGTTGTGCGTCGGTGCGTTCCTGGCCGGCGGAGTCGTGTACGCCCTCGTGGAGAACAAGGGGATGGAGAAGTCGGTTGCCTACGCGTTCTTCATCGGAGGGGTCGTGATCGTCATCTTCGGCTCGATGGCCGGGGGAGGGGCGAGGGGCCAGCGAATAGACGGTTACAGCGGTGGCGCGGCGGCGCCGCAGGAGATGCCGTTCGGCACGATCCTGATCGGCGCGATCGTGTTCGCGCTCGGCCTCGCCGTGTTGAAGCTCTAACGGCGTGCGGATCCTTCTCGTCTCACAGCTTTACCCCGGGCCCTCCGATCCGGACCTCGGCGTGTTCGTACGGCAACTCGAGTTGGCGCTCCGGGAGCGCGGCCACGAGATCGACCTCGCCGTGCTCGATCGGCGCGGGGGCGGGAAGAAGCGGTTCCTCGAGTTGCGGCGGAAGGTGGCGGAAGCGCCACGGCCCGACGTCGTCTGGGCGCACTTCCTCGTGCCGTCGGGGCTGATCGCCTCGTCGGTCGACGCGCCGCTCGTCGTCACAGCGCACGGTCGCGACGTCCGGAACATCGGCGCGATCCCGGGGGTCGCGCGCCTCACACGGCGGGTGGTCGAGCGGGCGAGCACCGTGATCGCGGTCTCCGACTACCTGCGCCGCGAGCTCGAGCTGAAGCTCCCCGAGGCGCGCGGCAAGACCGAGGTCGTCGATTCCGGGGTCGATCTCGTCCGCTTCGCGCCGACCGGGGCGGAGGTCACGGCGGAGAGCCCGGCGTTCGTCGCGGTCGGCAGCCTGACCGAGCGGAAGAACGTGGTCCGGCTCGCGGAGGCGTTTGCGACGTTGGGTCGCGGCAGCCTCGTCTTCGTCGGCGATGGGCCGCTCCGCTCACGGCTCGAGGGACGCGCGCGGATCACCGTCACCGGGCGTGTTCCGCACGATTCGGTCGCCGGGTACCTCGCGGCGGCAGAAGTGCTCTGCGCGCCGTCTCTGCTCGAGCCGTTCGGGCAGGCGATCCTCGAGGCGATGGCGGCGGGGAAGACGGTCGTCGCCACGCGGGTGGGCGGGCCGCCGGAGTTCGTGACGCCCGATTCCGGGCTCCTCGTCGATCCGCTCGACGAGCGGGCCCTGGCGCTTGCGCTCGAGACCGCGGCGACCTTCCCGTCGCCGAACGAGGCCGCCCGCGACGCGGCCGCGGTGCATGACGTCAGGATTCAGGCGGAGCGGGTGGAGGAGATTCTGCTTCGAGCCGTTCGAGGTCGGCGAGCCTGATCTCCACGAGCGGCCCCACCGTCTCCTCCAGGCCCGCCTGGCGGGCAAGCGTCAGCGCGTGCTCGTAGCTCTCTCGAACCTTCGCGATCGCCACTCCCTGCTTCAGCCGGTTGTCGCCCTCGAGCAGCGCTTTCTGGACGCGGATGCGTAAATCATCCCCCAAGCGGTCAACAATAGTTAATGATGTCGCGAATGCCGGTTCGAGTCCTTGTGGTGGATGACGAGCGGTTGTTCGTCGAGGCGCTCGAGTTGATCCTCGGCACGGACGGCCGGCTCGAGGTGGTCGGGCACGCCCTGGACGGCCAGAAGGCCGTCGCGATGGCGCGGGAGCTCGATCCCGATGTCGTCCTGATCGATTTGAGCATGCCCGGCGTGGACGGCTTCGACGCGATCCAGGCGATGCTCGTGGACGAGCCCGAGCGCCGGATCGTCGTCCTGAGCGGCTCCGCGGATCCCGACGACATCGCGAATGCCCGCGAGGCGGGCGCGCGTGATTACCTGCTGAAGGACGAGATCGCCGGGAATCTGAGCGAACGAGTCATCGAGGTCGGAACGAGGTAGCCTTCGCGGTCGAACCGGGGGTGGTTCGTGACCGCGAGACAGACATACCGGGACTCCTCGCCGCGGCCCGAGGAGCCGAGAGCGCGTCGACCGGCGCCGGCCGTACCGGCAAGCCCGCTCGATCTGCTTCAGGGTGCCGGGAATCGTGCGTTGAGTGGCATTCTCGCGCGGCAGACCGCTCCCGGACCGCTCGCTCCCGAGTACACCGGCATGCCGGGACTCGACCCGGCGGCGGGTCTCGAGCCCGGCGAGCCCGCGCCCGGTGAGCCTGCACCCGGTGGGCCCGCGCCGGCCGAGGGCGCGGATCCGGCCGGGCCCACGGCCGAGAAGCCGCCGGATCATCCGGCCTGGATGACCCTGGACTCGGATCAGGACACCCTGCCGGGCGACCCGGTTCCGGCGCTTCTCGGGATCAACCGCGCCTACAGCGAGGACGATCGGATCCACGCGAGGATCGCGCTCACGGCTCGGCTCGCCGAGAACAAGCCGCGGGCGCACGCGCTGACCCGCGAGGTGCCGGAGTCCGTCCTCGAGGTCTGGACCGGGTTCGTGACCGAGTCGATGGAGAAGGCCTCGAAGGCCGACGAGGGCTGGCCGTGGTACGCGAAGCTCCTGTCGTTCGGTGCGCGCGCGGTGCTGATGGCGGTGCTGTTTCCGGAGTCGATCGCGGAGGAGGCGGCCGAGAGCCTTGCTGCGGAGCTGTACGAGAAGGGCATGGAGTTCGCGCTCGAGCAGGCGAGCGACAAGATCAGCGAGGCCGCGGTCGAGAGCAAGACGGAGACGAAGGTCGAGAAGGAGGTCTCGAAGCTCGAGAAGCTGTCGGTCTCGGCGGCCGCGATGATCAGCGGGTCGCTCGGTCCTGTGATGGACCAGATGAGCGACGGCGTCTACTACGACCGCTGGCTCACCCAGGCGCCGCTCGAACAGCTCGGGCTGTTCCGGGTGCCGCCCCTCGTTCCGGAGCCGGCGCCCGATCACCTCCGCGCGACCGTGGCGCAGGCAATGGCCGGGCTGGCGCACGACCAGGAGT
This sequence comes from Gaiellaceae bacterium, assembly GCA_036271235.1. Classification (GTDB taxonomy): domain Bacteria; phylum Actinomycetota; class Thermoleophilia; order Gaiellales; family Gaiellaceae; genus PALSA-600. Next base: position 13,115 of record DATBBA010000004.1, read on the forward strand.
CGGTCGCTGTGGAGCCGGGCGGCGACTTCGGCTTCTTCGACGACAACTCCCACGACCGGATCACCGGCGACGAGAACATGCTCGTGATCAAGCTGCATGCCGGGGCGGCCGGTCGCATCGAGGTGCAGGGTGCGTCGTTCGCCGGGTCGAAGGCACTCGGTCACGCGATGAAGGGCGCAGCGCTGAAGGACCTCCCGAATGTGCCGATGCTGATCACCTTCACTGCCTCCGAAGGCGACGAGCTCGGGCCGATCGTGGCGGACATGGAGGCGATCTCGACCGTCAACGACGCGTATCCGAGCAAGTCGCCGGCGACGATCAAGCGGTACGCCGACGGCCTCGTCGCGGTGGACGAGGGCGGTCTCGCGGAGCATTTCCACCTGTATCAGCGCGTCGAGGTCGGCGCGGATCTGGGAGAGCTGATGCTGGATTCGATGAAGGGGATGAACGAGCCAGTGTCGCCTGAGCGCCCGCCTTCGGTCGTTGCGAAGGAGCTGTGGCAGACCTTCTGGCCTGCGTTGCCCGAGGGCGCCGAGCTGATGCTGCTGGAGTCGGTCGGGGACGCCGTGCTGGGGCAGTGATCGGCCGCTTGCCGGGTGCCGCGTCGGCTACCCTTCCGGGATGCTTCTCGGCTTCTTCGCGGTCATCCATGTGCTGCTCTCGGCGGCGCTCGTGACGCTGATCCTGATGCATTCGGGCCGCGACGCCGGTTTCGGCGGCATGGGCTTCACTCCGAGCTCGCAGGGCGGCACGCACATCGTCGAGCGCAACCTGACTCGCGTGACGACGGTCGTGGCGGTTCTGTTCTTCACGAACACCGTCGTGCTGTACCGCCTCCTCGCATAAGACGTCGTGGCGCTCGCCGGGCTTCACCATGTGACGTGCGTGTGCAGCGATGCGCAGCGGACGACCGACTTCTACCGCGACGAGCTCGGCTTCACGCTGGTCAAGAAGACGGTCAACTTCGACGATCCGCACAGCTATCACCTGTATTTCGGCGACGAGACGGGGTCGCCGGGAAGTCTGATGACGTTCTTCGAGTGGCCGCGCGCCGACCGAGGGCGCCTGGGCATGGGGACGCTCCAGTCGATCGGGCTCGTCTCGCCGGCGGTCTCCTCGGAGCAGGAGCTCGAGGATCCCGACGGGCTCAGGCTGCGGGTGGTGCCGGGCGATCGCGCGCGCCTGCGCGACGTGGTTGCCTATGGGAACCCGGATCTCTACGGTGGGCTTCTCGACGCGGACGCGCCGATCACGTTCGCGCCGCCGGTCGAGGAGACGGCGCTGATCGGCGCCGGGATCACGCACCACATCGCCTGGCGAGCCGCCGACGACGCCGAGCAGGCGGCGTGGGGTGAGCGCCTCTCGGAGCTGGGCCTGCGCCCGACGGCGCAGCAGGAGCGCAAGTACTTCCGCTCGATCTACTTCCGGATGCCTGACGCGATCCTGCTCGAGATCGCGACGGACGGGCCCGGGTTCCTGATCGACGAGACCCCGACGCGGCTCGGCCAGATCCTCTCCCTGCCGCCGTGGCTCGAGGGCGAGCGCGAGACGCTCGAGCGCGAGCTCGTCCCGATCGTCTGAGAGAAAAAACGGGGGAGCAGTGCTCCCCCGTCGTTCGCAATGCGCTGGAGAGGACTTGAACCTCCACGCCCCAAGGGGCACAAGGCCCTCAACCTTGCGCGTCTACCAATTCCGCCACCAGCGCGTGGAGGCGCATTGTACTTGCGGCGCTAGGCTCGGGTGGTGGAGCCGGACGGGATGTTCGAGGGCGGCCTCGCGGAGCTGCACACGCATCTCGGCGGATCGGTGGCGAGCGACATCATGTGGAGCCTTGCCCACGAGCAGGGGATCGCGCTCCCGACGCGCGATTTCTGGGAGTTCGACCGGATGGTCACCGTCTCGGATCCGCGCGGGGTTCCGGATCTCGACTCCCTCGACCGGATCTACCACTTGACCGAGCTGATCCAGTCCTCGCCGCTTGCGGTGGAGCGGTCGGTGCACGCGGCGATCGGCGGGGCCTACCGCTCCCAGGGGATCACGACGCTCGAGCTGCGTTTCAACCCGATGAAGAGGAACCGTGGCGGCGAGCGCGACCTCGACCACATCATCCTGGCGGCGATCCGCGGTCTCGATCTGGCCTCGCTCGAGTACCCGCAGGTGCGAGCGGGGCTGATCCTGATGATGGACAGGACGTTCACGCCGCAGCAGAACCTGGTGATCGTCGAGAAGGCGATGCGTTACGCGCCACGCGGGATCGTCGGGATCGACATCGCCGGCCCGCGGCCGGGCGGCGAGCGCTACGACTACACCCGGATCGCGCCGCACGTCGAGGCGGCCCGCGCCGCCGGCCTCGGCGTCACGATCCACGTCGGCGAGGAGGGCGGAGCACATGGGCTCGCCGAGATCCGCGAGGTCGTCGAGGTGCTGCGCCCCGATCGCATCGGCCACGGGATCCTCGCCGCGGGCGAGGTTGCGTTGATGGAGCTGCTGCGCGTGGCAGGGATCGTGCTCGAGATCTGCCCCACCTCGAACCTGCTCACGAAGGCCCTGGCGGGCGAGGATGAGGTGCGTTCGACCTTCCGTAGGTTCGTCGAGCACGGCGTGGCGTTCACAATCGCAACCGATGGGCCCGAGATGATGCGGACACATCTACGAGACGAGTTCGAGCTGCTGCTGCGGCTCGGGGTGCTCGATCTCGACGAGGCGGAGGCCGCGAATGCTCGGGGTCACGCTGCTGCGTTCGGTAGCTCGAATTGACGGTGTCTGAGAACGAATACACCCTTTGGCGAATGTACGAGCGGGCGATCGGCATTTACCGTCTTGGCCATGGAAGCGCTGAGAGATCCATCATCGATCACCCCGCGTCAGAAGGAGATCATCCAGCTGATCGCGGCAGGTCGCTCCAACGAAGAGGTAGGAATCGAACTCGGGATCTCGCCGAGAACGGCGAAGGCTCACTGCGACACCCTGCGTCTCAAGCTCGGTGTGCCGCGGCGACGACAGATTCCGCTGGCGTACCGCCTCCTCACCGGGGACGACCCCTTGGCAGAGCGCCTCAAGTCGGCGAAGCCCGACAACAGGGCCTGACGGATCCGTGCCCGCGCCGGTTCTCCGTCGCGGGCACGGAAGGTCTCGAAGTCTTCTCGGAGCCCTTGATTTGCAGGGCTATTGCAGTAGCCTTCCCGGCAAACGGGTAGTTGTATTCCTGGCTCCGACTGGAGCCTGCGGCGGGTTGGGAGGCAGGCGATCGACGTTCTTGCTGGCCAATCGAGTTCGAAGTCCGGGTACGAGCGTCGAATCGTTCGCCGCACGCGGCTGCTCGACGTGCTCGAGAAGACCGAGGCCCGAACGATCCTTCTCGTCGCCCCCGCCGGCTACGGAAAGACAACCCTCGCCCGGCAATGGCTAGAACAGGCCGGGGGAGCCTGGGTGACGTTGACGCCTGCAAGCGTTGATGTGCCGGTGTTGGCTCGAGATCTTGCGGCGGCGATCGGCTTGGTCGCGGATCTCGACTACCAATCCGTTGAGTCAGCGCTGAGCGGTGGCCGGACCTCAGCCGAGCAGATGGGGGCGGTGGCGCGGACGATTCTCGGACAGGTTTCTGGCCCAGTCGAGAGATGGATTGTCATCGATGACTATCACCTCCTTGACTCTCGCTCACCGTCCGAGGAACTCTTGGCCAGGATTGAGCGAAGCGGAAGATTCAGATTTCTTATCACCTCGCGCGTGCGACCGCACTGGTCTACACCAAGACGTCGTCTATACATGGAGACATTCGAGCTTGGGGTGGGTGATTTAGCGCTTGATGATCTCGAAGTGACGCAGCTTCTTGAGCCTGACCGGCGGACGCTGACGTTGCGGAGACAGGCTCGGGGTTGGCCCGCGGTAATTGGGCTTGCCGCTCGATCGCCTCTTTCTGACATCCCGCTGAACAGCGATGCCCTTGCCGCCACGTTGTACGACTACTTTGCGGAGGAATTATTCGACCGAGCCCCGCCAGACGTGCAGCGAGGTCTGACAGCGCTTGCAATTCTGCCTGAACTCCATCGCAGCGAGATCGTTGACTTGATTCACATAGACCCGGACTCTCTGGTGGAGGCGGGGCTTGCGTACGAGGTCGACGGCAACATCGGAGTGCATCCACTCGCGAAGGCGTACCTCGTCACAAGGCTCAGCGAGCAGCAGGATTCCGAGCGTTTGCGGGATGCGGCGTTCACGCTTGCGATTCAGCGGGGGTTATACGACCATGCGTTTGCGCTGATCTCAGAGCTCGAGATGGATCACCGAGTCGCTGAACTGATCGTCGCTTCCTACACGACTCTTATCGAGACGGGTCGCGTGGCTACAATCGCACGATTCGTTGCCTACGCTGAAGCGAACGCAGGTGTTCCTCAGGCGATCGTTGACCTGGTCGCGGCTGAAGTTGCCGTCCTCGCGGGGCGTCTCGACGAAGGGGAATCACTTGGCATATCAGCGGCCGCACAGTTGCCTGAAAGTCATCCTCTCAAAGCCCGGGCTTGTCTCGTCGCAGCGCGCGCGGCGCACCTTGGCGGGCGATGTGTTGAGGCGCTTGATCTATATGCGGACGTCAAACGTCACGCGTTTAGGTCGCACGAGCTGAACGAGGCGATCTGGGGAACCGTGGCCATTGCTTTGGTGGCCGAGGGCGATGGGCTGAAGTCGGCGTTTCGAGATTTGGAATCCCTCCCCACCACGGGCCTGACGGACCGAGTTCGCCTGGAGTGCGCGCGAATACATCTTGCGAGAGTCGAGGGAAGGCGCCCGAATCTCTCGGAGGGCGCCCGAATTGTTGGGCAGATCACCGATCCTTGGGTGAAGAGTGCCTGGGGCCATCTCCACGGCTACGCATTGGTACTGGACGCGCGATATGTCGAGGCTGCCGCGATTCTCCGCGGCGTTCGCGAGGAACTCAAGGAGATAGGCTTCTCGTTCGCGCTCCACCATCTGGAGTGGACACTCGCGGCTTCGGAGCTGGGGCTGCGTCACTTCAGTCGTTGCGAGGCGCTGCTGCGACGCGTCGAGCGCCGGAGCGAACATAGCCGAGATCCGTACTCGCAGTTGAACGTGTGCGCGCTCCAGGCACGAGTCCATCTGGCGCAACAACGGCCTCGCGAGGCGCTCGAGATAACACAGGACGACTTCGACAATCCGCCAAGCCGGGCGATGTATGGCGAATACCTGGCCACGCGAGCTTTGGCACTTGCCGTTGTGGGGGATTCGAGCGGAGCCGTGGATGCTGCCCGTGAAGCGGTTCGCCTCACGCGGTCCGTCGAGGTGCGGATCCTGAGTTTCAGCGCTATCGCCGTATCGTCGCGGCACGATGAAGACTTGGTGCAGGAGAGCATTTTGGCTCTCCTGGATGAGGCTTCCGGCGCCGGCGCGTGGGACGGCTTGGTCTGCATGGTCAGAGCAGTGCCCGAGATGATCACGTTGATGAGCGCCGCAGGCTCACATCGGTCCGAGCTAGGGGAAGTTCTGCTCCGCGCCAACGAGTTCGGACTCGCGAAGATGGTTGGGAAGCTAAGGGGTTCGGCCGCAGCGGGAGGGCTTCTTTCGCCCAGAGAACGGGATGTGATCGAGCACCTACGGCAAGGCAAGAAGAATGCGGAGATCGCCGCCAGCCTCTTCATCACGGTCGGAACGGTTAAGCGTCACCTCGATCACATCTACGACAAACTCGGTACGCGTAGCCGTGCTGGTGCGATCGCTCGCTACGTCGAGATTGAAGGCATCGAGCTTGAGGGGGCGTCGGGGCAGTTGCCTGCCGGGAATGCGTAGTGACGGCCTCAGATCGGGCGCTGAGACTTGCCTGCTATGCGGAGATCGACATCGCGGCGACTGACGGCGTCTGGTCGCCGCCGAGCTCGGTCGAAACGTGTTCGTCAGCCTCCGTCTGCTGCCACTCGAATGTGAACTCCGGCGACCGAGCCATTCGATAAGGCTCGGCTGCCATCGCGAGCACGGCCTCGAACGCCGCGACCACGGAGGTGTCGAACTGAGAATCGACGGCCTGGGCCAGGCGCAGCCGCGCGACTCGGCTAGGCATTGCGTCGCGGTACGGTCGATCTGACGTCATGGCGTTGTACGCGTCTGCAACTGCGATGATGCGTGACAGGAGCGGGATCTCATCGTCCGCCAAACCGTCTGGATACCCGCCACCATCGACGCGCTCATGGTGATGACGCACGATCGACGCGATCTCTGCATAGCTCTCTACTTTCGTGAGAATCCGCTCGCCGATCTCGGAGTGACGTTGCATCTCACGACGCTCGTCCAACGTTAGGGCACCTGGCTTCTCCAGTACTCCGGCGGATAGGCCTATCTTGCCAATGTCGTGTACGAGTCCGGCCAGGTGAGCCTTACTGGACTCTTCCTCGGGGAGCCCCATCCGCTCGGCGATATCTCTCGCATAGATTGCGACTGCAGCTGAGTGGCCCGCCGTATATCTGTCGCGTGCGTCAAGTGTGGTGACAAGGGCAGTCGCGAACGATAGGTTGGCCTTCTCAAGGTCGACGTTTGCGTCAACGAGTTGGACTGTGAGTTGGCGCTGTTGTTGATAGAGGCCGAACAGCCGTTGAGCCGCAAGCGCTGGGATGAAGAACAACGGAAGAGTCCACGGCGAGACTCGCGTGTATGCGATAGCGAGGGCGGCGACAATCGGCGTGTAGAGGCAGACCGACACGGTGTACATGGGTGCACAGACACGAAGGAACGGAAGTGCGGGGTTGCCTCGGAGCCATGCGGTAAGCACGCCAAACGCGAGGTCAAGCGGTTCCGCAACAAGCGCCGCGGTTGCGGTAGCAACTACCAACTGCGCCGTCTCCCCATGCGCGAGCGGAGCCGCGGCCGCAGCAGCGAATCCCGCCACTGCACCGTAAATCGCACGCGCGCACGTGTAGACGCCCCATTTGAGGGCTGGAACTCGGGTGTTCGCGCGCCGGGCGTGGCCAGGCCATGGAATGGGCGCATCACCGATCATCGAGGCAGCCGAGACCACGAGCCCGGCCAGCGGCCCAAATACGGCAGCCGCGAAGACGGTCGGCAGCACAGAGATCGAGACATCTGTCTTGTTGTCCAGGCGCACTCGGCCTCGCTCGGCTACCGCGGCGACAATCGCGAGGCCGGCGACGGCGAGCGGGCTCCCCAGCCCCCAGGGAAGAGCGATCGCGAACAGCACGATCGTAAGCGCAGCAAGGCACGCTTGGTAGCCAATTAGGATTCTTACGCGCATTTTGGCCCGCGGAGTCCGCATGTTGTCTCAGCGACTTGCAATTCCCCCAAAAGGGTCATAAGATTGTGGTTGCCGTCAGTTCCCAACCGAGGGGAGAAAACCTCATGCGCAAGATCGCTGCACGTCTTGCAACCCGCGCCACGCTCGCGGGTGGCGTTACTAACTGGTAGTTCCACCATCTGAGTATCAGCGTTTTTCCTGCACCTGACATCACCCATTTGGTGATTGTCCACGGGACAGGAAAAACCTGCTTAGGAGGCTAAGTCAGGAGCCCGCGCCGGAAGCCAACAGCGACGGCGTGGGCTCTTGACCGGGCCTGCAACTTGGCGAGCAGGTGACGGACGTGGCTCTTCACCGTCTCCTCCGAGAGGTAGAGGCGGTCGCCGATCTCACGGTTCACGAGGCCCTCCGAGACGAGCTGGAGGACTTCGATCTCGCGGGCCGTCGGAAGATGCTCCGGCTCCGGGCCGGCGGGGCGCGGGGGGAACTCGATCAGGTCGGTGACCGGGTTGCGGCGGGCGGCCACCGTCTGGAAACGGCGGGAATGCTCGCGGTACCTGGTCAGGATCTCCTCACGCTGTGCTGCGTCCACGTGCCCGGTATCGGCGTGTTGCCGAGCCTGCTTTAGAGGCATCCCTCAAACGGGGCTTAACATTTACAGCCGCAGGACGAAGCGGCGGCGAGCGGCGAGCTCTGCCGGCTCGGCCTCTTCGACCACGCCGAGGCCCTCGCGGGCCGTCGCATGCAGGATTCTGTCGTCGCCGAGCAAGAAGGCGATGTGGTCGGCACGGTCGCCGTTGCCGCCGTAGGTGACAAGATCGCCGAGCTGCTCCTGGCCGACGCGAACCTTCATCCCGGCGAGCTCGTGCTGCCAGGCGTCGCGCGGCACGAGACGCCCGCTCAGGCGGTAGGCGATATGAACGAGCCCCGAACAGTCGACGCCGCGCCCGGTGATTCCGCCCCATTCGTAGGGCGCCCCGATCAGATCGCGAGCGATCGCGAGCGGGGGCACCTCCGAGAGCTCCGGCAGCGTTCCCTCGCCCTCCTCGACGTGGACCGCGCGCATCCAGCCGTGGTAGCGGTACGCCGTCAAGATGCGTACCCATCCCCCGCGGTGCTCGTCGACCTCGAGGGGCTCGTGGAGCAGAGCCTGGGTCACCTGCTGGGCACCCTCCTCGGGAAGCTCCCGTACCGCCGCGATCGCAACCGCGCACCTCACGCCTTCAGCTCGAGCCTCCAGAGCAGCTTCGTCTTGGTCTCCGGCCAGTCGTCCTCGGTGATCGCGTACCACGCCGAATCGCGCGGACCGCTCGGCAGCATCATGTGCTTTCGCGCGATCCCCTCGAACTGCGCCCCGAGGGCCAGCAGCGCCCCGCGCGTGCGCTCATTGCGGCGGTCGGTCTTGAACTCGACCCGCTGCAGCCCGCACACCTCGAACGCCCGCTCGCACAGGAGTAGCTTCGTCTCGATGTTCGCGCCCGTGCCCCAGGCCGACGGGCGAAGCCACGTCCACCCGATCTCGACGCGGCGATGCCCAGGCTCGAAGTTGAGGTACCGCGTGGAGCCCGCCTCGCGGCCGCCGGCGACCACGGCGAACGCCACACCACGGAGCCCCTCGCGCGCCTCGTCGAACCACACGTCGAAGTCCCCCGGATAGGCCATGTATCCGAAGACGCCGGGATCCTCGGACGCCGCGGCGCGCAGCCCCTCGCGGTGGCGTTCCTCGAGCGGCTCCACGCTGACGAACGATCCGGCCAGCGGGCCGTCGGGGCGAAGCTGCTGAAGACTCGCGGCGTCGATCCCGAGAGGATACGGTCGTCGTCCCACCCCCAACCGAGGAGCCAACCGTGACCGCGAGAACCCGCCGCACGCTCACCCTGCTCGCCACGCTCGCGATCGGCGCCGCCGCGGGCGCCTACGCCGCCGCCGCCGTCCACACGACCGTGCCGCCGGCCGCAGTCCGGCTCCCGCTTGCAGCGCAGAACAACCCGACCGGCGCCAGGGGCCGAACCCTCGGTCTCACCAAGGTCACGATTCCGCCCGGGACGAAGCTCGCCCTCCACTACCACCCCGGCACCCAGGTCGCCTACATCGCGAGCGGGCGGCTCACCTATTCGGTCAAGAAGGGCCACGTGACCGTGATGACCGGGCCCGCCGACACCCTCGGCAAGGTCGTCAGCCGCATCGGGCCCGGCCAGACCGGAGCGATCGACGCGGGCGACTGGATCGTCGAGCAGCCGACGGTCGTCCACAGCGGTGCGAACAACGGCAGGACGCCGGTCGTGATCTACCTTGCGACGCTCTTCCCGATCGGGGCGGCGGCCGCGATTCCGGTGAAGTAGGGCAGGGAGGTGGCGGCTTACCGCTCTTAGCGGCTCTTATCGAATCTGCGTAAGACCGCGCGCGCCGCCGTTCTGCCGTTCTTATCAGCATGAGATAAGAGTGATAAGCTCCGCCCGTGGATCCACGCCAGAATCCGTACACGCCCAACGCCGGCGCCCGGCCGCCAGCGCTTGTGGGGCGCGATGCGGAGCTCGAGGGCTTCGAGATCCTGCTCGACCGGCTGCGGAACGGCCGGACGGAGCAGTCGATGCTGATCACCGGCTTGCGCGGGGTCGGCAAGACGGTCTTGCTGGGCGCGTTCGAAGGTCGCGCACTGAACAGCGGCTGGGTCGTGGTGGCCACGGAGATCACGAAGCATCAGGCGTTCGGCCCGCGGATGGGGAATCTCGTGCGTCGCGCACTCTTCCAGCTCGCACCGAAGGCGACCTGGGGAGAACGGATGCGGCGCGCCGCGGGCGTCCTGAAATCGTTCTCGCTGACGGTCTCCTCGGACGGATCCGTCACCGCCGGGATCGACGCCGACCCGGTCGAAGGCCTGGCAGACACGGGCGATCTCAGCGAGGATCTAACCGATCTCCTCGTCGCGCTCGGCGAAGCCGCGCAGGAACGCGAGACCGGAGTCGCGTTCCTCGTCGACGAGGTGCAGTTCCTGCAGAGCCAGGAGTTCGAGGCGTTGATCGCAGGGCTGCATCGAACAGTCCAGCGGCAGCTTCCGGTCACGCTGGTCGGGGCGGGGCTGCCGCAGCTGCCGCGTTTGGCGGGGGAGGCGAAGTCGTACGCAGAGCGGCTGTTCAAGTTCCCGCGCATCGGCAGGCTCTCCCCACCGCAGGCCGAGCTGGCCCTCGCCGAGCCTGCTGCCGACCTGGGCGTCGCGTTCGAACCGGGCGCGATCGACCTGATCGTCGCGTACACCGAGGGCTACCCGTACTTCCTGCAGGAATACGGAAAGATCGTCTGGGATCTCGCGCCGGAGGGCATCCCGATCGGCGAGCTCGTCGCCCAGGAGGCCCAGCGCGTGGTCGAGCAGAAGCTCGACGAGTCATTCTTTCGCGTCCGTACCGAACGGACAACCGAGCTCGAGCTCCGCTATCTACGGGCGATGGCCGAGCTCGGGCCCGACGAGCAGAGCGCCGGCGATGTCGCCACCGTGCTCGGCCGGAGCTCGGAACAGCTCGGCCCGACGCGGGCACGGCTCATCGACAAGGGCCTGATCTACACGACCGGCCGTGGGCGCGGGGCATTCACCGTTCCCCAGTTCGACCGGTACCTGAGGCGGAACTTCGAGCTTCGGTAGCAGCGTCGGCGATCGTCAAGCTTGCGGTCGCGGAGACCGCAGTCGCCTGCGCTGCGGCGTTACCAGGACGTCGGCGACCGCTCGGTGGCAAGCGTCCTGATCCGGACCGAGGTGCTCCGGGCGATGCTCCCGTTCGGGCCCGCGCGCGAGGTGTTGTCGCGGATCGACCTGATTCGTCTGAACAACACGGTGCTGGATGCCGCCGGCGCGCTGCTTCCGACAGACAGCCGCCGGCTCGACGCAAGCCACCTCGCGACCGCTCGGCGACGACCTCAGCAGGTTCGTACGTGCGACGAACGCATTGCTGACGCCGCCCCCGTGGCCTCGGCCTGACTGTCGCTTCGCCTGCCCTGACTGACGGCTCGCTCGCGCGTCAGGCCGCGAGGCCTGCGAGCTCACGCAGCGCCGCGAGCCGCGAGAGGGCCTGTCCCTCGAGCTGGCGTACGCGCTCGCGAGTCAGATCCAGCTCGTGGCCGATCGCCTCCAGGGTCCACGGCTCGCCTTCGAAGCCGAAGCGAAGCTCGAGGATCCGGCGCTCGCGCTCCGGGAGGGCGTCGAGAGCCTTGCGGATGTTCTGGCGGCGGAGGGACTCCTCGGCCTCGTCGAACGGGTCCGGGGCCTCGCGGTCGGCGAAGAGATCGCCGAGCTCGCCCTCGTCGTCGGCACCGACCGTCTGGTTCAGCGAGACCGACGCCGACGCGGCCGACAGCGCCTCGTCGACGTGCTGGATCGGGAGGCCTGTGGCCTCGGCGAGCTCTTCCTTCGTGGGCTCACGGCCGAGCTCGACCTCGAGCCGGCGTGCGGCGCGCGACAGCTTCTGCTGGCGCTCCACGACATGGACGGGAACGCGGATCGTGCGCGCGTGGTTCGCGACCGCGCGCTGCACCGACTGGCGGATCCACCAGGTCGCGTACGTCGAGAACTTGTAGCCACGGCGCCAATCGAACTTCTCGACGGCGCGGTTGAGGCCCAGCGTGCCCTCCTGGATCAGGTCGAGGAACGGGACACCGAGGCCGCGATAGCCCTTTGCGATCGAGACGACGAGCCGAAGGTTCGACTCGATCATCTGGCGCTTGGCAATCAGGTCGCCGCGCTCGATCCGCTTCGCGAGGATGACCTCCTGCGCGGCGGTGAGCAGCTTGTGGCGCCCGACATCGGCCAGGAAGAGCTGCAGCGAGTCGCCCGCGCCCGAAGGCTGGTCGGCCTCGTACACGACCTCCTCGGTCTTCGAGGCCTTCTCCTCCGGCTTGGCCTCGCGCACCTCGAGCCCGATGCGCTCGAGCTCGCGGGTCAGGTCCTCCACATCGGCATCGACAAGCTCGTGCTCCAGCGCGAAAGCCTCGAGCTCGGCCGGTTCGATCCAGCCGCGCTCCTCGCCCCTCTCGAGCATCGACTTGGCCCCTTCAGTCTCCAGCAGCTCCGTCAGTTGGTTCTGAGTCACGTGTCCCTAGGCCTTTCTGCACTGGTCAGTTTCACCTGAGGTGCCGCTTTCGCACCGTACGGTATTTGTCCTCCGAATTCCAGGGGAACCCGAGGATTCTTAGGTTTTCTCTTCCCGTTCCGCCCGAACGGCTACCTCGCACGCTGCCTTACAACCGTAGCGCACGAGGGGCTGCACGGGTCGCCCGCGCACAGTATCGCGGACCGTGCAAGAAGTAGCTAGGGGCAAGGTGTTCGGGAAAAGTAAGCGCCTACGCGCTTGCTAGGAACGTTTCTTGCGGCCCTTGGGTGCGGCGGGCCCGCGCTCGCGCCGGGCTGTCATGAGCTCGACGGCGCGCTCGAGGCTCAACGTCTCGACCGCGTCGCCGGCCCGGAGGCTCGCGTTTGTCTCGCCGTCGGTGACGTACGGACCGAAGCGTCCGTTCTTCACGAGGAGCGGCTTGCCGCTCACGGGATCCGGGCCGAGTTCCTTGAGCGGCGCCGCGGCGGCCCGGCGGCCGTGTTGCTTCGGCTCTGCGAGCAGCGCAAGCGCCTCGTCGAGGGAGATCGTGAGGAGCATCTCCTCGCTCTCGAGCGAGCGGGTGTCGCTGCCGCGCTTGAGGAACGGCCCGAACTTCCCGTTCGAGACGACGATCTCCTCGCTCGTGCCCGGGTCGACCCCGACGGTGCGCGGGAGCATGAGCAGAGGCAGGACCTCCTCGAGCGTCACCGCATCCGGCAACATCGACTTGAAGAGCGAGGCGGTCTTCGGTTTCTCGCCGTCGTCGGCCGCCTCCGTCACGTACGGGCCGTAGCGGCCGCTCTTCACCGACACCGCCCGGCCGGTCTCGGGGTTGATCCCGAGCTCGCGCTCGTCGGATTTCTGGGAAAGGAGCTCCTCGGCCTTTGCGACGGTCAGCTCGTCGGGCGCGATCTCGTCGGAGATCGTGACCCGCTCGCCGTTTCGCTCGATATAGGGGCCGTAGCGGCCGACGCGGAGCTCGATCCCGTCGCCGATCTCGATCGTGTTGATCTGGCGCGCGTCGATGTCGGCGAGATCGGAGACGAGCGCTTTCAACCCTTCGTCGTCGGGGTTGCCGCCGAAGTAGAAGCGGCGCAGCCAGGCGGTACGCTCCTCGTCGCCGGAGGCGATCCGGTCGAGGTCGTCCTCCATTAGCGCTGTGAACTCGTAGTTCACGAGCCGCCCGAAGTGCTGCTCGAGCAGGTTCGTGACCGCGAACGCGAGGAACGTCGGCACGAGCGCCTGCCCGACCTTGCGGATGTAGCCGCGGTCGAGGATCGTCCCGAGAATCGAGGCGTACGTCGACGGGCGGCCGATCCCGCGTTCTTCGAGCGCCCGGACGAGCGTCGGCTCGGTGTAGCGAGCGGGCGGGGTGGTGGAGTGCGACTCGGGCTCGAGCGCGTTTGCGTTCAGCGTGTCGCCTTCGGTGAGCGGCGGCAGGCGACGCTCCTCCTCGTCCGCCGCGACGGCCTCGTCGCGGCCCTCCTCGTACGCGAGCATGAAGCCTCGGAAGGTGATCACGGTTCCGGCCGTACCGAACTCGGCGTCGCGGCCGTCCGTTGCCACGGCGCCCACCTTGACCGAGACCGTCTCGCCGCGAGCGTCCGCCATCTGCGAGGCGACGGTTCGCTTCCAGATCAGGTCGTAGAGGGCAGACTCGTCGCGCTCGACCTCCGCCTTCACGGCGTCGGGGGCACGGAAGCTGTCGCCTGCCGGACGGATCGCCTCGTGGGCCTCCTGGGCGTTCTTGACCTTCCGGGTGTAGTGGCGAGGGGCATCGGGGATCGAGTCGGCGCCGTAGAGCGTCGTTGCCGCGGAGCGCGCGGCTGCGATCGCGCTCTCCGCGAGTGAGGTCGAGTCCGTGCGCATGTAGGTGATGTAGCCGTTCTCGTACAGGCGTTGGGCGACGCGCATCGTGTGCTGCGCCGTGAACCGGAGCTTGCGACTCGCTTCTTGCTGCAGCGTCGAGGTGATGAACGGGGCGGCCGGGCGGCGCGTGTACGGCTTCCGCTCGACCGACCTCACAGCGAACTCGACTGCTTCGAGTGCGGCGGCGAGCGAACGGACAGCGTTCTCGTCGAGCTGGACGGCCCCCTCGGTCTGGAGGGTGCCGTTGCGGGCGAAGTCGCGGCCCTGGGCGACCCGGTGTCCGTCGACGGCGGTGAGCCGCGCATCGAAGGCCCCGGGCACGAAGGTGCCGACGATGTCCCAGTACTCGGCGGCGCGGAACTCGATCCGTTCGCGCTCGCGCTCGACCACAAGGCGCGTCGCGACCGACTGGACGCGTCCGGCCGAAAGGCCCTTCATCACCTTCCGCCAGAGGACCGGCGAGACCTCGTAGCCGTAGAGACGGTCGAGGATCCGGCGCGTCTCCTGAGCGTCGACGAGGCGGTCGTCGATCTCCCGGGTCTCGCCGAGCGCACGCTCGATCGCGGGCTTCGTGATCTCGTGGAAGACCATGCGCTTGATCGGCACCTTCGGCTGCAGCACCTGGACGAGGTGCCAGGCGATCGCTTCGCCTTCGCGGTCTTCGTCTGTCGCGAGCAGCAGCTCGTCGGCGTTCTTCAACTTCGCCTTCAGGTCGCTGACCACCGATTTCTTCTTCGGGTCGACGACGTAGAGCGGCTCGAACTCGTGGTCGACGTTCACGCCGAGGCGCGCCCATGGCTCCTGCTTGTGCTCGGCGGGAACCTCGGTCGCGTTGTGCGGCAGGTCGCGGATGTGGCCGATCGACGACTCGACCATGTAGTCCTTGCCGAGGTACCCCGCGATCGTCTTTGCCTTCGCAGGGGACTCGACGATGACCAGGCGGCGGCCGCTCGGTTTTCCGGGTTTGGCTGTTTTTACTGTTTGAGCCATTTCTGCGGCGCCACTGTAGCCGGGTTGTCGGGGTTAGCGATACTCGCCCGTAATGACAAGTCCTTCTCAGGCCGGTGTGCTGCTCTCGATCGACGGCGACTCGCTGGCCCATCGTGCCTACCACGCGCTGCCGAAATCGATCCGCGGCGAGGGCGGCCGGCCCGCGAACGCGCTCGTCGGCTTCGGCAACTTCCTGCTGCGGCTGTGGGAGTCGGAACGGCCCGTGTCGGTGGTGGTCGGGTGGGACACACTCGACACGCCGAACTACCGGAACGAGGCGCTTCCCGAGTATCAGACGGGACGCGTGTTCGAGGCGGCGATCGTGGAGCAACTCGCCGCTTTGCCCGCGCTCGTCGAGTCCTTCGGGTTCGTCGCGGCGAAAGCGGCGGGGTTCGAGGCCGACGACTTCCTCGCCGCCTCCGTTGCCGGGTGGGCCGGCCCGGTGCTGGTTGCGACCTCGGATCGCGATGCGTTTCAGCTCGTGTCGGGCCGCGTCACGGTGTTGCAGCCGGTCAAGGGCGTGAGCCAGTTGGCGCGGATCGGGCCCGCCGAGGTGCGCGAGCGCTACGGCGTCGATCCCGAGCAGGTGCCGGACTTCATCGCCCTGCGCGGCGACTCGTCCGACCGCATCCCCGGAGCGAAGGGAGTCGGCCCGAAGTCGGCGGCGAACATCCTCGGACAGTATGGAACGCTCGAGGCGGCACTCGAGGCCGGTCGCTTCGAAGCGGTCGCCGACGACCTGCGCCTCTATCGGCGGGTCGCGACGATGGATCCCGGAGCGCCGCTGCCCAAGCTGGCTGAGACGCCGCCGGACTGGGGGCGCGCCGAGGCGACTGCGGTCGAGTTCGGGCTCAACGGGCTCGCGCGGCGTATTGCCGAGCTCGCCGACGCGTGATGGAACTCTTCAGCAGTTCGCAGCTCGAGCGCTTCCATCCGACGAGCGGGCACCCCGAGTCGCAGGCACGGATGATCGTCCTGCATGAGCGGTTTCCGTTCGTCGACGTGGGCCCCGCAGATGACGAGGACATCTTGCGCTGCCACACGGCGGAGCTGCTCGCGCGCGTTCGCTCTGCGCCCGGCTGGCTCGACGCCGACACGCCGTGCACGCAGACGACATACCATGCCGCTCTGCTTGCGGCCGGTGCGGCGATTCATGCCGTGATCCACGGCGGCTTCGCACTCGTCCGGCCGCCCGGACACCACGCCGAGCCCGCGCGGGCGATGGGGTTCTGCATCTTCGACTCGATCGCGATCGCGGCCCGCTGGGCTCAGGCCGAGCTCGGGATCGAGCGGGTCGCGATCCTCGACTGGGACGTCCACCACGGGAATGGAACACAGGCGATCGTCGGCGACGATCCGACGATCCTGTTCGTCTCGCTGCACCAGTGGCCGTTCTATCCGGGAACGGGCGGGCCCGGCGAACAGGGCGACACGCTCCTGAACCTGCCGCTCGCCGCGGGCACGGGAGACGACGGCTACCTGGAGGTATTCGAGGAGGCAGAGCGGGCGGTCGAGGCTTTCGAGCCGGAATTGTTACTCGTCTCGGCCGGGTTCGACGCGCATCGCGACGATCCGCTCGCCGAGCTGGAGCTCTCCACGGAGTTGTTCGAGCAGTTGGCGCGTCGAGCTTCTAGCCTGGCGCCGCGGGTCGCTGCTGTGCTCGAAGGCGGTTACAACCTCGACACGCTGCCCGACCTGGTCGGCGCTGCCTTGGCTGGATTCTCGTCGGGTTGAGCAAGCGTCAATCGCGACTCGTAGTAGCAGGTCGCACATTCGGTGAGTGAACGTTCATCCGCGAGCCTGGGCGAGCTTCTCGAGCGCGTCGCGTCGAGACGACACCCCGAGCTTCGCAAGCAGGTTCTTCACGTGCGAGCGCACCGTGTGCTCGGAGATGAAGAGCCGCTCGGCGATCTCGTCGGTGCCGAGGTGCTGGTCGAGCAGGAGCAGCACCTCGAGCTCACGGGCCGAGAGGCGCTCGGCGATCGACTCGGGGACGAAGCCGTGCTGGAGGCCGCCGCCTTCGCGGACCTGCTCGAGGAGCCGGCGGGCGACCGCTCCTGACAGCGCAGCCTCACCGTGGGCGACGCCGCGCAGGAACTCGACGATCCGTTCCGGAGGTTCGTTCTTGAGCAGGTAACCGGCCGCGCCGAGTCGGATTGCGGTGAGTAGGTTCGCGTCGTCCTCGGCCGCGGTCAGGACGACAACCGCGGTTTCGGGGGCCGCTTCCCGCACCTTCGGGAGGGCGGTGAGGCCGTCCACCTCGGGCATCGTCAGGTCGAGAACCACGAGATCGGGCTGGAGCTCGCCGGCGAGCGCGATTGCCTGCTCTCCGCCCTCGGCCAGCGCGACGACCTCGAACCCGTTGGCCGCGAGCAGCCCCGCAAGCGCTTCCCGCGTGAGCGGATGGTCGTCGGCGATCAGCACCCTGGCGCTCATAGTCGCCGCGGATTGTGCCGATACCCGGACCAATGCGCCAAGGCGCACGCAGAGACGAGTTCGAGACGTTCCTCTCGGGCGAGGTGGTACTCGTCTCGCTGCTCGGTGCCGCGCTGGCGCTCTTCCTGACCAAGGCGAGTCTTCGCGTGCCGTACGACCTGCCGCAGTTGCGGGTCGTGCTGACCTCCCTGTACGCGGTCGGTGCGGGCCTTCTTGCGCTCCTCACGGCGATCCGGTTCACGGTGGAGCGGCGACGGTTCGATCTCCTGCTGAGCTGCGGGTTCACGCTGATCTCGCTCTCGTGGATCGTCTTTGCAGTCTGGCCCGCAGTCTCGAGCCGCACCGGCGACGGGATGGAGGCGTGGGGCTGCCTTGGCGGCGTCCTCGCCGGCTGGGCCGTGATCGCGTGCGCGCCGTTCGTGCGCGGCGGGGTCGAGCGGACGCGCACCGATCTCGTCGAGGCGTTCTTCGCCGTGGCCGTCGGTCTGTTCGCGATCTGGTGGCTCACACAGCGGTTCGGGCTCCACGACCTCGACGACTCGCGCGAGGCGCGAGGTGTCGCCCTCGGGGTGATGGCCCTCCTGAACCTCGCTGCCGTCGTCGGCTTTGCCGATCGGTTCCGCAGGCGCGGCGAGGACCTCGACCGCTGGCTCTCGCTCGGCGCCACGCTGACGCTCTTCGCGTCGATCGACCTGCTGTTCGAGCCGGTAGCGGCCGTTCGCTACGTCACGCAGGGCGACTTCCTGCGGCTGTTCGCCTACGTCGTGCTGGTGATCGGCGTGTGCCGGGCGATCCTCGCGTCCGAGCTCGGCCGAGCGGTTGCGGAGGAGCGCGGCCGGGTGGCGCGCGAGATCCACGATGGACTCTCGCAGTACCTGTTCGCGATCTCGACCCACGCGGCGATGATCGAGGCGGGCGCCGACATCGGCGAGACCGTGCCGAAGCTCCGCGATGCCGTCCAGGCCGCCCAGACCGAGGCTCGCTTCGCGGTGCTGGCGCTCTCTTCGGCGGCCGGGCGGGCTCCGTTCGACGCGGCGCTCCGGCGCTACGTCGACTTCCTGACGGCGGACGGCGCGCTCGAGGTGGAGCTCGAGATCGACGGGGAGGTCACTCTGGCGCCCGACGAGCAGATCGAGGTGTTCCGGATCGTGCAGGAGGGACTCGGAAACGTCCGGCGCCATGCACACGCCCGCCGGGCGTGGGTGACGATCGGGCTTCGAGGAACCGACCGGCTCGTGACGATCCGCGACGACGGCGCCGGCTTTGCAGTCAGTACGGACGCCGCAGCGCTGGGGCTCGCGAACATGCGACAGCGTGCCGCCGCGATCGGCGGTGCCTTCACCCTGAGCTCGTCACCCGGGCGCGGGACGGCGGTCGAGCTCGTCCTTCGGCACTAACGGCCGTAGTTGACGCAGCCGCCGCAGTCCCAGTTCAGCGTATTGCCGGCAGCCCACGCGAACCCGGCACCGTCTCCGAAGTACGCGACGGTGGTCTTGCCCTTCGTCGGCGCCACGAGCACCGAGTCGACGCGGCTCGTCGTGCCGAGCGCGTGGATCGCGTTCGCGACCGAGTAGTAGATGCGGCCCTCCGCGTAGCTGATCATCTTCGCATGGGACGGCAGCGCGAACGTTCTCGTGGCCGAGCCCTTGCGGATCTCGACCGTGGAGCCTTTCTGGATCACCACGCCGGCAGGGGCCACGAAGAGCGCGGTGACCGCAGCGGGCGCATACGTAGAGCTCCCGATGACCTTGCCCGCTCCGGAGAGGAGGTCGAGAACACCCGAGTCGAGCAGCACGGCGACGGCGACCCCGTTCGGGCCCTGCCCCGCGGCGAGGGCCTGCACCGTCGCGGGCGCGGTCCACTTGAAGGCCGCGGAGCCGTTGTCGTCGAGGTCCGTGACCTTGTTGCGGACCGCGTAGGGAACTGTGTATCCAGAGCCCTGCCCGAGAACGATCGGTGAGGGCAGGTCGACGTCCTGCTCGACGAAAGCGAGCTGCTTCGGCGTTCTCTTCGTGGGTGTGGCGGTGAAGAGCTGCCAGTCGCGGAGATTGCCGCCGGCATACTGGATCCAGAGCGAGCGGTGCGCGCTCATCGTCACGCCGGAGATCCCGTCGCCGGTGCTCGTGCCCTCGCTGCACGGCTCGTTCGTGGGCGTGCCGTACCGCCAGACCTGCGACCGGCCGCCCGTCTGCATGAAGTAGACGTGGGCGCAGTCGGTGTTGCCGTGGTTGTCGGCGACGGCATAGGTGATGCCGGGCGCCCCGCTCACCGAGATCGCGACGATCGGTGCGCCCTCGGTGCGCGTGCGGCCCGGCTTCGTGATGCTCTGCGCCGCTCCGGCCTGGGTGACCGCCAGGAGTGCTGCTGCCATCACGAGCAACACCTTCATATCCGTACTGTCGCAGCCGCTGAAGGCGCCCCGGTTAGCGATTCGTAAGACGTTTAGACGGGGACAGCCTGGCGCGCCTCGACGAAGCCGTCGACCGCGAAGTCGAGGTCGGCGATCGTGTGCGCCGCCGACATCTGCGTGCGGATCCGCGCCTGTCCGCGCGGCACCACCGGGAACGAGAAGCTCACGGCGTAGATCCCGAGCTCCGCGAGCTTCTCTGCGAAGCGGGCGGCGGTGAGCTCGTCCCCGATCATCACGGGGACGATCGGGTGCTCCCCGCGCAGGATCTCGAAGTCGAGCGAGGTCATCCGCGCGCGGAAGTGGGTGGTGTTCTCGCGGAGGCGGTCGCGCAGCTCATGGGAGCCTTCGATCAGGTCGAGCGCCGCGAGGCTCGCCGCGACGACCGGAGGCGCAAGGCTGTTCGAGAAGAGGTAGGGACGCGCGCGCTGGCGGAGCAGCTCGACGATCTCGCGGCGGCCCGAGACGTAGCCACCGCTCGCCCCGCCGACGGCCTTGCCGAGCGTGCCCGTGAGGATGTCGATCCGCTCGATCACGCCGTGGTGCTCGGGCGTGCCTCGACCGCCCGGCCCGACGACGCCGACCGCATGGGAGTCGTCGACCATCACGAGCGCGTCATGCCGTTCGGCGAGATCGCAGATCGTGTCGAGATGGGCGAGGTAGCCGTCCATCGAGAAGACGCCGTCGGTGGCGATCAGACGGCGCCTCGCTCCCTTCGCCTCGACGAGCCGCGCCTCGAGCTCGTCCATGTCACCGTTCGCGAACCGAAGCCGCTGCGCCTTGCAGAGCCGGATCCCGTCGATGATCGAGGCGTGGTTGAGCGCGTCCGAGATCACCGCGTCCTCATCGGTCAGGATCGCCTCGAACAACCCGCCGTTCGCGTCGAAGCACGACGAGAAGAGAATCGTGTCGTCGGTTCCGAGAAAGGCCGAGAGGCGTTCCTCGAGCCGGCGGTGCAGCTCCTGCGTGCCGCAGATGAACCGTACCGACGCCATGCCATAGCCCCAGCGGTCGAGCGCGTCACGCGCTGCATCGACGACCGTGGGATGGTTCGCGAGCCCGAGGTAGTTGTTCGCGCAGAGGTTCAGGAGCTCGCCGCGCCCCTCGACCTCGACGCGCGCCCCCTGGGGCGTGGTCATCACGAGCTCGGACTTGTAGGTGCCCGCCTCGCGCAGCCCGGCGAGGGTCTCGATCAGCTCGTCTCGGAGGTTTCCGTACACCTACGCTCCGACCGGCCAGTGCTCGACCACGAGCTCAGGGAACGGGAAATCCTTCGGGTTTCCGGTCGCCAGACGGGCACCGATGCCGACTGCCGCCGCGGCGACCAGACAGTCGGCCTGTTCGAGCGTTGTGCCCCGTGCCGCGAACTCTCCCCGCCAACGCCCTGCTTGCCAGCCCTGAGGACTGTCGAGCGGGGCGACGATCATGCCTTCGATGAGCGCTCGCGTCGCCGCCTCTTCGCCTGCTCTCATGCCTCGAATGGTCTCCTCGACGTTGACGGCGCAGACGTGAACCATATCTCCCGCTACCCGCAACTGGCGAAGGCGCGAGATCGTCGTCGGTCGACCGCGCAGCACGTCGATCAAGACCGTCGTGTCGAGGAGGACGGAGCCCATCATCCTCTGCGTCGCGAATTGCCGCGCCGCTGTTCGCGTACCCATGCAGCGGGGTCCTCATCCCACTCGTGCCCATGATCAGGGATGGCTCCGATGGCCGACTCGATCAACTCCCAGCGTCGTTCGTTCTCGAGCGCCTCCCGAACCGCAGAGGCGATGAACGGGCTTCGACCGCGCGAGCCGACGTGACGGTCGAGTTCCTTCACGAGATCATCATCGAGATGAATGTGTAAACGCATACACACAGGTTAGCCCACTCTGGCGCGCCGTTCCCACACGACGTCCAGACTGAAGGGCGTCTCGGTCGAGCGCAAGTTGTCCGAATCGGTCAGACTGTCCAGTCGAGGATGACCTTCCCCGACTGCCCCGACCGGGCGATCGAGAAGGCCTCCTCGAACTCCTGGTACGGGAAACGATGCGTGATCACGGGGCTGATGTCGAGGCCCGATTCGATCATCACGCTCATCTGGTACCAGGTCTCGTACATCTCCCTGCCGTAGATCCCCTTGACGGTGAGCATGTTGAAGATCAGCGGATTCAGGTCGAGCGTCATCGGCTCCGACGGGATCCCGAGGAGGGCGATGCGGCCGCCGTGGGCCATGTTCCCTAGCATCGTGCGGAGCGCCTCGGGGCTGCCCGACATCTCGAGCCCGACGTCGAAGCCCTCGGTCATCGCGAGCTCTTTCTGGACATCGGCGAGGTCGTGCTCGCGCGGGTCGACGGCGAGGGTCGCGCCCATCCGGCGCGCAAGGTCGAGGCGATAGGGGTTCAGGTCGGTGACGACGACGTGGCGCGCCCCCGCGTGGCGTACGACCGCAACGGCCATGCAGCCGATCGGGCCTGCCCCGGTGACGAGCACGTCCTCGCCGAGCACCTTGAAGGACAGCGCTGTGTGAACGGCGTTCCCGAACGGGTCGAAGATCGCCGCGACCTCCTCGTCGATCCCCGGCCAGTGGTGCCAGATGTTCGTCATCGGGAGCGATACGAGCTCCGCGAAGGCCCCGGGGCGGTTCACGCCGAGCCCGATCGAGTGGGCGCAGAGATGCCGCCGGCCGGCCATGCAGTTGCGGCAGCGGCCGCACACGACGTGGCCTTCGCCGCTCACGAGGTCGCCGACCGCGAAGTCGCTCACGTTCGAGCCGAAGGCGACGACCTCGCCGACGAACTCGTGGCCGACGACCATCGGCACGGGGATCGTCTTCGCCGCCCAGTCGTCCCACTCGTAGATGTGGAGGTCGGTGCCGCAGATCCCGGTCTTGTGGACGCGGATCAGGACGTCGTTGATCCCGATCTCGGGTTCGGGAACATCCTCGAGGCGCAGCCCCTCGGCGGCCTCCGCCTTGACCAGGGCGCGCATCGCTTCACGGTACATCGCGGCGCCAACCCTCTTGGTATGTTCGCCGTCGTGGGCGGCCGGCCGGGGCTCGGGACGGTGGCGCTCGAGTGGGGGCGGATCGGCTGCATCGGATTCGGGGGGCCGCCGGCGCACATCGCGCTGCTTCGACGCCTCTGCGTGGACGAACGCGAGTGGATCGAGGCGGCGGAGTTCGAGGACGCGATTGCCGCTTGCAACCTTTTGCCGGGGCCGGCCTCGACGCAGCTCGCGATCTTTTGCGCGTGGAGAGTGCGCGGGCGCGTCGGCGCGGTGATCGGCGGCCTCTGCTTCATCGTCCCAGGGCTGGTCCTGATCCTCGCGCTCGCAGCGCTGTTCCTCGCAGGCTCGCCGCCGCGATGGGTGCGGGGTGCGGGTGCAGGAGCGGGAGCCGCGGTTGCGGCGGTTGCCGTGCAGGCCGGGTGGAGCCTCGCGCCGGAGAGCCGTCGGCGGGCGCTGAGCCTGGCGCGATGGGTCGTCTACCTCGTCGCCGGCGGGGCTGCGTCGGCAACGCTCGGGCCGTGGGTGGTGCTCGTCCTCCTCGGCTGCGGTGCGGTCGAGCTCGCGATCCGGCGTTTCGACGGCTCGCCGCTCTCGCTCGCCCCCTTGCCGCTCCTCGCGGCGGCGGCCGCGGCGACCGGAGGTCTTCTCTCGCTCGCCTGGGTGGCGTTCAAGGTCGGCGCGCTCTCCTACGGCGGAGGCTTCGTGATCGTCCCGATCATGCAGGCGGACGCGGTGAATCGCCACCACTGGATGACCTCGGGCCAGTTCCTCAACGCCGTCGCTCTCGGCCAGGTGACGCCTGGACCCGTCGTCCACACGGTGGCGGTGGTCGGCTACGCGGCAGCCGGCGTCGGCGGCGGGCTGCTGGCGGCGGCTGTCGCGTTCTCGCCGTCGTTTGCCTTCGTTCTTCTCGGCGCCGACCGCTTCGACACCTTGCGCACGAATCGCTCTGCGGCGGCCTTTCTTGCCGGCGCTGGGCCTGCGGCGATCGGCGCGATCCTCGGCGCCGCGATCCCGCTCGTCCGGGCGCTCTCGGAGCGCTGGCAGTACGCGGTGCTTGCGGGCGCGGCAGCCCTGCTCCTGGCGCTGCGGCGAGGGCCCGTCTCGACGCTCCTTCTCGCAGGTGCAGCAGGTGTGATCGTCGCGCTCTCCGGCGGCCCACTTCCGATTTGACCCGCGGCCGGATAGAGTCGCGCCGTGTCCTGGTTCCTCATCGTCGTCGTCGTCCTGATCGTCCTGATCGGCCTGTGGATCGTGTTCCTCTACAACGGCCTGATCCGGAAGCGCAACCGGGTCGATAACGCCTGGGCGCAGGTCGAGGTTCAGCTCAAGCGGCGCCACGACCTCGTTCCGAATCTCGTGGCGACCGTGCAGGGGTATGCGTCGCACGAGCGCGGGACGTTCGACTCGGTCACGCAGGCGCGGGCGGCGGCGACCTCGGCACAGGGGCCGGCCCAGGCCGGTGCCGCCGAGGGGATACTCGGCCAGGCGATCGGCCGGCTGTTCGCGGTCGCCGAGGCCTATCCGGAGCTGAAGGCGAACCAGAACTTCCTCGATCTCCAGTCCCAACTCAAGGACACCGAGGACAAGATTGCGATCTCACGGCAGGTCTACAACGACACCGTGCTGACCTACAACAACGGCATCCAGACGTTCCCCGCCGTCGTCTTCGCCGGCATGCTCGGGTTCTCGAAGCGGGACTCGTTCCAGATCGACGACGGCGACAGCGCCGTGCCGACCGTCAGCTTCACGCAGCCCGCCGATCCAGCGCCCGCACCCGCACCCGCGGCTGAGACGCCCGGCGATGCCTCGGGCACGTAGCGGCGCAGCGCTCCTCGCCGCGCTCGCGGCGGCGCTCGTGCTCTCGGGGGCGGCCGAGGCGAAGTCGTACACGCTTCCGCAGGCCGTCGTCCTCGTGCAGATGGCTTCGAACGGGGCGCTGCTCGTCGACGAGCACATCGAGTACTCGTTCGACGGGCCGTTCTCCGGCGGTTACCGCGAGATCCCGGTGACCGCCGGCGAGAGCGTCTCCCAGGTGCTCGTGCTCGAGAACGGCAGGCCATACAGGCCGGGCGGCTGCACCGACCTCGGGTGCGACGACGCCCCCGGCACCTTCGGCGTCGCTCATCTCGACGGCAAGGTGAGGATCGTCTGGCACTACAGCGCCCTCGACGAGAACCGGACGTTCGAGATCCGCTACAAGCTGAGCGGCCTCGCCGTCGCGTACGACGACGTCGTCGACGTGAATCTCGACGTGTGGGGCAGCGAATGGGGAGTCGGCCTCGACCAGTTGACCGCCACGCTCACCGCCCCTGGGAAGATCGTGCGCGCCTGGGGCAACCCGGTCTACGTCCGCGGCGACGTGCAGCTCGCCGGAAGCAAGGTCATCCTGCGGGCGCAGGACGTGCCGTCGCACCAGTTCGTCGCGCTCCGAGCTCTGATCCGGCGCTCGGCCTTCACCTCTGCGACGGGGATGAAGAAAGCCTCGGGGAACGGCCTCGCAAAGGTCGTCGGCGAGGAGACGGCAAGCGCCGCGGCACTCGAGCGGGACCACGCGAAGGTCGAACACGCGCTCCACCATCCGTTCCGGTACGTGCTCTATCTGCTCGCGCTCGGGATCCTTCCGGCGCTCGCGATCGTGCTTCTCGTCTACTGGTTCTTCGGTCGCGAGCCGAAGACCGGCTATGACCGCGAGTACGAACAGGAGCCGCCGACCGATACCCAGCCGGCGCTCGTTCCGACGCTCCTGCGCCAGGGCGGAGAGGCGGGATCGTTCGAGTTCACGGCGACGCTCTTCGACCTGATCCG
>DATBBA010000005.1:0-75444 GCA_036271235.1 Gaiellaceae bacterium
GGCCTCGGTGACGCTGTTTGCGCAGTGGTCTACGAGCCCGAGTTTCACGGTGACGTTCAACGCCAACAGCGGCACGGGATCGATGACACCCGAGACCGAGAACGTTCCGGCAGCATTGACGGCGAATGCGTTCACGCTGGCCGGGTTCTCGTTCACGGATTGGAACACCGCGGCGAACGGCACGGGCACGAGCTACGCGGACGGGGCTGTCTATCCGTTTGATGTTTCGTTGACGCTGTTTGCGCAGTGGTCTGCGAGCCCGAGTTTTACGGTGACGTTCAGCGCCAACGGCGGTTCTGGGTCGATGTCACCGGAGGTCTCGAATGTTGCGGCGGCGTTGACGGCGAACGCGTTCACGCGCGCGGGCTTCTCGTTCACGGGTTGGAACACCGCGGCGAACGGCACCGGCACGAGCTACGCGGACGGGGCCGTGTATCCGTTCACGGCCTCCGTGACGCTGTTTGCGCAGTGGTCTACGAGCCCGAGTTTCACGGTGACGTTCAACGCCAACAGCGGCACGGGATCGATGCCACCAGAGACAGAGAACGTTCCGGCAGCATTGACGGCGAACGCGTTCACGCGGGCCGGCTTCTCGTTCACGGGTTGGAACACCGCGGCGAACGGAACGGGCACGAGCTACGCGGACGGGGCTGTCTATCCGTTTGATGTTTCGGTGACGCTGTTTGCGCAGTGGTCTGCGAGCCCGAGTTTCACGGTGACGTTCAACGCCAATAGCGGCACGGGATCGATGACACCGGAGACCGGGAACGTTCCGGCCGCGTTGACGGCGAACGCGTTCACGCGGGCCGGGTTCTCGTTCACGGGTTGGAACACGGCGGCGAACGGCACCGGCACGAGCTACGCCGACGGGGCCGTGTATCCGTTCACGGCCTCCGTGACGCTGTTCGCGCAGTGGGCTGCGAGCCCGACTTTCACGGTGACATTCAACGCCAATAGCGGCACCGGATCGGTGACACCCGAGACCGAGAACGTTCCGACAGCATTGACGGCGAACGCGTTCACGCGGCCTGGGTTCTCGTTCACCGGCTGGAACATCGCGGCGAACGGCACCGGCACGAGCTACGCCGACGGGGCCGTGTATCCGTTCACCGCCTCGGTGACGCTGTTCGCACAATGGGCTACCACAGGAGGCGGTGGTGGCGGTGGTGGCGGTGGTGGTGGCGGTGGCTCGAGTACGCTCGCCGTGACGATGACCCCGTCGTCGCAGGCGATCGCTGCTGGTTCCTCCGCCTCCTGGACGGTGTCGGTCACGAATTCCGGAGGCGCCTACCTCTTCAACGTCGACATCGCT
This sequence comes from Gaiellaceae bacterium, assembly GCA_036271235.1. Classification (GTDB taxonomy): domain Bacteria; phylum Actinomycetota; class Thermoleophilia; order Gaiellales; family Gaiellaceae; genus PALSA-600. The sequence goes on from DATBBA010000005.1 coordinate 1,313, forward strand.
GACGGACTCGCTCCGAACTGCGCTACACCGAGCGCTTACGCGGACACCCTGGCGACCATGGCGCCGACCGTCACCGTGACCTACACGTGCACCCTCGCGAACGTTGCCGCCAGCTTCACCAACACCTTGGTCGTGACGGCAGCCACAGGGATAGGCACTCAGATCTCGGCGACAGCGGCCGCGTCGGTGACGGTTACCGCCCCGCCGGCGGCGACCACTCCCGCCCCGGTCGCGGTGACCCCGAAGCCGATCTCGGAGAAGACCACTTCCACCTCGGTAACCAAGTCGGCGATACCGGCAGGACTCTATGTCGTTCTCAAGGGCCGGACGATCGGGCATCTTGGAGGCGTGCTGAACGCGGCGATCGGTTCGGCTGCTCTGCGCCTCACCATCTCACCGAAGACCGTTCTCCACGCGACGGACTTCACGCTCGCTCGGTCGAAGCTAGCGTCGGTCGGGAAAGCGGTACCGGCCCGCATGCACGTCCTTGTTCAATTCGCTCTCTTGGCTGATGATGCGAAAGGGAAGCTCGTCAGCGGCCAGTTCAGCAACCACCCGAGCGCAATCGCCATTTCGTCCGGCGCGATCACGAAGAAAGCCCAGATCTTTGTCTGGAATCCATCGCTTCAACGATTCGCCCGAGTGACTACGCACTTGAGCAAGGGGAAAGCGGTGCTGTATGTCCGATCGAGCTCCGTCATCGTGATCGTGGTCCCCGACTAACGAACAACACAACTATGTACAGACAACATTGGTACAAGCCCCGATTCTGGATCTGGTGGGTGAAGAACCGGACCTCGGGCGCCGGGAAGGTGGCTGCGGCGCTGATCGGCTGCGCTCTCGCCGGCGCCGCAGGTTACGTCGTCGCCGATCGGCTCTCACCGAGCCAGGCGGCGGCGACGCCGGACGTCGGCGTTCGCACCGTGAAGGTGACGGTGCAGGGAGCCACCGTGAACCAGACCCAAACCGTTCGGGGCAAGGCGCAGATCGTTCATGAAACCGTGGCGGTCACGCACACGGTCACCGGCGCCGCGGCGACCGAATACAAGACCACCACGGTCCCGATCACACACGATGTGACCGTCCCCTCTGCGCCGACGGTCTCTCCCCCGGTCACAAAGACGGTCACCGTCCCTGTGCCGACGACGGTGACGGTCAACGCGCCGGCGAAGACGACCGTTCAGACGCAACTCGTCCCGACGGTCATAACGACCACCGATACCGTGACACACGAAGTGACTCAAACCGTTGTGAAGGTTGTGACGTCGTAGGCACCGAAGCTTCGGCCTGACCGGTTGTCTTACACCGGAGGGATCCGACTCTCCAGTTCGCAGCTGGAATGCGACTGGCCGTTGCCAAGACCGCGAGGTCGGTGCGCGCGCTGACGCGCCGGCGGGATTCTTCGCCGAGTGGCTGGAGCCGGCGTTCTGTGCCGGGCACTCGCTACCGAGATGATCGAGCCCGCCACCGGCCGCGGCTCGCCGACGCGGTAGGCCAGCTCGCACACGCACATCTGTTCCATCTTGGACGCGTCCCGGATCCCGTTCACCGGCGATCCGCTCGGAGCAGGTGGTCAGCGCGACGGCGTACGAACGGGGATGGCTGGGTAGCAAGCCTTCATCCTCGGCGGCCGTCGGGGCGAAGCGGAGGGGAGGGATCAGATGGCTGGGAGCAGAGGAAGAGGCGGTGCCGGGATCGGTGCAGGCGGGATTCTGGTGATCGTCGGGCTCGTGATTGCGGTGTTTTGGAGTCTGTGGCTCGGAATCGTGGTCGCGCTCATCGGACTGATCGCGTTCGGGGGCTTCGTTCGGGGAAAGTGGTACTGACCCTGTTGGGCCACGTGAAGTTGGGAGGCAGGCAGTGAAGACCACTGTCCTCAGGCTGCTCTACCGGCCGATCGGACTGCTTGGCGGGACGCTCGGAGGTCTCGTCGCGGGGCTTCTCTTCAAGCGGGCATGGACGCTCGCGCGGCACGAGCCGGCGCCCCCGAACGCCACGGATGCCGATCGTGGCTGGCCCGAGGTCGTTCTCGCCGCCGCCGTCCAGGGCGCCGTCTTCGGTGCCGTGAAAGCTGCGATCGACCGCGCCGGGGCGACTACCTACGCGCGGGCGACCGGTGTCTGGCCCGGTTCGCGCTCCAGGCAAGAACGGTGACCTCACCTCACAGACGGGCGGGCACGAAGCCCTCGACCTCGACGGAGGCATGAAATGCGGCTGACAGTCCGTGCTCCATGGATGAGGACGAGCGGGTCCGGGCTCGGTTCCGCTCCGGCTTCGAGGGATGCCTGAGCGGCCCGAGGTGAACGCTGCAGAGATGTCCAGCGCCGTCTCTGACCAGTTGAGCCTCCAGCGTCGTCGGGAGGCGGGAACTCGGCTCGATGGAGCCCTTCGACCTGATCCTCCTGATCGTGCTTGGCGATGCGCTCCAGCAGGGATTGACCCAGGCCGACTACTCGCTCACAGGTGCGGTCCTCGTCGTCGGCACGATCGCCGTGCTCCAGGTCCTCGTATCCTGGATCAGCTACAGGTTCCCGCGCAGTCGGCCCGTGCTCGAGGGCGAGCCGCTCATCGTCGTCAAGGATGGCGAGGTGATCGAGCGCAGCCTGAAGCGCGAACGGCTCACCGTCGAGGAGATCGCGGAGGCGGCGCGCAAGCAGCAGATCGCTCACCTGTCCGAGGTTCGCTACGCAATCCTCGAGACCGACGGCGCGATCAGCTTCATCAAGAGCGACTGAGAGGCGCCCGACCTCGCGCCTTCACCTGCTCGACCGCGGCGTAGACGCGCGGCCGCTTTACGATCGACGAGGCCGGCAACCCCGACGCAAGAGATCTGTGGCCGGGCCCGGCCGAGCCGGTCCGTCTACCCTGGCAGAGAAGGGGGGTTATGAAGAGATCGGCGATGCCTGCGCTGCTTGTGCTCGTGGCCGCCGGTGCGACGGGCGGAGCCGCGTACGTGATCGCCGTCAGCAGGATCGCACCGAGCCCGGTCGCTCAATCTCTGCTGGCCGCGCTCGTGTGCCTGACGTTCGTCGGCACCGGTGTGGCAGCGCTGCGGCTACGCCCGTACGCCGGCTTCGGACTGTTGCTGACAGCGGTCGGCCTTGCCTCCCTGATCAGCGTCCTCCACGAGGCGAACACCGCGGCCCCGTACACGGTGGCGTTGCTCGCGTCGAACGTCGTCTTCGCGGTCCTCGTGACCGCGCTGCTCGCGTATCCAGGCGGCCGGCTCGGCCCCAATGACCGGCGCATGCTCGTCGTTGCCTACTTGGACGTGATCGTGCTGCAGGCGCTGGCGGTGATGTTCGACCCGCTCACCCGCTATCACAGTGCCCACCCACGTAATCTTGCGCTCGTGGACTCCCGGCCGTCGCTCGCGACGGGACTCTACGAGCTCGAGGCCGCGGTCGCCGCGGCGCTCTCGATTCTCGTAGCAGTCATGCTGACGCGTCGTCTCCGGGCGGCGACGCCGGCGACTCGCCGGCAGCATCTGCCGGTGGTCGCCGGCGGTTCGGCCGCACTCCTGCTCTTCTCGCTCGGGCTGGCGCTCGCGCCGCTCTCCTCGAGAGTCGGGTTCCTCGGCTTCGGGCTCGCGCTGGTCGCCGCGCTCGCGCTGCCGGTGTGCTTTTCCGTCACCCTCGTCCAGGGTCGTCTCTCGCGGGCGGCGGTGGGCGAGCTGCTGCTCGAGCTCCGCGATCCTGCGCAGCCGCCTGATCTCGAAGAAGCGCTGAGGCGTGCGCTCGGCGACCCGACGCTTCGCCTGGGCCGGCTCGCGCCGGGGGGCGGGTACGTCGACGGATCGGGTACGCCGCTTGGGGAGTGGGGCGAGCTCCAGGTGGCGACGCTGATCCTGCACCAGCAGGAGCCGATCGGCATGCTCGTGCACGACCGTTCTCTGCGACTCCGACCGGAGTTGCTCGACGCCGTCAGCGCGGCCGCGGGCTTCGCACTCGCGAACGAGCGCGCGCTGAGAAGGGTGGAGACGGTCGAGGCGCGCAACCGCGCACTCCTCGGCGCCATTCCCGACCTGATGCTCCGGATCGACTCCGCAGGCACGTACCTCGACGTCCGTGACAACGAGTCTTCCGGGCTCCCGCTCCGGGCCGACGAGCTCGTTGGGCGCAACATCCGCGACGTCGCCCCGCCCGACGTCGCCGATGCGCTCCTCGCTTGCGCGCAGAGCGCCCGCGAGAGCGGGAGGATGCACGCGGTCGAGTACGAGCTCGAGCTCGACGGCGCCGTCCACTACTGCGAATCGCGGATGGTCCCGAGCCGAGGCGGCGAGGTCGTGATCATCATGCGCGACTTCACCGAGAAGCGCGAAGCGGACGCGAGGCTCGGCCGGCTTGCCGAGGAGCAGGCCGCGCTGCGGCGGGTGGCGACGCTCGTCGCGAGCGACGCCCCGCCGGAGGACGTCTTCCAGCTCGTGACCGAGGAGGTCTGCCGTCTGCTTGGGATCCGCGAAGCCGTCCTCGAGCGGTTCGACGACGCCGAGACCGGCACGGTCGTCGGTCGCTTCGGCCGCCACATGATCGGGGGCTTCGACATCGGGAGCACCCTCCCGATCGAGGAGGGACTCACCGCCTGGACGGTGCTGCAAACGGGCGCGCCGGCTCATATCGACAGCTTCCAGGGGTTCGAGGGCGAGCTGGCGGCCCGCGTGCAGACCCTCGGCTACCGCGCGGCTGTCGGAGTTCCGATCGTCCTGGCCGGCTCGATCTGGGGCACGCTCGTCGCGGCCTTGCGGGAGGGAGAGTTGCTCCCGTCCGAGACCGAACGGCGGATGCAGGCGTTCGCGGAGCTCGTCGGCCTTGCTCTCGCGAGCGCCCATGCGCGCCAGGAGGTGGCGGCATCGCGCCTGCGCATCATCGAGGCGAGCGACACGGAACGTCGACGCCTGGAGCGGAACCTCCACGACGGCGCGCAGCAGCGGTTGGTCGGCCTGTCAATCGGGTTGCAGCGCGCCCGAGCGAAGCTCCACGCCTCACCAGGGGAGGTCGAGAAGCTGCTCGAGCTGTTTTCCGACGAGCTTCGCGAGGCGATGATCGAGCTCCGTGAGCTCGCTCAGGGGCTCCACCCGGCTGTGCTCACCGAGCGTGGCCTCGGGCCGGCTCTGGAGGTGCTGGCCGCGCGGGCGCCGCTGACCGTCGAGCTCGAGATCGATCTGCCGGTGCGTCTGCCTGAGCCGGTGGAGACGGCGGCCTACTACGCCGTTTCGGAGTCGCTCACGAACGTTGCCAAGCACGCCGGCGCCTGTTCGGCTTCGGTGCGGGTCGCCTGCTGCGACGACCATCTCGCTGTCGAGATCGCCGATGACGGCGGCGGCGGCGCCAATCTCGACGGAGGTTCCGGGCTCCGCGGTCTTCAAGACAGGATCGAGACGCTCGATGGTGAGCTTTCGGTCGAGAGCTCGCCCGATTCCGGCACGGTCGTCCGTGCCGTGCTTCCCGTCCGGCGTACGAGCCTCGCGACCATCCGTCTCGGCGCCCGCGGGCAGGCCGCCGTCTCAGAGATCGGGTAGCCGCACCCGCCTTCGCTGGATCGCCGTAGGGCGCGACACCGTCCTTCGAGGCACGCTCGAACTCTGATCGTGTCTACCGAAGGAGGGGGAGGATCGTGCATCCGACGATCGCAGAGCAACTTGTGAAAGCCATCGAGCGCGACCGGCTCGACCAGGCCGCCGAGGCCCGCCTCGTGCGCGAAGCCCGCAAGAAACAAACGGCGTCGAGTGTGAGGAGCTGACGATGGAGGCAAACGGACGACCTGCGGTCGAAGCGCATGGCCTGACGAAGTCCTATCGCGGCGTGTCGGTGCTGAAGGGACTGGCGCTCGAGGTCGCCGGCGGCAGCGTCTTCGCGCTGCTCGGGCCGAACGGCGCCGGCAAGACGACCACGGTGCGGATCCTCGCGACGCTTCTCGCCGCCGACAGCGGCGAGGCGCGCGTTGCGGGGAGGGACGTCCGCCGGGAGCGGGGTGCGGTTCGCCGTCGAATCAGCCTCACCGGTCAGTACGCGGCAGTGGACGACCTGCAGACCGGCGAGGAGAACCTGCGGATGATCGGCCGGCTCGCCGGTCTCGACCGCACCTCCGCCAGGTTGCGTGCCGGCGCGCTGCTTCGCCGCTTCGGGCTCGCCGAGGCTGCGAAGCGCCGGGTCGGCGCGTACTCGGGCGGCATGCGGCGCCGGCTCGACCTGGCTGCCAGCCTCGTCACCGAGCCCAGGGTTCTGTTCCTCGACGAGCCGACGACGGGTCTCGACCCGGCGAGCCGGCTCCAGCTCTGGAACGTCATCGACGAGCTGGCAGCGGGAGGGGTCACCGTGTTCCTGACCACCCAGTACCTCGAGGACGCAAACCGGCTGGCCGACCGGATCGCAGTGCTCGACGACGGACGGATCGTGGCCGAAGGGACTGCCGACGAGCTTAAGCGCCGGGTCGCCGAAGACCGGCTCGAGCTCACGCTCGAGCCGACCGCCCCGTTCGGCGAACTGCTCGGACGCCTCAACGGGCGGGTGATCGAGGCGGACCCCGTCGCGCGGACGCTCGCCCTTCGCACCGACGGAAGCGCTTTCGACGTGCGTGCACTGCTTGAAGCACTCGACCCCGAAGCGACCGCGGTCTCGGAGTTCGCACTCCGGAAGGCGACCCTCGACGACGTCTTCCTCAAGCTCACAGGCCACGGCACCGGGCACGAGGCGCCCCATGTCTGACGTCCTCATCCTCAGCGGGCGCTGCCTCCGTCTGTCCAGGCGGCAACTCGACGCGCTGATGACGGCGGTACTGCTTCCGGTCATCCTCATGGTCACCTTCGTCGAGCTGTTCGGCGGGGCAATCCACACCGGCGGCAAGTACGTGACCTATGTCGTTCCCGGGGTTCTGATTCTGTGCGCCGGCTTCGGGTCGGCGCTCACTGCGGTCAGCGTCTGCCAGGACGCACGGGGCGGCATCGTCGATCGCTTCCGCGCGATGGACGTCAACGGCGCAGCGCTGCTCGGCGGTCATGTCGTCGCGAGCGTCGTCCGCAACGCCGTCTCGACGGCGCTCGTGATCGGGATCGCCTTCGCTCTCGGCTTTCGCCCGCACGCCGGTGCACTGAACTGGGTCGCGGCGGTGGCGATCTTGCTCGCCTTCGTCGCCGCTGTCTCCTGGTTCGCCGCCGTGCTCGGCCTGCTCGCGAGCTCGCCCGAGGCGGCAAACGGGTGGACGTTCCTCATCGTGTTCTTGCCCTACGCGAGCAGCGCGTTCGTCCCTGCCGACACGATGCCGCACTGGCTGCAGGGATTCGCGCGGCATCAGCCGATCACCCCGCTCACGGAGACCCTCCGCGGCTTGCTGCTCGGAACCCCGATCGGCTCCGACGCCTGGATTGCACTCGCCTGGTGCGCCGGCATCCTCACCCTCTCGGTCGCAGCAGCCGCAGCGCTGTTCGCGCGCCGCACGGACTGATGCGGCCGTTCGGGCTCGCCGGCCGGCGCCTCCTCGGCCGGCTGGCCAGGCGCCACTCGCTCGCCGGCGAGCTGGCATGCGTGCTCGGGCTCTACGCGTTGTACGAGACGACGCGAGGCCTGGTCGCCGGCGACCGGGGGGCGGCCATCGACCACGCACGGGAGATCGCCGCGACCGAACGATCGCTGCACGTCTTCGTCGAGCCTCATGTGCAGGCCGCCGCGGCCGCGGTCCCGGGCCTGCTCGCAACGTTGGGCGTCCTGTACCTGACGCTTCATCTGACGGTCACGGGCGTCTACCTGCTCTGGCTGCACCGGCGTCGTCCCGCGGCCTTCCCGGTCGCCCGCACCGCCCTGCTCACCGCGAGCGGGCTCGCTCTGGTCGGCTTCCTGGCATATCCCGCAGCGCCGCCGCGGCTCGCAGGGCTCGGGATCGACGACACGATCTCGCACGGCGGCGTCGATCTGAACCACGGTCTCGTCAGCGCGCTCTACAACCCGTACGCCGCCGTCCCGAGCATGCACGTCGCCTACGCTGCGATCGTCGGCGCCAGCCTGTACCTGCACGGCGAGTACCGCATGCTGCGTGTCCTCGCCTTCCTGTACCCGGCCCTGCAGCTCGTCGTGATCGTCGCGACCGGCAACCATTTCTTCTTCGATGCCGTGGCTGGGGCTGCGGTCGCCGCCTTCTCGTTCACCTTCGCGATCGCAGCGTGCGCGTGGGCGGACACCCCATCTGCGAATGCGGTTGGCCGCACCCCGAGAAGCCTGCCGACCGTATCCCGAGACGGCTCGCTCCCCGGCAACCTCGCTGGATGGAAACGAGGGGGAGGAGTAACGAGATGAGCGTCCTCGCAAGTGCGCCGGTACTCGAGAACGACCGTCGGCGCTGGATCGCGCTGGCCGTGATCGTGACCGCGCAATTCATGGTGGTTCTCGACGTGGCGATCGTGAATGTCGCGCTGCCGACCATCAAGACCGACCTGCACTTCAGTCAGGAGAGCCTGCAGTGGGTCGTGACCGCCTATTCGATCTTCTTCGGCGGTGTGCTGCTGCTCGGAGGGCGGATGGCCGATCTGCTCGGGCGCCGCCGAATGTTCATGATCGGCCTGGCGCTGTTTACCGTCAGTTCTCTGCTCGACGGGCTCGCGTGGTCGGAGGGCTCCCTGATCGCGTTTCGGTCGGCGCAGGGCCTCGGAGCGGCGCTGGTCTCGCCGGCTGCCCTGTCGATCTTGACGACGACCTTCGTGGAAAATCGCGACCGGAATCTCGCGCTGGGGATCTGGGGCGCAGTCTCAGGGAGTGGCGGCGCAGCCGGCGTCCTGCTCGGCGGCGTTCTCACGAGCGCGCTCAGCTGGTCGTGGATCTTCTTCATCAACGTTCCCGTCGGGGCCGCCGTGCTGGTGCTTGCGCCCCGGCTCGTGAACGAAAGCCGCGCTGCGGTAACACATCGCCAGTTCGACGTCCCGGGCGCCGTGTCGATCACCGGTGGGCTGATGCTGCTCGTCTACGCCATGACGCGAGCGGTGCAGTACGGCTGGGGTACCGCCGAGACGATCGGCCTGCTCACCGCTGCGGCGCTGCTCGTCGTGACGTTCGTCGCGATCGAGGCCCGCTCCGCCGCCCCGCTGCTGCCTCTGCGGATGTTCCGGCTGCGGACGCTCTCGGGCTCGAACATCGCCGGGTTCATGATGGGCGCTGCGGTCTTCTCGCAGTTCTTCCTGCTCACGCTCTACATGCAGCAGGTGCTCCACTACTCGGCGCTCCAGACCGGCGTTGCCTACGTCGCGTTGACGCTGGCGGTGATCGTATTCGCGAACGTCTCCCAGGCGCTCGTGCTCCGGGTCGGCGTCCGCCGCGTGCTCCCGGTCGGCATGCTGCTGGTTGCCGCGAGCCTTGTCGTCTACGCGCGCCTGCCCGTCGAGGGGCACTACTTCTGGGACCTGTTCCCACCATTCGTCGTCACCGGGATCGGGATGGCTTTCGCGTTTGTTCCGTTGACGATCGGCGCGCTTGCCGGTGTCAGGGATGCCGACGCCGGGATAGCGTCGGGGCTGATCAACACGAGTCAGCAGATCGGCGGCGCGATCGGTGTCGCCGCAGTGACCACGATCGCCTCGACGTTCACCGGCGACTACCTGCATGCTCATCGCGGCGTCTCCGCGATGAGCGGGCCGGCGCTGGCGCACGGCTTCGAGATCGCCTTCTACGTTCTCGCGGCGCTCGCCGTGCTCGGCGCCGTTCTCGCGGCCGTGATCATCGAACCGCAGTCGAGCCTCGGTGACGCGGAAGACAAGCACGCCGACGAGCCGGCTCTGGAGGCCGCGGCCTGATCCCGGTTCGGGTGAACCGACCTGGGGTGAGCATGTCCGGTACTGGTGTGCTGCCGGCAGACACGCGTACTCGTCGGCGACGTGCTGACGCGGGCGAAGATGTCGGGGCAGGTGCGGACCCAGAGGCGATGCTGCCGCGAATCGTGGCTGTCGCATAGGCGAGGACTGAGAGAGAGGGGTGTCCAGATGAAAGCGATCGTGGTGACGGATCGGGCCGCGGGAACGGCCGGGATGAAGCTCGTGGAGCGACCCGATCCGGATGCGGCGAGGCTCGCCAGCCTGGAAGGCGTGAACTACGGCGATGTCGTCGTCGAGGTTCATGCGTCGGGGTTCACGGGGAATGAGCTGGAGTGGCCCTCGACCTGGGTCGATCGCCTCGGCCGTGACCGGACGCCTTCGATTCCCGGGCACGAGGTGGCCGGAGTCGTCACCTCCCTCAGCTACGGAGCGACGGGGCTCTCGGTGGGGCAGCGGGTCTTCGGGCTCACGGATTGGACGCGCGACGGCACCCTCGCGGAATACACGGTCGTCGAGGCGCGCAACCTCGCCCCGCTGCCCGGCGACGTCGACTTCACGGTGGGCGCGGGCGTCGCGATGACGGGCCTGACTGCGTGGCAAGGTCTGTTCGAGCACGGCCGCCTCCAATCCGGCCAGAGCGTCCTCGTGCACGGCGCGGCCGGCGCGGTCGGCTCGATGGCAGCCCAGCTCGCACGAGAGGCCGGCGCACACGTCATCGGCACCGGGCGAGCCGCCGGCCGGCAGACCGCACTCGACTTCGGCGCGCACGAGTTCGTCGACCTCGACAACGAGACCCTTGAGGATGTCGGCGGGGTCGACCTCGTGTTCGACGTGCTCGGCGGCGAGATCCAGAAGCGCTCCGCAGGCGTGGTTCGAGCCGGAGGAACACTCGTGACCGTCACCGGCCCCCCGGAGGCGAGGCCCGAGGGCGGCCTGGCGATCGACTTCGTCGTCGTGTCCGATCGCGCCCAGCTGAGCGAGGTCGCCCGGCGTGTCCGGGACGGACGGCTGCGGCCGAACATCGGCACGGTCGCGCCTCTCGACGAGGCCGTCGCCGCTCTCGATCCGACCGAGCGGAGCAAGGGGAAGACGGTCGTCCGAGTCCGTCCGTGAGCGCCCGGGACGGCGGGCCGTCCGTGCTGCTCGTGAAGGCTCGTCGCCGGCCCGAGTCACGCCGCGAGCTTCGCGCTCAACGGCGACCACCAGTACGGACAGCGCGGGTCGAGGCGCGGCTCGGGGCTCAAGGTGGAGATCGCCGCTTCGCAGAGGCGCGGGGCGGCGCTCGGGCGGGTGCTCGGCTTCAAGCCGACCGTCGAGCGACAGCCGGCACGAGGTCGCCAAGAGGCAGAAGGCGAGCGTCGCAAACGACCGCGACGGTCCGCACGCGTCGCTGAACCGGCGCTCGGCACGAGCGCTGACCGACTCCAGGTGCGCCCACGCCTGCGTGTGTCAGCGCGTCCCTGAAGACGCCTGCGATCTCACGTCACCCGGACCGGCTTCGTAACCACGGTCTCGCCGCCGTTCCCAGGGCGGGGCGCCGTGCCCCGATGCGAACGGAGCGCCGCCTACGGTCGCTTTGCGCCGCATTCGGCGGTGCCACCGAAGAGAAGGAGTTGGTATCGATGAAGCTCCATTACGTCCTGCTTGGCCTCGGCGGGGCCGGTGCGCTGTGGGCAGGAACTGCGGGAGCGGCCCGCAGCGTGACGACTGTCAAGGTGATCGCCGGCAAGCCCTCCGAGTTCCGCTTCGTCGTGCCGAAGAAGACCCTGCGGCACGGAACGGTGACCTTCACGATGACGAATGGCGGCCTGATCCCGCACGACCTCAAGATCTGCGCGAGCCCGAAAGGCGGACTTGCGAACACCTGTGTGGGCAAGGGGACGAAGCTGATCAGCCCCGGCGGGTCGACGAAGCTGACGTACACGTTCAAGACGAAGGGCACGTACGAGTACCTGTGCACGGTTCCCGGTCATGCCGCGGCGGGCATGAAGGGCGACCTGAAGGTCACGTGATGGGAGGCCCGATCCGAATCACTGCCAACGGGCTTCGGCACAACGTCACGGCGAACCTCGACACGCCCCTCCTGTACGTGCTCCACAACGAGCTACATCTCCACAGCCCGCGCTTCGGCTGTGGACTGGCCCAGTGTGGCTCATGCTCGGTACTGCTCGACGGCAAAGAGATCCGCTCCTGCGTCACCCCGGTCGCCGCCGTGAGCGGCAAGGCGATCACGACCCTCGAAGGCCTCCCGTCTCTCTGGGCGAGAGAACGCGAGTCGACGAGTGGCACGCCTGAGCTCCATCCGCTGCAGCAAGCCTGGATCGAGCTGCAGGTGCCTCACTGCGGCTACTGCCAGAGCGGGATGATGATCCAGGCTGCCGACCTTCTCGCCGGCAACAAGCAACCGACCGCGAGGCAGATTCGCACAGCGATGAACGGTCATCTCTGCCGGTGCGGCACCTATCCCCGCATCGTCAAGGCGATCCAGGCAGCCGCGACGGTCATTGCCAAAGGAGAGAAGACGTGACCCGCCCACTGATCTCACACGAGCTCTCACGCAAGACATTCCTGAAAGGAGGCGGCACCCTCGCGCTCGGGCTGACGGCGGCCGGAACCGCCAGGGCAGCCAACAATCCGACGGCTGTCTCGCAGCTCCACCTCGGCGCGGTCCCCGGGCCGCCCGACCCGGCGCAGATCGACTCCTGGCTGCAGGTCAATCCCGACAACACCGTGACACTCTTCCACGGCTGGACCGAGATGGGTCAAGGCTCTCCGACGGCGATCCGGCAGATCGCGGCGGAGGAGCTCGGGCTTTCCTTCGACCAGGTGGCCGCAGTGCAGCTCGACACGAACGTCTCTGTCCAGGAGTTCGCGGCAGCCAGCTCCTCGACGAGGACGGCGATTCTGCCGACGAGCATGCGAGGCGCAGCGGCCGCAGCCCGCACGGTCCTCGTCGGGATGGCGGCCGCGCAGCTGGGGGTGGCCGGTTCCGCGCTCTCGGTCAGAAACGGCGTGGTCTCGGGCGGCGGCAAGACCGTCAAGTACTCCGATCTCATGGCCGGAAAGACATTCAACACGACGATCGCGGCGGTCAGCCCGGTGCTGACCGATCCGAGCTCGTTCCGGTTGATCGGCACGCGGGTGCCGCGGATCGACATCCCGTCGATCGCTACGGGCACGGCGACCTACATCCAGAACGTGCGCGTCCCCGGGATGCTCCACGGCCGTGTCGTTCGCCCACGCGGGCAGGCTGCGCAGATCGCCGCCGCGACCTTGCTCTCGTTCGACAAGGGGTCGATCGCACATATCCCCGATGTGCAGATCGTGCAGAAGGGGAACTTTCTCGGCGTGGTAGCGCCGCGCGAATACGACGCGATCCAAGCGGCCGCGGAGCTGAAGGCCACCTGGTCGGAGGCTCCGACGCTGACCGGTGACGGAAATCTCGAGGGGGCGCTGCGTGATCCCGCCAACCTGCAGCGCACCAGCCGCGCCGTTGACATCGGTGACGTCGATGCCGGCCTTGCCTCGGCGGCACGGGTCGTCTCGGCGAGCTATTTCTGGCCGTACCAGCTCCACGGCGCCATGGGCCCGAACTGCTCGATCGCCGAGGTCGGTGCGCAGTCGGCCACCGTCATCTGCATGGCACAGGGCCCGTACAGCACCCGTCAGGCGATCGCGACGGCACTCGCGCTGCCGCCGACCTCGGTTCGGGTCGAGGTCTTTCGCGGCTCGGGCAACTACGGTCACAACACCTACGACGACGTCAGCATCTCGGCTGCGCTGCTCTCGCAGGCGGTCGGCAAGCCGATCCGAGTCCAGTTCATGCGCTGGGACGAGCACGGTTGGGACCAGTTCGGCCCCGCTCAGGCGACGGACGTTCGCGCCGGCGTCGACACTGCCGGCAACATCGTCGCCTTCGACTACAGGGCCTTCAACCACGGCTGGACGCAGGTCGTGGAAAGCGCCGCTCAGCTCGCGGGCATACCGCTGCCGCCGGTGGCGCCGCCGGCGATGACCGACACGGTCAGCTCCGGCTCCTTCTACAAGATCCCGAATCGCCGCGTCACGAGCAACAGTGTGAACGGCTACGGGCCGTTCATGAAGGGCACCTATCTGCGCGCGCCCGGTGCGCCGCAGGCGCTCTTCGCAGCCGAGCAGGCGGTCGACGCGCTCGCACATGCCGCGAAAATGGACCCGATCGCATTCCGGGTCCAGAACATCGACGCCTCCGACACGAAAGGGAACGCCCGCTGGATCGCCGTGCTCGATGCTGTCGGCCATGCGTCGAACTGGAAGCCGATGGTCTCCGCTTCGAACGTGGGAACGGGAAACGTCGTCGCCGGGCGTGGCGTCGCGATGGGCGGCTTCGCAAACGCGTTCCCGGCCGTCGTCGCCGACATCAACGTCAACAAGAAGACAGGCAAGATCACGGTCGACCACCTCTTCGCCGCCCAGGACGCTGGTACCACGGTCAACCCGGCCTCCGTGGAAAACCAGATGGAAGGCTGTCTCGTCCAGGGTACGAGCAGGGCCCTCTTCGAGCAGGTCAACTTCACGCGTGTACGCCAGTCGAGCCTCGATTGGGTGACGTATCCCATCCTGCGCTTCAACGAGGCGCCTGCCGTCACGACGGTTGTCTTGCAACGCCTCGATCAGCCGGCCGCCGGATCGGGGGAACCGACCACGGCCGCCGTGGCCGCCGCCATCGCGAACGCGTTCTTCGACGCCACCGGCGTCCGGCTCTACCGCACCCCGATGACGCCCGGATACGTACGGACCGCACTCAAGCCATAGCGGGCGGGCCGGTCGAGCCGGTCGGGGACGGGAGTAGGTAGCCGCCCCCGACCGGTTCTTCCGGATCGATCCTGTCGCCTCTGGGTTGGTTCCCGCTCGCCGGAACGGAGCCTCGGTGGACGATCGGACGAGAGCTATGATCGTTTGGCTATGCCTCCCCAGTGGCTGGCTGTTCAACAGGGGGTAGTTCCGCGTGAGCGTGCTCGGCAGCTTCGTCAAAGCTGGGAGCGCCTGGTCGCGGGTCGTGAGCTGGAGTGCGAGTCTCCACCCGTGGCGGCTGCAGGTATGCGAACGGCGATCTTCGATTCATGGAAGCGCTCCCTCGACACCGGTCTGGACCCGATTGATCTGCTTGCTCCGCTCGAGGCGGACCGCACCGAGATGGCGGAGCGGTGGGCCGAGCATCCACTCGGTTCTCTCGCGCACGTGCTGCTCGATCAGCTGAAAGACATCGCGGGTGAATCCCAGAGCCTGATCGTCGTGAGCGACGCATCCGGGCTGCTCCTGCACATCGAAGGCCACGACTCGCTGAGGGCGCGCGCCGCGGAGATGAACTTCGTCGAAGGCGCACGGTACGACGAAGCCGCCGCGGGAACGAACGGCATCGGGACGGTGCTCGCCGCCGATCACGCCCTTCAGGTGTTCGCCTCGGAGCACTTCAACGAGCGCCACCATGGATGGACGTGCTCGGGTGCGCCCGTCCACGACCCGCTATCGGGTCGGGCCGTCGGCGTCGTTGACCTCTCGAGTCCCTGGGAGGCGGTCAACCCGCTCAGCCTCGAGCTCGCCACCACGGCCGCCCGAGCGCTGGAACATTGCCTCGCCGATGTGCGGCGTGAATACGAGACGCGGTTGCGACGCCGTTACGCCGATCTGGCGACGAGGTCTTCGGACCTGCTGGTGAGCCCTGACGGTCACGTGCTCGCCGGCGACCGGTCGGCGGCGCAGTCGAAGACACTTGCGATTCCCGATCGTGGTGGCGAGATCCTGCTGGGCGACGGCTCGGTCGCCGCTGCGGAGCCGCTCGGCCATGGCGAGGCCTACCTCGTCCGCCGCATCGAGTGCGCGAAAGGACGTGCGCACGAGCAAGCCAGGGAATGCGGAGGAGCCGATCCTGGAACCGCCGCGAACGTGAAGAGCAACCAGACTGGCGCGGGCTCAGCGCGGCGCGTAAGCGCCTACTTCGAGGCTGCACTGGACTGCGTCATCATGGCGGACGAGGCCGGCAGGGTGGTCGAGTTCAATCCCGCGGCTGAACGGACGTTCGGCTACAGCCGTGACGAGGTGCTCGGGCAGACGTTGGCCGAGCTGATTGTGCCGCCTTCGCTTCGCGAGCGCCACATCAACGCCTTCGCCCGCCTCGTCGAGACGGGTCACGGAAGCGTGCTCGGACGCCGAATGGAGCTGACGGGCATGAGGGCAGACGGCAGCGAGTTCCCGGTCGAGTTGGCGCTGAGCCGGGTCGAGGGCGAGCCGGTCGTGATCTGCGGAGCGCTGCGCGATATCTCTGCGGCGAAACAGGCCGAGAGCCATCTGCGCGAGCTTGCCGAGGAGCAGGCCGCCCTGCGGAGGGTTGCGACCCTCGTCGCGCGCGAGTCGTCGCCGCAACAACTCTTTGCTGTCGTAGCGGAGCAGGTCGCGCGAATGATCAGCGTTCCCCTCGTCAGGCTGGTCCGCTACGAGTCGGATGGTTCTGCAGTGGTGCTCATGGGCGGCTGGGGTGAGAGCGTGGATCCGCTCGCGATCGGGACGCGCTGGAAGCTCGACGGCCCCGGCGTGCTCGCATCCGTGTGGCAGAGCGGCCGACCCGCCCGATTCGAGGATTACTACGACCTGCGGGGACGAGCAGGGGCCGTCCTGCGGCAGGCCGGAATGCGTTCGGCAGTGGCAAGCCCGATCAACGTCGAGGGTCGCCTCTGGGGTGCCATAGCCGTCCTTTCGCCCCGGCACGAGCCGCTTTCCGGGAACACGGAAGCTCGGCTCTCAGACTTCACGGAGCTGGTCGCCACCGCGATCGCGAACGCGGAAAGCCGCGCCGAGCTCGCGGCCTCGGAAGGTCGCGCTCGCGAGCTCGCCACACAGCAGGGCGCCCTGCGGCGAGTCGCCACGCTCGTCGCGCGTGAGTCGTTGCCAGAAGAGACCTTCGCCGCCGTCGCCGAAGAAGTCGGGCGAATCATGGCCGTACCGCTCGTTGCGCTGGCCCGCTACGAGCCAGACGGCTCCGCGATACAGATCGTCGGCGGCTGGAGTGAGACCACGTTTCCGGTCCCCATGGGGACGCGTCTCCTGCTCGACGGCCCGAGCCACTTTGCAGAAGTGTGGGCAACGGGCCGCCCTGCCCGCCTGGACGACCCCGCGGATCTGCACGGAGAGATCGCTGCTGCCATGCGCCAGGTGGGCGTGGGCTCGGGGGCTGCCAGCCCGATCCTCGTCGAGGGCGCTATCTGGGGCGCGATGGCCGTCGGTCTGGCCGACCGGCTCCCCGACGACGCCGAGGCGCGACTCGCGGACTTCACCGAGCTTCTCTCGACGGCGATCGCCAATAGCGAGGCACGGGAAAGTCTTCGTCGGCTGTTCGACGAACAAGCCGCTCTGCGCCGGGTGGCGACACTGGTCGCCGAGGGTGCGGCCGCCGAGGACGTGTTGTCGTCGGTGGCGCGAGAGGTTGCAAACGTGTTCGACGGCCGGTTGGTGACGGCCTGCCGTCACGAGTCCGATGCCGCCGTCGTTCTCGCCTCCCTCGGGATACCCGAGCTCCCTGAAGGGAGCCACTGGTCACTGGACACGCCGAGCCTTCCGGCCACGATCCACGAGACCGGCCGCCCCGCCCGCGTCGACGACTACTCAGACGGTCTGGGCCTCGACGCTCTCCTGCGCGAACGCGGCGTCACGGCGGCGGTCGGCGTCCCCATCGTTGTCGACGGAAGCGTTTGGGGAAGCATCCAAGTCGCCGCCGCCGAGCACGAACCCTTGCCGGCCAACGCTGAGGAGCGCCTTGCCCGCTTCACCGAACTGATCGCGATCGCCGTTTCGAACGCGACGATGCGCGCGGAGCTTGCGGCTTCCCGCGCCCGCGTGATCGCCACCGCCGACAAAACCCGTCGGAGGATCGAGCGCGACCTCCACGACGGAGCTCAACAGCAACTTGTCACGCTGGTCCTCGGGTTGCGCTCCGCGGAAGGGCGCGTTCCCGCCGGCCTCGAGGACCTGAGGGCGGAGGTAGGTCGCTTTGCGGATCGATTGACGAGCGTGGTCGAGGAACTCCGCGAGATGTCGCGTGGCATCCATCCGGCGATCCTCACGGAAGGCGGCCTTTCGCCCGCAGCCGAGGCGCTGGCCCTTCGTTCTCCGGTTCCGGTCAAGCTCAACGTGCGGTGTGAGGACAGGCTCCCCGAGAGGATCGAGGTCGCCGCGTACTACGTCGTCTCGGAAGCGCTCACGAACGCCGCGAAGCACGCCAACGCCTCCGGAGTGCAGATCGAGCTCCGCCTCGAGGAGGCAACGCTCCATCTCTCGATCGTCGACGACGGCGATGGCGGAGCAGATCCACGCCGCGGCTCGGGTCTGATCGGGCTGAAGGATCGCGTCGAGGCTCTTGGAGGGACGATCCACGTCGCGAGCCCGCCTGGAAGCGGAACCCAACTCGACGTCGAGATCCCGCTTCTGGTGGATCGCTCGACGGCGCTGAGTTCGGAGCCGCTGCCGCGGGCGTAACGGGGCGCACGTACACCTGGTGGGCTCGTCGTCCAACTCACGGCCGTGTGAGAGCCAGTGTCGTCGCGACAGTAAGCCCGAAAGTGCGGCGCGCCTGCAGAGCCACGGCGCGAGCGCAAGCCCCGGCTATCCCGTTCCGTTCGATGGCGTGGGGGCTGCGGGGGGTCCGGCGGTCATGAGGCCGGCCGCCCGAGCTGCGCTGACGGCGGCTGCGACGCGCGCGAGCCGAGCGCCCTGCGACCGGGCGACGAGCAGCGTCACCTCGTCCGGCCCGTCCAGGTGGTGGTCGCTCGTGAAGGACGTCCCGTAGGGGTTGCCGCCGCCGTTGAACGCCTCGTGCACCGTGTAACCGAGCGGGAGCACGATTGCGCCCCAGTGGTACAGGGTGTTGTTGAGGGCGAGGATCGTCGACTCGTGGCCGCCGTGCTCGGTCTGGGCTGACGTGAAGGAGGTCGCCACTTTGTCGACCAGCTTTCCCTGCTGCCAGAGCTCGCCGGCAAGGTCGAGAAACACCTTCAGTTGCGCGGCAACGTTCCCGAAGCGAGTCGGGGTGCCAAAGGCGATGCCGTCCGCCCACTCCAGATCGTCCAGCTTCGCGTCGGGCTGATCCTTGAGCTCGGAGCGGTGACGGCCCCAGTACTGTGTGAACGAGATCTGCATCTCCTGTGGCAGCTCTGCAACGTGCCGGAGACGCACCTCGGCGCCCTCGTTCGCTGCACCTTCGGCGACCGCGCCCGCCAGCGCGTGCACGTTGCCGGTTGCGCTGTAGTAGATGACCGCGATTCGCGTCACGGCTCGACCATGCCACGGTCTTCCCGGCCTTCCGGGATCACCAGCGTGCGCAGCGCTCGACGCAGTGCCTCCGTCGGTCGGGGACATTGGACGAAGGGCCGCCCGCAGGTTGCAGCGTCCGCCGGCGGCGACCTCCTCCGCGATCCTCGGCCCGCCTGAGCCGGCGCTCGAAATCATGTGCTGAGCGTCGTCGCTTTCGGGGCCGCTGATGCGGAGAACCGACAGCCTCACCTTCCATCGACCGGTCCGCGGGAATAGTCTACGACGGTGGCAAACGAGGCCGGTGACCCGGCCGGCGGGCGCGTGATCCTCGCGGACGACGATGTGTTGCTCCGGGAAGGTCTCGCGAGCCTGCTCGAACGGTCGGGATACGAGGTTGTTGCTCAAGCGGGAGACGGGTCGGAGCTTCTGCGCCTCGTTCGCGAGCACCGACCCGATCTCGTCATCGTCGACATCCGGATGCCGCCGAATCACTCGACGGAAGGGCTCGAAGCGGCCGGCGTCCTGCGCGAGGAGTTCCCCGATACCGCGATCCTGATCCTCTCAGCGCACGTCGAGGTTGCGCACGCGATGGCCCTGCTGGCCAACGGGAGCCGCAGCGGCTACATGTTGAAGAGCGCCGTGACCAATGTCGACGACTTCCTCGAGACGCTGGAGCACATCTGTCGCGGGGGCGCGGTCGTCGATCCGAGTCTGGTGCAAGAGCTGTTCGCGGCCCGGAGAGTGAAGGATCCGCTCGAACCGCTCACGCCCCGCGAGCGCGAGGTGCTTGCCCTGATGGCGGAAGGTCGCTCGAACGCCGGCATCAGCCGCCGCTTGTGGGTCACCGAAGGCACGGTCGAGAATCACGTACACAACATCATGCTCAAGCTCCGTCTGCCGGAGACCGACGACGATCACCGCCGTGTCCTCGCCGTCATCGCCTTCCTGCGACCGTCGCTTCGCGACCCGCTCGAGCCGGATGACCGCCGTTGACCCGGCGCGTCACGATGCGATCGCAGCTCATCAGCACTCCCGGCGATCGAGCAGCTGGTAGATCCGCTCGGCGGACAGTTCTGTCTTCGAGAGGAAGCCGACGGCTGGGCTGGACTCGATCAGCTTCGCGAACTCGCGTTCGTCGTGCGTGGAGATGAGAATCACCTGCGGAGTGTTGCCGTCAGGATCGGCGGCCAGGAGACGGGCGACATCGAAACCGCTCTCGGCCCCGAGTTCGATGTCGACGAGAGCGACCTCCGGGCGCAGCTCGCGAACGGAGCGGACCGCCTCGGCGCTCGACCTCGCGCATCCGACGACCGCGACACCTTGACATTCGAGCAGGTCACGAGCGGCTTCGCAGAAGCCCGGTTGGTCGTCCACAATGAGGCAACTTGGGCCCACGTCGCTCTCAAGAGTGCAGGTTGAGGCGAAGGAGCGCATGGGCGCCAGCGTAGAAATCGGGCGCTGCTCGCCAGCTCCCTGCGGCGATCCTCTCGCAGAGAGCGGGCGTTCTTCACGGCCACTATGGGGTAGCCCGGACACCAAGATCTAAGCTGGCGGGCGCCGCGGTTGTGCGCTGGCGGCGAGGACAGCGGCGAGTTCTTCGGCGATCCTCCGGGCGACCAGATCCGAAGAATGTCCGCCCCTCGGCATACCGGCGATCGGCGGACGAATGCAAGGGAGGAGACATCATGGCCGAGCTCATGTCATTGCCGGGAAATCACGCCCAAGGCACCCGGCGTACGAGCCAGCGGAGCGCCGGGCCGACGCGCCAGGACCTTGAGATGATCGACCGGACCCGTGCGGCGCGCGACCTTCTCTCGTCGAAGTGGAAGGTCGATCTGCTCTACCTGCTCGCGCGGGGGGTCCATCGGTACAGCCGGCTCTACGACCACCTCAGGGGCGCATCGAAGAAGATGCTCACGGACTCCTTGCGCGGCCTCGAACGCGACGGGTTCGTCAACCGCACCGTCTATGCAGAGGTTCCTGTCCGCGTCGAATACTCGCTGACCACCCTGGGCTGGTCCGCGACCGAACTGCTGGTGGCGCTGGCCGAATGGGCTGACGAGCACCTCGAGGACGTCGAACAGGCCCGGCTGCGCTACAACAGGAACCCCGCCGCCACCGCCACGGCTGACTTCGTGCTGGGGGCAGCGTGAGTCGCCGAATCGAAACTCCGTCGTGGACACCTCGAGGCCGATCGGGCCGCGGCGGTGTCGGTCTATGTGAGCCGTCGTCTCTGCTCGAGATGCCGTGACCGCTTGCCGACTGCCTGCGTGTTCTGGTTCCACTGGTTGTGCGCTCGTTTCATGCCGCCTGTTGCAGCTCGGCCAACGAGCTGAGCTCGCGCAGCCGCTGCAAGGCCGTGCGCTCGAGCTCGTGGACCTGTCCTGGTGTGACGCCGAGCTCACTCGCCGTCTGCTCGGTCGTTCGCTCCTCACCGGTGATGCCGTAGCGAAGCGCGATCACTCGTCGTTGCGGGGGTGGGAGCGTGTCGAGGAGAACGTCGAGACTCGTTCCCGTGAGGCGGAGCTCGACGCGCTCGTAGGCCTCGCAGGCCCGCTCGTCGACGATCTCGGTGGCAACCTGGCGTTCGCCGGAACCCTCGGCGTCCAACGGTAGGTAACCGGACGGGACGCTCAGCGCCTGCTCGGCCTCCGCGGGCGACAGCGCCGCCGCTTCGGCGGCCTCGGCGAGCGACGGCTCGCGCCCGAGCTCGAGTGCGAGCGTCCGCTGTGCGCGTAGCAGCCTGCGCCGTCGCTCGTGGATGTGAACGGGGATGCGGATGGGGTCTGCCTGGTTGCATACCGCGCGGTCGACCGCCTGTCGGATCCACCAGATCGCGTACGTAGAGAACTTGTTGCCGCGGCGCCAGTCGAACTTCTCGCTGGCGCGAATGAGGCCGAGCGTTCCTTCCTGGATGAGGTCGAGGAGCGGGATGCCATGATGCTGGTAGCGCTTGGCGACCGAGACGACCAGGCGAAGGTTGGAGCTGATGAGCCGCTCCTTCGCCTGCTCGTCGCCACGCTCGATCCGCTTCGCGAGTTGCGCCTCCTCCGCCCGCGTGAGTAACCGGTAGCGACCAATCTGCTGCAGGTAGTAGGCAAGCGGTTCGATGGGAGTCGTCTCGGCCTCGCGTGAGCCGGCGGCGTCTCCCTTGCGAGTTGCCGGTGCGGCTGGCCGTGTTTCGTCGGCGATGCGTTCATCACTGGTCATCGCGCGACCGTATGCGTAGGAGTGGGAACTTCGCCAGGCGACTTTGGGGCTGCGCGAAACAAGCGCACCTGGCCGTTCCCGCGTCTGAATCGTGGCTTGGCAGCGTGCGAGGCGGAATGACGACTCGTCGAGAGGAGACGGAATGGCTTCGCTAGCAATATCGACCGACCCGCCGGCACAGCGTCGGGAGGGAGCATGATGGCCGTCTCGCGTGGCTTTCACGGCAGGCATCTCAGCGATGCCGATTCTGTGCGGGTTCCGCCCGGCCAGTACGTCACCCGCGACTTCCCGGTGCTCTCCGCCGGCCCGACGCCACATACGCCGCTCGTCGAATGGGAGTTCACGATTCGTGGCTTGGTGGATGCTCCGGTCTCCTGGACCTGGGAAAGCTTCCTGGCGTTGCCGAGCGAGTCGGTCACGGTGGACATCCACTGCGTCACGAAGTGGTCGAAGCTCGACACCGTGTGGAAGGGCGTCTCGCTCGACACCTTGCTCGACGGTGTTGAGACGAGAGCCGCATATGTGCTCGCCGTGTGCGACGGCGGCTACACAACGAACGTTCCACTTGCTGACCTCACCGACGGAAAAGCGTGGGTCGCCTACGAGTACGGGGGCGAACCGCTGGAGCCGCAGCATGGTGGCCCGGCGAGGCTGCTCGTGCCGCACCTCTATTTCTGGAAGAGCGCCAAATGGGTACGCGGCCTCGAGTTGCACGAGCACGACCGGCCCGGATTCTGGGAGTACTACGGCTACCACAACTATGGCGACCCGTGGAAAGAGCAGCGCTATCGCGGCGATTGAGCTGGCGACTGGGACCTCGCGCGAGCTCGTCTCCGAGATCGCGCACAGCACGAGGAACACGCTCGACCTGCCGGTCCGGCCGGGGCACGGCGCGGGCCACGGGACGTCGACATGCGCCCGACCGCGGAGGATGGCTACCAGCGCGTCAACCGCTGGCTCCTGAGCAAACGGGCGAAGGAGCCGATGATCATCGCCGAGTGGACGTCGAGCACCGCGCTGCCGCTTGCCTCCTAGCGCCCTGGGGCGAGGGAGGCGCCGTAGGCGGGCGGATCATCCGCACGAGCAAGTCGGGGGACCGATGGTGAGAGATCGACCCAACGCACATGTTGGTACCCGAGTGCCGCGCTCATCCGGACAGGCTGAGACACGTCCCTGCAAACGATCCTGAGAAGAAAGGAAAGTCGATGAGCAAACGCATTTTCCTCGTCGGCGTCGTCGCCGGCGTGGCGGGCGGCCTGGCGATGGCCGCGGTCGAGATGATCTACGGCTGGGCCTCGAGTGCCCATACAGCCTGGGATGCACCGATGGGAATCTGGGCCTACATCGGCGGGCTCGACCACTTCGGCCGACCGGTCGACCACATCGGCCCGATCGTGCTCGGGATCGGCGGCCACATGCTGAACGCGATCCTCGTCGCAATCGTCTTCGTCGCGCTGATGCGGGCGCTGCGCTACCCACGCGCGGCGCTGATTCTCGGCCCCGTGTATGGCGCCGGGTTGTGGGCCCTTCAGAGGTATGTGTTCCTGCCGATCAACACACCCCAGAGCAAGCTGTTCACCACGGGCCTGATCAGTCCCGCATGGGTGTGGTGGATCGCTCACGTCGCCCTCGGGACGACGATCGGTCTCGTCTATGTGTTGCTGGAGCGGCGTCTGCCCGTCACTGCGATGCAGCCCGTGACGCGGCTGGAGCGTGAACCGGCCCTCGAGAGGGCCGGGTAGAGGCCGCGATCGATCACCGACTCCGGTCGGCAACGTGCGTGAGCTCTGAGCCTCGGCGCGGCGAGGAGCCCACGCCGCGACCTGCCAGGTGACGAGCGAGCAGGCAGTTGAAGGTGGCGATCGGATCGAGATCGCCACCTTCCCGCGCCGACCGCCGTTCTCGAGGACACGCCGCGCCTCCCGAACAGGCAGGGGCATCGTCATGGTCTGCGTCACACTCGAGCCTCGCCGCTGACCCGAAATGGGTTGCGAGCGAGCCCTGGATTGACTCGAATCGGAAGTCCAGACCGATGTCGCTTGTAGACCCCGCATGATGGCGAAGACGCCGACTTCCAGGTAATCAGCAGCAGCGCACTGCGGCCGAGTGGCCGGCAGCCGAGTACGAGCTCGATGGCCCGGTCAAGGAGCTGCGGCCAATACGCCCCCGACCGCACCTCGCGCCGAGATCGAACGTCCGTCCCGGCAAAGGCTTAGGAACAAGCCGAAGACCGCAAGCGCCACGAGAGTATCGCCGGGACTGATGAAAGGGGCACGGCCGCGCAATCATCACAGGCGCCAAGACGACGCCATTCGCCTCAGATCTTTGGCGCCCGAGGCGGTCCGGTGAGAAGCGTGTCGAGTCGGGTTTTCGTGGAACATCCCGGTCTGGCGTAGCTTCGCTCGAACAACCTGGCGAGGTTCGAGCGCCGCCACACCGCTCGGGGTCGAAAGCGGATCCCCACCGCGACTAAACGCGCAGGCAGTGCCGGCCTATCGTCGCTTCTGACAGGTCGAGACCGGCGCTGCCTGCTGCTCGCCCGTACTAGCTTCTCGTCGCGGCGTCCGCGGCCTGTGCGAGCGCTGTCGCCGCCGTGAAGAATTCTTGCGACTGACCGGTGAAGAGGCCGCTGGCCGCGAGGCCGTTCACGATGCCGACGGCGGCGCCGACGGTTTCGGTCGGGCGGAGGATCGAGCAGATCGGGAGCGCCCGATCGAGGAAGACGGTCGGCTCCGGCATGATCCGGTTCGGCTCGAGGTCCTCGCCACCTCTGCGGAGGTCGGGGAAGACCAGGCCGTTGGTCGGGTCGGTGAGCGGCGGAGCGTTTCCGGCTTTGTCCTGCCAGGTCTGAAAATGCATGACCTCGGTCGGGCCGATGCTGAGCAGGACGCGCAGGACCTCCGGGTCAGAAACCCGTTGCGCGAGCCCGGCGTAGAGGCTGCTGCCACCCTGTTCGATCATCCCGAAGTGGAACGCTGCCGTGTTCGCGATCGCCTGGAGATGCCTGTGAGGGCGCAGGTCGTCCTCGCTCCGCGGAATCGCTGGAAACTTCCCCGCCGCGAGCCCGGGAACGGCCTGTGGGAGGGTGTCTCCGAGGTCGGGGTTCTGCGAGTCGCTGCGGTAGCGCGTCCAGTAGCTTGTGTCGACGGTCAGCTCCATCAAGTTGGTGAGCCGTCCGATCTGCGCTGCACCGTAGGCCTCGCTGCTCGGGAGGGTGCGGAACGGGTCGAGGTTGACTGGCTGCTCGCCACGCGCCTGCAGGTAGGAGTTGATGAAGTCCGCGTGGCTTTGCTCGTCGTCCGCGTTGTCGTGGATGTACTGGGGCATGTCCCTGTCGATGACCGCGAGCGCCCTCGTGTAGGCGCGGTTTCCCCATCCGCCCGCGACCTCCGCGTCCTGCACGCCGCCGAGCTCGTTGTACTGCTTCCAGAGGTCGGCTTCGAGCAGCTCCGCAGCTGCGAGAAACGTGAGAATCGCGGCGTCTCCCGCAGGTAGTACCTCGCCGGCCAGCGCGGCCGGCGTGTCGATCAGGAGTCTCCCTGCGCCAAGGGTCAGGGCTCCGGCCGCTGCTCCTTTGACGAGGAACGTGCGACGGCTGGTGCGATACTCAGAGATCTCGTTCATCAAACGCTCTCCTTCTTGGGAGGGATCCGGATACACGTCTTGTACTGCGCACCGGGACTGGCTCACGCACCGAAAGGTGGCCAGGGGAAGGAGGGTGATCAGTTGCCCGGCAGCCTTGTCGCAAGCGGATCGCGGTCGGCTGCGGATACGTGACCCGCTCCCGGCCCTGAGTCCTCACGGACGAACGCGATGAACGTCTTCCCCTTGATCGGCTCGGTCCGGGTCGAGCGCCGCGACGGTGCCGATGTCCGTCCGCGGCGCTCCGTCCCGGACCACCCGAGCGAACTCGCCCAGGTGGGTGCGATCGGATGCGACAACGAGGTCGATCGCCTCCGCGAGTGAACCCGGCGATCAAGGTCTCCGTCGCACCCGAGACGGCTCAATCTCCCTCGGAGGCCACGATCGGACCCCGACGGGAGACGTCTCCAGCCGATGCGCTCGCGACGGCTGCTGTGGCCGCCCGCTTGGCCGACGTGCCTCCTTCTCGGCTCTGCTATCGCGGCTCATTCGAGCTGATCGGGGTCAGCGGGGCCATTGGAGCGCTCGGGAGGTCGTAGAACGCCCCGGGCGCCGTGCCCTGCTGTCCGAAGCCGAACCCGGCCTGCATCGCCGCGGCGCCGAGCTCACCTACGTTGTCGTAGACGAACTCTTCGAATCCGAGGTTGTTGGGTGGGCTTGCACCGGCCAGCGTTTGCCCGAGCAGGCGGTGCTCGGACTCGTTCCCGGCGATCTCGGCGCAATACCGTGCAAACTCGGAGCGCCCGGCTTCCGCGAATGCGGTGACGCCGATGAGATACGTGTTGATGAAGAGCGTCTCGCCGGCGGAGACGCCCTTGCCGACCGCTGTCAGATCGAGGGCATCTCCCGCGCCTCCGAAGAAGCCGTCCGGGATCCAGAAGCGTGTCGTGCTGGGGCTGTAGTGCTGGCTGATGAAGTTCCAGTGGTCCAGCTCGGCGGCGTACACGGCGTCGAAGATTGCCGACACGTCGCTCGGCACTTCGGGATGGAGGCTCGTTCGGCGCAGAAGCTCCGTCAGAATCGTGAGGCTCAACGCTTCGGTCGTGGAGATGAACGCGCCGACATCGTCCGTCGACTCCCGACTGGCGGTGGCGGGCGCACTCGAGGAGATTGCGCTGACCGCGACGAACCCGGCGGCGCCGAGCGCTGCCGGTTCGAGCACCCAGCGCCGTATGCCGGTCGGGGTCGAGGTGTGGCCCAAGGCGCGGTCGAGCGCCTGCGCCAAGGATGAGGGTCTGGTGCTTTTCGGTTTGAGTGACATCGTCTCTCTGACTCCCTGCTAGAAGGTGCTTCAAGCATCGACTGCTCGAGCCGAGTTCAGGGCACGTCGTTGTTCCCTTTGCTCGTCTGAGTGTCAGTCAGCGGAGCGCAGACGCGACCAGACCCGCATGAGGCGAGAGAGAGGTTTGCGGCGAGACTTCCTGGCTCTTCGGGACACGTTGAGGGGCTCTCGAGGATCGGCCGAGTCGCGCGGAGGCAACAAAACGCCTCAAGAGACTCCCTGAACGTGGTCGGACAGTGTCTTCTCCATCCAGTGGCTCGTGAAAGCGCCCTGCGTGAAAGCCGGGATTTCGCGGTAGCCGGCGGCCTGGAAGAGGCGCAGTGCTTCGGGCTGGCGCTCTCCGGTTGTGAGGCGCACGCGCTGGTAGAGGAGTTGCTGCGCGCGTCGCTCGAGTTCGGTGAGAAGAGCGTGTCCGATCCCGAGACCGCGTGCTGAGGCGTGGAGAAAGATGCGTCGGATCTCGGCGGTCTCGCTGCCGAGTGCTTGTAGCCCGCCGCAGCCGACCGGGTTGCCGCCGCGGTAGGCGACGATCCAGATGCCCGTTGGCGGAGCGAGTTCTGAGGGCTCGACGCTCTGAGAACTGGTCGGCTCCCAGCCGGGGTAGCGGGACGCAATCTCGGTGAAGAACGCTTGCTGGAGCGCGACCGACACCTCGGAGTCGGCCGAGTCGACACTCAGCGTCAGCGAGTCACGGTCAGCCATCTTGAAGAGGTACCAGATCGAGCGCCCCGCACTCGGTTCGGACATGCGAGGGGCGGTGGGCTCGCCGATCGGCTGGGCGTCGTGCCTACGGCGCCGTCGCCACGCCGGCCGCTGATCGCGTCCACTCCTGTGCGCCGGTCTGGATCGCCGGAGATCAGGTAGGGGATGCCGCAGATCGAGAAGTTGGGGTACGCGTCGGCGAGGACGACCTCCACGTCGCTGTCGGGGGCGAGCTCGCGTGCGCGGAGGGCGGCGCTGATGCCGGCGTCGCTTCCGCCGATGATCACGAGGCGGGTCACACGAGCTCCTCAGCGTGGATCCCGTCGGGCTCGCGGGCAGCCAGGGCAGCTCCGTCGTCGTTGTCGGCCGGGTTGGGATCGGTTCGGATCAGCTGGTAGGTGAGGGCGGCGAGTGAGGCGCCGATGACCGGGGCGAGGATGTAGAGCCAGAGGGCGTGCAGGTCGCCCGAGACGATCGCGGGGCCCGCGGAGCGAGCGGGGTTCATCGAGGCGCCGGAGATCGGGCCGCCGAACATCGCGTCGAGGCCGACCGTGCCGCCGATCGCGATCGCGGCCGCCTCACCGACCGCACGGGTGTCGGTCGCGACGGCCATGATCACGAACATCAGGAAGAAGGTGAGCACGAGCTCCCAGAGGAACGACTGTCCCTGCGATCCGGAGGGGAGGGTGGCGCCGACGTGGGCGATGTTCCCGAGCGAGCCGCGCAGGAGCGCCGCGGCCATGAGCGCGCCGAGGAGCTGGGCCGCCCAGTAGCCGAGCGCACGCGACCAGGGGAAGTGGCGGCTGAGCGCGAAGGCGAACGTGACGGCCGGGTTGAAGTGG
This sequence comes from Gaiellaceae bacterium, assembly GCA_036271235.1. Taxonomy (GTDB): domain Bacteria; phylum Actinomycetota; class Thermoleophilia; order Gaiellales; family Gaiellaceae; genus PALSA-600. The sequence goes on from DATBBA010000005.1 coordinate 30,063, forward strand.
GCGCCGGAGATGTGCCCGACCGCGTAGATCATCGCCATGATCACGAGCCCGAAGGTGATGGCGACGCCGATGTGGCCGAGCGCGCCGGTCTTGGCGTCGACCATGATCGCGCCGCAGCCGGCGAACACGAGCGTGAACGTGCCGATGAACTCGCCCGCGAGCAGCCGTACGTGCGCCCTGTCGATCATTCCGGTTGCTTGTCGTCAGGTTGCGGTTGGGGCGGGCGCGTCGTCGGGCAGGAGCTCGCTGATCAGTACCCGGACGCGCCGGTCGAGCTCGTCTCGGATCCCTCGCACGGTCTCGAGGTCCTGGCCGGCGGGGTCGTCGAGCTCCCAGTCGGCGTACTTCTTTCCCGGGTAGATCGGGCACGCGTCGCCGCAGCCCATCGTGATCACGACGTCGGCGGCCTGCACGAAGTCGTCGGTGAGCGGCTTTGGGAACTGCTGCGACATGTCGACGCCGAGCTCGCCCATCGCCTCGATCACTGCCGGGTTGATCTCGGTGCCCGGAGCGCTCCCGGCCGAGCGAACGTGAATCCGGCCCGCTGAGCGGAGCTTGACGAGGCCGGCGGCCATCTGGCTGCGCCCGGCGTTGTGGACGCAGACGAACAGGACTTCGGGCTGATCCTTCGCGATCAGATGCTCGGCCTGCGCGTGGGCCTTCAGCCGCTCGCGTGCGAAGCGATGCACGAGCAAGGGCAGGAAGTCGTTGAACGCGGCACCGTCGGTCATCAGGTCGGTGGACTCGGTGATGTAGCGCTCGATCGTCTCCTCGGAGAAGATGCCGGCGAACTCCGACTTGAGCTGCTTCGCGGCCTGACGTACGTGATGCTGGGTTCCTGGGTCGAAAATCTCGGACACAACGGCCTCCTCGGGTATCGACAGCCATCAATGTTGTGGCCGCATCTTGCCGAAGGCATCGACGCATGTCAATATAGAAACCATGCAGACGATCGCGATCGTCGCGGCGGGTTGCGCGCCGCTCTCCGAGGAGCCGATCTCGGCGCCGGACGCCGAGCGGCTCGCGAGCGCGTTGAAGGTGATCGCCGACCCGGCTCGCCTGCGCCTGCTGAGCCTGATCCAGGCCCAGGCCACGGGCGAAGCGTGCGTCTGTCATCTGACCGAGCCGCTCGGGCTCAGCCAGCCCACGGTCAGCCACCATCTGCGGGTACTCCGAGAGGCAGGCCTGGTCGAGCGCGAAAGACGCGGCACCTGGGCCTACTACCGCGTCTGCGAGGAACCGCTCGCGGTGCTTCGCCGGCTCCTCACCTAGGAACCACCTCGGATCCAGCTCGGCCCGAGGTCGCGACAGCTCTGGAGTGGCCTCTGCGACCGGAGCGAGGTCGGCGCTCGGCGCGGTCAGCAGCAGCCGGCGTTCGGCGCCGCCTGGACCATCGGCAGCCCTCGCGAGGCCGGCTCGAGTGTCTTGACCGCCTTGACGATCGCTCCGTGGAGGCCGTCTGCGACCTCGTGGGTGAACGCGACGCTCACCTGCTCGAATCCGGCTGCCTCGAGACCGGTCTCGTACTCGGTGGCAGAGAGCGCGCCCGCGATACAGCCGACGTGGCTTCCTCGTTCCGCGCGCAGCTCAGGCGTCAGCCGGTCTTCCGCGACGACGTCGCTCACCCCGACCCGTCCGCCGGGGCGAAGCACCCGCGCGATCTCGGTCAGCACCGCGGCCTTGTCCGTCGACAGGTTGATCACGCAGTTCGAGATCACCACGTCGACCGAGTCGGCCGCCAGGGGAATCGCCTCGATCAACCCCTTCAGGAAGTGCACGTTCGTCACGCCTGCATCGACCGCGTTTCGGCGCGCGAGCGCAAGCATCTCGTCCGTCATGTCGAGCCCGTAAGCCGTGCCCGTCGGGCCGACCCGTCTGGCCGAGAGGATCACGTCGATCCCACCGCCCGAACCGAGATCGAGCACCACCTCTCCCGCGCGCAGCTCGGCGACCGCGGTCGGGTTCCCGCAGCCGAGCGACGCGAGCGCAGCAGCCGCCGGCAGCCCATCACGCTGCTCGGGGTCATAGAGCGCCTCGCCGAACAACTCGGCATCGCTCTCGCCGTCGGCACAGCACGAACCGCCGCCACAGCTCCCGCCACGAGCTGACTGGGTCACCGCGCGCGCCGACTCCGCATAGCGCTGCCGCACCTGCTCCCGTAGCTCGTCGGCACCCGTCGCCATCAGCAACACGCTCCCTTCAGGTCGGCGACCGCGGCCAGCTTCTCGACCGCCTCGCGCTTCAACGAGAAATACGCCCATTTCCCACGCTGCTCGCGCTCGAGCAGCCCCGCCTCGACGAGCTTCTTCAGATGATGCGAAACCGTCGGCTGCGATAGACCGAGCGCCGGCTCGAACTCGCACGCACACACCGGCTCCGTGCTCGTCGCGAGCACGTTCACGATCCGCACCCGCGCCGGATCGGCAAGCGCCTTGAACAACTCCGCCGTCGCCACCGCCTCGACCTCATCCAGACTCGAGGCCGCCAGGGGCGCGCAACACACCACCGGCGCTTCCAACGCGCTCATCGGCACTCACCTCTCATATCGACGTCCGTGAATATATCGACGATCGTCGATTTGTCAAGCTGCGATCCGCCCTGCGCCGTCTACAGCCTGGGCAAGGCGCCGCTGCGGAGAGCGCAGGGCGCGATTCGGCTACTGCGTGGCGTTCGCGATCGCCGTCACGACTGCCTGCCGGTCGGTCGGGCTGCTGAGGTCGACCTCCGATCCCCTGGTGCCGGTCTTGCCGACGAAGAGGGTCGGGGTCCCGCTGATCTTGTCGGTCGTGGCGAGGTCGTCGACCTGTTTCTGCGCCGCTTTGACCGGGCCGGAGGAGCGTGCGTCGAGGAGGGTGTGGACGCGGAGGCCGGGGATGCTGCGGGCGACAGCCGTGACCATGTCGTCGTTCAGCCAGCCGGTGTTCTCCTCGGCCTGGTTGTCGTAGAGGAGCTCGGCGTAGTCGAACAGCTTGTTCTGCTGGCCGGCAGCCAGCTCAGCGGCCTGGCCGCGGACGGAGTCGGGGCCGATGAACGCCCACGGCTCGATCTGGATCCGGAGCTTCCCCGTCCGCACGTAGTCCTTGACGAGGCCCGGGAACACCTGCGTTTCGAACTCCTGGCAGTACGGGCATTGCGGGTCGACGAACTCGGTCATCGTGACGGGGGCAGTAGGTTTCCCGAGCGTCGTGTTGCTCTGCGGGATTCCCTTGAAGAGGGTGTTCACGGTTGCCGCGCCGGTGAGCGCATTCTTGAGCGATCCGACGGCGGGGACGTCTGCGAGCGAGTTGGATGAGCCGCCGCTCGCGACGACCGCGACGATGACTGCGACCGCGACGGCAAGGACGACCGCGCCGGCGGCGATCAGGACGCGTGGGGAGGCCTGACGCTTTCTCGGCGAGCCCTTGGAGCGCACTGGCGGCGGGGCCGGTGTCGTTCGCTTCCGCCTGTTCGCTTTCCCGCTAGACATCTCCATTCACCGTAGCCCCGCGGGGTCGCCGCCGACCGCCGCGAGGCCTAAGAGTTCGATGAGAAGCACAAACCCGGTGAGGGCGAGCGTGGGGATCGTGACGTACCCGAACTCGTTGATCCACTTCGTCGCGCAGCCACCCGGGGCGGAGACGAGGCATGCGCTGCTCTGACCGACGACGCCGTTCTCGACGAGCAGGTGGTAGACCGAGATGCAGGCGCCGACGACGGGCAGCGGGAGCAGGTAGCGGGCGACGCGGTAGTCGCCGGCGATCGCTGCGAGCAGGGTGATGATCGAGAGCGGGTACATGCAGATCCGCTGGTACCAGCACAGCTCGCAGGGAACGAAGCCGGCGATCTCGGAGAAGAACAGGCTGCCGCCGGTCGCCACGGCCGAAACGACAAATGCCGACCACAGCTCGTAGCCCCACATCGCGGTGCGGACCGAGTCGAGAGGCTTGGAAGCACCGAGCGCGGCTGCTCCGAGAACGAGGACGAATGCGACCGCGAGCACCTGGCCTGCGATGCCGAGAGCGGCAAGAGCGACGATGGTGTCATGGGTCACGGGCTCGTCTGCCTGGGAATGTCAGCGCAGGTGACGGGATCGGCCCAGAGCGGCTTGGCCGTGACGCTCGGGCCGTAGTGGACGTGGTGCATGCGTGACGGTGATCGTGAGGTGCATGTCGCCTTTCGCATCTGCCTCGTGGATCCCGAGCGGCACGATGGACTCGAACCGTTCGACCCCTTCCTTACCATGCGGGCTGAAGCCTCCGCCGGTGGGAGGACGATTCGGCCTTCCAACCTCGTTTTATGTTCATCTATCCGGCCTGATCCTCCGTCGCGGTGTTTCTCGAGAAGCCCCGAGACACCCTGAGCAGCCCTGAACTCGTCCCCGAGACCTGTCCCCAGATGGTTGGTTGAACGGGCCGTCGACGATGTGAGCGGCGGATTGTTCAACACATGCGTGCCCGGAGCCGTCACCCTGTCGACGGTAGCGGCAGCAACGGCCAGGCCTGGGGACGAAGACCGCTGGCGCGCCGTACCTGCTTGTCGCGCGGTGGGAGTGTCCGCAGGGCTCATACGCCCCCAGGGCTGCTCACGGCCACGCGCTGACACGCACATTCGTGCGGCGCGGCGGTTCCGTCCGCTTTCAGCCACTTAGGGGTCGGGCGTCGGCAATGTGCATCTGTAGCCGCCTGTAGGTAGTTGAGGGTCTCCGGGTGCAGTACGGATGTACTGATGACCGGCGGACTCTTCTCGCCGAATCTGTGGGCACACGATCCCGCCCGATGCAGATCAAGGAGGAGAGACCATGAACCGGAGAGGCGTATTTCGCTCGCGCACGCTCAGGCGCTGCCTTCCCGTTGCCGTCAGCTGTGCCGTTCTGTTCGCTGCGAGTTCGATCGCCGTGGAGGCGGCGTCCGGAAGCACCGTCGTCAACCGAAAGGTGCCGGCAACAGGCGTCAGCCACGTCAGCGGTGGCGCGGCCTGGGAGTCCCCTGTGCCCGACTCGGCAGCTGAGGGTCTCGATTCGACGCGGTTGATTCAGGATCGTCTCGCGACGCTTGGTTACCTTTCGCCGGCGGCCGTGGACGGGAGAGAAGGTCCCGATACCGCGACGGCGATCGTTGCGTTCCAGAAGTGGCAGGGACTGCCGCGAACCGGAACGATCGACACACGAACGAGGTCGGCGCTCGCGCGCGCCGCGCGACCTACTCCGATCGCTGACGGCGCTAACGGGAGACAACTCGAGGTACTCGTCGATCGCCAGCTTCTGCTTGCCGTCCAGGGCGATCGTGTGGTTCGCACGATCGATGTCTCGACCGGAAAGCCGTCGACTCCGACGCCCGTCGGCTCGTTCGATGTCTACGCGAAATATCCCCGTTGGTGGTCGACGCCGTTCAGCGAATGGCTTCTCTGGGCCGCTCCATTCAGCGGCGGGATCGCGATTCACGAGTTCGCCAGCGTTCCGAGTTATGCAGCCTCGCACGGTTGCGTACGAGTGACGAAGTACGACGCGCGGTGGGTCTACCGTTTTGTGTCTGTCGATACACCCGTACGCGTCCTGGCGAGCTCGAGATGATGTCGGAGGGGCTTGGGGCCGCCTTAGAGGTCTCGACGGTCTTTTATGCCGAGCTTCTGCATCGCTCGATACAGATGGGATTCCACCGTCCGGACGGAAAGCACTAGGCGAGTGGCGATGTCGGAGTTCGTAAGGCCCTGGCGCGCCAGGTCGACGAGCTGCTTCTCCCTCGAGGTCAGCCTCACGTCGGCCGTCATGCCGTCGATTGCGGGTGGGATCCCTCCGTCCCCTTGCTCGAAGATGGCGAGGCTCTGCGCTGCGGCCCGTCTCGCCGAATCGTGGCGGCCCTCGCGTGCGAAGATTCCGGCCGCACCGGCTGCGGCCTCCATCGCGTAGCGCAAAGCGCCGATCCGCGCCATCTCGTCGGCGACGGTCAGCACGGCCACGCCGTCCTCGGCAACGGTCGCGGCGGCCTGAGCCGCATAGGCCGAGAGCAGCGGTGCGTCGCAGCGATCCGCGAGCTCAGTCAGCCGAGACGTGACGCGACGGGCTGGGATTCCGGCGCGCATTGCGTCATAGGCGAGCATGGCGCTATGGATCGGACTCGAGCTCGTCTGGTCCGAGCCTTGCAGCAACTGCTCCTGAGCGGCGGAGCGGTCGCCGAGTGCCCAGGCCGACCAGGCGTCCGCGCGAACCAGATACGGGAGCTGGTTCGGGAACGGCGCATGGCCTCCCAGCGCGGCGTGGCATCGCTCGAGCGCGGGAGCGATCTGCCGAAGCTCACCTGTCCGGCAGGCGACCACCACCTGCATCGAGCGGGCGGTGACGAGGCTTCCGAACGTGTCCTGTTTCTCGAAGCAGTACTCGGCCTCGGCGAGCCAGCGGGCGGCTTCCCCGAACCGGCCGTCGAGGATTCGGAGTCTTCCGAGGGTCAGCGACGCGATCCCGGCGGCAGCCTGGTCGCCGATGCGGACGGCGACCCCAAGGGCTTCTCCCATCCAGGCTTCGAGGCCCGGCCAGTCTCTGCCGGTTTCGATCGCGACCTTCGCCCAGAGGCCGAGTGCACGTTCGTCGGTCTGACGGGAGAACGGGACCGACGGGCGGATGCGAAGAGCCAGGTCGTGGGCCTCCTGCGTCCTACCGGTGTAGAACAGGTGCGCGACATGGAGCGGTTCGAGCTGACGCCGGACGGCGCGGTCGAGGGTGGGCCGGGCGAGGATCCCTGCGGTCTCATCGACGTTGCCGCCGAACACCTCGCCGACCGGCGCGGCGTAGAGGCGAAGCGGTTGGAGCCTCTCCCGCCACGAGTCATCCGACCACCAGCCCGCGGCGCGCTCGAGCAACACACTGAGCTCTTCTGGCCGCCGCAGGCCCCAGAACCGAACCGAGATGCACTGTTCGAGATAGTCGAGCGCGAGCTCCTGGGATTCGAACGGCTCCTCGATTCGTTCCAGGATCAGCTCGGCCTCTTGGAACCGTCTCCGGCGGGTATGGGCTCGGATGAGGAGAAGTGACGCCTCGACGCCTCCGCCGCCGTCGACGGCAAGCCCGGCGAGCTCGGCCCCGAGGTTCGGATCTCCCGCCCTGAGTGCTGCGTTTGCGGCGCTGACGAGAAGGCCAACGGGAATCACCTCGCCGGCGTCCAGCAGCCAGCGGGCGACGCGAAGCGAATCCTCGGCACCCGCCGGTCCGGTGGCCTGGACGATGGAAGCGAGCCTGATCCTGAGCTCACGCGCCCAGGCCGCGGGAAGCGACGCTCGAACGACCTCGCCATAGATCGGATGAGCGAGCCGGATCGTGCCGCCCTCTCTCCCTCCATCGACGACGAGCATCCCGTGGCTCTCGGCTGCGGCCACGGCCTCCGGGTTCGCCAGCTCGACGACGAGCGGTAGCGGCAGCGGCTCGCCGAACGCCACGAGCTCGACCGCCTGTCGCTCGGACCGGCCGAGCGCCGCCATCCGTGTCTCCACGAGCTGTCCGAGGGAGACGCTCATCGCCGGTCGTCCCGCCAACTGCCAGAGTCCACCGATCTGAACGAGATCGCCGCTCCCGAGGGCGCCGAGCAGAAGCTCCCGGACATAGAGCGGGTTACCGTCACTGCGATCGACAACCCACCGCCGGGCTCCCTCCTCGACGAGGCCGCCGAGAGCCGACTCGACCAGCTTGCCTGTCTCGGCCTCGTCCAGTGGTCTCAGCTCGATCCGGAGCGCTCCGGCGTCCTTCGAGAGGGCAGCGATCGCATCCTCGCAAGGTTCACCCGTTCTCAGCGTCGCGACGACGAACGCGGTGCTGCTTACGGCGAGGTGGAGCACGAGCGCCGCGGAGCTCGCGTCGAGCAGTTGTGCATCGTCGACGCCGAGAACAATCGCCCGGTCGCCGGCACGCGTGCGCAGCACGCCGGCGCTCTGGCGCATCAACTCGAGCAGATCATCAGAGCCTCTGTCTGGAGCCAGGATCCCGGCGAAAGCTCCGAGCGGCACGCGGGCCGCGCTTCTCGTCGCGTGCACCCAGTGCACGAATGCGCCGTCGTGCTCCGCCGTCGCCAAGGCCATTCGGGCGAGTCCCGATTTCCCCACTCCAGCCGCAGAAGCGATAACGACACCGGGGCAGTCGCCCGAGGCCCGAACATCCGCGATCGTCTCCAGCTCGTACTCGCGTGCGATAAACGGCCATGACGACGCGAGTTCAACAGCCGAAACGCTCAAACCGTCACCCCCGAGGCCGCGGCTCGTCGAGAGATCACATGATGGCCAGCCCATCGACAGTAAAGCACTTCATGTTCTGGCCCGTTCGTAGCCCGGCCGACCGTCGACGCGGTCCTGGCTTCAGGAACGGTGTTCGAGTGCCCCGAGCACACCCCGTCCGAGGCGTCTCGGCGTACGGAGCGTGGCGGCCAGGCCATCGACGATGCCGTCCGATTTGTCGTGGACTGTCCCGGCCAGTTTCAGCATCTCGCAGACCGATTCGTCCAGCGCGGAGTCGGCGACAGCCCTCGCCGCGGTTCGTGCCAGCCCCGCTGCATCGATGCTCACCGCCCGTTCGATCGCGATTCGCTGGCGCTCGATGCGAGCGACGGAATCAGCAGCCCCCGCGGCTCCAAAGCCGTGAAGGAGCCGACGCGGGCGGACGAACGCGATGATCGCGAGCGCTGCCGCCGACCAGACAGCACCGACGACGGTCGAGGCTTCCCACGACGGCAGCATGCCTCGAAGCGCCTCGGCGCCTGCCGAACTGAACGCGGCACCGGCCAGGAGGAGCGTGCTTGCCGCAGCGATGCCGAGCCCGATCTGGAGCAGCAGCCGCCGTGCCTGCCCGCTTCGCCGAGCCGCGGCAAGCTCGAGATCGTCGCCCAGTAGAACCGCGAGCTCGTGGACGACCCGGGCGAACAGCTCGCCGGGCACTCCCTCGAGGTTCGTGCTCTGTCCGTCCATCACGATCTTTCGTCGAGTCGTCTCGCGGGGGCCGCTGAACGACCCGTCCCGCCGCCACTGCGAGCGTGGCGACGGGAGGTTCCTGACCCGGCCGAGGTCGACGCGACCGTCAGGTGAGCTGAAAGGGTCATGTGTCGACGGTCTGCCGTTGGGCTACAGGGTCGGGCGGGCGCCGGCGGCGATCGTGAGAGCGTTCTTCAGTGTCAGGCGGGACGAGTCCATGAACATCTTGGTGCTCTTGGCGAACGTGCCTGCCCGCGTCGAAGGCTGCGTCCACTGGAGCACGTAGCCGTTCTTGATGCCGGAGTCGAGCGTGCACTTGCTGAACTGCATCGGATCGCAGTAGACCGAAACTCGAACCTTGAGCCCGTTGACGGTCTTCGTCGCGACGTACTTGGCGATGCCGGCGTTCGAGCAGATCTGCGGAGAGCCCTCGGCGATCGAGAAGCCCTTGACCTTGCCGAAGTTGCTCTGCGGCGCGTACGCGTTTCCGTAAGTCGCGAAGACGGACGGATTCTGGCCGGTACCGCAGGAAAGTGTCTTGAATGCGGTGCGGTTGAGGTTCATGGTCGTGGATGGCTGATACAGCGCATAGTCGAGCCCGACCTGCGCGTTCTGCCAGGGAGAGCGTGAACCCATCGCGAGGGCGCCTGCTGCGAGGGCCAGGGCGAGGGCAAACACGACGAACGAGGCGGCAGCGAGCTGGAAGTGGGTGCGACGGCTGAGGGACGGGAGGGACATGAGGACTCCTTTCTGTGGCGTGGACTTGGTGTCGCTCGGAGCTTCTCTCTCGGTGGTCCGCATGTCGTCAGTACGGGGGTACTGCATCGGTGGCGGCGGCTACCTAACGAGCGCCGTACGAAACCGGGAGAACCGGGCTACGATTTGCTTCGGTATCCCGTGTCACGCGACGTCAACCCCCGTGATCGAGCCTTGCATCGATGATGGCAGCGGTCGGCGTGGGCTTCGAGTGGCCGTTCATGGGCCGTGTCGCAGAGCTTGCGAAGATCGCTCGCGCCCGTGAAGACGGCGGGTGCCCGGGAGTGGTGATCGGCGCCGGCCCCGGAGTTGGCAAGTCGGGTCTGGCACGCGAAGCCGTAGCGACCGCAGAGTACGGTGGGGCATTCGTGGCCTGGGTGCAGGCGACGCGGAGCGCGGCCAGTGTTCCGCTTGCTGCTTTCGCGAGCCTGCTTCCCGGCGATGTCGGCTCCGACGATCCGCTGGAGCTGATGCAACGAGGCGCGGCAACGCTTCGGGAACGCGCTACGGACCGTCCGATCGTGCTCGGGGTCGACGATGCGCAGTTGCTCGACCCGACTTCTGCGGCGCTCGTCCTGCATCTGGCAGTAACGGGGACGGCGTTCGTGATCGCGACAGTGCGCAGCGACGAACGGTGTGAGGACGCGATCATGGCTCTGTGCAAGGATGCAGGCGCCCTGCGCCTCGAGCTTGCGCCGCTCGACGAAGCGGCGACGTCGGAGTTGATCGAGGCTGCGCTCGCCGGCCCGCTCGAGCAGGGCGCGTTTCAGTGGATGTTTGCGCGAAGCAGGGGAAATCCGCTCTACGTGCGAGAGCTCGTCCTCGGCGCGCTCGAGAGCGGAAGCCTGACCCGCACCGGTGATCTCTGGGAGTTGCTGCGGAAGCCGCCCGTGAGCGCGACGCTCGGCGAGCTGATTGCTTCGCGGATGTCGGCCCTCGACGAGGTCGAGCGGCAGGCAATCGAGATGGTCGCGTTCGGCGAACCGATCGCGTTACGACTGGCGGTCGAGTTGAGCGGGTCCGACGCGCTCGCCGCCGCCGAGACCCAGCAGCTGGTCGTCGTCGACAACCCGTCGTCAGGCGGCGCCGTTCGTCTCGCCCATCCAATCTACGGTGAGGTCGTCCGAGCGTCGTTGCCGGCGGCATGGGCACGAGAGCTTCGACTCAGGCTCGCAGAGGTGGTGCAGGCCCAGGGCGATCTCGGCTCGGACGATGCGCTACGTGTCGCTCGGTGGCTACTCGACGCGGGGGAGCCGATGTCGGTAGCGCTACTTGTGACGGCGGCGAATGCGGCGCTGTGGGCCGGTGATCCGGAGCTCGGCTCGGAGCTCGCCGGTCTCGCGGTCGACGCCGGCGGGGGGTTCGACGCCGCGCTGCTGCTTGCACGGGCACACGCTCGGCTGAAGCGCTTCGACAAGGCTGAGGTCGTGCTCGTCGGCGCCGAGGGGTTGATCGAGGATCAGGAGTCCGCGGTCGCATATCTCGAGCAGTGCATCTCGGTGCAGTTCTGGGGCCTGCGCCATCCGGAGGAGCTCCGGGCCCTGCTCGAACGGGCCCAAGGCTGGTGGCCCGACGAGGTCTGGCAGCAACGGTTGGCTCCGCTCCGGATGCACGCGGCATCGGTGAACGGCCTCTTCGGAGGCTCGGTCGACGAGTCGGAGCGGCTCCTTGCGGCGCCGGACCTCGATCCGTCGGTTCGTCGCCAGCTCGAGCCGTTGCATGCCGCTCATCTCTTCTACGCCGGTAGAACCGAGGAGGCCTATCGCCTTGCCCGGCGGATCCGGCCCTCCGTTCCCTTCACCCGGCAGAGCGATGAGCGCGCGCTCGGGCTCTGGAGCAAGATCGCGCTCGAGAGCGGACGCGAATGGGATGAGGTCGAGGCCTGGATGGCAGCCGCGGTCAACGAGGCAGTGAAGGTCGGTGACAGTGCGGCCGGGGGTTTGGCTGCTTTGACACTCGGGAGGCTCTGTTCGATGAAGGGGCGATTCGGGCTTGCCGCGAACTGGGTGGCGGAGGCCGAATACTGCTTCGCGCAGCAAGACACGTTCGGCGGGCTCTCCACGGCGTGCGCGGTTGCGGTAGTCGTGGCGGCCTGCACCGGAGATGCGGCGGGCGCTCTCGCGGCAGTCGAACGATGTCATGCCGCCCTTGGGAACCAGCCGGCGATGCCGAATCAGCTTCCCTACGTCGTTCGTGCGGAGGGGTGGGCCGACTGTGCACGCGGCGAGGAACAGCGTGGCCAGGCTCGGCTTCTCGACGGGGCGACGGCGATGAGGTCGAAGCCCGTGTACGCAGCGCTGCTTGCCTACGAAGCGATGCGCGCGGGAGCCCCTGCCGGAGAACTCGTCGAGTCGTTGGGTGGATCCGCCGCCCGCTGCGACGCACCCCTCGTGCGGCTGTACGCCGCTCACGCGGTCGCCGTCGCCGACGAGGACGGCACAGCCGCATTCGCCGCATCGGACGCGTTCGAGAGGATCGGCGCAGTGCGGTACGCGATGGAGGCTGCCGCCCACGCCGCCGGGATCTTCGCCCGCGCAGGACAGGAGGACGCCGCCAGGCGCGCGGCTACACGGAGCCTCGACCTTCACGCGCGGGGCGACGGCGGTCTACCTCCGGTGCTCGGTGACCTTGCCGGCGGGGTGGTGCTGACGCCCCGCGAGGAGGAGCTGGTGGGACTCGCCCGACGCGGTTTGTCGAACGCCGAGATCGCCGATCGCCTCGTCCTCTCGGTACGAACGGTCGAATCCCACATCTACCGGGCGATGCAAAAGCTCGGTCTGAACGATCGCCACGATCTGTAGGCGGACTCTCAGTTCAGGACGTTGACGGCCCGCGCGGTGACCAGCAGAACGGCGATCATCGAAAGCGTCGATTCCGCCGCCATCAGCGCCTTCGCGCGGCGTGTGAACGGCATCGCGTCGGTAGGGCTGAACGCGATCGAGTTCGTGAACGAGACGTAGACGTAGTCCCATAGGCGCGGGGCCCACTCCGGTGGCGCGAGTGCAGGGCTCTCGTGCTGAGGAAAACGGAAGTCAGGGGTTGCAGGGCCGTTTGCGATGGCGCGCGCGACCGGGCCACCGCCGTCCAGCTCCCAGAACGTCAGCCCGAACACGACGACGTTCGTGAGCCAGACGGTGCCGCCGCTCAGCAGCAACTGCCCTCCGGTCATCTCGTGGCCCGAATGAGCGACGAGGGATGCGACGAGCAGACCGACACCGAGCATGTTGAACAACCAGACAAGGGCGAGGAGCCCGATCACGACGTCACGCCTCCGGGCGTGAGCAACGAGCCGCGAGATCCCCAAGGGCAGCATGACCGAAAGAAGTCCATACGGCGCGGCAGCGACGAGCCACAGCCACCAGATGGTGTGCCCCAGGGTTTCCCATCCCGCCTGTCGACTGACGAGGGCGAGCGTGACGAGGACGACGACGCCGCCGAGGGCGAACGGCGCCGCGTCGTCTCGCACCTCACCCGCCGCCAGATCGACCCGGCCTAGCCTGCCCGTCGCTACTCCAGCCGGGCCGGGCCGCACGTTGCGTTCGTCGGGCACAGACGACTCAGTGCAAGCCCACGAAGGTGTGGGGGAGCGCCTCATGGCGGTGCTGCCCGTCGGATTCATCTCTTCGTGCTCCTCGCTACGTCGCGGGTGGGGTTCGTCCCAGCATGCGAGTTGGCGGGGCAGAAGGCATCAGTAGAGCACTACTGCGATCGCGTGAACGGTCCCGGTCAGGACATACCGGCACGCTCTGATCAGCGCGTGACTCCGCCGAGATTCGGATGATGCAGAGCGCGGTCGATCACCGCGGCGAAGCGTCGTGCCCCCTCCGGAGAGGTGTGCGTTCCGTCGACAAGCGTCCCGGGTGGCGCGCTCGCGTCATACCAGTCGGCGATCGTGGCATGCCGCCATCCGGCGATCGCCTCGTGCATCTCCCGGTCGACCTCGCCCTGCCAGCTCCGGTCGACGCGAACGCTCACGAGAATGACGAGTGGGACCCCGGCCAGCGCGGCCTTGAGCCGCTGCCAGTCGGCGTAGTACACGGGCCCGTTGTCCCCGATGTGCACGATCACTCGCCGCGGCAGGGTCCCTGCGCTGCGGTAGGCGAACAGCCGGTCGATCGTCGCGTCCGCCTGGCGCGAGACAACCGCGTCGATCCGCAGCTCGGGGCCGATCGCGGCGGAGAGCTCGCTCGACGCGCCGAGCATCACCGAGTCTCCGACGGCAAGGACCGGCCCGTGGCGCGGGATCGCAGAGGCCGGGGGCTTCGTAGGATGCTGCTCCGGTTTCGATCGTCCCGACGCAGACGCCGGGGGTGCGCTCGAGTTCGCCGGTCGCCGGGGGAGCGCGATCGGGTGCGTACTTGCCCTGTCCGAGCGGAGCAAGGCGGCACGTGTGAGCCCCGGCGGGACCGCGGGGGCGCGGTCGGGTGTGAAGGCAGCAAGTAGGAGCAGGACGCCGAGGGCTGTCGCGGCGACCACAAGGGGAGTGCGAGGCTGTGAGACCAGTTGGGGTGCGTGAACTCGTAGCCGGCTCAGCGCGCCGTTTCGGATCGGCCGCTCGATCAGGCGATACGAGAGGTCTGCAAGCAGCAGCGTCACGCCGACCTGGAGAGCGAAGAGCAGCGCATGCGGCATGCGCACGTCGATCCCGGGCCGGGTGAACGCGAGCACCGGCCAGTGCCAGAGGTAGATCGCGTAGCTGCGCTGACCGAGCCAGCGCGGGATGGGGCGCGCGAACAGGCGCCCGAGCACGCTTTGCGGATGCACGACCGTTGCAAGTAGGAGCGAAGCGCAGACGGCGAGGAGAAGGAAGCCGCCGTGGTACAGGTCGGTGTCGTGGTCGTCGATGCTGACGAACGCGAAGACGACCGCGCCGAGGGCGAGCATGCTCACGGAGTCGAGCGCCCGTCGCGTCCATCTCGGTCGAAGCGAGGGCAGGTTCGAGGGGGCCCAGACGAACGCGAGGAGCGACCCGATCAGCAACGGCCCGGCGCGTGTGTCGGTGCCATAGAAGACTCTCGAGACGTCGGTCGGATCCCGGTCGTAGAGAAAGGCCATCCAGGCGCTCGAGGCGAGCGCCGCCACGGCCAGAAACGACGGAACGAGATACCGCCGCCGCAGGTGCAGACCGAGAACGAGCAGCGGTGGCCAGAGGAGGTAGAACTGCTCCTCGACCGAGAGCGACCAGAGGTGACGGAGGAGTGGGGGACGGCCGAACTGAGCGAAATAGCTCTCGTGCTCGAGGATGAACCGCCAGTTGGCGACATAGAAGATCGAGGCGAGCGCATCCCACCGCAGCTCGACCTGGCCCCGCTCGAAGGCGAAACCGGCGAGCAGGCAGACAGCGATCAGCACGAACACCGCGGGAAGAAGCCGGCGCGCGCGTCGGACCCAGAAGGACCCGAGGCCGACGCGTCCGGTATGCCCGAACTCGGAGAGAAGCAGGGAGGTGATCAGGTAGCCACTGATCACGAAGAACAGATCGACGCCGAGAAATCCGCCCGGAAGCCAGGAAGCGTGATCGTGGTACACGAAGACCGCGGCGACGGCGAGTGCACGCAAACCGTCGATCCCGGGCATGCGCGGAAGACCGCTCGAGCTTCCGGTGCTCGCCGCGCTGCTGTCTAGGCGTGCGTCGAACACCGCGCCTGACCGCGAGTTGCGATTGCCGCAGGCTCGACGGCGGGCGCGCCCACACGCGTGCTCCGCAGTAGCTCGATCACGACCGCGCCACTGAACACGACTGCCCCCGGTTCCCAGCCTTCGGGGAGACCATACGCCGTTCTCCGCCCCTGTCAACATCAGGGCAGATTCCGTCCGAGACGGCAGTGACCGGGATCGCCGGCGCGGTAGCGGGGATATCGGCCCGGCTTGGCGGATAGCGGGAGTCGACCACACGAGCGCCCCCGGTCATCGAAAGCGAGCCCACGCCGGCCTCACGGCGAACTCGTTGTCCGGATCTCGCCTGAGCGCGTTGGTTCGCCTGTCACCGTGGCCGGCGGCAGAGAACCGGTTGGCCGTCCCGGCCCGTTCGATCCTCATCGCGACGATGGGGAAGAGAAGCACCGAGACCATCCCGGCTCCGATCAGCGAGGCGCCGACATCCGGACCGATCGCCCCGCGCGTGATGCCGATGCTGACCGTTGCGACGATGAGCGGCAACCCCGTGGCCGCGAAGAAGGCAACGCTCGCTGTCCGGCGGGCGGTGCGCGGCCGTCCGAGAACGACAGCCGAAGCGCTGTGGACGAGGAGCAGAAGGACGACGAACATCGAGGTGCAAAGCAGGCCGCGGGTGCTCAGCAACCCATCGAGATCGAACGTCAATCCGGTCGTGACGAAATAGACCGGGACGAGGAAGCCGTAGCCGATGCCCTCGAGTCGAGAGCGGACGGATTGCCCGTTCGGCGAATCGAGACCGAGCCCGATGACGAGCCCGGCCGTAAAGGCGCCGAGAATGAAATCGAAGCCCACGTCGCGTGCGACGAGGACGAGGATCGCGAGGACAAGGAGCGTGAGCCGAACCGCAGCGAGGCTCGTCGAGTCGAGTGTCTCGCGGAAGATCTCGAGGATTCGTGGGGGCCGCGCGCGCATGGTGATCACGGCAGCTGCAAACGCGGCTGCGCCGAACGCGACGAGGAGGATCAGTTCTGTCCCCGCACCGTAGGCACCCGTGAGCGCGACGGAGATGACCACGATCGGCCAGAACTCACCCGCGACCCCGACGCCGAGGACTGATTTACCGAGCGGCGACGCGAGCATGTCCGCGTCGGACAGGATCGGCACAAGCATCCCGAGCGAGGTCGTACTCAGCGCGATCCCGAGGAGCCAGCCTCTCGCGCCGAGCCCCGCGCTCTGCAGCGCGTAACCGACCGCGATCCCGAGTGCGAGCGAAATCCCCCATGCGGCCGAACCGCGTGCGAGCAGGGCGGGTGCGACCTTGCGCTGGATCACCTCGACACCGGCGAAGAAGAAGAGCAGAGCGAGACCGAGCTCGGCGAGAAAGGCGAGGTATGCGTCGGCGTGCGCCAGACCCAGGGCCTGTGGACCAAGGGCGATGCCGAACGCGATTTCGAGCACCACACTCGGAAGCACGACTCGCCGGTCGAGGCGGCCGAGAACCGCGGCCATGCTCGACGCCGCGAGCACCATCACGAGCGATCGGAGATCGGGAGCCGGAATCCGTTCGGCAAGTACGAGGAGCGGGGCCGAGTTTGTCATTCGCCGCGGGAAGCCGTTCCGAGTGGAGACGTCCGGCCGGCATGGCGCCTCCTGAGGCGGTAGGCGTCGAGTACCGGGCTGCTGCTGCTGCTGTCGCTGTTGCCGGGCGCCGTCGCGTCTGCCCGGTACGGAAGGCCGAGCAAAGCTGCGAGCAGGACGGTCGAGGTCGAAGTGCCGACGATCGGCGAGGACGGAAGACGAAGCATGTGACTCCTCTCGGTGGCGAATTCACGGCCGACGCGTTCTCGCGAAGGCAGTCGAATGGAGCCAGGATCGGCCTCGGCATCGACAATCGCGTCAGTAGCCGACTACTGCATCTGCCAGGAGCAGTACCGCCGCCGCGAAGCCGGTTCCTCCAAGTACGGGTGCGGATCCAATTGCAGTAGCTGCGTACTGATGCCGCGCTGTCGCCGCGGTCACATGCTGGTTGCACACAACCGCCGGGGAACGAGAAGCGTCTCCGGCCCACCCTCGAGAAAAGGAGCACATCATGGACCGCATCACCCATTTCGCCACAGGACGCCTGACGATCGTCGCGGCAATCGCCCTCGCGGCACTCTGCCTGATCATCCTCCCGGCGACCGGCCACGCGAGCTCGAGCGTCGTCAACAACTACAACGTCAAGGTCGCCAAGGGAATCCTCGCCAACGGCGACACCGTCAAGGCCAAGGCCGTGATCACGAACGGCGCCGCTCAGCAGTCGAGTTGGTGGAGCCAGAAGTCAATCGCGTCGGTCGTCCGCACCGGCGTCAACCGCGGCTACGGCAAGTCCTATGTCAGCCAGGGCTACCGCTGCACCTCGTCGGTCCAGGCGTGGATCGGGAAGTTCACCTGCAATCTCGCAGGCGCCGACGTCGCGACCGTCGTCAAGCTCACCTTCGCCGCGACCTGGCGCCACTAGTCCTCGCGGAGCCAGTCAATCGACATCCCGCGTCGCGGCTCGTGCCGGCGCGGGATGTCACGGCGGCCCGAGGATTTCCCGTACCGCCGAGCCTCGGTGGCGAGCCGGGTGGGAGGTTTCGTCCGGGTGCGGGAACAGACTCGAGCCATTGACCCTCCTTACCATGGAAGTTCCGAGCCTCCTGACCGTGAGGCCGGGAAGACCACAGCCTCACAACGTGTGTGGGCCGGACAACTAGATCGTGATCTCGCCCCCTGCGAGCGTCGCGTGACCACACAGGCGGACCTCCACCGTGGGCGTGAACCAACGAATCCGGTAGTCATCCCCGTCTGGGACGACAAACGCGGTCTCCGCGAGATTGTTCTCCGCGCCGATGGCCTGCAGGACGTCGTCGTCCGGGAAGTCCTCGAGACACACCACCGCCGCCGGGTTACCGGCGAAGCGGCGCGAAGTGAAGGCATCAACCTGGTAGATCGGCGCCTGCGTCACATGCTCTCCTTGTCGTCGTAGCGAAACGCGCTTCCCTGCGCCTCTCGTCGATGGCCTGCACGCGGCCTTGATCGTCGGGTTGCCCGACTCGGGTTCGAGCCGTGGGTAGCACTCGCCCGGAGATGACAGATAGCGCGGTGCCGACCATCGCGAGTGCCGTCAAGCTGAGCCACGTCGCGCTCGGTCCGCGGGTGAGAAGAAAGGTGAAAGTCGCGGGGCTCATGGCGGTGGCCAGCGCGACAGAGAGCTGGTTCAGCGAGAGGTAGCGGCCGCGTAGATGGTCTGGTGCAGCCTCGGCTGCAAGCGTCTGAGTCATTGGCGAGGCGAGGAGCTCGCCGGCCGTATAGACGAGTGTGCCGGCGATAGCCACAGCCCCTGCGAGCGCAGCTGGTCGGTGCAAAGCCCCGAGCATCATCAGGTATCCGATGCCGAACGCGGCATGGCCTGCGGCGAGCACACGGAACCGTGCCCGGCCTGCCACCGCTCGCACAGCGCCGCTCTGAGCGAAGCCGACAAGCAGCGCGTTGAACGTGAAGACGCCGCCGGCAAGCCATCCCGGCAGCCCGAGGTCGTGGAACAGGTAGATCGGGAACACGTAGTAGAGGGCAAAAGCCGACGCAGTAAGGCAGAACTGCGCCGCGATCACGACGCGATAAGGGCGGTCGGAAACGGCGATCCGCCAGGCGCGCTCGGACCGGTTGATCAAAGCTGGACGAGGGTTCGGAAGCGGCGACATCAGAGCGAATGCGACGAGAAACGAAATGGCGTTCACGACGACGATGCTCGAGTAGACGGTGTGAGTCCCGATGCTGATCGCAACTCCCGCGAGCAGGCCCCCGCCGGCGTAGCCCAGGTTGCGGACTGCGCTCATGCGGCCGAACGCAAGTTCTCGACCGCCCGCCTCGGACAGTGCGGTAACGGTCACGCCATAGCTCCCGAGGAAGCATGCTCGACCCAGCGCCACGACCCAGGCGCACACCAGGACGGTCGAGAATGTCTGGGCGAACAGGTAGCCGAAGAACCCGGCCGCCCCGAAGAGATTCCCGGCCTGGAGAACAGGCTTGGCGCCCACCCGATCAACGAGCGCGCCGATCAGCGGAACACACGGGATCGAGAGCAACGACGCGAGCGTGAGGGCCAGGCCGATCCGGACGGTCGAAAGTGGTGTCGTCGCCAGGAAGTAGAGAAGCGAGACCGGGATGAAGAGACCGGTGCCCACCCCGTCGATTGCGCGAGCAACTCCGAAGCGACGAGCCGCACTCGCCTCGGCCGCAATCGCGGTCGCCGTCAAGCGGAGGCGTTCGAGCTCGCGAGAAGAACAGACGCCGCAGCTTTCGCGCGGCGCGCCGCGCCCGGATCGCGGCGAGAGCCGCCAACGGCGTAGGCACCGTCGACCAGCAGCGCAATCTGAGAGGCGAGATCGACGTCAGCTACGCCTGCCTCAGCGACGAGTTGGCGAACGAGACACTCCCGCGCATGCAGATGTGCGAGCGCCGCCTCGCGAACCGGATGGCCCGAACGGCTGATCTCGAGTGACGCGTTGATGAACGCGCATCCGGCCTTCGCCCGAGTCGCAAGAGCGTTCTCGATGACATCGAAGAGCGCCAGGACCACCGGCTCGCCGCTCTCCTCCGAGCGCCGCCTCGCGTTCGCCTCGAGCGCCGGAATCGAGCGCCGGCTTCGGTCGCTCAGCGACTCGGCCACGAGCGCGTCCTTGGAGCCGAAGTGCTGGTACAGGGTTCGCTTCGTCACTCCCGCCTGCGAGGCGATCGCGTCCACCCCCGTGGCGGTGATGCCCTGTGCGTAGGTCAGCTTGCTGGTCGCCCCGAGGAGCGCGTCGTGAGTGTCCTGGCGTCTGCTCATGACAGTTAGTATACATACCGGTCGGTATACTAACGAGCCATACGCGCGCCGGCACGCCGCGATGTTTCCAATCCGTGCCGGGGTCTCGGGGTTAGGGACCCGCCCCGGGCGAAACTGACCTACCGGGGTGAGCTCAGCTCGAGAGGAAGTCGATCCAGCGTTCGAGGTGGCGTGCTTGGCGGATGAGGATGGCGGGGTCGCGAAAGGCGTTGGCGAGCAGGGCGGAGCCCTGGATGCCGGGCTTGTGGGTTCGGCTCCGCTCGAACGACGCGATCAGCGTTGCTGCCTGCTCCAGCAAGCCGACGACGACGGGAACTTCGTCGCCTTCGGCGAGCGCGTCAGCGACGAGCAATACGGTCAGGAACCCTCGCTCACGAAGGGAGAGAGCTGACGCGTGGCGTCGTCGCACGCGCGCCCCGACCGGCTCCGCCGTGAGGCCCTACAGCAGCGTGTCGAACTCGGCGTCGCTGAGCTCGATTTCGAGGGCGGCGAGGTTCTTGCGCATGTGGTCGAGTGAGAGCGTCCCGAGGATCGGAAGCATCGCGGGTGAGCGGCGGAGCAGCCAGGCGAGTGTGATCTGTGCTTCTGTCGCGAAGTGGCGTTGGGCGATCTCCGCGAGCGGCCGGCCGCCGTGGCCGCGGAGGGGGAAGAACGGCACGAAGGCGATCGCCTCACGTGCGCAGTAGTCGACGACGTCATCCCAGCGGCGTTCCGAGAGGTTGTAGTGGTTCTGCACGGCCGCGACGGGTACCACGGCTCGGGCCCGCTCGATCTGGTCGATCCCGACCTCGGAGAGGCCGACGTGCCGGATCTTGCCGGCGTCGCGGTACTCCTTGATCGCGGAGAGACTCTCCTCGAGCGGCGTCTGAGGATCGACGCGGTGCAGGTAGTAGAGAGCGATCGTGGCGGTGCGAAGGCGGCGGAGACTCTCGTCGATCTGCGCACTCAGCACCTCGGGGCGTCCTTCTCCCGGCTCGTAGCCGCCCTTGGTCGCGACGACCACTGAGTCGCTGAAGGGTGAGAGCGCGGCGCCGATCGTCTCCTCGCTCTCGCCCCGGGTATAGGAGTGGGCGGTGTCGATGTGCATCGTGCCGGCGCCGACCACTGCCTCCAGGAACGCGATGTGCCCATCGGTGTTCGTGAGGCGGTTCGTTCCGAGCCCGATCCGCGTGACCTCGACGTCACCGAGCTTCACCGTTGTCGTCGTATCAACCTGCGCCATCTCCGGCCCCCCGTTTCTCGATTCGCAGTGTCCAGACCCACGATGCCAGCGATTGCCTGGCTCGCGCGCACGCGTGCGCTTCCCGGCATGCGACCACTCCTGGCACGGTTCACGCATGCCGATCCCGGCACGCAGGCAGCCAGATGAGGCGGGTACGTGAGTGCCGAGACGGCGGGTGCGCTCGTGCTCGCGCTCGCTTCGGTCACGCTCACCAGCCTCGCCTACCTGCGTGAACACGACGCGGCGGCGGAGCTGCCTGTCCTCTCGATGCGCCGTCCAATCCATTCGGCGCGGCTGCTTCTCGGCGATCGGAGCTGGATGTTGGGGTTCGCGATGGAGTCCGGCGGCTTCCTGCTGTACGCGGCGGCACTCGCGTTCGCATCGCTTGCGCTCGTGCAGAGCGTCGCCGCCGGAGGCATCGGTCTGCTCGCGCTCTTCTCTGCTCGGGTGTCGGGGCGGCGCCTCACGCGAAACGAGCTGCGCGGCGTGCTGCTGTCGGTGCTCGGGCTCGCCGCACTCGCCGTCTCGCTCGCCGGCGGGAGTGCGAAAGGGGGGAACGGACAGCTCACGGCCATTCTGCTCTGGCTCGGCGTGACCGCATTCGTCGCGGTCGTGTTCGTGGCCGTCGGCCGCGCCCGGTATGGGGCGGCGGTCGCGAACGGCATCGCGGGCGGGCTCTTCTTCTCGATCGGCGACATCTCGACCAAGGTGGCGACAGAGGGTGGAGCGCGGGCGGCCTTCGTCGTGATCCTGATCCTCGGCTACTCCATAGGGACAGCGCTGATCCAGATCGGCTACCAGGCCGGCGCCGCCCTGGTTGTCGCCGGCCTCGCGACCCTGATCACCAACGGGCTCCCGATCGCGGCCGGGACGGTCATCCTCGACGAGCCGCTGCCGAGCGGTGCGCTCGGGGTCATTCGTGTGTTCGCATTCGTCGCCGTGACTGCGGGTGCGGTGCTGCTCGCGCGACCGGGGCGAACACGCTGACCGGGATTCTGCCAGCCTGGACTTGACAGTCCACTCGGAGGTGTGCTTCCCTTTGGTGGATCGTTGGACTGATCAGTCCAGTTGACGGAAGGGGACGAATGAACGACCTCGACGGAAAGCGCTCGGTTGCCGCAGTCATCCACGACGAGGTAATCGAGGTCTTCCTCGGCGAGCTGCTCGAAGGCGCGGCTGCCGATTTCTCGGCTCGCGCGAGAGGAGCAGCGTGACAACTCCGATTGCAGACCAGGTCCGCCAGATGCGAAGCCGTGCCAGGGGCGAGAACGCCTTCACCCGCGAGCAGACCGCTCTTGCAGAACGGGTGCCCAGCGATGTCTTCCTGCTCGGCGCGCCGATCCCGGACGCGGAGCTCCTCGACGTTCACGGCTCGACCACGACCCTCCCCGCCGCGATCGCAGGGCGACCGGCTGTCGTCGTCCTCTACCGCGGCGCCTGGTGCCCCTACTGCAATCTGACCTTGCGCACCTACCAGCAGACCCTGCTCCCGCGTCTGTCCGAGCGAGGCGCCGCGCTGGTCGCGATCAGTCCCCAAAAGCCGGACGGCTCGCTCTCGATGCAAGAGAAGAACGAACTCGCTTTTCCGGTGCTGTCAGATCCTGGGAACGCGATCGCTCGTGCGCTCGGCGTCCTCACCCAACCCACAGCGGAGGTACTCGCCGCCCAGCGCGAGCATGGCCTCGACCTCACCGAGGCGAACGCCGACGGCACCGTCGGGCTTCCGATGCCGACCGTCATCATCGTCGATGCAGCCCGAAGGGTTCGCTGGCTCGACATCCATCCCGACTACACGAGCCGCACTGAACCCGACGCGATCCTCGACGCGCTCGACGAAACGAGGGCGAACTCAGCCGAATGAATGACCCACAGATTCGGCCCGCGCCAGGACTTCGCCTAGCCTCCGACGAAACCGGTCACAACCGCGACGCGCGAAGACGATCTCGGAGAGTTCGGCCTCGGCAGCGGATCGGTCCTTGAACGTCAGTGTCGTAACGACCGTATAGGCGATTCCCGCTCCCGCCCTCGTGTTCGACGCGGGCACGCTCGTTGACCTCTCGTCGGTGGGCGCTCCTCGTCTACTACGCCGCCACGCTCAATACAGAGTCGCTGAAGCTTTCGGTTGATCATCGTCGTGCCGCGATGTAGTGGTGACGGTGACGCGTTCGTCGAGTGGATGATTCGCGTGTTCGTGCCAGGAGGCGACGACGGACGACTCGACGATGTCCTCATCGCCGCGCGCTTCGTGGCAAACCCGATTCGAGGTGGGCATGGACCAGTTGAACGGCCATCGATCCTTCCCCGACGGCGGTTGCGCATCGTTTTGTCGATCCGGAGCGCACGTCGCCGGCCGCGAACACGCCGGGGATGTCGGTCTCGAGCAGGCCGTCCATGTTCGCCGCGGCCCCGGTGAGGATGAAGCCGTTCTTGTCGCGGGCGACCGTGTCGTCGAGCCATTCGGTGCAGGGGAGCGCGCCGAGGAAGAGGAACATCGACGAGAAGGCGAGGCGCTCGCCGTTTGTAAGCGTCACAGCGGCCAGATGCCCGCTCTCGCCGTGGAGCGTGGCGATCTCGCTCCGGTCGCGGACGGCAACGCCGTAGCGCTCGAGCTCGCGGAGGAGGTAATCGGACATCGTCTCGCGGAGCTCGGCGCGACGGTGGAGCAGGGTGACGAGCGCACCGCCGCGCGCGAGCCAGACGGCCGCCTGGCCGGCTGAGTTGCCGCCGCCGACGACTGCTACACGTGAGCCGGCACAGAGCTGCGCCTCGGGCGCGCCGGCAGCATAGAAGACGGTGAGGCCCTCGAACTCCGCGAGCCGGTCGACTGGAAGACGCCGGTACTGAGCACCCGTTGCGAGCAGCACGGCGCGTGCGGCGACCTCCTTGTCGTCGTCGAGTCGTACGAGGTGTCGCCCGTTGCCCGGTTCGAGGGAGAGGGCGCGGTAGGGCGTCGCGGTTCGGGCATGGAACTTGCGCGCCTGGCTGACGGCGCGACTCGTCAGCTCGCTCCCGCTGATCCCGGCCGGAAAGCCCAGGTAGTTCTCGATCCGGCGGGACGACCCTGCCTGGCCCCCGAGCGCCGTGCTCTCGACGACGAGGGTGTCGAGCCCCTCCGAGGCGCCGTAGACCGCCGCCGCGAGCCCAGCCGGGCCGGCGCCGACGATCAGCAGGTCGACCTCCTCGCGAGGCGCGAGCTCGAGCCCGATCCCGAGTGCGCGCAGCATCTGGCCAGAGGTTGGCTCGTGCAACTCGACCCCTCCGGGAAGCCGTACGAGCGGCGATGCGCCCCCATCAGGTGGGGCGGCGTCCTCCCAGCTGTAGGGGAGCCGGTTTGCGCGTGCGAACTCGAGGAGTTGCATCGTCGCCTCCGATGCGCGCGGGCCAACGATCTCCATCCCGACTCCCTGCGCGCTCTGCAGTGCCTCACGCCGCGCGATGAACGAAGACAGAAGGAGGTCACTGAGCGGCCCGTCCTCGAAGAGGAGCGTGCGTAGCGCTGCACGTTCGACCGCGATGTACCGCAGCGGCTGGGTCACGAGTGCATTGACGAACACCGTCTGCCCGGACAAGAGGTTCATCTCTCCGAGGAAGCCCGAGCGGCCGTGTCGGATCAACTCGTTCCCGGCTGCGTCGATGATCGCAACCTCGCCCTCGCGGATCGCAATGAACGGATACGTGCGATCGCCGACCCGGTAGAGGAGGTCACCGGCGGGCGCCGACCGCTCCTCGCCGATTTGAGCGAGAGCCTCCAGTTGTGACTGGGAAAGCAATGGGCTTGCAGGCGGGCGGGCGGACACGTTCACTCCTCCGTTGAAGGCATTGATGCCGGGAGCCGACGAACTCTGCGCTCCGAAATCCAGCTCGGGCGGCGACGGTCAGGTTTCGCTGCAGACGAGCCGCGGATTCCCCTCGGAAAGATCCCGACAATGGTCATCTTCGCGAACGTGTCAAGGATCGAGCGAGTACCTGCGAACGAGGCCCACGCGCCTAGTCCGATGCTCAGGTTCCGATTACGGACTTCGTGGGTTCGTCCGCCGCCGGCCGTCAGAACGTCACTCGGGCTCGCCGCTCTCGATCCACCGTTGCAGGAGGTCGACCTGCTCCTGCGGCCACGCGCCGTCGCAGGGCATCGAGCCGCCGCGGAGGGCCGCGAGGATCCGGTCGGCGTTCGCCTTCACATCTTCGTATGACCAGAGATCGAACGCATGAAGCATCGCTCCCCGGTCGCGCTCACGGAACAACGGCTTGATGTCGTTCCCGAACGTCGGCTCGGTCTTTCCGCTCTCGGTTGTGGTCATGAGGCTCCTTCTCCGTACTCGGAGGCGAACAGGTAGCTGACCGCGAGGCTTCTGTAGGGCCGCCAGCGGTCGGCGATTGCAGCGATCTCTTCTTCGGTCGGGACATGGTCGAGCGCGTAGGTCCTCTGGATCGCGCGCCGGAGTGCGATGTCGCCCGTGAGGAACACGTCGGGCCGGTCGAGGGCGACGAGCAGGAATCCGCGCGCCGACCAGAGGCCGATACCGGGCACCTCGGTCAAGGCCGCCTCTACCTCGTCGTCGGTCATCCGCGCCAGCTTCGTCGCTCAGACGACCGTCGACGAACCGCTCGGCGAGCGCTCTGAGCGTCGCCCCCTTGCGATAGGAGAACCCGCTCGCGCGAAGCAGTTCCGGATCGGCCGCTAGGAGCTCGGCCGGCGATGGCATGTGGCCTCCGAAGTTCGCCTCGAGGTGGGAGACGATCGCCCTGGTCGCGGCGACGGAGAGCTGCTGGCCTGCGACCTGGAAGACCAGCGTGCCAAATGCGTCGAGCACCGGTAGCTCGTCCATCCACGCCCGCGGGCGGAATCCGGGCCGCCCGTCGATCAGCCCGCCGAGCACCGGGTCTGCCTCGCGCAGGTACTCGCGCGCCTTCCGGCTTGCGAGAGGAGCTCGCTTTCGGTCTGCCACCTCCATCATTGTTTCAGGAGCCGCTCGGTCAGCACGATCTCGATCACGTCCGCGACCGTCTCCTTGCGCGCCCAGTCACGCTGGAGCTCGACGGCGAGCGCGACCCAGGTGACCGGCTGCGCGCCTGCCTGGACAACGCGGTCGATGCCGGTGCGATGGGCAACCTCGCTCGTGCCGCCGATCGCGTCCACGACGGGAAAGACCTCGTACCCCTCACGCAGCGCATCGAGGGTCGGAAACGCCATGCAGATCTCCGTCCAGAGCGCGCACATGATCAGCTTGCGCCGGCCCGTCGCTCTGAGGGCCGCGAGGAAGTCGCCGTCCTCCCAAGCGTTCGTCGAGGTCCGGTCGACCGGCGGGTCGTCCGCGAGCAGCTCCGCGAGCTCGGGCACGGTCGGCTGACCGCGTCCGGTGGCGACGTTGATCGTCGAATGGACGATCGGCATCCCGAACGCCTTGGCGGTCTTCGCGGTCGAGACGATGTTCTCGAGGAGAAGGTCCGGATCCATCGATTTGACTGCCCCGAACTGCGAGGGCTGATAGTCGATCACGACGAGCGCCGCGTTCTGGGGTGTCAGCAGGTGGTCACCGACGGGGTCACGGACGGGCAGGCTGGCCATCAGGGATGCACCTGCGATCCGTAGCCGAGGTCGAGGCGGATCGACTCCATCACCCAGAAGGTCGTGTGCTCGGTGAAGACGTCCGCCGCCGCGAGCACCCCGGTGTACTTCTCGATCACCGGCGCGGCCGCTGCGGCGGCAGTCGCGTCGAGGTGGGCCTTCACTGCCGCCCACGTGTTCTCGCCGTACTTGACGTAGAACGCCGTCGGGTCGATCGTGTCGATCGCATGCCTGACGCTGGCGTCGATGTCGGCCATGTACTGCTGGTGCAACGTGACGTCGTCGCGGGTCCCGAGCCGGCCCAGGTGACCGCCGATGAAGTGCTTCCACGAGTAGGCGAGTGCGTTCGCCGGCGCCTCGACGTAGCCGGGGATGTCCTCGGTCAAGTTCGAGTTGTAGACCGGCACCCAGCCCACGTTGACGATGTCGATCAACATCATCGTGTCGTGATCCGGCAGGTGGATCAGGATGTTGTCGGGCGAGTGGTTCGGGCCGTGCCAGGCGAGATCGATCCGCTCGCCGCCGATCTCGAGGGTGCGGCGGTCATCGAAGGTCTCGTCATTCGGAGGTCTTGCCGGGTCGTCGTCGCGGAGTAGCAGCCGCCGCGTCTCCTTGTGCCCGATCCGAGCCACGTTCTTGTCGAACAAGGAAGACGCACCGACGTGGTCTGCATGGTGGTGCGAGTAGATGAGATGGGTGACCTTGTTGCTGACGCCGTTCGCCGACGCGATCTCGTCGACGGCGCGCTGGATGTTGTTGCCGATCGTCGGCGGCGCATCGAGCAGCACGACGCCGTCGGACGTGGTGAGGAACGCCGACTGATAGGTGCCGTCGGTGATCCAGTAGAGGTTTCGCTCGACGCGGCCGACGTAGTAGCCCTGGTCGTTCAGCGCCGGGCCGAGGGCAGAGCGGGGGACGGGTGCGTAGTCCGGGAGGGTCGACGGGTCGACAAGCGAGGTCATGCTGGCACTCCTTTCGCCAGGACGGTTCGCGCCTGGTCGAGGTCGAGGAGGGCGCCGTTCAGGCCGCCCTGGGAGAGGGGGCCGTCGGGCCCTTCGAGCCGGCTGGCCTGGGCGACGCCGCCCACTTGCACGGGCTCGAAGCCCGCAACACGGATCAGCCGCTCGATCTCGGTCGCCGCGGCGCTCTCGTCGGTGGCGAAGAAGAGAGCGACCCGCGGCTCGCGGTGCGCGCTCGTCGCGAGGGAGTCGGCACCGAGCGTGCCGAACGCTTTGACGTAGTACGCGCCGGCAGGGAGGAGAGCCGCGACGATGGAGCCGGCCGACTGGCCGTCGGGCAGTGTCCGGATCATCCGGCCGTCGTCGTCGAACCCGATCGGGTTCGACGGGTCGATGACGACCTTGCCCTCGAGGAGGCGGGCGTGCTGCGCGAGCAGTTCCCTGGTCGCATCGAGCCAGAGGGCGAGCACGACGGTCTCGCCTGCGGTCATCGCATCCTTGACGGACGCAGCGTGTGCGAGGGGGCCGAGCTCGCCCGCGAGCGCCTGCGGGCCCGCGTCGCTCCTCGCCGCGAGAACGACAGCCTCACCGCCCGCGACGAGGTGTCGCGCGAGCGCGCCGCCGAGATTGCCCGTTCCGATGATGGCAGTAGTCATGCGGGCATCCTGGACGCCGGGCTGCGCCGATCGAATCCGGGAAATCCGTAGTCCGTCGACGGACTGGCATGCTCCGCAGATGGTCGTGTTCGCCGGCGCTGGGTCGTTGCTGGGTAGACAACGCGAGCGTGACGTGCTGGAGCGGGTGCTCGAGGCAGCGAGGGACGCCCACGGCGGCGTTCTCGTGTTGCACGGAGACCCCGGAGTCGGCAAGACGGCACTGCTCGAGCATCTGGTCGGCATCGGTGAGGATTTCCTCGTCGCGCGGACCGCAGGTGTCGAGGGGGAGATGGAGCTCGACTACGCGGCACTTCAGCAGCTTTGTGTCCCCATGCTCGAGCTCGTCGAGCCTCTACCCGAGCCACAGCGCGAGGCGCTTGAGGTCGTCTTCGGTTTGAGCCGGGGCACGGTGCCGAGCCCGTTCCTCGTCGGACTGGCGGTGCTCGGCCTTCTGTCGGAGGCCGCGGAGCGCCAGCCGCTGCTTTGCCTGGTCGACGACGCTCAGTGGCTCGACGGTGCGTCCGCCCACGCCCTCGCGTTCGTGGCGCGACGACTCCTGGCCGAGCGGATCGCGCTCGTGTTCGCGACCCGCGATGGACGAAGCAGCCTCGCCCGGCTCCCTCAGCTCCAGATCGGGCCTCTTGGTCACCGCGACGCGCGAGCCTTGCTGGAGTCAGCCCTCCCGGCCCGGCTCGACGAGTCCGTGCTCGAGCGGATCGTCGTCGAGACCGGTGGGAATCCGCTCGCGCTGCTAGAGCTCCCGCGCGGGCTGACGCCGGGTCAGCTCGCCGGCGGCTTCGGCCTTCCGGCGGCGCTGCCGCTCTCGGAGGGCATCGAGCAGAGCTTCACGCGGCGGCTCAGACGGCTTTCGCGAGACGCGCGCCGCCTGCTCCTTCTCGCTGCGGCCGAGCCGGTCGGCGACCCCGCGCTCCTGCGGCGTGCAGCCGAGCGGCTCGGGATACCCGACGGCGCGGCCGAGGAGGCCGAGTCATCCGGCCTGTTCAGGCTCGATGGAGCCGTGGCATTTCGTCACCCGTTGGCGCGGTCGGCTGTCTACCGGGCAGCCGACCCGCGTGAACGCCGGGAGGCGCACGGCGCCCTGGCGGACGCAGCCGATCAGTCGGTCGATCCGGATCGCCGTGCCTGGCACCGCGCACAGGCCGCCTCGGCGCCCGACGAAGCACTCGCGTCCGAGCTCGAAGAATCGGCCGTGCAAGCTCACGACCGTGGTGGCTTCGCTGCTGCCGCCGCTTTCCTGGACTGGTCGGCGACCTTGACGCCCGATCCGGTTCGGCGGGCCCGCCGCATGCTCGTCGCAGCCCAGACGAAGTTCCGGGCGGCCGCACTCGACGAGGCGGTCGCGCTGCTCGCGACTACAGACGTCGATGCGCTCGACGAGCTCGGTCGCGCGCAGGTCGAGTTGCTTCAAGCCCAGATCGCCTTCGCCTCGACTCACGGCGGCGATGCTCCACGTCTGCTGCTCGAGGCCGCCCGTCGAATCGCGCCTCTCTCGCGAGAGCTGGGGTGCGAGACCTACCTCGAGGCGATGTCGGCAGCGCTGTTCGCCGGCCGGCTCGCTTCGCCGCATGCGACCGCGCGCGATGTCGCCGCGGCGGCGAAGGCGAGGCTGCGGCCGGGTGAGCTCACCGAGCTCGAGGCGCTACTCGAGGCGCTCGCATCGTTCTTCACCGACCCCTATGGGGTCGCGGTACTCCGCTGGCGTCGGGCGCTCGACGGCTTCGAGACCGGCACCATGCCGGTCGACGAGCAACTGCGCTGGAAGTGGCTCGCCACTCTCACGTCGGTACATGCGTGGGACGACGTTCCCTGGCACACGATCTCCGAAGCGCACGTGCGGATCGCGCGCCGAGCCGGCGCGCTCGGCGAGCTTCCGATCGCGTTAGGACAACGAGCATATGCCCACCTCTTCGCCGGCGAGCTCGCGGCCGCGGCGTCGCTGATTCATGAAATCGAGGCCGCCACGGAAGCGACGGGAAGTCGCCTCGCTCCGTACGCGCAGGTTGCGCTGGCCGCTTTCCGCGGCCATGAGCGCGACGCAGCAGCATTGATCGACCGCAGCCGCATGGACGTCCTGGATCGCGGTGAGGGGCTCGGCCTCTCTGTCCTCGACTGGGCGGAATCCCTTCTCTGTAACGGGCTCGGGAAATACGAGGACGCTCGGGCTGCGGCGCTCCGGGTCATCGAGCACCGGGAGGATCTCGGCACGACGAACTGGGCGGCGGCCGAGCTGATCGAAGCTGCGGTGCGGACGAGCACACCGGCCGACGCCGCCGGAGCCCGTGCGCTGCTTGCAGAGCGGGCGGCCGCCAGCGGGACCGACTGGGGCCTGGGCATCCTCGCTCGCTCGGAGGCTCTCCTGTCGATTGACGAAACGGCAGAGGCGCTCTATCTCGAGGCCATCGATCGGCTCGGCCGCTCGCGCATCGCAGCGGATCTCGCTCGCGCCCACCTCCTCTACGGCGAATGGCTGAGACGCCGCCGCCGACGGGTCGACGCACGGGAGCAGCTGCGAACGGCGCACGACCTCTTTGCGCGCTTCGGGATGGAGGCCTTCATGGAACGTGCGCGAGTCGAGCTCGAGGCGACCGGTGAACATGCCAGGCGCCGAAACCCCAGCACCCTCGACCAGCTCACGCCGCAGGAGACGGAGATCTCGCGTCTGGCGGCGGACGGCCGCTCGAACCGCGAGATCGCCGCGCAACTGTTCATCAGCCCGAGCACCGTCGAGTACCACCTGCGCAAGGTGTTCCGCAAGCTCGGTGTGAGATCGCGGACGCAACTGGCGAATCACCTACGGCGATAGGACCGTTGGGCGTGGGCCGCGAGTTTCCATCAGAGCGCGGTGGGAGGGTCGGAGCAGGGGTTGGGCTGGGCAAGGCCTCGTCGCCGCGATCGCATTGCTGGCCGTGATCCCCGCCGCGACGTGCTGCCGGCATTGCTCTCGCTCGGGCTTGTCGCGGTCGTCGCCTGCGGGCTGATCGCGTACGAGCGCTATCCACACGCCGAGCTACGCGATCGAGTCCGGAGCGAGCTCAGCTCAGGCGGGCGCAGGCGCTGACTCGCCCGACTCCGCGGCGAAGAAGACGACCGCCTTGCGCGCCACCGAGAAGCGCGCCTGCACCCCGGCTTCGAGACGCTGGTCGACCGGGAGCTTCGCCACGAGCGGCGTTTCGCCAAGCCGGAGATGCGCGAGCTGCTCGTCGCCGAGGTACTCGACGACCTCGACCAACGCCTCGAAGTCGAAGCATCCCTCGCGTGCCGGCCCGAGTTGGATGTGCTCGGGGCGGAAGCCTGCCAGGTGCGAGTCGGATCCGAGCCCTACCATTGGCGCAGCGACGATGTTCATCGCCGGCGACCCGATGAAGGTGGCAACGAATGTGTTCGCCGGGCGCGTATACAGCTCCTGGGGCGAGCCGATTTGCTGGAGAACGCCCTTGCGCATCACTGCGATCCGGTCTCCCATCGTCATCGCCTCGACCTGATCGTGGGTGACGTAGATCGTTGTCGTTGCGAGTCGCTTCTGCAGCTTCAGGATCTCAGCCCGCGTCTGCACGCGAAGCGCGGCGTCGAGATTCGAGAGCGGCTCGTCCATCAGGAAAGCCGCCGGTTCACGGACGATCGCGCGCCCGAGCGCTACGCGTTGGCGCTGCCCCCCCGAGAGGGATTTCGGCTTGCGCTCGAGATGATCCTCGAGGTCGAGCGCAGCTGCGGCATCGCGCACGCGCCGCTCGATTTCGGGTCGGCGGATCTTGTGGAGCTTGAGACCGAAGGAGAGATTCTGGGCGACGGTCATGTGCGGGTAGAGCGCGTAGTTCTGGAAGACCATCGCCACATCGCGATCCTTGGGCGAGATCTCGTTGATCCTGCGGTCCCCGATCATGATCGTCCCGTCGCTGATCTCTTCCAGGCCTGCCACCATGCGGAGCGCCGTCGTCTTGCCGCAGCCGGACGGGCCGACGAGGACCATGAACTCGCCCTCCTCGATCGCGAGCTCGAGCGCGTCGACCGCGTGGGTTCCGTCTGGATAGATCTTCGACACCTTCTCGAACCGGATCGCAGCCATCAGCGCATCTAGCCCTTCAGTGCTCCGCCGAGACCGGTGCCGCGTAGGAAGGAGCGCTGAAACACCAGGAAACCGACGATCGGAACGAGGCAGGCGATGAACATCGCGGCGAGGAAGACTCCGAGCTCCGTTTGCGACTGGATCGTCGGCAGACGCACTGAGAGCGGCTGTTTGTTGGGGTCTGTCAGGACAAGCAGCGGCCAGAGGAAGTCCTTCCACGAGGCGAGCACCGCGAAGATCGAGACGACGCCGAGGATCGGCTTCGACATCGGGAGCACGACGGAGAAGAACAACCGGTAGGGGCCGCAGCCGTCGATGCGGGCGGCCTCGAAGATCTCGCGCGGCAGGTTGTCGAAGAAGCGCTTCATCAAGACCACGTTGAACGCGCTCGCGGCGGCGGGGAGCCAGATCGCCCAGTAGCTGTCGATGAACGAATGATGGATGAGCGGCGGATGCACGACCTCGACGTAGAGCGGCACGAGCAGCACAACCGCCGGGATGAAGAGCGTCACGAGGAGGAGGGCCATGATCACGTTCGTGTATCTCGGGCGGAGCACCGACAGCGCGTAGCCACCGGTGGTGGCGACGAGAATCTGCGCGAGCCAGGAGCCGAAAGCGATCACGATCGTGTTCCAGAAGTAGCGGCCGACGTCGACCTGCGTCCACGCGTCGGTCAGGTTGCTCCACGCGAACCCGTGGGGAAAGAGCGCCATCGGATGCGCAATCGTGTCCTGCGTCGGCGTGATCGCCGACTTCGCAAGCCAGAGGATCGGCCCGAGCCCGACCACCAGGAGCGCAATGAGGAGCGCAGACTGCGAGAGGCCGAGCCCCCACTTCACGCTAGGGCGGCGCCAGTCGTCGCCGAGGACGAGTCCCTGGGAAGGTGCATCAGGCCGCCGCGTTTTCCGCCGCGAGGGGAACACGCTCATTCGCTGCTCCACGAGCGGGTCGCGCGCAGGTAGATGAGCGAGAACAGCGCGAGGAAACCGGCGAGCATCAGGCTGAGCGCCGTCGCCGCTCCGTAGTTGCCCCCGAGGGAGTTGCCGAACGCGTAGTCGTAGATCATGAGCAGCACCGTCAGCGTCGAGTTCGCGGGGCCGCCAGAGGTGAAGAGGTACGGCTCGAGGAAGACCTGCGCAGTACCGATGATCTGCAGGATCATCGTCACGAGCAGCACGGTGCGGATCTGGGGCAGCGTGACGTGCCAGATCTTCCGCCACAGCCCGGCGCCGTCGACGGACGCCGCCTCGTAGAGCTCGTAGTTCACGCCGGTGAGCGCAGCAAGATAGATGATCACGGTGCCGCCGGCGTTCGCCCACGTGGACTCGAGCACGAGCGACGGGAGCGCCGTCTGCTGCGACTGGAGCCACGGGTACGGCCCCAATCCGACCCAGCCGAAGATCGTGTTGAACACGCCGGTCGGGCTGCCGTCGTAGAAGGTCTTCCAGAGCAGCACGGCGACGACGGGTGGGATGACCACCGGGAGGTAGGCAAGCGCGCTGTAGAGCCCGCGCCGGTTTCGAACCTCGCTCATCAGTACCGCGGCGGCGAGTGGAATCGGGTAGCCGAAGATGAGGGCGAGGAGCGCGAACTCAGCGGTGTTCTTGACCGCGATCGGGAACAGCGGGTCGTGAATCACCGTCCCGAAGTTGGCGAGCCCCACCCAGGTCGCCGGCTGCACGAGGTTCGTGTGTTGCAGCGACATGATCACGGTCCTCACGATCGGGTACCAGGAGAAGGCACCGAAGATGAGGAGAGTGGGGAGGAGAAAGACGAGCGTCGAGAGGCCGCCGCCCTTGACCCAGGTGATCGGCGTGCGCCGGGCACGAGCCCGCGGAGATGTCGCGCGGCGCCGCGTCTTGAGCGCCGGCTCGTGCTCGAACGTGGGCGTCACGGGGTCGATTGTCGCCATTGCGTCCTTCCGGCGTCGGTCGAGCCGGGCGGCCGCGCTCCGTCGTAGCGCGACCGCCCGCCGACCGGCGAGGAGGGGTTTCTACGTTCCTGCCTTGATCGCCGTCTGCGCGGCGCTCGATGCCTGCTGCAACAGGCTCGAGATGTTCGCGTTCTGGTCGGTCAGAACCGCTTCCACGACCGCGTCGAGCGAGTGGTAGATGCTCTGCGTCGAGGCCTCCGGCTCGGGGATGAGCTGCTGGGAGAAGATCCCTGTCGTGAACGGGGTCATCTGGGCGACCGGCACGTTGATGTAGGGCTTGATCCACGTGTTGGCGAGCTGGTACTGAGCCTTGTCGAAGACCGGAAGAGCAGGAACCCCGACCGGCTGCTTCGAGGCGGCGAGGGTCTTGGCGTTCCGGACCGCCTGCTTCTCGTTCACGAGCGGCTGCTCGTAGTAAAAGTCGATCCACTTGACCGCCGCGGCGATCTCGGCCGGGTTCGCCTTCGGGTCGACCGCCGCGAGCGTGCCGCCCCCGAGGACGCCGGCCGTCTTGTTGCTCGCCAGCGGGATCGTCGTGACGCCGTAGATGCTCGGCTTGATGCTGCTCGCCTGGACGAGGTTCGTGTAGACGTCAGAGCCGCTGATGTACATCCCGACCTGCCCTGCGGCGAAGGCCTGATTGACATCGCTCCAGCCGTAGTCGAAGTTGGAGCCCATCGAGTCGTTCGTCCAGCGCATCGTCTTCAGCATGTTGAGCGCGTGCACCGTGTAGGGGTTGTCGAGCGTCGCGACCGCTTTCGTGCCGATGCCTGTCTCCATCCGGCCACCGAGCGAGTAGACGAGGGTGGTCAGGATCCAGCCGGCCGTGTTGTCGTCCTTGCCCATCTCGGCGTAGCCGGCCATGCCGGTCTTCTGAGAGATGATCTTCGCGTCGGCCTCGACCTGCGCCCACGTCTTCGGGGGCTTGTTCGGGTTCAGGCCCGCCTCGCTGAAGAGCTTGCGGTTGTAGTGCAGCGCCTGGGCGTACGCGGCCGTGGGCAGCGCGACGACCTGGCCTTTCGCATCGGTGCCCTCGGCGATCACGGCCGGGTTGAACCGGTTGAAGTACGGAAGCGACTTGGCCGCGGTGCTCAGGTCGGCCAGCTGGCCGTTGTCACCGAGCGAACGCGCGTCGGTGAACGGCACGGTGAACACGGTCGGAAGCGTTCCCGCGGCGAGCTTGGCGGCGAACGTCGGCCCGGTCCACTGGTACTGGACGGAGTTGACCTTGATCGTCGGGTTCGCCTTCTGGAACTCGGCAACCTGCGCAGCGAACTCCTGCGTGGCCGCCTTGGTGCTGCCTGGAATCAACGAGGCCACGCTGATCGTGACCGTCGGCGACGCGCTCGTTGCAGCAAGTGATGCTGAGCCTGCAGCCACCGCGAGCAGGCTCACAGCGGCGAGGGCCGCGCCAATGCGAATGGACTTCATCGCCCGGATGTTGGACTTCATCGCCCTTCCTTTCCTGAATCTAGATGGATGCTGTGTTCCGTTCGACTCGACCCCGTGTCGAACGGAGCCTCGTTTCCGGCCTGAAGGAGCCAGACTGTGGTGTCCTGCGGCAGCGCGCCTCCAACGAGCTCGTTGCTCTGCACTAGGACGTCGGCCCCGGCGGGAAGTTCAACCGGGTGTGCGCCGAAATTGACGATGCAGCTGAAACGGTCTCCGCGCGTGAACGCGATCACCTCGTCGCCCAGCTCGAGCCAGTGCAGCTCGGAGCCGGCGCCCCAGGGCGCGTCGCGGCGTATGCGCAGGCCGGTCCGGTAGAGCGTGAGCATCGAAGTCGGATCGCCCGTCTGGGCCTCGACAGAGAGACGTTCCCAGTCGTCCGGCTGGTCGAGCCAGAGGCGGACGTCCTCGTCGCTCGAGAAGCCGTAGGGCCGGCCCGACCCGGACCACGGGATCGGCACGCGGCAGCCGTCGCGGCCGGGATCGACCCCGCCGGAGCGGCGCCACATCGGATCCTGACGGCGGTCGGATGGGATGTCCTCCACTTCCGGGAGCCCGAGCTCTTCGCCCTGGTAGACGTACATCGAGCCCGGCAGCGCCATTGCGAGGAGGGCGGCGGCTCGCGCTCGCCGGGTCCCGCGGACGAGATCGGTCGGCGTTCCCTCCCGCTTCGACTCGAACGCGAACCGTGTGTCGGCGCGACCGTAGCGCGTCACGGGCCGCGTGACGTCGTGATTCGAGAGCACCCACGTCGCGGGCGCGTCGACCGGAGCATGAGCCGCGAGCGCCGAGGAGATCGAGGCGCGGATGGGCCCGGGCTCCCAGGGGCAGGCCAGGAAGTCGAAGTTGAATGCCGTGTGGAGCTCGTCAGGGCGCAGATACCGGGCGAACCGATCGGCGTCGGGCAGCCACACCTCGCCCACGAGCAGCCGCGGCTCCTCGTAGCCGTCTGCGATCGCCCGCCAGCGACGGTAGATCTCGTGCAGCTCGTCCCGATCGGTGAACGGGTGCTCGCCGGGCTCCGCCTCCGGCCGCTCCTCGGAGAGGTCGCGATCCTTGACGAGCAGCGCAGCCGAGTCGATACGCACTCCTGCGACGCCGCGCTCGAACCAGAACCGCAGCACGTCCTCGTGCTCTGCCCAGACCCCGGGGTGCTCCCAGTTCAGGTCGGGCTGCTCGGGGGCGAACAGATGGAGGTACCACTCGCCGTTATCCGAGGTGCGCGTCCAGGCCGAGCCTCCGAAGATCGACTGCCAGCCGTTCGGCGGCTGGTCGCCGTTCTCGCCCTCCCCGCGACGGAACCAGAACCGCTCGCGTTCGGGCGATCCCGTTGGCGCAGCAAGCGCCTCGCGAAACCAGGGATGCTCGTTCGAGACGTGGTTCGGGACGATGTCGACGATCGTGCGGATGCCGAGCAACCGCGCCTCCGCGATCAGTTCCTCCGCCTCTGCGAGCGTTCCGAAGGGAGGGTCGATCGAGCGGTAGTCCGAGATGTCGTAGCCCGTGTCCGCGAGCGGTGAGGCGTACCACGGGTTGAACCAGAGCGCATCGACGCCGAGGGCGTGCAGGTAGGGGAGCCGCGCCCGTACGCCCGCAAGGTCGCCGATTCCGTCGCCGTTCGCGTCTGCGAAGCTTCGAATGTAGACCTGGTAGACAACCGCCTCGCGCCACCACGGGCGCTCGAGGCTGTCGGCCGGGTCGGGCGCTTCTGCAGCGGCCGCTCTCGCGTCGGTCCGGCTCATCGGCGGCGAGTATGGCACCTCCGACAAACGATTGCAAGAGACGAACGAAGTCTTGCATTTTTCGTACTGTCTAACGCAAGACTTCCAACGCTTTCCGGGCTGGAGCGTTCGCTGTCGAGCCGCGGGCGACGACCTCGGGCTCGAAGAAGAGCTCGTCGGCAGAGACGGGCGCGCCCTCGATCTGACCGGCGAGCATCTCCACTGCGGCCCGGCCGATCGCCTCGATCGGCTGGCGAACCGTGGTGAGCGGGGGGTCGGTGCAACTCATGAACGCCGAGTCGTCGTACCCGATGATCGACAGATCCGCGGGAACCGTGAGGCCGGCACGCCGGGCCGCTCTGATCGCGCCGAGTGCCAGCGGATCGCTCCCGCAGATGATCCCGGTTACGCCCCGTCCGATCAGCCGGCTGGCGGCGGCATGGCCGCCCTCGAGTGAGAACCGCGTCCGCTCGACGAGCTCCGTCGGCGTCGCATCTTTCGCGGCGAG
The DNA here is from genome assembly GCA_036271235.1 of Gaiellaceae bacterium. Taxonomy (GTDB): domain Bacteria; phylum Actinomycetota; class Thermoleophilia; order Gaiellales; family Gaiellaceae; genus PALSA-600. The sequence continues at coordinate 68,307 of DATBBA010000005.1, forward strand.
CTCGAAGGCCGCCAGCTTCCGGGCGGATGGGACGTGGTCCGGGGGCCCGAGGATCAAGCCGATGCGCTCGTGGCCGAGGGACGCGAGGTGCGCGTAGGCCTGCTCCATGGCCACGGCGTCGTCGGTGGAGACCCGCGGAAAGTCAAGGTGCTCTGCCGCGGCGTTCACGAGGACGACCGGCAGTCGGAGCTGCAGCAGGCGCTCATAGTGCTCGTGCGGTGCGTCGGCCTCCGCGTACTGGCCGCCGGCAAAGATCATCCCTGAGACCTGGCGCTCCAGAAGCATCTCGACGTACTCGGCCTCGGACATGCTTCCAGTCCGCGTGCACAGGACCGCATTGAATCCGCGCTGGGCGAGCGCGCCCGCCACGACCTCGGCGAGTGCCGGGAAGATCGGGTTCTGGAGCTCCGGCATGATCAGCCCCACCATGCGGGCGCGCCGCACGCGCAGGTGCGTCGGACGCTCGTAGCCGATCACGTCGAGCGCCGTCAGGACGGCGGCCCTCGTCGCCTCGGAGATCCCCGGCCGGCCGTTCAGGACGCGGCTGACCGTCGCCTCGCTGACGCCCGCCTGCTTTGCCACGTCTGCAAGCTTGCCGGCCATCGTGCAATTCTACGACAAAGTCTTGCAAGCGCCGTCTGGCACTACTCGTTCAGGCGAGGAGAACCACGGCGAGTCGCCGGGTCGCGATCGCCAACGCGACTGTGCCGAAAACGGCCAGATAGAGGGCTGCGACGAGGATGCTCCAGTCGAAGGTGCCGAGTGCCGGCTCCCGGATCAGCTGGATGCTCTGGTAGAGCGGCAGGATCTCGATTGCCGGCCGGAGCCACTCCGGGTAGACGGAGAGCGGATAGAAGGTCGTCGAGAAGAGGAACATCGGCAGCATCACGAGCTGGATCAGCTGGAAGTCGGCGAAGGTGCGCAAATAGGTGGTGACGGCGAGACCTGCGGCCGCGAAGGCATAGCCCACGAGCAGCGCGGCGGGGACGGCGAGAACGATGCCGGGCGAGGTGACGAGGCCGAGCGCAAGCATCACGATCACGAAGCCGACCGACGAAAGCAACCCACCGATTGCCGCACTCGCGACCTCGCCGAGCGAGATGTCGGCAACCGACAGCGGCGTGGGGACAATCGCGTCATACGTCCCCTCCAGCTTGATCCGCGTGAAGACACCGAAGCTCGTCTGGTTGAACGCGGCGTTCATGGCCGTCGTGGCGAGGATCGCCGGGGCGACGAAGGCGGCGTAGCTCGTCTCGACGCCGGGAACGTCGCCGACGAGCGTCCCGACGCCGAACCCGATCGCGAGCAGGTAGAGCACCGGCTCGACGACGCTCGAGAGCACCGGAGTCAGCGAGCGGCGGTAGAGGAGAGCGTTCCGCTCGACGAGGCTGCCGGTGCGGCGGGCAGTCCATCCGGCCGCGATCATGGATGCAGCCGCCGCCGGTATGTGACGCGCGCGGCGGCCATTCCGACCACGACGAACGCCAGGAGATACGCGATGTGTGCAAGCACGCCAGGCGTCGTCGCGGTGCCGAGGCTGAGGGAGCGGCAGAGCGCGACGCCCTGGGCGAGCGGCAAGGCATAGGCGACGATGCGAAGTCCGCGCGGCAACTGGTCGAGCGCGAAGAACGTGCCCGAGAACATGTACATCGGCATGACCACGAAGCGGAAGGCCGCGTTGATCCTCGCGAGCGACCGGAGTCCCACGGCCCAGGCGGCGACAGGCGCAGCGAATGCAAGCCCGGTCAGGAGCGCGGCGGGAAGCGTCGCGATCGCCCACCACCCGTCGGCGACCCCAAACGCCGCCATCACGACGACGAAGGCCGCGCTCGACACCAGCACGCGGAAGGCGACGAAGAGCAGGTGACCGGCCATGATCTGGGCCGGCTCGAGCGGCGTCGTCGCAGCAGCGCGGTACGAGCCGACCCATCCGGCGGCGCCGGCGACGCGCCCGCCGCTCTCGAGATACGCCGTCTGCATGGCGGAGGCCGCGAGGAGGCCCGGTGCGAAGAACGCAGAGTAGGAGACACCGGCAAGCGTCGAGGAGCCGTTCTGGTCGACGAGATGGCCGAGACCGACGCCGATGCCGAGCAGGAAGAGCAGCGGGTTCGCGACGCTGATCACGATCGTGCCGCGCCAGGTCCGCCGGTAGAGCGCCAGCCAGTAGCCGAACGCCGGCCAGATCCGCGCCATTCAGATGAGTCGTTCCACGATCTCGCGTGTCCGGATGCACGATCGTCCAACCGAAGGTTGGCCAATGAAGCAGGGGTCTGGGACGGTCCGGTCGTGGGCAGCCGGTGAGGCTGGCCGCCGTGAGGCCTGCACTCTGCCGAGGCGCCCCAGCCTCGTCAGCTCGCGCCCCGAAGCAGACGATCTCGTGGAACGACTCATCTCAGTCGACGAGCGAGCGGCCGGTCAACTTCAGGAAGACGTCCTCGAGCGTTGCCCGTCGGACGAGCGCCGTGACCGGCGTGAGCGACATCGCATGAATGCGGGCGAGCGCTGCCTCGCCGTCGTCGGTGTAGATGACGACGCGGTCCGGGAGTTGTTCGATGCGGTCGCCGAGCTCCGCTTCGCGCACGCATTCGGCGGCGGATCGCTGGACGTCGACGGGGAAACGCAGCTCGAGCACCTCGCGAGTGACGTGCGCGTCGATCAGCTCCCGGGGCGAGCCCTCGCCAACGATCCGCCCTGCATCCATGACGGCGAGGCGGTCACACAGCTGCTCGGCCTCGTCCATGTAGTGCGTGGTCATGATGAGCGTGACCCCGTCTTGCTTGAGGCGGAAGAGCCTGTCCCAGAGGACGTGTCGGGCCTGCGGGTCGAGCCCGGTCGTCGGCTCGTCGAGGAGCAGGATCTCGGGCTCGTTGATCAGCGAGCGGGCGATGGTCAGCCGCCGTCGCATGCCGCCGGACAGCGCCTCGACCCGCGCGTCCGACTTGTCCTCGAGCTGTGCGAAGGCGAGCAAGCCTGAGATCCGCTCGAGGATCACGTTCTTGCGCAGCCCGAAGTAGCGGCCGTAGACGAAGAGGTTCTCCCTCACCGTCAGCTCGCGATCGAGGCAATCGTCCTGCGGCACGACCCCGATCCGCGCCCGGATCTCGGGGCCGTTCCGGGCCGGATCCATCCCGAGCACGCGGAGCGCGCCACCGGTCGAAGGCGACGTTGCACCGATCATCCGCATCGTCGAGGACTTGCCGGCGCCGTTCGGTCCCAGAAACCCGAACGCCTCGCCACGCTCGAGCTCGAAGTCGATCCCGTCGACAGCGCGAAACGGCGGTGTGCCGTTGCGGGCGGGATAGGTCTTCGTGAGGCTCCGAGCCTCGACCAGGAGGCTGTTCGACACGAGACGGACCGTACAGAAATGAACTCGATCGTGCAAAAACCGAACGCAGCGACGCATGTTTCAGCGAACGACGGTGTTTCGGACGCCGAGTGGATCACCGGTGTTGCCGGGAGTTCACGCTTTCCGCCGCGTTTCCGTGGTCTTGTGCGGCTCTTCGGCCTTCCGCTGGATTGACTCGAGGTTCCCTGAAACGTTGAGACACCCGCGACCTATCCTCAAGACCTGCCCCCAAAGGTGCCGTCGGGATTGGCTAGGAGGGGAGGCTGCGGGGCAGACCGAAGCCGGGCAGCACGCTTGTCTCGAAGCGGGTGAGTCGCGCGACTCGCTCGCCTGCGAACGTCACGACGACGAGGCCGACGGCGCGGAAGATGTCGTCGCGGTCGTCGCGGACGTAGATGCCGAAGGCGGGTTGGCCGTTCGCTCGCGTGTGGACGAGGCGTCGTGAACGTGGCCGAGCGTGGACGACCCGGGCAAAGTACTGGGTCACGGCGTCGAGCCCGCGATACTCGAACGGGAGAGGCGGCATGTCGAAGCGCACATCCGCCGTGAACATGGCGACAAGGCCGCTGATGTCGCCCCCCTCGAAAGCTGTCGTGAAGCGCTCGAGGGCCTGCTGTTCCTCTGAGGACCGCGGAACCGGAGGCGCGTCGTTCTCGTCCTCGCGGAACCGCTGCTCGAGTCTCGCACGCGCGCGTTTGAGCGCGCTCGTCACTGATTCCTCCGTCGAGTCGAGCATCGAGGCGACCTCGCCCGCCCGGTAACCGAGCGCGTCATGGAGGATCAGCGCGGCGCGCTGCCGCGCGGGCAGGAGTTGGAGGGCAGTGATGAAGGCCAGGGAGATCGCCTCGCGCATCTCGTAGCGCGGTTCCGGACCGGGTGCCTCGTCGGGTAGCTCGTCGAGCAACTGGTCGGGATAGGGCTCGAGCCAGAGCGGCTCGTCGGCCGCCGTCGCCACCGGAAGGAGCCCCGCGGGGCGCTCTTCGTAGCTTCTCGGACGGCGGCTACCGGCGCGGAGCATGTTCAGGCAGCGGTTGGTCGCGATGCGGTAGAGCCAGGTGCGTAGCGAGGCCCGCTCCTCGAAGCCGTGCAGCCCTTGCCAGGCCGCCAGCAGCGTCTCCTGCAGGGCGTCTTCGGCGTCCTGTGCCGAGCCGAGAATCCGGTAGCAGTGGACGTGTAGCTCCCGGCGATGGGATGCCACTAGCTCCGCGAAGGCGTCGGCGTCGCCGGCCAGTGCTCGCGTCAGGAGCTCCGTCGTCACGCGTCCATCCTCGCATCGCCTGTCCTTACCGTCGCCATTTGCCCATCGACCTTGTAGACACCGGCGAGCCTCGAAACTGGGCGCTGGCGGCCGCCCAGTTTTGCGTCTTCGTGGTGTCAACCCTTTCGAGACGGACTCCGACTGAAGGGGAGAGAGCGAGTGATCGCACGGGCGACGAAACGGAACGGTACGAGGGAGACCAAACGAACCCGTCACGAGAACGGATGAGCCGGCGCGTCTCGCATCTCATCTCGGGTTGGCGCACCGGGCTCGCTCGCCCGGTGCAGATCCTTCAAGCGGGAAACGCCCTCAACTACTTCGGTTACGGGCTTGTTCTTCCCTTCGAGATCATCTATCTGCACCAGATACGTGGCTTTTCGACTGCCACGGCGGGACTGGTTCTGGCGGCGACCATGGGGACGGCTGCACTCGTCACGCCGCCGACGGGAGCGCTGACCGACCGGTATTCCGCCAAAGCGATCGTGGTCGCAGGAAGCCTGGCAAGCGCCCTTGGCTACGCCGGCTTCGCCTTCGTAGAGCTTCCCTGGCAGGCGTTTGCGTGCTCGATTGTCGGCGGAGCCGGTTTCGGCGCTGCAGGAACGGCCAACCGGACGTTGTTCGTCAGGCTGGTCACGCCCGAGCAGCGAGCGGCCGCCTTCGCGCTCAACCGCGTCGCCGGCAACTTCGGTATCGGTGCCGGCGCGACCGTAGGCGGCTTCATCGTCGCGTCCGCACCGCAGCTCAGCTCGTTCCAGGCTCTCTACTTCTTCGACGCCGTCACGTTCGCCGGATTCGCGCTCATCGTGCTCGCTGCCGTACCGAACCCGCGAGCCGTGACCGTCACAGCGACAGACGTCAACGGAACCGGCTTTCGCGCCGTCGCTCGAGATCGGATCTTCCTCACCGTGATCGCAGCCAACATCGTGCTCGTGGTCGTCGGCCACACGTTCTTCTCCAACATCCTGTCACCATTTGCGCAGGCCCACACAGCGGTCGGCCCCGGCGCGATCGGGATCATCTTTCTCGTCAACACGTCCTTCATCGTCATCGCGCAGATCCCGGCGGTGCGCGTAGCGGCGCGGATGCGACGCACACGCGGCTTCGCGGCGGCGAGTGCGCTCTTCGCGATTGCACTCCTCGCCGTCTTGCCGGCGACGCTCATCCACTCGGAGGTTGCTGCGGCCAGTCTCCTCGCCGGCGTTGCGATCGTCTTCGCAATCGGCGAATGCGTTCACATTCTCGTTCTCGGGCCGCTGGTCTCGGACATGGCCCCAGCCCATCTGCTCGGCCGCTACCTGTCTCTCTACAGTCTGACCTTCACCCTTTCCCTGGCCCTCGGCCCGGCGATCGGTGGCCTTCTCCTACAGACCTCGCCAGACGCCATCTGGTGGGGTGGTGCGCTTGCCGCGGCGCTGGCCGGAGCCGTTCTGATTCGGCTCGGCGACCGCGTCCCCGACCCACTCCACGAAGCACCGCCACGTCTTGCATCGGCGCAGGAGGCCGCGAGAGTCCCGTCAGCCGGCCGAGCGCGTGTCCGGCGTCGAGGACGAGCACGCTCGTGGAGCGTTCCGCCACGTCGAGGTAGGTCGTAGCCATCGCGACCGCGGTTCGCGTCTGGTCTCCGAGCCAGGGAATCGATCTCGACAAGAGCGTCAGCGCGTTCAGCCGCCGACGAAGACGAAGCTGCCCTCGAAGGAATCCCAGTCGTTGCTCGTGACGCCGTGCGCGCTGGATCCGGAGTACGAGGCCGCACCCGGCCGGATCTCGATCGTCACGTCTCCGCCACTTGCGACGGTGATCAGCCCGGCGTGGACGGCGGCGGTGCAGACGGAGCTGTCATCGGTGTAGGTGGCGGTGCCGTACACGCTCCCGAAGCTTCCCTTCGACGGACAGCTGTAGAGGAACCGATGGCCGTTCTGCCCGCGGAGTCCGCTCGCGTCGGCGCTCCAGTCGCCACCGCCGAACCCGACCGAGCTTCGATGGGTCGGCGATCCGACTACGACGAAGCTCCCCGAGAAGCTGCCGTACGCCTGCGTTGTCGTCCCGTTCCGGCTCGAGCCGACGTAGGCGTGCGTGCCGGGGCGGATCTCGATCGTGACCGTACCTCCGGCTGCGACGGTGATCACGCCGGCGTTCACCGCCGCAGTGCAGACCGAGCTGTCATCCGTGTAGGTGGCTGTTCCCCAGACGGTGTCGCGGGTGCCACCGGCCGGGCAGAGATAGGTGTAGCGCTGCCCGACCTTCCCCTCGAACGCGGCTGCCGTCGCCGCCCAACCCTTCCCGCCGGGCTTCACGGCTCCGGACAGACCGGAGGTGAATGTGACGCGCGCGCTCCCGTCGAGAGCAGGACCCTGCTGTGGCCCACCTCCCGTTGACGCCGGAACCTGAGCGTTGAAGCGGATCGGTTGTGCTTGGGTGGAGGTGACGTGGAATGCGGCGGCCCCGTGGGCGTTTGCGGTTGCGACGGGGTGGTCGAAAGTCAGGCCCGACAGGCCTGTTGTTCCGCAGGCGTGGTTCGGGTTGCAGCGGTACGC
>DATBBA010000006.1:0-1741 GCA_036271235.1 Gaiellaceae bacterium
GCGCTCAGGTCGCTCGTGTCGAGATCGGTGAAGATCGCGAGCTGGCGGATCATCAGCTCGGCCGCCTGCTGCACCGCGTCGCGCGGGGTCAGCGAGCCGTCGGTCGCGATGTTCAGCGTCAGCCGGTCGAAGTCGGTGCGCTGCCCGACGCGAGCCGGGTCGACGCTGACCGCGACGCGGCGGATCGGCGAGAAGATCGAGTCGACGGGAATCACGCCGATCGTGGTCTCGGGCCCCTTGTTGTCGGTGGCCGCGACGTAGCCGCGACCGCGCCCGACCGTGAGCGTCATCTCGAGACGTGCGCCGTCGGCGAGGTGGCAGATCTCGAGCTCGGGGTTCATGATCTCGAGCTCGGACGAGACATCGATGTCGCCGGCCGTCACGACGGCGGGGCCGTCCTTCAGGATGCGCGCCTCGACCTCGCCGGAGTCGCCGTGGAGCACGGCGACGAGACCCTTGAGGTTGAGGATGATGTCGGTCACGTCCTCGCGGACGCCCTTGATCGACGAGAACTCGTGCTGCACGCCCTCGATCTTCACCGACGTGACGGCAGCGCCCTCGATGCTCGAGAGCAGCACGCGCCGGAGCGCGTTTCCATAGGTGTAGCCAAAGCCGCGCTCGAGGGGCTCGACGACGAACGTGCCCTTGGTATCGGTCACGTCCTCCTGAGCGATCCTCGGGAGTTGGTAGTCCAGCATTACAGTCATCCAGACCTTCGTTCGGACGGCGGCGCAAGCCGCGCCGTCTAGCGTTACTTGGAGTAGAGCTCGATGATCAGCTGTTCCTGGACGGGCGTATCGATCTCCGCCCGCTCGGGAAGCCGCAGCACCTTGCCGACCAGGTTGTCGTGGTCAGCCTGGAGCCACGGAGCCACCGATGCCGTGAGCTCGGTCGCCTCCTCGATCTGCGGCCGCGCGCCGGAACCCTCGTGGAGGGTGACGACGTCGTCCGTCTTGACCTGGAAGGAGGGGATGTTGACGCGACGCCCGTTGACGTCGAAGTGCCCGTGGCGCACGAACTGGCGCGCCTGAGCGCGCGAGGCCGCGAAGCCGAGCCGGTACACGACGTTGTCGAGGCGCGTCTCGAGCAGGCGCAGCAGGTTGTCGCCGGTGATGCCCTGGCGACGGCTGGCCCGCTCGTAGTAGGTGCGGAACTGCCGCTCGAGGACGCCGTAGTAGCGACGCGCCTTCTGCTTCTCGCGCAGCTGCAGGAGGTACTCGGAGCTCTTGATCCGCCCACGGCCATGCTGGCCGGGCGGGTACGCCCGGCGCTCGATGGCGCACTTCTCGGTGAGGCAGCGCTCGCCCTTGAGGAACAGCTTCATGCCCTCGCGGCGGCACTTCTTGCACTTGGGGTCGATCGAACGGGCCATCCCGCGCTCCTAGACTCGCCGCCGCTTGCGCGGGCGACAGCCGTTGTGGGCCTGCGGGGTGACGTCCTTGACCGAGATGATCTCGAGGCCGGCGGCCTGCAGCGAACGGATCGCGGTCTCACGGCCGGAGCCGGGTCCCTTGACGAAGACCTCGACCTTCTGCAGCCCGTGCTCCATGCCCTCGCGAGCGCACGCATCCGCCGTCACCTGCGCCGCGAACGGCGTCGACTTGCGCGACCCCTTGAAGCCCGCGGCTCCCGCGGACTTCCACACGATCACATTGCCCTCGCGATCGGTGATCGCGACGATCGTGTTGTTGAACGAGGTCTTGATGTGCGCCTGGCCGATCGCAACGTTCTTGCGGGCCTT
>DATBBA010000007.1:0-38102 GCA_036271235.1 Gaiellaceae bacterium
GTCGACTCGACCTCGACCTTCCCGTGGTGTGCCTCGACGACGGCCGAGACGATCGCGAGCCCGAGCCCCGCGCCGCCGCTCGAGCGGGCGCGCGACGGGTCTGCGCGATAGAAGCGTTCGAAGACCGACGCGAGCTGCTCCGGCGTCATTCCGGGTCCCGAGTCGGCGATCGTGAGGACGGCGTCGGTTTCGTCGCGAGCGAGCGTGACGTGGAGCGGGGCCTCCGGCGGCGTATGAGAGCGAACGTTCGCGAGGAGGTTGTCGACGACCTGCCGCAGCCGGTCGCGATCGCCCGGGACGGTAGCGGCTGCCAGTGATGCCTCCACTGGACGGCGGGGCTCGAGCGTCCTCGCGGTCTCGAGCGACTCAGCCACGACGTCCTCGAGCGCGACCGGCTCGAGTGTCAGCGGCCGTCCCTCGTCGAGGTGCGCGAGCAGGAGCAGGTCCTCGACGAGGACGCTCATCCGCTCCGACTCGCGGCTGATCCCCTTCATCGAGCGCTCGAGATCGTCGGGGCGGCTCGCGGCCCCTCGCGTGAAGAGCTCGGCATAGGCGCGTACGGCCGCGAGCGGAGTGCGCAGCTCGTGCGAGGCGTCGGCGACGAAGCGCCGGAGCTTGCTCTCGGACGCCTCGAGCGCCTGGAGCGAGTTGTCGCGGTCCGTCACTGCCTCTTCGATGTTGGAGAGCATCGAGTTCAGCGCCAGCCCGAGCCGTCCGACCTCGGTACGGTCGTCGGTCGGCTCGACGCGGCGTGACAGGTCACCGGCGGCGATCGCATCGGCGGTCTTGCCCATCTGGTCGAGTGGTCGCAGCGCGACGCGCACGACCCAGAGGCCGAGCGCGGTCATCGTGAGCAACACGATCGCAGTGACGAGGAGCTCCACCAGGAGCAGCCGATGCAACGTGCTGTCGACGCCGCCGAGCGGGGTCGAGATCACGATGATGTAGTTCGGCGCGTTGGCCTCGATCGAGGTGCGCACCCGGTAGCGTCCGCCGCCGCTCTTGGCATCGGCGGTGAAGAACTTGACCTTGTCGCCCTCGGGCGTGTTCGGATGGGCCGGCATCGTGATGGTCACGGGCAGGTCGGGGCCCGGGGCGGCCCCGGTCTCGCCGAACTCGGGGATGCAGCCCTGCGACACGATGCGCTGGTTCGTCCTGCGAAGCTCGATGCAGTCGCCCGGAATCGAGTTGAAGAGCGCCTGGAGGTTGCCGCCGGGACCCGGACCGCGGCCGGGCGCGCCTCCGGGATGTGGGCCCTGCCGGTGCAGGAGGGCGCCGGCAACGCCCGGATGGGTCGAGTTGAGGGTGCTGTCGACCCGGTCGAGCAGGAACGAGCGGAGCTCGGTGTAGGTCGCGATATCGGCCGCCACCAGGCCGACGGCGGCGATCGCGATCACGCCGAGCAGGAGCCGGGCGCGCAGCGAGAGCCGCCGGATCACGCTGGTCTACCGGCGCTCGGTGTCGAGCATGTAGCCGGCCTGGCGTACCGTCTTGATCAGCGGCGGCCCGAGCGCGTCGAGCTTGCGGCGCAGGTAGCTCACGTAGGTCTCGACGACGTTCGTGTTCCCGCCGAAGTCGTAGCGCCACACGTGCTGGAGGATCTGCCCCTTCGAGAGCACGCGGCGCGGGTTCAGGAGGAAGAACCGGAGCAGGTTGAACTCCGTGGCGGTGAGATCGACCGGCTGGTCGGAGCGGAACACCTCGTGGCGGCTCTCGTCGAGGACGAGGTCGCCGAAGCGGAGCACGTCGCCCGGGAGGTCGCTGCCGGTGCGCCTGAGAATCGCCTGCACCCGCGCCACGATCTCGGCGAGGCTGAACGGCTTCGTCACGTAGTCGTCGCCGCCGGCCCGGAGCGCCTCGACCTTGTTCTCGACGCCTCCCTTGGCGGTCAGGAAGAGGATCGCGGTCTTGAACCCTCGCTCGCGGAGGCGCCGCCCGACTTCGAGGCCGTCGACGTCGGGAAGCATCCAGTCGAGCACGATCAGGTCGGGCTCGAAGCTCATCACGGTCGAGAGGGCGTCGCGTCCGTTCGCCGCTTCCGCCACGTCGAAGCCCTCGTAGCGGAGTGCAGTCGCGACGGCGTCGACGATCGCCGGCTCGTCGTCGACGACGAGGATCTTGGCGCTGGCCGGGACTGTCAGGGTGCCGTTCATCTGAATCCAATCCTCGCAGCGTTAGCTGTGGGTTTCCTGAGAAACGGCCCCGCGCTGCTGTGAATCGGCTGGGAAGATCGCTTGCAGCGGTGCGTTTGGGGCGTCCTCAGCCCTGGCAGCCCTCGCATGATGGAGCCTTGAACCGCTCGGAGGCGCGAGGGCTCGTCTTCGGTCGCGAAGAGAGGCAGGCTCTTCCTGCTTCCTGCCCTCGCACCGTCCATCGGGCCCGTTCCAGGGCGTCACCCAGGCTCCGCGCCGCGGCGCGAACGGGTCCCGGCCCGTCCGTCCGTCGCGCGACCCGTCCTGACGGCCCAGCCGAACGCACCACGAGACAGGCCTCTCGGTGGATCCGGGCTAGAACGGCCGGCTCGTGACGGCGCTTGTCTGCCGCCATCTGATCGAGAAGGCACCGCGCGAGGAGAGCGTGCCCGGTACCGCTTCGGTGCCGCTTCCTTCGGGCGCGTACGGTCCGAAGTTGCCAGGCCCGCCGCCGTTGCCTCCTTCCAGCAGGATCCGGCTTGCGGTCCACGCGGAGTCCGAGACCGTGCCGGTGCGGCCGCTCGCGGAGGTCGCGGTGGCGCTCGTGAAGCGCACCGTGCCGAAGTCGGTCAGCGGCAGGGTGACGGTCCCTCTGCCTGTGACCGCAGAGGGAGCCTCGGCGATCCATTCCGCGGAGGCGGTGTCCGGGGCCGACATCCGCAGCGACTTCGTGAAGCTCTTCCCCGTCGTCAGGTTGTGGAGGCGAACGGTCACCTTCGTGCCGTCGACGCGGAGGGCGGCGGCGAGCTTGTCGCCGGCAGAGACGCTGAGCGCGACCCGGACGGACGCGACCGGAACGAGTTCGTACCAGGCGGTGTAGCGAGTCGTCCCGTTGGCGAGGCAGTCGGCCTCGGTGCCGGTCTGCTCGAGTGCGCTCGAGGTGTCGGAGTCGCCGCCGAGGCCGACCCAGAACGCGGAGGCGGTCGTCTCGCCGGTCGTTGAGGAGCAGTCCGCGCTCGGCTGGACCCACGTTCCGCTCACGCTCTCGAAGGTGGTGCCGGTGACCGCGTAGCCGCCCCAGTTGGAGCTCACGGCGGTCGCCGCCGACGACTGGCCCACCGTTCCGGCGGCGATCGCGAGTGCGGCGAGGACTGCTGCGATGGCTTTCATCGGAGTCTCCTTTCGCTGTCGTTGCTGACTCGACAACCATCGCGACGATTCCTGGGAGCCCGCTGTGATCCGTCTGTGCCCTGAGACAGAGCAAAAACACCGCGGTCGGGCCGAACGGGCCTCGTCCGCAAGCGTCTACACCGGGGGACAGGCCCCTGGACATGGCCGGAAGGGTCTACGCCGGGGGACAGGCCCCTGGACATGGCCAGAAGTGACCTGGTCGGAAAGACGAGTCCTGCCCGGTCTTGCCCTTCCGGGCTCGGCGAACCGGGCCTGCCGAGGGGTCGTACGGCAGGCCCGGTTCGCGTCGAGTGCTCAGAACGAAGCGGAGCTCGAACCCGGGCTCGTGCTGGATCTCGAACCCGAGCTCGTGCTCGAGCTCGAGTCGGGGCACTGTCGGCCGTTCGGTGCTGCGCCGGGGCCGGCCGGCGTCGTGGTCGTCGGCGTAGTCGCCGTGCCTTGATTCGTCGCGTACTGGATCGCGGGCTTCGCGTGGTGGGAGCCCGGATGGGTTGCCGCGATCGCGGCGCCGCTCCCGGCGAGAAGCGCGAGCGCCGAGACTCCGGCGAGGAGCGGAGTTCGTCTTCCTTTCATCTGGTTGCCTCCTTTCTCATGCCTCCAGCGAAGCGGCGAGCCCTCGGAAACCCCTGCGAAAGTCGTGTGAGTCTCTAGGATTGCCTGGACGTGAACCCGCCCGGCCTTTCCCAGCCGTGGCTTCTCGAGCCGGTCGTGACGGCGCTCGCCGCGGTTGCCGCCCTTTGCTTTGCCCGCGGCTTCGTTCGCCTCCGTCGCCGCGGCCGGGCCGACCACGCGCCGTGGACGAGGGCCGCCCTGTTCGCGCTCGGGCTCGCGCTGATGGTGCTTCCACTCGTCTCGCCTCTCGATGAGCTCGCCGACCGCTACCTCCTCTCGGCGCACATGCTCCAGCACATGCTGATCGGCGACGCCGGGCCGGCCCTGATCCTGGTCGCGCTCCGGGGGCCGCTCCTTCTCTTCGTGATCCCGACCGCCGTTCTCACGACAGTCGGCCACTCGGGGCGCGTCCGAACGGCCGCTGCCTGGCTCGCTCGCCCCGCTGTCGCGGTGGCGATCTGGGCCGTCGCGTTCGGTGTCTGGCACATCCCGGCGATCTACGACTACGCCGCGACGCACCAGGCCGCGCACGATCTCGAGCACGCGAGCTTCGTCTTCGCAGGCTTCGTCGTGTGGGCCGTCCTGATCGACCCGACCGGCCACGGCCGCGTCTCACGAGGCCGGCGCCTCGCGGTGATCGCCGCGCTCCTCGCGATCGGGACGGTGATCGCCGACATCCTCATCTTCAGCCTCACCCCGCTGTACTCCACCTACGCCGATCAGCCCCACCGTGCCTTCGGGCTCACGCCGCTCCGCGACCAGCAGCTTGCCGGGCTCGTGATGACGGCCGAGCAGCTCCTCGCGCTGGGGACGTGCGCCGCGATTCTCCTGGCGCCCGAGTTGCGCAGGCGCCGTCGCGCGAAGAGGCCGCCGCTGGCGGCCCGGCAGCCGGCGTGACGTGAGCGGCGCTTACCGCTTCAGCTTCGAGCCGGTCTTCATCGTCCTCGCGCTGTTCGCCGCGGCGCTGTACGTCCGTGCTGTTCGCGGCGCCGAGTCGGGCGAACGCCCTGGTCGGGGCCGGGCCCTCGTCTTCGTCCTCGGGCTTGCACTAGTCGCGATTCCGGTCAACTCGCCGCTCGAGACGATCTCGGCCCACTATCTCCTGCTCGCGCATCTCCTCCAGAACGCCCTCATCGCGGACTGGGGCCCGCCGCTCCTGATCCTCGGGCTTACACCCGCGATGCGCCGCGACCTCGCCGCGGCGGCCGGCCGGCCGCTCGAGCTCGTCACGAGGCCGGTTCCCGCGCTCGCTCTCTGGCTCGCGGTCTGGTACGGCGTCCATCTCCCGGTCTTCTACGACTGGGCGCTCCGCCACGACTGGCCGTTGAACCTCGAGCACCTGCTGCTCGTCGGGGCGGGCCTCGTCTTCTGGTGGGCAATCCTCGGCGAGCCGAAGCGGCTGGAGCCCCTCGGCACGCTGGCCTATCTTGGGGTTGCGTTCCTCACCGCCCCCTGGCTCTCACTCGCCTACATCTTCGCCTCGCACCCGTTCTATGCCTTTTACGCCAGCGCACCGCGGCTGTGGGGGATCTCGCCCATCCGCGACCAGAACCTCGCGGGGATCCTGATGAACGCCGAGCAGACGAGCATCTTCTTCATCGCCCTCGCCTGGCAGCTCCTCCGGGTGCTCGCCGAGGAGGAGGCCGCCCAGCGTCACATGGACGCCGCCTACCTGGAGGCTCACGGTCCCTAGACTGGTGGGATGGCAGACACCGAGCGCACACCTGTCCTCTTCGTCCACGGCCTCTGGCTGCACGCCGATTCGTGGAAAGCCTGGATCGACAAGTTCCGCGAGGCGGGGTACGAGCCCTCGGCGCCCGGCTGGCCCGGGGACAGCGACACCGTCGAGGAGGCGCGGAAGCAACCCGACCGCGTCGCCGGCTACGGGATCGACGCGGTCGTCGACCACTACGCCGCGATCATCGGCGGACTGGACACGAAGCCGATCGCGATCGGCCACTCCTTCGGCGGCCTGATCACGCAGCGCCTGCTCGGACAGAACCTCGCGGCGGCAGGGGTGGCGATCGACCCGGCGCCGATCAAGGGCGTCCTCAACCTGCCTCCCTCGGCGCTCAAGGTCGCCTCGATCGCGCTCCGCAATCCTGCGAACAAGAAGCGCGCGGTCTCGCTCGACACAGAGCAGTTCCGCTACGGCTTCGGCAACCAGCTCTCGCACGAGGACTCCGAGGCGCTCTTCGAGAAGTGGGCGATCCCGTCGCCGGGCCGGCCGCTCTTCGAGGCCGCGCTCGCGAACTTCTCCCGCAGCTCGCCGGCGAAGATCGCGACCGACAACCAGACGCGCGGCCCGCTGCTCGTCACGGCGGGCGGTAGGGATCACACGGTCCCGGCCTCGATCAGTCACGCGACGGTGAAGCTCTATCGCAAGTCCTCCGCGATCACCGACCTGAAGGAGTTCCCGACGCGCGGCCACTCGCTCACGATCGACGCGGGCTGGGAAGAGGTCGCCGACGCGGTGCTCGCCTGGCTGAAGGAGCGCGACCTCTAGGCGATTACTCGATACTGCCTGAGCAATCGCCTAACTGGCGTTCGCCACCGCAGTCGCTTTCCCGGTTCCGAGCGCCGACCTGACCGCGGGCGCAACCTCGGTTCCGAACAGCTCGATCGCGTGCAGCAGGTCGCGATGCGGCATCGTGCCGACGCTGAGCTGCAGCAGGAACCGCTCGTGCCCGAAGAGCTCGTGCTGGAAGAGGATCTTCTCGGTCACCTCGGCCGGGCTGCCGACGAAGAGCGCTCCCCGGAGCGTCCGTCCGGCGTCGAAGTCCTGCCGCTGAACCGGCGGCCAGCCGCGCTCGCGGCCGATCTTCGTCATCTGGTGCTCGAAGGGCGGCCAGGCCGCGTCGGCCGCGGCCTGCGTGGTGTCGGCGACGAAGCCGTGGGAGTTGATGCTCATCGGCTGCGGTTCGTGTCCCGCGCGTCGCGCCGCCTCGCGATGGATCTCGGCGAACGGCGCGAACCGCTCGGGGAGCCCGCCGATGATCGCGAGCGCCATCGGCAATCCGAGGGCTCCGGCACGGGCGGCGGACTCCGGCGCGCCACCGACCGCGACCCACACGGGCAGCGGATCCTGGAGTGGCCGCGGATAGACGGCAAGCCCGTCGAGCGGCGCGCGATGCCGTCCCGACCACGTCACGTGCTCGGAGTCGCGCAGGGCAAGGAGCAGCCGGAGCTTCTCGTCGAAGAGCTCGTCGTAGTCCTCGAGCCTGTAGCCGAAGAGCGGGAACGACTCGATGAACGAGCCCCGCCCGGCCATGATCTCCGCGCGTCCGCCGGAGAGCAGGTCGAGTGTCGAGAACTCCTGGAACACTCGCACCGGATCGTCCGAGCTGATGACGCTGACGGCGCTCGTGAGCCGGATGCGGCTTGTCCGCTGTGCGCCGGCGGCGAGCACGACGGCCGGCGTCGAGACCGCGAAGTCGGGGCGGTGATGCTCGCCAACGCCGAACACGTCGAGCCCGACCTCGTCCGCGAGCGCCATCTCCTCCATCAGGTTCGAGAGGCGCTCGGCCGGCGAGATCGTCCGGCCCTCGGCATCCGGTGTCAGCTCCGCGAAGGTGTAGATCCCGAGTTCCACCGCGACAGGCTAGCCGATAGTTGACAAGTCAAGCATTCGCTTTCTGGGTCTCGTCCACGATCCTGATCTGGGTGAGCACTTCCTGCCCGGCCGCGTAGAGAGCGGACAGCGGGTGTGAGCCTCCCTGGAGCTCGCTCTCGGCTGCCTCGCCGGCGAAGCGGGGCCCGGTCGTGAGGACGTTGAAGCCGATCGTCCCTTCCTCGGGAAGCCGGTCGTCGCCGCCCTCGGTGAGCGCGGGCAGGGCGGCCTCGGCCACCTCGACCCAGCGTTTGCTCGCCGCGGCGGCGTTCGGGTTCTCGCCCATCCCGATCATCCCGCCGCCGTTCGAGATGTACATGCTCGTCGTCCCGTCGGCGAGCCCGAGGATGCTGACGACCGCGGTGTCGTAGCCCATGTCCATCATCACCCCGAGCGCCTGCCCTCCCGGTACGACAGGCGAGGCCTTGATCTCGACCGAACCGAACGAGAGCGCCTGGTCGCGGAGCCCCGTGTAGATCTCCTCGATCTTCCGTTCTGCCATCGCTGCATTCTTCCTGACTAACTGGGACCCGAAAGGGATACTGCATACAGAGCCGACAACCGCCGACCAGAGGGGGATTGCATGGGATTCGACCAGTACCACGAGCCGCCCGACGAGCTGCCCGCCGAGACCCGCACCTTCGCGCGTCTCTGCGCCTCGCTGACCGAGGAGGCCGAGGCGATCGGCTGGTACGAGCAGCGCCTCGCAGTCGAGACCGATCCGGAGGCGCTCGCGATCATGCGCGACGCGCAGGGCGAGGAGTTCAAGCACTTCAGCATGGATCTCGAGTTCCTGCTGCGCCGCACGCCGCGCTGGCGTGAGATCGCCCAGGGCGTTCTCTTCCAGCCGGGCGACATCGTCGAGCACGGCGAGGCCGCGGAGGCAGCTTCCGGAGACGAGGACGGCGGCACGGCGAGCGGCGACGCGTCGGGCTCGCTCGGCATCGGCAGCATGCTCGGAGCGACGCGATGAACCATCTACTCCGCTCGCACGCCCCGATCTCCGATGCCGGCTGGGCGCTGATCGACGACGAGGCACGGACGCGGCTCGCCGCGGCGCTCGCGGCGCGGAAGCTCGTCGATTTCTCGGGCCCGCACGGCTGGCAGCATTCGGCCACGAACCTCGGCCGCGTGACGAAGGTCGGCTCGGCTCCGGTCAAAGGCGTGAAGGGCCTGCAACGCCAGGTGCTTCCGCTGGTCGAGCTCCGCGCCGACTTCATCGTGAAGCTCGACGAGCTCCGCGACCACGACCGCGGCCGCCAGGACGTCGACCTCGAGAAGCTCGACGAGGCCGCCCACGCGATCGCGGTGGCCGAGAACACCGCCGTCTTCCACGGCTGGTCCGGGGCCGGGATCACGGGGATCGCCGAGGCCTCCCCGCACAAGGGGCGTTCGCTTCCCGCGGATCCCAACGCCTACCCGACGGGAATCGCGATGGCCGTCGAGCTCCTGCTCCAGAGTGGGATCGTCGGCCCCTACGCGCTCGTGCTCGGCGGCGAGCAGTACACGAACGTGATCGAGACCACCGAGCACGGTGGCTACCCCCTCCTCGACCATCTCCGCAAGATCCTCGACGGCCCAGTGATCTGGGCTCCCGGGATGGAGGGAGGCATCGTCGCGAGTCTCCGCGGCGGTGACTTCCTCTTCGAATCGGGCCAGGATTTCGCGATCGGCTACGACCACGCCGACGCCGAGTCGGTTCATCTCTATCTGGAGGAGAGCCTCAGCTTCGTCGTCGCGACTCCCGAGGCGGCGGTGCCCCTGGCTCCGTAGCCGCTCGGGTTCGGAAATCGGGCTTGCGGGCTGCCGCCGAGCTAGTAGGGTGTCCGGCGCTGAGGCGGGCGCCACGGGGAGGCTGACACGTCGGCAAGGATGGACGCGCTTGGGAGCCGCTTGGCCGACCGGCCGGCGGCACTTGGCGCTCCCGCCCGCGCTCGTCGGGGCGTCGACAGGATGCCGGCGAGCTGCCTCCCTGTCCTCGAACGAACCCGAGGGGATCGGTTCAGCCCGGCCCCTCGAAACCGCTGATAGGGAGGTAGAGATGAGTACCACCGTTGACGCTGCGACCGAGATCCGCCCCTTCGACCTCGACATTCCCGACAAGGCCCTCGACGACCTCCGCCGCCGCCTCGAGGCGACGCGCTGGCCGACCAAGGAGCTCGTTGCCGATCGGGCACAGGGTGTGCAGCTCGCGACGATGCAGGCGCTCACCGACTACTGGCGGAGCGACTACGACTGGCGCCGCTGCGAGGCGAAGCTGAATGCGCTGCCGCAGTTCACGACCGAGCTCGACGGGGTGGACATCCACTTCATCCACGTGAGGTCGCAGCACGAGAATGCCCTGCCGCTGATCGTGACCCACGGCTGGCCCGGCTCCGTGATCGAGCTGCTCGAGTCGGTCGGCCCGCTCACCGATCCGACCGCGCACGGCGGACGCGCCGAGGATGCGTTCGATCTCGTGCTGCCGTCGCTTCCGGGCTACGGCTTCTCCGGCCAGCCGACGGAGCTCGGCTGGAACGTCGGCCGTATCGCGGGCGCCTGGACGGAGCTGATGAAGCGGCTCGGCTACGACCACTACGTCGCCCAGGGAGGGGATGTCGGGGCGTCGGTCACCGACACGATGGGGCGCCAGGCACCCGAGGGGCTGATCGGGATCCACACGAACCTGCTCGTGCCGGCGCTGGCCGGAGCCCAGATGCCGGAGGACTCCGACGAGGAGCGCGCGGCCCACGCGCAGATCGACACATTCAGGAAGAGCGGGTTCGGCTACTTCCTGGAGCAGGGCACGCGGCCCCAGACAATCGGGTACGGACTGCTCGACTCCCCCGTAGAGCTGGCAGCGTGGATGCTCGACCACGACACGGACGCCTACTACAAGATCTCCCACGCGTTCGTCGACGATCAACCCTCGGGCAACCTCAGCCGGGATCACATCCTCGACAACATCACGGTGTACTGGCTGACGGGCACGGGCGCCTCGGCCGCCCGGTCGTACTGGGAGAACGGACAGGCCGCAGCCGCGGCCGCAGGCAAGCCGAAGCCCGAGGTCTCGCTCCCGACGGGCTTCACGACATTCCCGGGCGAGATCTGGCGGACGCCGCGCAGCTGGGCCGAGACGGCGTATCCGAACCTCGTCTATTTCAACGAGGTCGACAAGGGCGGCCACTTCGCCGCCTGGGAAGAGCCCGAGCTGTTCTCCACGGAGCTGCGGTCGGCGTTCAGGTCGGTGCGCTGAACCGAATAAGTGTCGCGGAGAAGCGTGAGCACGGGCCTGGCTCGTGCTCACGCTTCGCCTCGTAGGTTCGAGTTCGGTGCGAGTTCCTGGCGTCACGTTGTCGGCGGGGCGCCGTCCACCCGGATTCACACAAAATCACGCGTCGTGGCCGCCCCGCGCGACTCGGCCGCTCATCTCTCACCCACAATCGGATGCCGCCTCTGCGTGGGGCAAGGAGTAGTGAAACTGTCTTAAGCCGTAAGAGTCGCGGCGGACGGAACGACGTGCTCGATCGGCCCCGCCGCGATGGCAATGCCTTCGTCTCCGAGGGCGCGGACCCCGTCGTAGCTCTCGCCCGCAGCTG
Source organism: Gaiellaceae bacterium (assembly GCA_036271235.1). Classification (GTDB taxonomy): domain Bacteria; phylum Actinomycetota; class Thermoleophilia; order Gaiellales; family Gaiellaceae; genus PALSA-600. The sequence continues at coordinate 11,124 of DATBBA010000007.1, forward strand.
ACCAGCCGGGCACGTCGGGAGACTCGGCCCACCGTCCCTCCGGCTCACGGAGGTGAATGACGCGAATGGTTTCCATAGCTCCGCTCCGAGCGTAACGCGCTTGCTTCATCTTCGGTGGGCCCCACGTCCGAGACCAAGATCTTCTTTACCAGCCCGGGGACCAGGTTTGCCCCGCCATGAAACGAGAACAACGGGACACTCGTCCCCGCCTCGCGACGGGCGGGGAAATCGAGGATCTCCGTGCAAGGAAAGAACAGTGGGGGCGGGAGGATTCGAACCTCCGTAGGCTGAGCCGACGGGTTTACAGCCCGTTCCCTTTGGCCGCTCGGGCACACCCCCAGGGTGCGCGGCATTGTAGCCTCCGGGGTGTGAAGCGCTACGACGCCATCGTCATCGGGGGTGGGCCCTCGGGCTCGACGACCGCTTTCCGCCTCGCGCAGCAGGGGGCCTCGGTGCTGCTCGCCGACAAGGCGACCTTCCCCCGCGACAAGCCTTGCGGCGGTGGGATGACGCTCCGGGCGGTCCGGCAGTGCCCGGTCGACCCGTCGCCCGTCGTGGAGGAGTACGTCGACCAGATCGAGCTCCGGTTCCGGTACGGGCCTGCGGTCGTCCGCACCGCGAAAGAGCCGATCGTGTGGATGACCCAGCGCCGGCGCCTCGATGCGTTCCTACTCGACGCGGCACGGGAGCGCGGGGTGGAGGTTCGCGAGGGCGTGAAGGTCGCGGTCGAGCCCGGCAACACTGTCGTGCTCGGTGGCGGCGAGAAGGTGACTGCGGACGCGATCGTCGGAGCCGACGGCGCGAACGGGATCACGGCGAAGGCGTTCGGGCTCGGGGCGGGCGTGTCCTACGGCGTCGCGTATGAAGGCAACGTTCCCTACACGACGCTTCCGCGCGAGCGGTACTCCCAGCGGCTCGTGCTCGAGCTGGCCGACATTCCGGGCGGGTACGCCTGGGTGTTCCCGAAGGGCGACCACGCGAACGTCGGCGTGGGCGGCTGGCAGAGCGAGGGCCCGAAGCTTCGCGAGCACCTCGCTCGCGCCTGCGAGGCGCACGGGCTCGACCCTGACGACCTCGAGAGCCTTCGAGGGCACAGGTTGCCGCTTCGCAAGCCGGGGAGCAAGATCGCCGCCGAGCGCGCGATCGTCGTGGGCGATGCAGCCGGGCTTGTCGATCCGGTCTCGGGCGACGGGATGTTCGAGTGCTTCGTCTCCGGGCGGCTCGCCGCCGCCGCGGTCGGTGACCTGCTTGCCGGGCGCACGTCGACGCTCGAGCCGTACGGCGCGGCCGTCGACAGGGAGCTCGCTCCGCTTCACCGCGCCTCGTGGACGCTGAAGAACGCGCTCGACCGCTGGCCACGCGCGTCCTGGCAGATCGCGCGCTCGAAGCTCCTCTGGGTGAGCATCCGCGGGATGCTCGACGGCGAGCTTCCCGATCCGAGCCAGCAGCGCGGGCTCGCACGGGTGCCCCTCCGGGCGCTCGCGATCCTTGGGCGCTGACCACCGGCGCCGTCCGTCAAGAAAGCGGCTCCAGATGCCGATAGAGACGGCAAATGGGGGATCCTGGCGAAGCCTCGGGAGCGAGCCCAGCGGCTGTCGCGGGCTCCCGCTTCGAAGCCGCGTTCGCGAACGCGCCGATCGGCATGTCGGTGGTCAGCCCCGTGGGCCGCTGCCTCGAGGCGAACGACGCCTTCTGCCGGCTGCTCGGCTACCACCAGCAGAGCCTCGTCGGGCTCAACCTCTTCGAGCTCACCCACCCCGACGACCAGCGCGCCGCCCGCGACAACTGGCGCCGGCTGATCGAGGGGACGTCCGACACGACGCACGTCGAGCTGCGCTACATCCGCCGCGACGCGACCGAGGCGTGGGTGGCGATCACGAGCACGATGCTCCGGGACGCGGCCGGATCGCCGCTCTACGCGGTCTCCCAGACCGAGGACATCACCCCGCGGAAGAAAGCAGAGGACGCGCGAAGGCAGATGGAGAAGCGCTACGGGGACCTCTTCGAGCGTTCGAACGACATGATCTTCACGCTCGACCTCGCCGGCCTCGTCACGTCCGTGAACCCCGCGGCCGAGCGGATCACGGGCTTCGCGCCGGACGAGCTCGTCGGTACCCGCCTCCTCGACCTCGTCACCGAGGGCGAGGCCGAGCGGGCAGGGAAGCTGATCGACCGTCTTCTCGACGGCCACGACTGCACGGCCGAGCTCGAGATCCAGACGAAGGACGGGCGGCAGGTCTTCATCGAGACCTCGGCGCGCCTCGCGAAGGAGGACGACAGGCCGATCGGGATCGACGGGATCGCGCGGGACACCACCGAGCGCCGCGCGCTTCAGAACGAGCTCGAGCGGCAGGCGTTCTACGACTCGCTCACCGGCCTCCCGAACCGCGCGCTCTTCCTCGATCGCCTGAACCAGGCCGTGGCCCGCTTGAAGCGGCCGGGGGAGACCGTTGCGGTCATGCTCCTCGGCCTCGACAACTTCAAAGCCGTGAACAGCCGCCTCGGCCACGGTGGCGGCGACACGGTGCTGAAGGAGCTCACGCCGCTGATCGAGGAGAAGCTCCGCGGCAGCGACACGGTCGCCCGCCTCGGCGGAGATCAGTTCGGCCTGATCGTCGAGAACCTCCAGAACGAGGAGGTCGTCCTGATCGTCGCCGAACGGATCCTCGGTGCGGTCTCGGGCTTCAGGACGGAGTTCGGCCCGCTCTCGGCGAGCCTCGGCGTTGCGATCGCCGACCAGGGCGCAAGCCCCGACGCACTCCTCGAGAACGCCCACACCGCGATGCACGAGGCGAAGCGCACGAACCGCGGCGGCCTCGAGCTCTTCGGAGCAGACGTGCACGCACTTCACCCGACGCGGGCCCAGTCCGTATGAGCGACCTCGCTCCGCGCCGGCAGAACCGGTGCATGGCACCGGACGTTGGGTTTGCGAATCCGGTTCATGGCACCGCCGTGGCCTGACGAGCCGCATGGATCCTCAGCTTTCTGACGTCGGGTGTGCTGCGGGCATTGCGGTGCATGGCACCGACTTGGGTGCGCCGGTGGCTCCGCCAGCCGCCCGTTCGCTCGGGTGAGCGGGCGCTCGCTCCCGCACCGGCAGAACCGGTGCATGGCACCAGGCGTTGAATTCGCCAAGCCGGTGCATGGCACCGCCGTGGCCTCAGGAGCCGCATAAATGCTGAGCTTCCTCGCTGCCGCGTGCCCGGCGGGCGTTGCGGTGCATGGCACCGGTTTGGCCGTTGCTTCGAGTCGCCGGGCGTTAGCCGCTGTTGTTGACGAGCTTCAGCATCTTGAACATCGGCAGGTACATCGCGATCACGATGATCCCGACCATCACGCCGACCAGGATCATTGTGATCGGCTCGATGATCGAGGTGAGGGCGTTGATCGAGGTCTCGACCTCGTCCTCGTAGAAGTCGGCGATCTTTCCGAGCATCTTCTCGAGCTCGCCCGTCTCCTCGCCGATCTTGATCATCTGGCTGACCATCGGCGGGAAGACCGGGTTCTCGATCAGCGGCTGGGCGATCGGAATCCCCTCGTGCACCTTCATCCGGACCTCGTTCAGCGCCTGCTCGACGACCCAGTTCCCGGAGGTGTTCCCGGTGATCTCGAGCGCCTTCACGATGTCGACGCCGGCGCCGACGAGGGTCGAGAGCGTGCGCGAGAAGCGTGCCATCGTGACCTTCAGGACGATATCCCCGATTTTCATCGGGATCCGGAGCTTGAACGCGTCCCATTTGCGGCGGCCGTTCTCCGTTTTCTTCCATTTGCGGAACCCCCAGAAAGCCGCGCCCATCAAGGGGAAGATGATGAACCAGAAGTCGCGGAGCACATTCGAGGCGTCGACCACGATCTGCGTCAACGTCGGAAGCTGGCCGTTCAGCTGCGCGAAGATCTTCACGAACACCGGGACGAGGAAGAGCAGCATTCCCATCAGCGCGAGGGTGGCGAAGCAGAGAACGACGATCGGGTAGACCATCGCGCCTTTCACCCGACGCTTGATCTGCTGCGACTTCTCGATCTGGATCGCGAGTCGGTCGAGCACCTGGTCGAGCATTCCCGACGCCTCTCCGGCCTCGACCATCGAGACGTAGAGCCGGTCGAACGCCTTCGGATGCTGCGCGAGAGCCTTAGAGATGATCATCCCGGACTCGACGTCGTTGCGAACCGCTTCGATCACGAGCTTCAGGTTCTTGTCGACCGTCTGCTCGGAGAGGATCGCAAGCGAGGTCACGACGTTCACGCCCGCCTCGATCAGCGTTGCGAACTGACGCGAGAAGATCTGGAGCGCCTTCGGGTCGATCTTCTTCGAGAGCCCGGAGCGCGCGATGAGCTTCCTGCCCGCCGAATCGACCCGCTGGGGTAGCAATCCGCGCTGACGGAGCAGGTCCCGCGCGGCTTCCAGATCGGGCGCGTGAAGCTCGCCTTTGAGCTCGACGCCCTGGGCGTTGATCGCGGAGTAGTTGAAGGTGGTCACGTCAGAACCCCTTTCCCGATGTGCTCGGAAGCTGCTGCGCGCGGGCGTGCGGATAGCCGTTGTGGAGCGCGCGAGCGAGCTCTGTCTGGGCGCTCGACTCGTACTCGTACGGGCCCGTGTAGATCGTGAAGTGGGGGGCGGAGCCCGACGATCCGGGCACGGAGTCGTTGGCGACGACGTCCTTCAGACCCGCGTTCCGTGCTGCCACGAGCGCGCGGGCCGCAGCCTTCTCACTGGCCGCGCCGACACCCGGGATCGAGTCCACGACAATGATGTAGCCCCCGCCGGCGGACTGGCCGGCAGACGCGCCTGCGGAGCCCTGGCCGTCGCCTGAGGACGAGACCGCCGTCGACGACTGCGTCGCAACGGGAGGTGTGACCTGCGGGATGAAGATGTCCTTCGCCACGAACTTCTTGAGGCGTACAGGCGGCCCCTTCACGAGGACGCCCACGATGGTTCCGCCCGTTCCGGTCGAGGAGAGGCCCACCTGCGCGAGGAACAGATCCCGCTGCTTGAGCTTCGTGATCGACTTCGGCACGGCGGACGATGACCCGCCGGCCGTGGGCTGACGGCCGATCGGGACGGCCGGCGAGGCGACAACCGCCGAGCCCGCGCCTCCTCCGGCGTCAGACGAGGAGGACGAGCCAAAAAGCGACGGTAGGAGCTGGAACCCCACCACCGCGACCAGGAGGCCTCCGGCGATCCCGATGAAGATCTTCTGCTTGCGGACCTTTGCCGCCTCCGCGGCCTCGGCCCGCTCGCGGGAACTGCCGCGCCCTGCGGCCATCAGGGCGCCGGAGTTGTCGTGGCGGCACCCGGAGCGGCCGCGGTGATCCCCGTGTAGCTGAAAGCGTCGATGACGAGGGTCGCGGAGAGCTTCGGGGCCGGCGTCGTCGCCTGCAGACCCACGCTGAGCACGTCGTACAGGCGGCCGGTTGCCGTGACGCCCGTGCTCGTTTCGCCGACCTGATTGCGAAGCTGCGCCAGGAAGCTCTCGATGTCGAGATAGTCGCCGGTGAGCAGGATCGTCATCGGGATCGCCTGGTAGCCGGAGTACGACACGGGGGTCTGCGGAGCGATCGAGTCGAACGAGACGTGCTCCTCGGTCGCGATCCGGCTCAGCTGGAGCACGATCTGCGGCACACCGGGGTCGGTCGGGAGTGCCCTTGCGAGAAGCAGGGTCTGCGAGATCTCATGTTTCTGCACGGCCGGTGCGTTGTGGTCGATTGTCGCCAGTTGGGACTGCGTGTGCTCGATCGTCGTCTGGAGGCTCGCCTCCTTCGACTGCTTCGGCATGACGAGGGTGACCCACGTCGCGCCGGCGAGGAGCAGGAACGTCACCGCGAGGATCAGGACGAGCTTGACCGGCGTGATCTCCGTGACACGGGCGGTCATGGGGCGGTCTCCGGAGGGACGACGCTGGCTTTGACCGAGAACTGGAAGACGGTGTCCGACCCGATCGTCGTCTTCGAGCTGGAGACGAGGCTCACTCCGGCAAGCCACGGCACGAGGTCGAGTCGCCGGATCATCCGCGCCACCGAGGGCTGCGAGTAGGTGTAGCCGTTGATCGTGAACGTACTCGCGGACGGCTGCGGTGCGGGCGGCGGGGTCGAGGTCGTCGAGCCCGACGAGCTCGGCGTAGGGGTCGTAGCTGCCGCGGCCGAGGCTGCCGAGGCCTGCGCCGACGCGAGCGTCACCGCGGCGCCGGCCGTGGTCGACTGAAGCGATGCGAGCCAGACGTCCTCGGGCATCACCTTCGAGATCGTCCCGAGGAAGTCATCCCAGGCAAGCCGCTTGGAGAGGAGGCCGACAACGCTCGCCTTCCGCGTGCCGGCCGCGACGGGCACGCTCGCGGCGCTCGACGTTGCGGCGATCTGGGACTGGAGATCCTCGAGCTTGTTCTGCTTTGCGCTGAGGGACGAGCTCGAAGACCAGACCATGAACGTGAGCCCCACGACGATGAGGAGGCCGACGCCGCCGCAGGCGATCAGCAGGTTCCGGCGGCCGGCGTCGAGACCGGCGGAAGTCCGGCTTGCCGACCGGCGGTCGACCGGAAGAAGGTTGACGGCTCTCATCGCGTCAGTCCTCGATCCCCAGGCCGACGGCGACGACGAGGCCGCCCGACTGCTCTGGACGGATCACGTCGGGGGCGAGCTCGACCCTCCCGAATGGATCGGCGGAGCTCACGGGAAGGCCGAGATCGGAGCTGAGGCGCCGAGAGAAACCCGGAAGGTCGACGAGCGCGCCGGACACGACAACGCTCTGCACCGGCGTGGCGCCGGGCTGAGACCCGTAGAACCGGATCGAAGAGAGAAGTTCGCGAGCGAGCGTCTGCATCTCGCGGCGCACGATGTCGGCCGGCTGGCTTGCGCCTTGACCGTGCGCCGGCGCCTCACCCGTGGGCTCGAGCGACAGGCCGCTCCGGATCTCTGGAACCCCAGCCGGCTCGACCTTGAGGGCACGGCCGAGCGCGAGGTCGACGTTCGCCGTGCCCCACTCGAGGACTCGCGTGAAGTGGCAGGTCGTGCCATCTGAAATCGCGAGCGTCGTCAGATCGTGATCGATCGAGACCGCGATCACGGCGGAGGGTTCGTCGGGATTCTCGCCGACCGGGGCAAGTGCCGCGCGTAGCAGCGCGAACGCATCCAGGTCGATGCCTGTCACCTCGAGATTCGCGGCGTCGGTCGCGGCGAGCTGCCGGTCGACGGAGTCGCGCAGCGCGATTACGAGGAGCACTCGATGCACGGGCTGGCCCTCGTCGTTCGTGCTCGTGTCGAGCACCTGAAAGTCGAGGACCGCTTCGTCGAGGGGTGTGGAGAGCAGCTCGTGGGCGCGGAAGCTGACCGCATTCTGGAGCTGCTGGCTATCTTCCGCGCCGGTGATCTCGATCGTGCGGACGCCGATACGGGTGTTCGCAAGTCCGAGCCGTACGCAGTTCCGCGGTAGTGAGTTCGTCGAGAAGAGCTCGTTCAGCGCGGTCGCCAGCCCAGCGGGGTCTCGGACCTCGCCGCCGTTCACGATCCCTGCGTCGAGCGGCGACTGGGCGATCCGGAGCAGCTTCTTGCCGCCGTTGTTGACGACGTGCGCTGCCGTGAGCCCGCCGGCCTCGATCTTCAGGCCCACGATCTCGGGCGGGAGGGGCTTGCGCTTCGCCTCGGCCTTGACCTTGACGGGCCGAGCCTTCGCACCGGACTTCTTCGGAAGGAAGTCGGAGAGCTTGATCTCCTTGTGTAGATCGACCATCGAGTTAGACCTCCGCGAGGTGGAGTCCGGCTCCGTGGAGTCCAGAGCCACTCATCTGAATGGGTGCGTTGAGCGTGACGCCGCGCTGAAGCAGGGCGTCGAGTCCCTCTGGCTTCGTCGAGCGTGAGAGCGCGGCCTGGCGCGAGATCACGCCGCGGAGCATCAGGTCGGCGAGCGCCTGCTCCATCGTCTGCATGCCGCGGCTCGTGCCAGTCTGCATCACGGAATAGATCTGCTCGACCTTGCCCTGGCGGATGAGGTTCCGCACTGCGTCGTCCGGGAGGAGGATCTCGAGCGCGGCAATCCGGCCCGTGCCGTCGGCAGTCGGGACGAGGTTCTGGGTGACGATGCCCTGCAGTGTCCCGGCGAGCTGGATCCTGACCTGGTCCTGCTGCTCAGCCGGGAACACATCGATCACGCGATCAATCGTCATCGGAGCGCTCTGGGTATGGAGCGTCGCAAAGACGAGGTGTCCGGTCTCGGCCGCGGTGAGCGCCGTCGAGATCGTCTCGAGGTCGCGCATCTCGCCGACGAGGATCACGTCCGGGTCCTGGCGGAGCGCGGCGCGGAGAGCTTCCGCGAACGAAGGCGTATCGAAGCCGATCTCGCGCTGGTTCACTAGACACATCTGGTGGTTATGCAGGAACTCGATCGGGTCCTCGATCGTCAGGATGTGCTCGGAGCGCGTGGCGTTGATGTGGTCGATCAGCGAGGCGAGCGTCGTCGACTTCCCCGAGCCGGTCGGCCCGGTGACGAGCACGAGCCCGCGCGGCTTGTCGGCGAGCGCCTCGATGTGCTGGGGGAGGCCGAGCTCGGCCAGCGACCGGATCTCGGTCGGGATCATCCGGAACGCCGCGCCGAGCGCCGAGCGCTGGAAGAAGACGTTCACCCGGAGACGGCCGACGCCCGGGACGGAGTACGCCATGTCGATGTGGCGGCGCGTTTCGAGCACCTTCTGCTGCTCGGTCGAGAGGATCCGGTAAAGGATGTCCCTCGTGTCTTCCGAGGTCAGCAGCTCGTGGTGGTCGAGTGTCTCGAGCTTGCCGCGGCAACGGACGACTGGCTTGGACTCCGCGGTGAGATGAAGGTCCGACGCGTCGAGATCCTTCATCTCGCGAACCAGTTCGTCGATCGAGAGGGCAAGCATCGCAGGCTCATAATCGGCAGAGCGAAAGAGGCCCGTGACCTCGATCGAGGGATACTCGAACCGATACTCCGAAAGGGTGAATATCGGTATCGTCAAATGCGGGCTACGAATCGTCCGTCGAGGGCGGTGAAGGCCGCCGTGCAGTGTCGTCTGCGGTCTGGCGTGACTGCGTGGCCGTCGAAGAGCATCACGTCGCGGATGGTCTGCCCTGACGATCAGCTGGCGTCGCGGGTCGATTCGTGGCGGCTGAGCCGAGACTTGAATCGCCGAACCATGATCGAGGTGTCGCCGGGAAGCGGCCTTCGCCCAATCGCGTCGGATCGGCCGAACGGCGCACGAGAAACGAAAAAGGGGTGGCCCGCCGAAGCGGGCCACCCCTCACTCACAACCGCCGCAGCCTCGGGATTAGGTCTGCGCTACTGCCATCTCCGTGGCTGTCGGACAGGTGACGGCGGATCCGTTACCGGCGGCCGTCGGTTCGGTGGCCGTCACCGAGCCACCCGGACCGGCGTAATACCAGATCGAAGTGCCCTGGCCGACGGCAGCCAGGCAGTATGCATCGTCGGTCGACGTGACGTAGACGTCGGTCCCGATGCCGCTGTCGAGCGCCTTGAGGGCGGCGAAGTCCATGCTGCTGTAGTTGTTGTTGACGGAGAAGTACTCCTCGGCATCCGGCACCGCAGCCCGGACGTCCGCCTTCCCCTTCGTGTCCTGAGCGGTTCCGCGGAATGCGAGATAGGACGGAACGGCGATCGCGATGAGGATGCCGATGATGATCATGACGACCAGGAGCTCGATGAGGGTGAAACCCTCTTCCGAGCGCAGCCGCTGCTGAAGACGATTCATGGTGAGTTTGGCTCCTTGTGTTTTCTGGCTGGGAGAGATCGGTAGGTCCCCGTTCCCCCCGTTGATCGGCACGGGCGGGGTCAAGGGTTAGCCTCCAATGAGTGATTTCCGCTAAAGCCATCCCTCGATCTGGGGGAGAGGGTCTGGCCATTTCCCTGGCCATTTCCCCTCAGCGCTGCCACGACGTGGAGTGCTTTCCGTGGGAAATGGCTCAGAAGACGACACGGGCGAGCTCTTCGACCGTAGTGAATCCGCCTGCGACCTTCTCGATCCCGTCGGCCCAGAGAGTCCGCATGCGTTCCTCGCTCGCGGCGCGTTCGATCTCGTCTTTGTTCGCACGCCGGGCGGCAAGGCTCGCGAGCTTCTCGGTCATCTCGAGAAGCTGGAAGACCCCGATCCTGCCCTTGTAGCCCGTGTTCGAGCAGCGTGTGCAACCCACCTTGTGCTTGAACTCGGCGTTCCGGAAGCTGTCCATCTCGTCCGGTGAGATCCGCGCCGCGAGCAGCTCCTCTTCCGAGGGTTGGTAGGGCTCGGCGCAGCTCGAGCAGAGCTTTCGCATCAACCGCTGGGCGAGGACGGCCGTGACGGCTGACGCTGTCAGGAACGGCTCGACGCCCATCTCCGAGAGGCGCGTGATCGCCGAGGGCGCGTCGTTCGTATGCAGCGTCGAGAGCACGAGGTGCCCGGTGAGGGCTGCCTCGATCGAGATCTTTGCCGTCTCGACGTCGCGGATCTCGCCGACCATGATCACGTCGGGATCCGAGCGGAGGATTGAGCGGAGCACCGTCGCGAATGTGAGGCCCGCGCGCTGGTTGATCTGCACCTGGTTGATCCCGGCGAGCCGGTACTCGACCGGGTCCTCGACGGTGATCACGTTGATGTCCTCCTTGTTGATCCCGGCGAGCGCCGCGTAGAGCGTCGTCGACTTGCCCGAGCCAGTCGGGCCGGTGACGAGGACCGCGCCGGTCGGCCGCTTCACGAGCTGGGCGAGCTGGGCGTGCATCCCCGCGGAGAGCCCGAGCGACTCGAGGGTCGGTGCCTTCTTCGACTTGTCGAGCAGCCGCATGACGACCGACTCGCCGTAGACCGTCGGGAGGGTCGCGACGCGGATGTCGAGCTGGCGCCCCGCGGCGCCGGCTCCGAGGGTAAGGCGGCCGTCCTGCGGCTTTCGCCGCTCCGCGATGTCGAGCTTTGCGAGCACCTTGAGGCGCGTCACGACCCCGACCGCGAGCTGCCGCGGGATGCGCTGTGCGATCACGAGGACGCCGTCGACGCGGAAGCGAACGAGGAGCCCGTCCTCCTGGGGCTCGAGATGGATGTCGCTGGCGCCGTCCTCGGCCGCCTGGAAGACGATCGAGTTCACGAGGCGGACGATCGGCCCTTCCGAGATGCCGTCGTCGGCGGTGAGGTCGTCGGCCTCGTCGTCGATGGCTTCGAGGCCCTCCTCGCCGAGAACGGCCGCGAACGCGACGTTGGCGCGAGTGAGCCGCCTGACTTCGACCATGACGTCCTCGAGCGGGGCGACGGCAAACTCGACCGGGAGCCGTGAGACAAGGCGGAGCTCATCGATCCCGTTGACGTTGTCCGGGTCGGTGAGGGCGATCCGCAGGGAGTTCTCGTCGACGGAGTACGGGATCGCGCCGACGCGTTCGAGCACGGCGAGCGGGACGAGCTTCGTCGCCTCGGGAGAGATCCCGGTGACGGCGAGATCGACGAGCGGCAGCCCGTGGCTCTCGGCGAGCTGCCTGGCGCGGTCGAGGTCGTTGAGCTCTTCGTTCTCCTCGTCGCTCGCCCGGCGGCGGAATCCGGCCGGCGGCGCTGCGATCTCGGACTGCTCGTCGAGCGGAGGCTCGTGGCCGTTCAGGCCCTGCCCGTTCAGGCCGGCCGCTTCCGCCTCGAGGTCTGTGTAGAGATCCGAGTCGTGCGGTGTGTGGAGGGGATGGACGTTGCTCACGACCGGTCCCTCACATCAGCCCCAGGTAGGCGTTCACGATCGCATCGCCCGCGAACAGCGCCACGAGGCCGCCGAGCGCGAGGAAGGGGCCGAGCGGGATCGCCATCTTGCGTGCTGCCGAGCCGTGGCGGGCGAGAAGAACGATTGACGGGACGAGCGCCGCCAGGAAGCCGGTCATCAGCGCGACGGGGACGGTCGTTCCGAGCGCGGCGCCGAGCAGGAGCGCGAGCTTGACGTCACCCATCCCGAGACCGCGGGGATAGGCGAGGGCCGCGAGGAGCAGGAAGCCCGAGGCGGCGACGGCTGCGATGGCCCACTGGGGCGAGTGGTCGATCAGCGTGTTCCCGACGAGGACGAACGCGGCAGCCGGGAGCACGATCCTGTTCGGGATGATCCGACGCTCGAGATCGGTCACTGTGATCACGACGAGCGTCGCGCAGAAGACGGCCGCGACGAGCGCGGTGGGGGTGACGCCGAAGTCCAGGATGCAGGCCGAGACGAGAACCGCGGTCGTCAGCTCGACCAGCGGGTACTTGAGCGAGATCGACCCCTTGCAGCCACGGCAACGACCCCGCAGCAGGAGGTACGAGACGATCGGGATATTGTCGTACCACGCGATCTCGCTCGAGCAGCCCGGACAGCACGAACGGGGTGCGACGATCGAGATCCGCGCGGGGATCCGGGCCGCGACCACGTTCAGGAAGCTTCCGATCGCGAGCCCGGGCAGGAACGCGAGCGCGGCGACAGCGCCCGTCATCGCCCGGCCGGCAGCGTCACAACGCTCCCGCCGGAAGAGGCCCGATGTCGAACGGCTCGGCGCCGAGGCCCTCGGCGCCGTCGGAGGCGCCGTTCTCGGACTCGGCGCGGTACTCGACTGCCTCCGCGGCAAGGCGTTCGGCCTCCGCCGCGTCGGCGGCCCTGCTTTTCTCGGCGTGATCGAGCGCGATCCCGAAGTCGTGCGCGTTCGGGGCTGCGTTCGTTGCGGTCTCGCGGTCGACGAGCCCGGCGAGCGCCAGGTCGATCAGCGCCTGGGTGAGCGTCTGCATGTCGAAGTAGGAGCCGTCGCGGATGGCCGTCGGGATCTCGTCGGCGCGGCTTTCCCGGATCAGCTCCGCGATCCGGTCGTTCACCACCATCACCTCCACGGCCGCGATCCGGCCGGAGTCGGGCTTCGGCAGCAGCCGCTGGCTCACGACTCCGCGGAGCACACCGGCGAGGATCGAGCGGATGCTCGGCTGCTTGGCGCCCGGAAAGAACTCGATCATGCGGCCGATCGTCTCGGCGGCATCGACGGTGTGCATCGTCGAGAAGACGAGGTGGCCGGACTCTGCGGCCTGCAGTGCAGTCTCGGCGGTCTCGGAGTCGCGGAGCTCGCCGATCAGGATCACGTCCGGGTCCTGCCGCAGGGCACGGCGGAGCGCCTGGGCGAAAGAGACGGTGTCGATCCCGACCTCGCGCTGGTTCACGATGCAGCCGTGATCCGGGTGCAGCATCTCGATCGGATCCTCGATCGTGATGATGTGCTGCTTCCGCGTCCGGTTGATGTGGTCGATCATCGCCGCGAGCGTCGTCGACTTGCCCGAGCCGGTCGCGCCGGTGACGAGCACGAGGCCGCGGTGCTCGCCGGCGAGCCGCTCGACACCCGGCGGCAGGTGCAGCGTCGCGAAGTTCGGGATCTTGTTCGGGATCACGCGGAACACCGCCGAGATCGACCCGCGCTGCCGGAACGCGTTCACGCGGAAGCGCGTCTGGCCGCACTCGTAGCTGATGTCGAGCTCGCCGCTCGAGAGGAAGAGCTGCTGGCGCTCCGGCACCGCTCTCGTGATCTGCTCGATCACCTGCTCGAGCGCCTCGTCGGTGAGGATCGGCTCGCCTTCGACGGGCGTGATCACGCCGTCGTGCCGCACGACCGGCGGCTGGCCGACCTTCAGGTGCAGGTCGCTTGCGCCGAGCTCGGTGATGCGTACGAGAACCGCGTCGAGGTCCATGTTCTCCCTATCGGCGCGGTGACTCCAGCGCTTTAGATGAGAGGACCTACCCAGCACGGATGAGTCACGACAGGCCCCGGACATGTCCGTAAGCGTCTAGTCCGGGGGACAGGCCCCGGGACAGTGTCCGGAAGCGTCTTGTCCGTAAGCGTCTAGTCCGGGGGACAGGCCCCGGGACAGTGTCTCCGCAAGCGTCACGCCCGGGATGGCCGCCTCTCTCGCCATTCCCTGTAGCAGCCTACCGACCGCCGCGCGCGTCTCTCCTGGGAATGGCCAGGCCTACGACGTCTGGAGCTCGCGCTGCATCAGCACGGTGTAGGGCTTGTCGACCGTCGGAAACCACGGCGGAAGCAGCCACAGCAGGTTCTGGTCGTAGTTGTAGATGCGCGTCCCGAACATCGACATCGAGCCGCCGAGGTTCGTCGCAGTCGAGCCCCAGAAGGTCATCTTCCCGTGTGTCCCGCACTGGTAGTTGAAGACACCGCAAGTATCGGACCACTGCCCAGTCGTCGCGATCGTCGCCGCGTACCAGGTGAGGTCGTTCGGGGCCCAGTAGGCGACGATCATGTTGTTCAGCGCCACGAGGCCGAGCACCGAGTTCGTGCCGGGCTGGTACGTGATGTTGTTGCCGATCACGATGTTGTTGTTCGAGGTGACCGTGACGCGGCCGTCGACGGTTGATGCGGCCGACCCGGTCCCGCCGATGATGACCGTCTCGTTGGCATAGACGGCGCCGTTCGAAGGCACGGCCACGGTCGTGGCCGCACCGCAGCTCGGCGCGATCTCGGACACATCGGAGCTTCCGACCTTCGAACAGGCCGAGGCGGTGAGAGTTCCGTTCGGGTTGAACACGACCTCGTAGGCGCTCGGCGAGCCACCGATCAGCGTGTCGAGATCGACGCCGCCTGCATCGGCTGCTCCCTTGATGTCCGTGATCGAGGTGAGGAAGCTCGAGAAGTCGATCGGATCCGCGAGGATGCTCCGGATGTTCGGCGTCGTGCTCGGGGAGTACTTCGTCGCCGGCGCGATCATCGTCGGGGTGCCGGTGACGGCGACCTCGGAGTAGATGTCGCCGCTCGCCGTCCCGTCGTGCTCGACCGTGCCGGTGGAATAGATCTTCCCGTTCGTGGTCGCGGTCGACCCGTAGACGATCGACTGGTTCGCGATCATCTGGAAGTTCGCGACCGACGACGGCAGCAGGAGCGTCTGGATCGTGCGCTTGACGTTGTTGGCCGCCGAGCCGCAGCGGCCGAGGTTCGCGTCCCAGCGGCACCCGGTGGAGACGATCTGGATCGCCTCCTGCTGCTGGGTCGTCGAGCCGCTCGGCGCCGTGATCTCGAGGTTGTAGGCATAGCCGTTCCCGAGGTCTTTCCAGTTGTCCTGCCCGAACGGGTACGTCCACGTGATGTTTCCCGTCCAGGCGTCGCCCTCGGTGGCAGTGAGCGATCCCGAGACCCGCGTCGACTCGCCGTCGGCGACGTAGTGCAGGAAGTACAGATGGTCGTCGAGGAGCTTCGAGGCGTAGCTGTCGATCCCGGCCTCCGCCGCCTGGTAGGCGGAGTCGCTCGAGGCGGCAAGCCCGCTCGACTGCGCCTCGCTCGTCACGAGGTCGGTGAGCCCGACCGCGAGGGTGGAGACGAGCGCGATCGCGAAGACGACGAGCATCATCGTCTGGCCCGATTCGTCGCGGAGCCTTGCGAGCCGGCGGCTCATGACGGCGGCGTCTCGCGCAAGGTCGCGCTGTCGGAGTAGCTGAACTGATGGGTCGTGCCGGGGACGCTGACCGTGACTGTCGCGACGACGGTGCGCACCGCGGCTGGGTTCGTGGTCACCTGCGGCGGCTGGCTCCCGTCGTAGTACGTGAAGACGGCCGAGCTCGCGACGTTGTCCAGCAGAGGCACCCAGCCGCCGAGGGTCGGGATCGTCCACGGCGGCCCCGCGACGTTCGAGCTCGCGGCCGAGGTGCGCTCGAGTTCCCCGCCGGAGAGCTGGTAGGAGATCTCACGGAGGTGGTAGTCGGTCTGGTCGGCGGTGCTGAAGGTGCCGTCGGGTGCGTAGAACGTGAGCGTCGTGGGGGACATGACGTTCGCGGTGGTCACGAATGGCGAGGTCGCCGAGGTGGATGCGACCGTCGCCTCGCGCAGGTCCTCGGTCATCTGGTCGAGGGCCGTCCTGACCTGATGCTGGGTGACGCTCTCGTTCGTGATCAGGGCCGTGTGGCGCACCGTGGTCGAGATCACGAGCCCGAAGGCCGCGAAGACGATGCCGACGATGAACATCGTCACGAGCATCTCGATCAGCGTGAAGCCGTCCTGGTTCGAGGCACGGCGGGTCATCCGCAGCTACCGGTGGAGAGAATGACGCTCGAGCTCGGAACGGCGACGTTCGACTTCGTAGCGCCGGTCGAGGTCGCGGTTGCCGTGTACGGGCTGCCCGCCGGCACGTTGCTGAAGGTGACCATGCCCTTGGTGGAACCGGAGCTCGACGTATTCAGGGTGACCGTGTAGCCGTTCGCCCCCGTCACCTTGACCGGGGTGCCGCCGACCTTCTGGCAGCTCGAGTTCTCGACCGTGATCGTGAGCGT
Organism: Gaiellaceae bacterium; assembly: GCA_036271235.1. Taxonomy (GTDB): domain Bacteria; phylum Actinomycetota; class Thermoleophilia; order Gaiellales; family Gaiellaceae; genus PALSA-600. Next base: position 27,363 of record DATBBA010000007.1, read on the forward strand.
GCCGCTCGTCACCGTGACCGTGGCGGCTTTGGCCGGGGTCGTCGAGGAGACGACGATGCCCGAGGTCGATCCGGTGCCGGCGCCGCTCGCCGCCGCGACCGTGTAGCCGCTCGTCCCGATCGGGACGTTCGTGAAGGTGAACGTGTTGCCGGTCGTAGCCGTCGCGCCCGTCGCCGAGTAGGAGCCCGGGCCGGTGAGCGTGAGGCTGGCGTTGTCCATCGCGGCCGAGCCCTGATCCTTTACCGTCACGGCGATCGAGCCGGTGTTGATCGTGACGGTCGCCGCCTTGGCCGGCGTCGGCGCCGAGACGATGATCCCGCTCGTCGACCCGCTACCGGCGCCGAGGGTGCCCGTGACCGTGTAGCCGCTCGCGCTGATCGGGACGTTCGAGAAGGTGTAGGTGTTGCCGGTCCCGGTCGACCCGGTCGCCGAGAACGAGCCCGGGCCCGTGAGTGTCAGGCTCGTACCGGTCAGTGCGCTGCTGCTCTGGTTCTTCACGGTCACGACGATCGACCCGGTCGGGAGCGCGATCGGGGTCGACGTGGTGTTACCGGCCGTGATCGCAACCCCGCTCGCTGTGCCGGTACCGGTTCCGTTCGTCGCAGAGACGGAGTAGCCGGTGCCCGCAGGGATATTCGTCAGCGTGGCGACGCCCGAAGCGTTCGTCGTGCCCGTGACCGAGAAGCCGCCGGTGTGGGTCACTGTGACCGTCGCGCCGCTGACGTTCGAGCCGGCCAGGGTGACGGTCACCGCGAGCGTTCCGACCGGGATCGCGACCGTCGTCGAGGTCGTGTTGCCGGCGGTCACCGCCGCTGTCGCGGTTCCCGTTCCGCCCGCGTAGGTCGCCGAGACCGAGTAGCCGGTGCCGGTCGGAACGTTTGCGATCGTGACGGTCCCGAGCCCCACACCCGAGCTGGCGGTCGTGCCCGAGGCGGTGAACCCACCCGTGTAGGTCACGGTGACCGGCACTCCGCCCACGTTCGAGCCCCCGGCGGTCACGGTGACCTTGATGGATCCGGTCGGGATCGTGATCGTGGTCGGAGTCGAGTTCCCCGCCGACACCGAGAGCGCGCCCGAGTTGGCGGAGGACGCTGCGTAGCTCGCCGACACCGAGTACCCACTTCCGGCCGGGACGTTGGAGAACGTCGCGAGGCCGCCACTCGTGGTCGTCGCGGTTGCCGAGAACGAGTTCGGCCCGGTCAGCGTCAGCGTCGCGCCCGTGTAGGTTGTTCCGGACGCGTTCTGCACCGTGACCGCGATCGATCCGGCAGGGATCGCGATCGTGAGGTTCGTCGTGTTGCCGCTCGTGACTGCCTGGGCTGCGGAGGTGAATGTCGCGGCGCCGTACTTCGCGGTGACGGTGTAGCCCGTGCCCACCGGCAGGCTGAACGTGTACGCGCCGTTCGCTGCCGTCGTCCCCGGCGAGACGGTGATCCCGTTCGTGCTTGCAATCGTCAGGGGTACGCCCTGGATCGCGGTCCCCGACTGGTTCTGGACGGTTACCTTCAGGGAGCCCGCCGGGATCGTCAGCGCGACGTTCGTATGGTTGTTCTTCGTGACCGCCAGGCCGGAGGAGGTCACAGTCGAGCCGTAGGTCGTCGAGACCGAGTACCCGGTGCCGACGGGGACGTTCAAGAAGACGCAGAGCCCCGTCGAGTCGGTGGTCCCTGTCGCCGAGTACGAGCCGGGTCCGGTGACCGTCACCGTCTGCCCCGTCATCAGGTTCCCGCCGAGCGAGACCGAGACACGGATCGAGCCGGTCGGGAGCACGAGGCCGACGTTCGTCTGGACGCTCTGAGTCACGGTGACCCCGCTCTGGCTCACGGTGGCGCCGGCCGGGCCCGCGGTCACCGTGTAACCGCTGCCTGCCGGGATGTGCGTGAGCGTGTAGTTGCCGTTCGCGTCGGTTGTTCCCGTCGCGGAGTACGAGTTCGGGCCCGTGACGGTGACTGTGACTCCCGAGATCGCGACGGAGCCGGCCTCGACGTTGACCTTCAGCGAGCCGGTCGGGATGTCGATCGAGACGCTCGTCGTCGAGCCGCTTCCGACCGACACGCCGGTCTGAGCGGCGCTTCCGGAGCCGTCGTAGGCGGTGACGGTATAGCCGGAGCCGGCACCGACGCCGGTGATCGTGGCGACGCCGCTCGAGTTCGCGGTGACCGTCGAGGAGTACGCGTTCGGTCCGGTGACCGTGACCTTCGCGTTCGGCACCACGGAACCGCCTTCCGTGACCGTCGCGAGGATCGAGCCGGTCGCGAGCGTCAGGCTCGTGTTGGTCGTGCCGCCCGCGGTCACGCTCAACCCCGAGTTGCTCGCGGTCGCGGCGCCGTCGGCCGCACTCACCGTGTACCCGCTGCCGGCGCCGATGTTCGTGAACGAATAGACGCCCGTCGCGTCGGTCGTCCCGATCACGACGAGCGAGTTCGGGCCGCTGAGCGTGACGGGCACGCCCTTGAGCGGATTCAGGCCGTCGGTGACGGTCACCTTGATCGTCCCGACGAAGAGCGAGAGGACGATATTCGTCGTCACCCCGGTCGCGACGCTGATCCCGGTCGAGCTCGTCGTGGCGGCTCCGTCGGTCGCGGTCAGCGCATAGCCGGTCCCGGTGCCGACGTTCGGGAAGGTCCAGATACCGGTGCCGTCGGTCACTCCGGTCGTCGAGAACCCGTTCGGGCCGGTGAGGGTCAGCGTCGCCCCCGGGAGCGCATGGCCGGAGCCGTCGCTGAGCGTCACCTTCACCGCCCCGGCGTTCACTCCGAGCGTGACCGGTGTCGGCTGGTTCGTGGCGACGACGATCCCCGTCTGCTGGAACGTCGCCGCGCCGTAGGTACCGGTGACCGTGTAGGTAGCGCTACCGGCCGGGATCGAGGGGAAGTTCGCGACGCCGGTCGCATCGGTCGTGCCGGTGAGGCTCACGCCGCTCGGGCCGCCGGTCACCGTGAGCGAGACGCCGGCGATCGGCGTGCTTCCGTTCAGCGCGGTCACCGACATCGTTCCCGTGGGAGCGGCGAGGTCGAGCGTGAACGACGAGGTGAGGTCGTTGGGATAGTCGTTCGGCACCCACTGGTCGGCGGCTTTCGAGACGAGGCCGGTCGAGGTCGAGGTGCAAGACGCGGCCAGCGTGCAGGCGACGACCGTGTACTCGGCGTTGGGCGTCACGTTCGGGATCGAGTACGCGCCGCCGGGGTCGCCGCCGACGGAGTAGTTCTGCGGCGTGCCGGACTTGGGCGTGACGGTGACGGTGGCGTTGCCCGTGTAGTCGCTGCCGCCGTTTGTGAGGTGCACGTAGATCGTCGCAGGCTGGTACACCCGGATCGAGAGATCCGTGATCTGACCCGGACCGAGATGGGCCTGCTTCACGTCGCCCGACATCTCGACGTAGCCGGGTGGAAGCGTCGGGACGACGTTGTAGTACTGCGTGGTGCCGCTCGTCGTGTTCGCGGTCATCCCGGCGAAGAGAACTCCGCCGTTCGTGTCGGTGGTGTCGCTGCGCGGCGCGCTCGGTCCGGTCGTCAGCGCGACCGGCACTCCGGGCACCGGCTGGTTGTCGCCGACGTCGGTCACGATCACGCCGAGTGCGACCTGGCTGATCCCGCCGTAGGGCGCACGGGTCGGCGGGGCGATGTAGGTGGCCTCGGTCGCGAGGCTCTTGTCGTCCGTGTTGCGCGTGACCGTGACGACGACCTGCTTGTAGTTCGTCGTCGAGTTGTAACCGTCGGGGATCCCGTCTCCCACGAAGTGGATCGAGGTCGTCACCGTGGCATCGAGCCCCGTGACGCCGACGGCCGCCGCGGTCTGGCTCGCCACGACGCTCCCGGGCGGGTTGCCGCTCGTCGTGCCGACGCTGTCGTACGGCAAGGCGCGGACGTCCTCGATCTGCGCGTCCGCGGCTTCCTGCCCGAGGGTCTGGTCGACGGTAAAGCCGTGCGAGGTCTCCGACGAGCTCAGCACGTCGGCCATCGCCGTCCCGACGACGAGGAAGAGGGACATCGCGATCACCGCCTCGACGAGGCCGATCCCGGCCTCCACGCGAAGACGCCCGCCGAGAAGGCGGGCAAGGGCCCGAAGCCGCAGAGGGTGCGTCACCTCATGCTCCTCGGATCACGGTCTTCCCATGAGCCCTGTCGCGCCGCATCGATGCCGGCTACCCCTCGCCGTTGCCGGAGGAGGGATCCATGAGCGCGCGTGCGACTTCCTCGAGCCGGGCGGTCATCGAGTGGTTCATCGCGGTCGAGCCCGCCAGCTGCTCCTGGAGCGTCTGGATCTCTGCCTTCAATCCCACGACCGCCTCGTTGTGGCTCTCGGCGACGCGGTGTGCCTCGGCGAGCTGCTCGTTCGCCTGGCGCAGCTCGTGCTGTGCTGCCTCGAGCGATGCCGTCAGCTCGGTGACCTGCGCGCGGAGCGAACCGGCCCCGCTGGCAATCTGCGAGAAGAGGTTCTCGAGCGCCTCGGTCGATTCGGTCGACTGCTCGTGCATCGTCCCGTGGTTCACGCTCGGCTCGCCGTGCTCGTGGGCGGGCTGGTTCTCCCCCGGCTCCTCGTGCGGCTCGTGGGCGGGCTGATCCTCGGGCGCCGGCTCGCCGCCCTCCGCGATGGGCTCGGCCTCGTCGCTCGCGGGCTCGGCACCGTCGGTGCGGGCCCGGAAGAGCGTCGGGCGGCGGATGCTGTTCGGGACGCTGAAGACCTTGCTGTTCAGGAGCGCGTCGAGCGTCTCGAGCGCGACGAGGACGAACGTGGCGTTGTCGCCGGCGATCTCGCGAACCTCCGCGAACCGCTCCTCGCTCGGCTCGGCGACCGCGAAGACCGGCCCGTCGGCTCCGACCTCGAGCGGCAGGACACGGAGGCGGCGCGACTCGTCGCGGTCGACGATCTCGAGCGCCGCAGGGTCGATCGAGAGCGTGTGCGCCTCCCGGTAGGGAAGGCCCCAGCGCTCTGCCAGGTGTCTGACGTTCTGTCCGTCGACGGCGCTTGTTTCTTCTTTCATGCCCTTCACGGCTGGTCGGGCCCCCAATCTCGCGGCTTCGTTGCGTCTTCCCCGCACCTTCATGCCTTACCGGCTCGGTATCGGCCGAGAACGGGCTCCTGCTCTCTCCCTCGGATGAGCGAATGTGCCCGGCGGGTTCGGAGCCGATGAGAACTGTTGCGAGCGCTCCATTACCCGGCAGATGCGCGCGGTTTTACACCGGCATTACGTTGGACCGGTGCGGGTCTGACAGCGGAGGGCGATCATGCCCCTGTGGCCAAGTTCACGATCTTCGTGCTCTCCGCACTCGTGCTCTCCGGAAGCGCCGCGCTCGGTGCGAGCGCCGGCATACCCGGGATCGGGAGCCTGCCCGCCGGCTGGTCGCATGTCCAGGTCAACGTTGTGATCAAGCGAAAGCCGCACACGGTTGCCTACGACCGCGGCCGGGTCCAGTCGGTCGGCGCGAGCTCGGTGACGCTCAAGGAGAGCGACGGCAGCGTATGGACGATCGCCGTCGGCCCCACCACGAAGCTCACGATCAACGGCCGCACGGCGAGCCTGGCGCAAGTCAGGCCGCTCGAGCAGGCGACGACGATGGCTGTCGACGGCGGAGCGGCGACGTTCGTGAGGGTCCGGATCCCACCGGCGCTCGCGGCGGCCTTCGCGCGCCAGGCGAAACGCGCCAACCGCCGATGACGGCTTCCGGGGCCCGGGGCGGGGCCTTCTAGACTCCGAACATGGCCGGTCACGTTCTTCTGGTGGAGGACGAGCCATCCGTCGGCGAGCTCGTCCGCGGCTACCTCGCCCGCGACGGCTGGACGGTGATCTGGGTTCGCTCGGGAGAGGAGTCGCTCGTCGAGCTCGACCGCCATCCGGTCAGGATCGTGATCCTCGACATCGGCCTGCCCGGGATCGACGGCTTCGCGGTGTGCCGCGACATGCGCGCTCGCTCGCGGGTCCCGATCCTGATGCTGACGGCGCGTGACGAGGAGGCCGACCGCGTGGTCGGGCTCGAGGTCGGCGCCGACGACTACCTGACGAAGCCCTTCTCGCCCCGCGAGCTCGTGGCCCGCATGAAGGCGATCCTCCGCCGCTCGGAACCGCAGGTCGACTACGACCTGCTCGAGCTCGGTGACGTCTCGCTGAACCGCGGGACGCATGACGTGACGATCGCCGGCCGGCCCGTGGAGCTCACGGCGAAGGAGTTCGAGCTGCTCGCCTACTTCCTCGCGAACCCCGGTGCTGTTCTCTCCCGCGACGTGCTGCTCGACCGGGTGTGGGGGGTGTCGTATCCCGGAGGCACCCGAACAGTCGATGTCCACGTCGCGCAGCTGCGGCGCAAGCTCGGCCGGCCCGAGCTGATCCGGACGCTGCGGGGAAGCGGCTACAAGGCGGTCACGGCGTGAAGACCCTTCGGGGGCGGCTCTTCGCGGCGACGCTCGCCGCTCTCGCCCTGACGCTCGCGCTGACGATCGGGATCGGAGCGATCCTCACGCGGCAGCAGGTCGACCATGCTCAGGTCGTGGCGCTCGAGCGGCAGGCGAACAGCATCGCCGCCGCCGACCGGCAGTCGGTCAACTACACGAACAAGACGACGGTCTCGGGTGGGCTGATCGAGCGCACCGACCTTCGCTCGAACTTCGCGCAGTACGTCTCCGACGTGAACAAGGCCGGCAACGGAACGACGACGTACAACGAAAAGCGCTACCTCTACGCCTACCGTCCGATTCCCTATCGCGGCCTGCTGCTACTGCGCCCTGCGAGCGTGAAGTCGGCGGCGTGGCGGCCGTTCCTCGGCGACCTGCTGCTCGCAGCGCTCGCGGGTGCGGCCCTCGCGGCGGTGCTCTCGTTCTGGATCGCTCGTTCGATCGTGAGGCCGGTTCGTCGCGTGGCCGAGGCGAGCCACGCGCTCGCGCTGGGCGACACGCCGGCGCCGGTGCCCGAGGAGGGCGCCCGCGAGCTGGCCTCGCTGGCCCAGGCGTTCAACGAGATGGCCGAGCAGCTCGCTGCCTCCCGCGAGAGCGAGCGGAACTTCCTGCTCTCGGTCAGCCACGAGCTGAAGACGCCGCTGACCGCGATTCGCGGATACGCCGAGGGGCTCGGCGAGGGTGCATTCTCCTCCGACGACGCGTCGCGAACGATCCTGCTCGAGGGGCGGCGCCTGGAACGGCTCGTGCGTGACCTGCTCGATCTCGCGCGGATGAACCGCCACGAGTTCTCGGTTTCCCGCGAGCCTGTCGACCTCGGGGAGATTGCGCGTGAGGCGGTGGCGCGCCACGAGATGAGTGCCCGCGAGTTCGGCGTCACGCTGCTCGCCGAGGGCGGCGAGGGATGGGCCGAAGGCGACCACGGCCGGCTGCTTCAGATCGCGTCGAACCTGATCGAGAACGCGCTTCGCGAGACGCCCCCGTCCGGCTCGGTCACGGTTCGAACCGAGCCGAGCCGACTCACCGTGTCGGACACCGGCCCGGGGCTCGAGCGAGCCGACCTCGATCACGCGTTCGACCGCTTCTTCCTCTACGACAAGTACGGCCGTGAGCGCCCGGTCGGGAGCGGCCTCGGCCTCGCGATCGTCAAGCAGTTGACCGAGGCGATGGGCGGCACCGTCGAGGTCGCGTCGTCGCCGGGCGAGGGCGCGACGTTCGTCGTGACGCTTCCACCGGCGCGAATCCCCGCGAGTCGTACGCTGCCTGTGTCCCCGGTCGGCTGAACCGGCCCGGGAAGGGCCCGCACGGGCGGCGAGGCTATCGTTCGCGGGCCGTGACCGCTCGCATGCCATGATCGCCGGGCTCATGGAAGCGCGGCGTCACTTTGCCGCCCGCCGCTTCGAAAAATGCCTGACCACGCTCGCGGAGGCCGGCGACGGCGCCCTCGACGAGCCGGCGTTCTGGTTCCTGCGGGCCGAGTCACTCCGGCAGCTCGGCAAGTCCTCCGAGGCGATCAGCGCAGCGAGGGCGGGGCTCGAGCGCTGGCCCGAGGAGATCGGTCTGCTCGACTCGCTCGGATTGGCGCTCGTCGGTTCAGGAGACCTACGAGGTGGGGACGAGATCTTCCGGAGGGCTCTCGCGATCTTCCCGGGGAGCCTCTCCTTGCTCGCGCACCATGCAACGACGCTCGCCCGACTCGGCAAGGACGAAGAGGCAAAGCACGTGATCCAGTCGGCGATGGCGATCGCCCCGGATTCGATCGTCGTGCTCGAGGCGCAGGCCCTCGTCGCCTCCCATAGCCGCGACCCTGCGGCCGGGGCCTATCTCGACGAACTGGTCGCACGTGACCCGGAGAACCCGCACGCACACGTGCTTCGAGGAAACCATGCGATTCGGCGAAGGCGCGTCGGCCAGGCCGCGAAGGCATTCAGCGAGGCCGCCGCGCTCGACCCTGAGAACACGTCCGTCGCCCGGGCGGCACGAGCGACCCGGGTCGCCTCTCATCCGCTGCTGCTCCCGTCTCGCTGGATCCTGGCGCTCGGGAGACGACGGGCTCAGTTCCTCTACATTGGCCTGATCGTCGTGCTCCTCGCCACGGGTCAGGGCAGATTCGTGCCGTTCGTCGCAGCGTTCTGGATCGTGTTCCTGGTCATCCTGCCGAGAGTGCTCAGGCTCGAACAGCGAAGGCGCTATGGGAAGCTCTGACCGGCTCGAGCCGCTGCGCCTCGCGGTTGCAGCGGATCCGGAGAACGGAGGCCTCCGGCTGATCTATGCGCAGGCGCTGCTCGGAGACGAGCGGCTTGCCGAAGCGACGATCGAGTACCAGGCGCTGTTCGTGGCCAACGAGTTGCCCCCCGAACAGCTCGTGACGGCGGGCCGTGCCGCGCTCGTCGCGGGCGCGTACACGTTCGCGAGCTCGCTCGCCTCGAGGGCGCACGAGCTGGGCTTCGGGGCCGAGGCGGCGGCGCTCCGTATTCACGTGAACGAAGCGCTGAACCGCGCGGCCGCGGCCGACACGCCGGCCGAGCCTGGAGGTGCCGGGCCCGGATGGCTCGACCAGGCCGGCACGGATCCGCTGACGTTCGCCGACGTCGGCGGCCTCGCAGACGTGAAGAAGGCGATCGAACGACTCGTCATCCTTCCCTACCGCCAGACGGAGACCTACCGGCGCTTCGGCCGCAAGGCCGGGGGTGGCGTGCTCCTGTACGGGCCGCCTGGCTGCGGGAAGACGCTGCTCGCCCAGGCGACCGCCGGGGAGTGCGAGCTGCCGTTCCTGAACATCCGGATCGAGAACATCCTCAACCCGTACTTCGGAGTGAGCGCGCAGAACCTCCACGCGGCCTTCGTCGAGGCGCGGAACGCCGCGCCGTGCGTGGTCTTCATCGATGAGATCGACGCGATCGGCGGCGCCCGGAAGAACGCGGGCGTCGGGCGCTCGCTCGTCGACCAGTTGCTCCAGGAGCTCGACTCGATCGGCTCCGACAACGAAGGGATCCTCGTGCTCGCGGCGACGAACACGCCGTGGAGTGTCGACGAGGCGTTGAAGCGCCCGGGACGGTTCGATCGGTCGGTTTTCGTCGCGCCTCCCGATCGCGAGGCGCGCGAGACGATCCTGGGCCTCCTCGTTCGCGACCGCCCGGCCGAGGGGCTGGACCTCGGCCGGATCTCCGAGAGGACGGCCCTCTTCAGCGGCGCGGATCTGCGCGGCCTCGTCGAGCAGGCGATCGACCTCGCCATCGATGAGACGATCGAGACCGGCATCGACCGTTCACTCACGGGTTCGGAGTTCGATGTGGTGCTGAAGCGGTTCGTGCCCTCGACGCTCGAATGGATCGCGACGGCCCGCCGCTACGTCGAGTTCGCGAACGACACCGGTCGCTACGACGACGTCCGGGACTTCCTGAAGTCGCGCGAGGTCAAGGCCCGCTAGGAAGGCTGGCTAGGGTCGGAGCTTCGAGGTGTCCACGACCTCGAAGTCGGCTCCGGTGAGGCGGCTCAGGCTGTGGAGGTCGTCGTTCGACCAGCGAGGGTCGGGCGCCCCGCTGACGTACCAGGGCGAGCCGTTGTCGGCCAGGATCATCCCGTAGCGCTTGAGCGCGTCGAGCACGACGCGGGTCTGGGGCGGGAAGCCGCTCGTGTCGAAGCCGGGCTTCAGCCTGACGCGAAGCCCCATCGGTGGGAGCGTGGCGGCGGACGAGTCGCTCGCGAAGTGCCGCGCCGGATAGATGTAGGCCCGGCGCGTGTCGGGTGCGGTGAACCGCAGCGCGTGGTCGATCGAGCCCGCGGCCACCTCGTCGTAGCGGACGAGGCCCGGGAGGATCGGGAGCCCGGCCGCGTCGGCCGAGGTCCAGCCGGCGGGGCGGAGCTTGTTCGAGCGGAGATTCCAGATCGCACCCGAGCCGGCCGCCCAGCTTCCCCCCGCACGATGGAGCGCATAGAGCTCGTAGAGCATGCAGGTGTCGCTGTCGACGATCAGCGCGTGGCGGTCGCCGTCGTCGGGATGGGGCGCGCCCTCGATCGGCACCGACGCCGGGATCGGATAGGGCCCCGCGTCCGACTCGCCGCTGTAGTCGAAATGTGGGTGTACCTTCGGCGTCTTCGCCCCGGAGACAACGACGTACGGGATCCCGATCCGCTGGCCGTCGTAGAGCCCCGACCCGAAGTCGGCATGGGCGGGTGAGTCGAGGCCGATCGACCGGATCAGCACGGCCGAGTCCTTCGCGACGGGCAGCCGGTCGACGCGCTGGTTCCAGACGTTCGACGCGGGGAACACCGGGCAGCCGCCGACGGTCGGGCCGCCGGCGCTCGCTGTCGCCCCGGCCGCGCCGACCGCGAGAAGCACGGCGAGCA
>DATBBA010000008.1:0-1695 GCA_036271235.1 Gaiellaceae bacterium
GGCCGGCCCGACGCCGAGCCGCTCGCGTCCGAGAGCATCGGAGGGATCATCGCGCTGATCGAGCGTCTGATCGAGACCGGTCACGCGTACGCGGCCGAGGGCGACGTGTACTTCTCGGTGCGCTCCGACGAGTCCTACGGCGAGCTCTCTCACCGCCAGCTCGACCAACTGGACCAGGGGGAGGGCGGCGAGGGACTGCGGCTCAAGCGCGATCCGGTCGACTTCGCGCTCTGGAAGGCGCGCAAGCCCGGGGAGGACACGAGCTGGACCGCGCCGTGGGGCCCCGGCAGGCCGGGCTGGCACATCGAATGCTCGGCGATGGCGGAGGAGACGCTCGGCGTCGACTTCGAGATCCACGGCGGCGGGTCGGACCTCGTCTTTCCCCATCACGAGAACGAGCTCGCGCAGACGCGGGGGGCGACCGGGCAGCCGCTCGCGCGGCTCTGGGTTCACGTCGGGATGATCCGCATGGACGCCGAGAAGATGTCGAAGTCGATCGGCAACACGTTCGGCCTCGCCGAGGCGCTCGAGCGCCACGGACCGGAGACGCTGCTCATGTACTTCGCCCAGGGGCATTGGCGCCAGCCGATGGAGTACGACGACGCCCGGATTGCCGAGGCGGCGGCGTTCTGCAATCGGATCCGCGAGGCGGGCAGGCGCCTGACCGACGGTGAGAGCCCGTCCTGGTCGCCGCCGCTGCGCGAGCGGTTCTTCGACGCGCTCGCCGCGGACTTCTCCACACCGCAGGCGCTCGCAGTGATCGCCGACTGGATCCGCCAGGCCAACGGCGAGCCCGCCGACACGGTCGGTTGCGCGGATCTCGCCGAGATGCTCGACATCTTCGCGCTGCGCGGCCTGCTCGACGCCGAGGAGCTCGACGTCCCGGCCGAGGCGCAGGCGCTGGTGGCCGCGCGAGAGCAGGCCCGGAGCGCTCGTGACTGGGCCGAGGCCGACCGTCTGCGCGATGAGCTGCGCGCCTTCGGCTTCGAGGTCCGAGACGGGCCCGACGGGCCCGAGCTCCGGCCGCTCTGACCGGATTCTTCGGAAGGACCCGCCCCCCGATGGGCGAATCCTTGCATGAGCGGTCTTCCCCACGCCCTCTTGCAACGGCGTGTGCATAACACCGCGTGCTCGCTTGACAGGCGGGCAGTGCTATGTCAATCTGCCGCCTGGAAATAAGGATCAACTCGAGCTTGAGGGCTCGGGTGTTCTGGAGGTCGGGCCGTCCAGCGCCCGGATTCTGGGGAATACGTATTTGGTGCGGCGCCAGGGGAGGTAACGCGCCACGACTTCATCCGAAGCTCGCTGCGCATGCGGCGACGGGAAAGGTTCGTCCGTGGCTCGACTCTCCTCATATTCTCAGTCTCAACCTAAGGTTGAGGATGGTTACCTGATCGCGTTGGCGAAACAGGGCCGCCCGGAGGCGTACGACCAGATCGTCCGTCGTTACTACGGGTTCGTGCGCCTGAAGGCCTCGTCGTACTTTCTCGCGGGCGGCGACGCGGACGATCTCATCCAGGAAGGGCTCGTCGGCCTCTACAAGGCGGTCCGGGACTACCGGACCGACCGCGAGTCGAGCTTTCGCAACTTCGCCGAGCTGTGCATCACCCGGCAGATCATCACCGCGGTGAAGACGGCCACCCGTAACAAGCACACGCCGCTCAACCAGTACGTCTCGTTCTCCAGCTCACCCGC
>DATBBA010000009.1:0-9215 GCA_036271235.1 Gaiellaceae bacterium
CTCCGGGCCCCGGAGTCAACGCTCCGGGGCCCCGACTGGAGGGGCGAATGGCGAACGCCCACAGCGACGCTAACCCGGGCGCCGAGCCCGCCGGGTTGCAATCCGGTGCCGCTGCCGGGACGAGCCGGTGACCGGCGTGGGTCGCCTCAGACCCGCAGGAGACCGATGCCGCAGCCTTGTTGTGAGTAGTCGGCGACCATCTCTTCGCCGTCGCCTCCGATCTCCTGCCGGTAGCGAGCGACCTCGCCTACCGCCTCGTACGGCCCCGGCATGATGTCGTGGAAGGCGATCAGGCCGCCGCTTCGGACGAGCGGGCCGTACAACTCGTGGTCGAACCTCACTCCGTCGTAGGTGTGATCGCCGTCGATGAAGAGAAGGTCGATGCTGCCGCCGAAATGACTGCGGATGCGCTCGAGTGTCTCCGGATCGTGCGAGTCGGCGCGTACGAGGTGGATCGTGTGGCGGTCGCGCGCGAACGACTTCAGGAGCGGGGCATAGGTACGTGGGTAGCCGAGCGGACGCTGCTGCTCGACGGTCATGAGGGTCGCGTCCGGTGCGGCGACGCGCGCGAAGAGGAACAAGGTGCCGCCGAGCCCGGTGCCGATCTCGAGGACACGGCGGGGTGGGGCCTCCGCGATCCGGTGCATGAACTCGACCGTCTCCTCGCGGATCTGGATCGGCCCGACATAGACGTTCCCGTACCGGAAGGACGAGATGTAGTCGAACGCCGCCTTGGGGTCCAGCGACACGCCCGCGAAGCTGCGCCGGGCTCCGAAGCCCCGAGGACGGAGGCCGTCGCTCGTAGGGCGCGAGCCGTCTTTGCCGATCACCGGGCGAGTCTAGAGCCGGCCCGCTCGGCCTCGAAGGGTCGTGAGGGCGGCATCGTGGCACTCGCCGCCGAGAGCGGCGAGGCAGACGGCGACCAGCACCGCCTCGTCGATCGCCGGCGACCTGGCCTCGGCGAGCCAGCGCTCGAGCCAGCGTGCGGCCATGCGGCGCGCCCGTTCCCTGTTCTTCGCGGCGACGAGGGCCGTCAGCTCGAGCGCATCGGGCAGGTCGATCCTTCCGAGCTCGCGCGCCGTGATCTCCGCGACGACGAGGTTGCCGCGCTCCAGCGCCTGCTTCAGAATCCTGCTCGAGCTCTGATGGTCTCCCAACCTGCCTCCAGGCTGGGACCGGACGACCTCGGCAGGCTAGCGGGTGGCCCCGTCGGAGCGGGGTCAGATCGCGCTCGAGGTTCTCCGGAACATGCCTCTGAGCGAGCCGGCGAGAGTCGAGATCACCGCGATCAGGACGACGGCGACCAGCGAGATGACGAGGGCGTACTCGGCAAGTGTCTGACCCTCTTCGCGCTCGAGGTCGGAGAGCGAGCGGACAGAGAGGGCGAGGACGACGCGGATACCGAGGAGATCGATGAGATTGGTCATGCCGGCCTTGTCAGCGGTTCCGGGCGGGAACCCAATGGGCCAACCGGCCTTTCGGGCGACGCGCGCCCGCTGCGGCAGGGGCGGCCCGGCCGGGCGCAGCCGCGTAGGGTGCGGCGGTGCACCACCCGACAACGGCTCAGCTCGTCATCTCGGTCGTGATCGCCGCCGTTGCCGGCGAGCTCGTGTGGTTCCACGCCGACCGGCATGGGAGCAGGCACCCGATGGCGTGGGGGCTCTCGGTCTTCTTCTTCCTCGGGGTCGCGTTGCCCGTCTATGCGATCCGGTATTACCGGCGCCGGCGCCGGCGCCGGGGGAATGTCTAGCCTTGAGGCGGCGAATGGCAAGTCCGGAGAAGATCGAGCTCCTGTACTGGGATGGGTGTCCCTCGTATCCCGAGGCACTCGACCTGCTTGAGCGCGTGCTCGCGGAGCAGGGGGTGGCGGCCGAGGTGGAGGTGCATGAAGTTCACTCGCACGAGGAGGCCGAGGCGCTCCATTTCCCCGGTTCGCCGACGATCCTCGTCGACGGCCGGGACGTCGACCAGGAAGGTGCCGACGGCCAGCCGTCGCTCAGCTGCCGGATCTACCGGCTTCCCGACGGCCGCGTCTCGCCGGTGCCGAGCCGCGAGCAGCTCGAGAAGGCGATCGCGTGAGCCTGGCGCTCGGCAGCGGGGCGCCCGAGTTCGACCTGAAGGGCGTCGACGGAGAGCAGCACGCTCTGGCCGATTACGGCGACGCCGAGATCCTCGTTCTCGTCCAGTCCTGCAACCACTGCCCGTACGTGCTCGCCTGGGAAGCGCGGATGAGCGCGATCCAGCGTGACTACGCCGATCGTGGCGTCATTCTCGTCGCGATCAACTCGAACGACGCCGAGCGCTACCCGGGCGATTCGTTCGCGGCGATGGTCGGCCACGCCGAGGCCGAGGCTTTCCCGTTCGACTACCTGTACGACAGCGAGCAGACGGTTGCGCACGCACTCGGCTCCGAGCGCACGCCGGAGGTTTTCGTCTTCGACCGCGACCGGCAGCTCCGCTACCACGGCGCGATCGACGACAACCGCGACGAGACTTGGGTGACTCAGAACTACCTGCGCGATGCGCTCGACGCCGTGCTCGCCGGCAACGCTCCCGCCCCGGCCGATACGCCGGCGGTCGGTTGCAGCGTGAAGTGGCTGCCGTAGCGCGGCCGGCCGCCTAGGCCGTCGGACCTATTTCGCCGGCGCCGCAATAGTGGGATGATCGCCGTCCCCCTGCATGCGGCTTCCCCTGTTCTCGGTGCTCCTCCTCGCTGCCCTCGCAGCGGCACCCGCGCTGGCGGCAGGTCCTGCTGCGCAAACGGTGGACCCCACGGCGCCCACGGGGCCGATCGTCTCGGCGTTCTACTACCCGTGGTTCGCGACGACGGTCGAGGACGGGAGCTACGCCCACTGGTCGCAGTACGGCCACCTTCCGCCAAACGACATCTCGTCGGTCTACTACCCGGCCCTCGGGGTCTATTCGTCCGACGACCCGGCGGTGCTCGATGCGCAGATGCTCGAGATCCAGCGGGCGGGGATCGACCAGATCGCGGTGTCTTGGTGGGGGAAGGGCTCGCCGGAGGACGCGCGCCTGCCGGCGGTCGTCGCGGCCGCGCACGCGCGCGGAATCGACGTCGCCGTCCACATCGAGCCCTACACGGGCCGTACGGTCGCTAGCGTCGTCGCCGACATCGGCTACCTGACACCGCTCGGGATCGACACGTTCTACATCTACCAGGCGTTCAACATCCTCGCGCCTGCTAGCTGGGCCGCAGCGAACGACGCCCTGCACGCCCAGGGGATCACGACCTACGCACAGACGGTGCTCGTCGGGCAGGCCGTCACCGCGCACTTCAGCGGCATCTACACCTACGACATCGTCACGTGGACCGCGGACAAGTTCGCGCGGCTCTGCGCCGAGGCGCACAGGCACGACCTGCTGTGCGCGCCGTCGGTCGGCCCGGGGTACGACGCGCGCCGCGCGACCGGCGACCCGACGCTGAAACCGAGACGGAACGGCGTCACCTACGACTCGATGTGGCGCGACGCGATCCGTGCGCAGGCCGACGAGGTCACGATCACCTCGTTCAACGAGTGGCAGGAGGGAACGCAGATCGAGCCCGCGGCCCCGCCGGCCCGCCACGGCGCGTTCGCCTACGAGGGCTACAACGGCGCCTGGGGCCTTCGGGGAACGGCAGCGGAGCCCGCCTACCTGGACCGCACCGCGTACTGGGCCGCGATCTTCCGTGCGGCGCGAGCGCCGCGGCCGTACCCGGCCCGGACGTAGAACCTATCCTTCCGCGGTGTCCGCCGCGCGCAGCGTTCCCTGGCCCCTGGCGCAGATCCCGAACGCGCTCACGATCGCGCGGCTGCTCGTCATCCCGGTCTACGCAGCGCTGATCCTCACCTCGACGAACGGGCACAGTTGGCCGGCAGCGATCCTCTTTGCCTGCGCCGCGATCACGGACCAGATCGACGGCTACCTCGCGCGCCGCTGGCACGTCGAGTCGCAGTTCGGGAAGATCGCAGACCCCCTCGCCGACCGGATCCTGATCGATGTCGCCGTCGTGCTCCTGTGGCATGCCGGTCAGCTTCCGTGGGCCGCGTTCCTGATCCCGGCCCGGGACATCTTCCTGGTCGCCACGACTCCGCTCGCGCTTCGCCGCGGCTACAAGTTCGAGGTCAACCGGCTCGGGAAGCTCGCGACCTGGCTCCTCTACGCAAGCCTGACGCTCGTGATGGTCGTCCACGGGACCTGGCCGCTCTGGCTGTTCTGGGCGGGATTCGGCCTCGCGGTCGCGTCGCTCGTCCTGTACCTGCTGAAGGCCCGGCAGGAGATCGGAGCGGGGCAGGGAACCTAGAAATCTCAAGTTGAGGTTGACGGTTTGCCGACTCTCCGCTGTAATCAATAACAGTCGAACGAAAGGCTCAGGTGGAAATACTCCCGGATCTCGGCTCTCTCTCGGACGAGGAGCTCAAGCAGCTGAAGCTCGATCTCGAGGCAAGGGAACAGGACGTCAGCTACCAGCGACGCGTCCTGCACGGTCAGATCGACATCCTCCGCGCCGAGATCGTGGCGAGGCTTCAGCGCACCGGAGGGCTGAGCGTCCTCGACGAGCTGGACGTCGACCGCCTCACGGAGATCCTCTCGGGCAAGGGGTCGCCGGCCGAATGACGTTGCGAGGTGGCGCATGAGCCACGTCTACTGCTCAGAGTGCGGCTACCTGAACCCCGAGTCTGCGAACTACTGCTCGCGCTGCGGGGCGCTGCTCGAGAAGGGCGAGGCGGTCTCCGAGGCGACGCAGGCGTTCACGGCCGACGAGGTCGCCGACCACGAACACGACCTCGTCGACGGGCTCGAGGGCCCGGCGCTCGTCGTTCGTGCCGGCGGCGGCAGGGCGGGGGAGACGTTCCATCCCACCGGCGACCGGACCCGTATCGGCCGTTCGCCCGACTGCGAGATCTTCCTGGACGACGTGACCGTATCCCGGAACCACGCGGTGCTCGTCGAGCGCGACGGGGCCTTCTACGTCGAGGACGGCGGCTCGTTGAACGGCACGTTCGTGAACAGGCGCCGGATCGACAACGTGCGCCTCGAGAACGGCGACGAGCTGCAGGTGGGGAAGTACCGCATGACCTTCGTGGACGGTCGCTCGTGACCGCCGTCGAGCCGCAGCGCCGGGAGCGGCCGATCCGCATCGGCGAGGTCGTACGCCGCCTCAGCGCGGAGTTTCCGGACATCTCGATCTCGAAGATCCGGTTCCTCGAGGACGAGGGGCTTCTGAGCCCCCAGCGCACCCGGGGCGGTTACCGGCTCTTCGACGAGCACGACGTCGAGCGTCTCGTCACGATCCTGCGCCTGCAGCGCGACGAGTTCCTGCCGCTTCGGGTGATCCGCGACGAGCTCGCCGGGCCCGGTGCCTCCGAGCGCAAGCGACGCCGTCCGGTGGGGCTCGGGGAGCGGATCGAGGCGATCGAGCTCGAGGAGCTCTGCCGCCGCTCGGGAGTGACCCCGCAGCTCGCGAAGGAGCTCGAGGACTACGGCCTGCTGAGCCCGTTCGGCTCGGGCTCGGAGAAGCGCTACCCCGAGACGGACGCCGACATCGCGGCGGTCTGCGCGCAGGTGACGCGATTCGGTGTCGACGGCAGGCACCTACGAACGTTCCGGACCGCGATCGACCGCGAGGCGGCGCTCCTCGAGCAGGTGATCGCGCCGGCGCTGCGCTCGCGCAACGCCGAGCGGCGCGCCGCGGGGCTGAACGACCTCCAGGCTCTCACCGACCTCGCGCAGGAGCTGACGGGGCTTCTGCTCTGGCGCGAGGTGCGAGAGATGGCTTCCAGGTGACCGCCGTGGATCTCCGCTCGCGGATCCGGGAGGTCGACGACTTCCCGACGCCCGGCGTCGGCTTCAAGGACATCACGCCGCTCCTGGCCGATCCGGTGGCGCTGCGCCAGACGATCACCGACCTGTCGGGCTGGGTCGCGGCAAAGGACGCCGATCTCGTCCTCGGAGCCGAGGCCCGCGGCTTCATCCTCGGCGCCGCGATCGCCTCGGAGGCGGGAGCGGGGTTCGTGCCGGCGCGCCGGCCCGGGAAGCTTCCACCGGAGACGGTGGGGGCCAGGTACTTCCTCGAGTACGGCGAGAACACGCTCGAGGTGCACCCGGATCTGATCCCGCCCGGGTCGAGGGTCGTGATCCACGACGACGTGCTCGCGACGGGCGGCACCGTGGAGGCGATCCGCGGGCTCGTGGAGCGCCTAGGCGCCGAAGTGGTGGGGGCCTGCTTCATCATCGAGCTGACGTTCCTGGGCGGTCGTGAGCGGCTCGAGGGTCTCGACGTGCACGCACTGATCTCGTACTGAGCGCCCCTGAACGAGGGACGGCCACTCCGGCCGGGATGACCCCTTGCGCCAGGGATGGCAACTCGAACCGCCCCTGTCGATGATGGAGCATGGGCAGCCACGGCGAACCGATGACCGCAGAGCTGCCCGCGCCGATGCCGCATTCGCATCGGCTTGCCCGGCTCGTGCTGGTGCCGGGGTTCACGACGGCAGGAGAGCGCCTCGACCAGGCTCTCGGGCCTGAGCTCGCCCGGTTCCTGATCGCCGCGCTGACCGCAGAGGGTCGCGGCGGCACCGAGTTCGGCTAGAGCCTAGGAGCGGCTCGGGTCGTCTTCGCCGTAGGTGCGGACGTAGAGGAAGATCCCTGCGCCCGCCACGCAGCCGGCGACGAACGACAGGGCGCCGGAGAACCCGACCGCCACGCCGCCGATCCAGATGAAGACGGCGAACAGAAGCGCCCAGAGAAACGATGTAACCCCGTGAGAGAAAGCCGGCAACCGCACGGCCGGAAGCATAGTCAGCAAGGAAACGCCGCCCCTGTCGGAAGTAGCACCCGGCGTCGGGCGGTTGAACGGCCCGGAAATTAATTCACCGAGCCGGTGGCGCTTTCGTCAACCGATCCTGTTGGCTTTCCGCTTCCGCGTACGGCCCCCAGGAGCGGCTTCGACCTACCGGCGCTCCGTGCTCGGTGCAGGGGGCAAGCTACTCGGCCGCCGAGGCGGCGGCAAGGCGGCGAAAACGAGATTGTTCGCAATTTGCGACCAGAAGCACTTTCGCGTTCGGCGTCTTACCGGGAGACTGTCGGCGCGGCACGGAGGGACAGGTCGTCGGGCTTCAGCGGGCACCTGGTCCCGGGGGAGAACGGCGGCGAAGCATCGTCGGAGGGACGCAGGCATGGTTTTCTGCCGACTCGACATAACATCGATTATCGTGCATTCGTTTGTGGGGCCGACCGGCGCATGATCGTCGACGTCGACGTCCTCCTGGAGAGCGACGAGCTGCGTCTGCTCGTGGAAACGGCCGAGGAGCGCGGCAGGGTGCGCGCGTCGAGGCTCGGCGAGGTGCTCGAACCGCTGGAGCTCGGCGAGCTCGAGCGCGAGTCCGTGTACCGCGAGCTCGAGAAGCGCGCGATCGAGGTGATCGACGACGGCCCGGCGCGCGAACGGCGCATCGCGGCGGTCGCGACACCGGTCGAGTCGACCACGGATGCGCTGCAGCTCTTCCTGCGTGAGACGGCCCGCCATCCCCTGCTGACCGCCGCGCAAGAGGTCGCGCTCGCGAAGCAGGTCGAGCGCGGCGACCCGGTTGCGAAGCAGCGGATGATCCAATCGAACCTACGTTTGGTCGTCTCGATCGCGAAGAACTACCGCAACCAGGGTCTCCCCTTCCTCGACCTGATCCAGGAAGGAACGCTCGGGCTGATCCGCGCCGTGGAGAAGTTCGACTGGCGCCGCGGCTTCAAGTTCTCGACCTATGCGACGTGGTGGATCCGCCAGGCCGTGGCGCGTGCGCTGGCCGACAAGGCCCGGATGATCCGGATGCCCGTCCATGTCGTCGAGCGGGTCCACAAGCTGAGCCGCGCCGAGCGGAACCTCTGGGCCGAGCTCGGGCGCGAGCCGACCCTCGAGGAGATCGCGATCGAGGCCAACATCACCCTCGCGCAGGCAAAGGAAGTCCGCGCCGCGCCGCGTGCGAGCTCTCTCGACGCGCCGGTCGGCGAGGACGACGACGCGGTCGTCGGCGACTTCGTCTCCGGCAACGAACCGCCGCCCGAGGACCTCGTCGAGGACTCGATGCGCTCCGAGACGATCGCCACCTGCCTCCTCTCCCTCCCGAAGCGCCACCGCGACGTGATCATCCTCCGCTACGGCCTCGACCACGCCGACCCGCGCACCCTGGGCGAGATCGGCAGCTCACTCGGCATCACGCGCGAGCGCGTACGTCAGATCGAGGTCGAGGCCCTCGGCCGGCTCGCTTCGATTCAGGAGATGCGGCTGATTTAGGGGTGTTCGGGCGTAATGACGCTCGCTCAGGGGAGCTTCCTACCCGGGTCAGCCAGAGACGGATTTGGCAGCAGCGCTCAGAGCCGCAGCAACGGCTTCGGCAGTCTCGGTCGGCATGAAGACTTCGGTATCGCCGTTTGACTTCATCGACAGCGTGAGACCGACGCCACCGGGAACGGGACGGACAAGCGCGAAGGCCTCGTCACCGTCGTCGAGGTTCGAGAAGTTGAAGATCTTCTGGTCATCCATGCCCGCACGGTACCTGCGGTCAGAGCGTCTTCCGGGACACTCGGACACCCGAGAGGCTTGACATCAGAACGGCCCGGGCCCGCCCCCCGGTGAGTTTCGACGGCTCAGCCGGTCTACCAGGAAATACGCCATCGAGACACGACTGGAGACCACCATGACCAACCCCGCACACCCCGGCCGCATGCTGTTCGTGAACCTCCCGGTAGCCGATCTCGAGCGCAGCAAGGCGTTCTTCGCAAAGCTCGGGTTCGGCTTCAACCCGATGTTCACCGACGAGACCGCCGCCTGCATGCTGGTTGGCGATCATGCCTTCGTGATGCTGTTGACCCGGGAGAAGTTCGCCACCTTCGCACACCACCCCATCGCCGATCCCACGACTCACACGCTGGCGCTGTACTCCTTCAGCGTGTCGTCTCGCGACGAGGTCGACGCGGTCGGCGCCGCCGCGCTCAAGGCCGGGGGCTCCGAGGCGGACGAGGCCGAGGACTACGGATTCATGTACACACGCAGCTTCTTCGACCCCGACGGCCACGGCTGGCAGGTCATCTGGATGGACCCGGTCGCGGCGGAGCAGGGCCCGGAGGCGTTCATGGCCTCGGCGCAGGAAGCCAACGCCCCGGCCTGACCCTTCGAGTTTTCGCCCACCTGAGATCGGCCGCCGGCTTCGTCGCGGCAGCCG
>DATBBA010000010.1:0-5706 GCA_036271235.1 Gaiellaceae bacterium
CGGCTCGGGCCAGTACGGCGACGCCGTCATCAACCTGTACGCGCAGGAGCCGGGAGCGGGCTACGAGTTCGTCGACAAGATCGTCGGCGGCAAGATCCCCAAGGAGTACATCCCGGCGGTCAACGCCGGAATCCAGGAGGCGATGGGCTCGGGCATCCTCGCGGGCTACCCCGTCGTGGACGTCAAGATCGAGCTCATCGACGGGTCGTACCACGACGTCGACTCGAGCGAGCGCGCGTTCAAGATCGCCGGCTCCATGGCCTTCAAGGAGGCGATGAAGCGGGCGAAGCCGATCCTGCTCGAGCCGACCATGGCGGTCGAGGTGACGACGCCCGAGGAGTACCTCGGCGACGTGATGGGGAACCTCAACAGCCGCCGCGGCAAGATCGAGTCGATGAGCCCTCTCGGCAACGCCCAGGTCGTGAAGGCCAGCGTGCCGCTGTCGGAGATGTTCGGGTACGCGACCGACCTGCGCTCGATGACGCAGGGCAGGGCAGATTTCACCATGCAGTTCGACCGCTACGAGGAAGTCCCTCAGTCCATTGCGAGCGAGATCATGGACTCGCAGGTCTGAGCGAGCGAGAAAGGGAGACAGGGAGAGCCACAAATGGCAAAGCAGAAGTTCGAGCGGACAAAGCCGCACGTCAACGTCGGCACCATCGGTCACATCGACCACGGCAAGACGACCCTGACCGCGGCGATCACGAAGGTGCTCGCCGAGAAGGGCACCAACACCGAGGTGCGCGACTTCTCGTCGATCGACAACGCTCCCGAGGAGCGTCAGCGCGGCATCACGATCAACACCTCGCACGTCGAGTACGAGACCGAGAACCGCCACTACGCGCACGTCGACTGCCCGGGGCACGCCGACTACATCAAGAACATGATCACGGGCGCCGCCCAGATGGACGGCGCGATCCTCGTGGTCTCGGCGGCCGACGGCCCGATGCCGCAGACGCGCGAGCACATCCTGCTCGCCCGTCAGGTCGAGGTACCGGCGATCGTCGTCGCCCTCAACAAGGCGGACATGGTCGACGACCCGGAGCTGATCGAGCTTGTCGAGATGGAGGTGCGCGAGCTGCTCTCCCGGTACGAGTTCCCGGGTGACGACATCCCGATCGTCCAGGTCTCGGCGCTGAAGGCGCTCGAGGGCGACGCCGAGTGGGAGCCGAAGATCCTCGAGCTCATGGACGCCGTCGACACCTACATCCCCGAGCCGCAGCGCGCGCTCGACAAGCCGTTCCTGATGCCGATCGAGGACGTGTTCACGATCACCGGACGCGGCACGGTCGTCACCGGCCGGGTCGAGCAGGGCGAGGTCAAGGTCGGCGAGGAGGTCGAGATCGTCGGCATCCATCCCGAGACGGCGAAGACGGTCGTCACGGGCGTCGAGATGTTCAACAAGACCCTCGACACCGCGCAGGCCGGCGACAACGCCGGTGCGCTGCTTCGCGGCACCAAGCGCGAGGAGGTCGAGCGCGGGCAGGTGCTCGCCAAGCCGGGCTCGATCACGCCGCACACGCAGTTCAAGGCCGAGGTGTACGTGCTCTCGAAGGACGAGGGCGGGCGCCACACGCCGTTCTTCAACGGCTACCGGCCGCAGTTCTACTTCCGCACGACGGACGTCACAGGCTCGATCAAGCTGCCCGACGGCCAGGAGATGGTCATGCCGGGCGACAACACGAACATGGACATCGACATGATCCAGCCGATCGCCATGGACCAGGGCCTCCGCTTCGCGATTCGCGAAGGCGGCCGCACGGTCGGTGCGGGCGTCGTGACCGAGATCATCAAGTAGGAAGGTCGAGGAGGCGCCGGTGCCACAACAGAAGATCCGTATCCGTCTGAAGGGCTACGACCACCAGCAGGTGGACAAGTCTGCGCGCGACATCGTGGACACAGCCCAGCGCACCGGCGCCACCATCACCGGTCCTGTGCCCCTGCCCACCGAGAAGAACGTCTACTGCGTGATCCGGTCGCCGTTCAAGGACAAGGACTCGCGGGAGCACTTCGAGGTGCGCACGCACAAGCGCCTGATCGACATCCACTCGCCGACCCCGAAGACGGTCGACTCGCTCATGCGGCTCGACCTCCCGGCCGGCGTCGACATCGAGATCAAGCTGTAGCAGGAGCCGTGATGTACCGGAAACAAGAATCGACGACGTTGGCTATGACGAGACGTGAACGAAACCTTGCGGCCGCCGAGGTGGTGGCCTAGATGAGGGGTCTCGTCGGCCGCAAGGTAGGGATGACGCAGCTCTTCGACGAGGAGAGCGGCGGCGTGACGCCCGTCACCGTGATCGAGGCAGGTCCCTGTCCGGTCGTCGCCGTCCGCACCCCGGACGCCGACGGCTACGAGGCCGTGCAGCTGGCCTGGGAGCCGGTCGCCGAGCGGAAGATCTCGAAAGGCGAGCTCGGCCACCTGGCGAAGGCCGGCGTCGACGGCGCCTACCGCCATCTCGTCGAGTTCCGCGGCCACTTCGCCGACGCCGTGCAGGGCGAGAGCGTCACCGTGGAGATCTTTCAGCCCGGCGACAAGGTGAAGGTGTCGGGCACCGGCATCGGCAAGGGCTTCCAGGGCACGATCAAGCGGCACAACTTCCACCGCGGCCCGGTCACCCACGGCTCGCACAACATTCGCAAGCCGGGCTCGATCGGCGCCTCGGCGACTCCGTCGCGGGTCTTCAAGGGCATGAAGATGGCCGGCCGCATGGGCGGCAAGCGCGCCACCCAGGTCGGGCTCACCATCCATTCGATCGACCCGGAGCGGAATCTCCTGCTCGTGAAGGGCGCCGTGCCCGGTCCGAAGAACGGCCTCGTCGAGATCAGAGAGGACGTCCGGTAGTGGCCGCGCCGAAGGCACCTGTATTGGGCGCCGCGAAGAAGGAGGTCTCGCTCGACGAGGCCGTCTTCGCCGCCGAGATCAAGCCGCACCTCGTGCACGAGGCCGTGCGGGCGGAGCTCAACGCGCGCCGCCAGGGCACGCGCGCGGCGAAGAGCCGCGGTCTCGTGGCCGGCGGCCGCGCGAAGCCGTGGCGCCAGAAGGGCACCGGCCGCGCCCGCCAGGGCACGATCCGCGCGCCGCAGTTCGCCGGCGGCGGCGTCGCCTTCCCGCCGGTGCCACGCGACTTCTCGCTCAAGATGAACAAGAAGGCTGTGCGCGCCGCGCTGCGCGCCGCGCTCTCCGACCACGCGCAGGCCGGCACCCTCGGCCTCGTCGCCGGCGACTCGTTCGAGGCGCCTTCCACGAAGCAGGCCGTCGAGCTTCTCGAGGGCTGGGGCCAGGCGACCCCCACCGTCCTCGTCGCGACCGAGGACGAGGAGACGCTCATCAAGTCGTTCCGCAATCTGTCCGGGGTGCTCGTGACGGTGCCGGCCGAGCTCGAGGTCGCACACGTCGTCTGGGCGCGCTCGCTCGTCGTCACCGAGGCGGCGCTGCCACTGGTTCAGGGGAGGGCGTCGTGAGCCTCCATCCCGGCCAGATCCTGATCAAGCCCGTCGTGAGCGAGAAGAGCTATCACCAGATCACGGAGAACCGCTACACGTTCCGGGTGCACCCCGACGCGCACAAGACGCAGGTCCGCCAGGCCGTCGAGGAGCTCTTCGAGGTCAAGGTCGTCGCCGTCAACATCGTCAAGATGCCGCCCAAGCCGAAGCGGCGCGGGACGACGAAGGGCATCCAGCCGGGCTGGAAGAAAGCGATCGTCGAGCTGAAGGCCGGCGACACGATCGAGATCTTCGAGGGAGCGCAGTTGTAGTGCCGATTCGCAGGTACAAGCCGACCAGTCCCGGCCGCCGCTTCATGTCCGTCTCCACGTTCGAGGAGGTCACGAAGTCGGAGCCGGAGAAGACCCTGCTCGCGCCGCTCTCGAAGAAGGGCGGGCGCAACGCGAACGGCCGGATCACGACCCGCCACCAGGGCGGCGGCCACAAGCGCCGCTACCGCATCATCGACTTCAAGCGCCGTAAGGACGGCGTGCCGGCGAAGGTCGCGGCCATCGAGTACGACCCGAACCGGTCGGCTCGGATTGCGCTGCTCCATTACGCCGACGGCGCGAAGAGCTACATCCTCGCGCCGGCGCAGCTTCGCGTCGGGGCGAGTGTCGAGTCGGGGCCGGGCGCGGACATCCGCGTCGGGAATGCGCTTCCGCTCGAGAACATCCCGACGGGCACGCTCGTCCACGCCGTCGAGCTCAAGCCGGGCCAGGGCGCGAAGATGGCGCGCTCGGCCGGGTCCGGGGTTCAGCTCGTCGCGAAGGACGGCGCATTCGCGGTCCTGCGTCTTCCGTCCGGCGAGATGCGCCGCGTGCCACTCACCTGCCGGGCCACGATCGGGCAGGTCGGGAACGTCGACCACCAGAACATCACGGGCGGCAAGGCCGGCCGCAGCCGCTGGCGCGGCAAGCGCCCGTCGGTGCGCGGCTCCGCGATGAACCCCGTCGACCACCCGCACGGCGGCGGCGAGGGCAAGTCGAAGGGCGGCCGCCACCCGGTCACCCCGTGGGGTGTGCCGACGCTGGGCAAGCGCACCCGTCGCAAGCACAAGGAATCCGACAAGCTGATCGTCCGCGGCCGTCGCCGCGGCAAGGAGGGTCGCCGCTAGTGAGCAGGTCGTCGAAGAAGGGGCCGTTCGTGGAGGAGCGGCTGATGAGCCGGATCGAGGCAATGAACGAGTCCGGCAACAAGAACATGATCCGCACCTGGTCGCGCTCGTCGACGATCTTTCCGGAGATGGTCGGGCACACGATCGCCGTCCACGACGGCCGCAAGCACGTGCCCGTGTTCATCTCCGAGCAGATGGTCGGGCACAAGCTGGGCGAGTTCGCGCCGACGCGGACTTTCCGCGGCCACGCCGGCGATCGCACCGCAAAGGTGAAGCGCTGATGGCCGTAGTCGAGCAGGAGCAGACTGTGCGCGCGCAGGCGCGCTGGGTGCATTCGAGCGCGCGCAAGGCGCGGCTCGTCACCGACCTAATCCGTGGCCGCTCGGTGCCGGAGGCGCGGACGATCCTCGCCTTCTCGAACCGCGCTGTTGCCAAGGACGTCGACAAGGTGCTGCGCTCGGCCGTCGCCAACGCCGAGTCGCGCCCCGACCTCCACTGGCAGGGCGACGACCTCGTCATCGCAGCCGCCTACGCGGACGAGGGGCCGACGCTGAAGCGCTGGCGCGCTCGCGCCCGCGGCCGCGTGGCGCGCATTCGCAAGCGCACGTGCCACATCACGATCGAGCTCACGCAGGGCGCGCCGCTGTCGCACGCTCCCGCCGTGCCCGCGATGGCAGCGCCTGAGCCGGCTCCCGAGCCGGAGGCTGTCGAGGAGCCGGAGACCGCAGACGACGCAGCAGAGACGGTTGAGGCGCCCGAGGCCGAGGCCGCGGAGGAGCCGGAAGCGGCCGCGGAGACCGAAGAGCCCGAAGAGACGGAGACCGCCGAGACCGAGAGTGAGGAAGAGAACTAGTGGGCCAAAAAATTCATCCGGGCGGGCTCCGCGTGGGCGTGATCCACGACTGGAAGTCCAACTGGTACACGGGTAAGAAGGAGTTCGCGGACTACATCCTCGAGGACGTCCGCATTCGCGAGCACATCTACAACAAGCTCGCACACGCCGGGCTGTCCGACATCCTGATCCGCAAGGACAAGCAGCGGATCACGGTCGACATCTACACGGCGCGGCCGGGGATCGTGATCGGCAAGTCGGGTGTCGAGGT
>DATBBA010000011.1:0-92120 GCA_036271235.1 Gaiellaceae bacterium
AGCGCCTGCGCGAGCTCTGCCGGAATGCGCTTCCGTCCGGTGAGCCCTTCGTCGTGCATGCCCGCGCGTGGGCCGTGCGCGGCGTCGCGGGTGGCTAACGGTCAGCGAGCCGGTAGACGAAGCGCAGCGCCTGCCAGTCGGCGTCGATCGTGCAGCTCTTGTTGTCGACGAGACCCACCGTGAGCCCGGCCGACTGGACCGCGTCGAAGTCGAGATCGGTGTCGAGTTTCGAGGTCTTCTTCGGCCACGCGATCCACAGCCCGTCCGCGGGTCCCAGCGTCGCCTTGAGCGCTTGAAGCCGCGCCTCGAGCTCCGACCGGCGTGTCGTGAAGAACACGACGACCTCGACGCCCGCCTTTGCGCCGAGCTTCTTCCCGAGCGGCGTGCCCGAGTAGTCCTTCGAGCTCACATTTACGGCTTGGGCAGTGCCTCGAGCAGCCGGTCGACCTCGTCCTCCATGTTCGTGTGGACGATCCCGATCCGGATCGCGCCCTCGTCGAGACCGAGGTGCTTGAAGACCTCGACGGCGTAGTAGTTGCCGTCCCAGACCGCGAAGCCCGCGGCGCCGAGCCGCGTTGCCGCCTCGGCGGGGGTCTCGTCGGGCGGCGAGACACAGAACGTCGGCACGCGGCCCTCCATCGTCGGCGGCCCGTGCAGCGTCCAGCCGTCAGGCAGACCGTCGAGGAAGCGCTGCCCGAGCCTGCGTTCGTGCTCCGAGATGAACTTCCAGCCGACGCCGTGGAGGTACTCGACACAGGCGACGAAGCCGCAGAGGAGCTCGTGGGGCAGCGTGCCGGTTTCATGACGCTGCCCGGGGGCGTTCGACTGCGGTCTGACCTTGTACGGCCGCCAGCTCTCCGAAAGCCGGCGCCGCACCCACGCGAGCCCGAGATGCGGGCCGAAGAACTTGTACGGCGAGCAGAGCAAGACGTCGCAGCCGAGCTCGGAGATCTCGATGTCGCCGTGGGGTGCGTAATGAACTGCGTCGACCCACGCGAGGGCGCCCGCCTCGTGGGCGAGCGCGACGATCTCCTTCGCGGGCGTGATCGTTCCGACGGCGTTCGAAGCCATCGGGAACGCGACCACCTTCGTCCTGTCGGAGAGCAGCGAGCGCAGATGGTCGAGATCGATCCGGCACTCGTTGTCGAGCTCGCAGAAGTGGACGGTGAGCTGCTTGTCGTAGGCGAGCTCGAGCCAGGGCGAGATGTTCGCGTCGTGGTCGAGCCGCGTGACGATCACCTCGTCCCCTGACTGCCATTCGCGTGAGGCGGCGCGGGAGAGCGCGAAGTTGAGCGAGGTCATATTCGCTCCGAACACGACCTCGTCGGTCATCACACCGAGCAGATCGGAGGCGGCGGCGCGCGCGGCCGCGATCACGTCGTCGGTCACCATCGAGGTGAGGAACTTGCCGCCGGCGTTGGCGTTCGCGGCCAGCATGTAGCCCGAGACCGCTTCGAGCACCGAGTCCGGGACCTGCGTTCCCGCCGGGCCGTCGAAGTAGGCCATCGGCACGTTCAGCGTGTGGAAGCGGTCGCGAATCGCTTCGATCGTGATGTCGAGGATCTGCTCGCCTTCCGGGTGGCTCATGCGCTCCACGCTACCGCGACCGGGGCGCCGCCGCCAACGCCGTCCGGTCCGGGTCCTACAGTGGGCGTTCGTGAGGCTCAGAACACTCACGGAGGCCGAGTGCTACGCCCGCTGCTACGGCGGGCGGCGCGAAGAGACCGTCAGCATTCTCCGCTTCGGTTTCGACGAGGACACCGCCGAGCATGCCGTCGACTCGCGCGAGTCGCAGGCCCGTGCGGACGGTTCCGACGCGCGCGCCCGCGAGGCGGCATGAGTCCCGTCTGCGCCAGCTGGACGTCCCGCAGGCGGGCCGCACCACCGGTGAAGGGCCGCCCTCGCGCCCCGCTGCCGAGCGCCTGGGTTTGCACGGCGACGTGGACCTCTCGTGTGCCACGCTGTCGGCCGCGTGGCCGCTCCCGTCTCTGACGTTCCAGACGTCCTAGCCCCGAACCTCGGCTGCGTGTTCTGCGGCATCAACCCGGGGCGGGTGTCCGGGGCTGCGCACGCGCATTTCGCGAACCCGCGGAACGACTTCTGGCGGCTCCTCCACGACGCCGGCTTCACCCCACGCCTGTTCGAGCCGTCGGAGCAGAGCGCGTTGCTCGAGCTGGGCTACGGCATCACGAACGCGGCGTTCAGGACGACTCCAGGCTCGGGCGATCTCCGCCGGGGAGACTTCGACGCCCTTCGGCTCGAGCGGCTTGCGCGCGTGTACGAGCCGAACGCGATCGCCTTCGTGGGCAAGGAGGCCTACCGCGGCCTCTTCGGCGAGCGCCCGGAGCTCGGCGGGCAACGACGTGAGCTCTACAACACCTCGCTCTACGTCCTGCCATCGACCTCGCCCGCGAATGCCGCTGTTCCCTACGCCGAGCGGCTCCACTGGTTCCGCGCGCTGCACGACTGGCTCGAGCCTGTCCCCCGTGGTGCGGTACGGGCGGTGCTCGTCGACAGTTCCGAACGGGTCCTGATGATGAAGTGGCAGCGGCCGGGCGTGCACTGGTGGATCCTGCCGGGCGGCGGGATCGAGCCCGGAGAGTCCAACGAGCACGCGCTGCGCCGCGAGTTGCTCGAGGAAGTCGGGCTGCGCGAGTTCGAGCTCGGCCCGCTCGTCCTCGAGCGCACTCACGTCCGCCCGGGCGGTGGCCGCCTCCTGCGCCAGCACGACTCGTTCTATCTCGTGCGGGTCGACCGGATCGAGGTCTCCCCCACGGTCGACATGGCCGCGGAGAACATGGCCGGCCACCGCTGGTGGACGCTCGCGGAGCTCGACGCGACGGATGAGCGGATCGCCCCGCCGGGGCTCACCGCCCTCGTGCGGGGGCTTATCTAGCCTGTCACGCGATGGAGGAGGTCGTCGTCATCGTCCACCTGCTGGCCGCGACCGTCTGGGTCGGCGGCTCGGTTGCGCTCGTCTTCGCAGGCGTTCCGGCGATCCGGGTGCTCGAGGGCGAGCCGCGCGGGCAGGCGATGAAGGAGCTCGGGCTGCGCTGGCGGCCGATCGGATACGGCTCGCTGCTCGTCCTCGCACTCACAGGCGTGTGGCTCGCGCGAAACGACTGGGCGCACAGCCGCTCGCCGTTCCAGACGGTGCTCTGGATCAAGGTCGCGCTCTCGATCGGGCTCGTGACCGCCTCCTACTTCCACAACTTCGTCCTTGGCCCACGGCTGCAACAGGAGATCAAGGAGGGGCGACCCCAGACGACCCGCCCGACGCTCGTCGTCGTCGGCTGGACGAGCCTGGCGCTCACGATCGTCGTCCCGATCCTGGGCGCGATCCTCGCCGACCTGTCGTCCTGATCGACCACCTTGCCGCGGGTGCGCCGCTCACCTCGTCCAAATCGCCGCACGATTCAAGCGCGGACCCCACCCAGGGCGGGGAAGCCAACCCGCCACCCTCGAGATCAATTGTACGGCGCGAGTCGCGCCGTGTCTGTACCAACTCTGTGAAATCTCGTCCACAGGCGCCCGCGCCTTCAAGGCCGCTCGGACGCCGCGCTACCCGGCCCAGTGGTTCGTGATCGGGGTCCGGCGATCGCGGCCGAAGGCCTTCGGCCGGAGCTTGACACCCGGCGGTGCCTGTCGCCGCTTGTACTCGGCGCGGTCGATCATCGCGAGCGCGCGCTCCACAACGTCCGGGTCGAAGCCGTCCTCGGTGAGCTCGTCTCGCGAGCGGTCGAGCTCGACGTAGGCCTCGAGCACCCGGTCGAGCTTGGGGTACGGCGGGAGCGAGTCCTCGTCGCGCTGGTCGGCGCGCAGCTCGGCGCTCGGCGCGCGGTCGATGATCGACTGCGGGATCAGCTCGCGTCCGGCGCGCTCGTTGAGCGCCCGCGAGAGCCGGAACACATCCGTCTTGTAGACGTCCTTGATCAGGGCGAAGCCGCCGGCGAGGTCGCCGTAGAGCGTGGAATAGCCGACCGAGAGCTCCGACTTGTTGCCCGTCGCGATCACGAGCCAGCCGAACTTGTTCGAGAGGGCCATCAGCAGCGTTCCGCGGACGCGGGCCTGGAGGTTCTCCTCGGTGAGATCGGGCTCACGGCCCGCGAACGACGGTGCGAGCGCCGCTCCGAAGGCCTCGACCATCGGCTCGATCGGCACCTCTCGGAACTCGATCCCGAGCGAACGCGCGAGCAGTTCCGCGTCGTTTCGCGTGGCCGACGAGGAGTACCGCGAGGGCATCGAGACGCCGTGCACCCGATCCGCTCCGAGTGCCCCGACCGCCACCGCCGCGGTCAGCGCCGAGTCGATGCCGCCCGAAAGGCCGATCACGACGTCGCCGAACCCGTTCTTGCCGACGTAGTCGCGAAGGCCGAGCTCGAGTGCAAGCCGCATCTGCTCGAGGTCGTCGAGCGGCTCCGCCGGAACCGGATGCAGGATCGACGACTGGACGGCGGCGGGGGGAAACTCGAGCTCGGTGGGGGTGGGCACGTTGTGGCGGTCGAGCGCGAGCGAGCGCCGGCGGACATCCCGGAGCCTCCGGCCGACCGCGCTCGCGGGGTCGAGATCGACGACGAGCAGCTCCTCCTCGAAGCTCTGCGCCCGCGCGACGAGCCCGCCCTCGTCGTCGAGCACCACCGAGGTCCCGTCGAAGATCAGCTCGTCCTGCCCCCCGACCATGTTGCAATAGGCGATGAAGCACGAGTTGTCGCGCGCGCGGACGCGCAGCATCTCCTCGCGCTCCCGATCCTTGCCGACGTGAAATGGGGACGAGGAGAGGTTCACGACGAGCTGGGCGCCGGCAAGCGCGAGGTCGGTCGTGGGCGGGCCCGGCTGCCAGATGTCTTCGCAGATCGTCACGCCGGCAATCGCGTCGCCGAAGCGGAGCAGCAGCAGATCCTCGCCCGACGCGAAATAGCGGTTCTCGTCGAAGACGCCGTAGTTCGGCAGGAACCGCTTCCGGTAGACGGCCCTGATCTCTCCTCCGGCAAGCACGAAGCAGCTGTTG
The DNA here is from genome assembly GCA_036271235.1 of Gaiellaceae bacterium. GTDB lineage: Bacteria > Actinomycetota > Thermoleophilia > Gaiellales > Gaiellaceae > PALSA-600. The sequence goes on from DATBBA010000011.1 coordinate 5,009, forward strand.
TAGAGATCGGCGTCGAGATGGGGCGCGCCGACGAGCGAGACGATGCCGTCGGTCTCCCGGGCCAGACGCTCGACCGCGCTGCGCGCTGCACGGATGAACGCGGGCCGCAGCAGGAGATCCTCGGGCGGATAGCCGGTGACCGCCAGCTCCGGGAAGACCACGAGCTCGGCTCCAGACGCGCGCGCCTCGCCGGTCAGCTCGAGGATCCTCGCGCTGTTGCGTGCGAGGTCGCCGACCGTGCTGTTCATCTGGGCGAGTGCGAGTCTCAGCGTTCGTCTCCCTTGGGCGAGGTTTTCTCCTCAGGAGCTAAAACTCTAGCGCGTTGTGCGTTCCGCCAGCGGAGAAACGCGGCGACGCCGAGGGCGAACAATGCGAAGGCCAGGCCGGTGAGAAGACGCCGGCCGGTTTCGTTGCCGACGCCGACGAGGATCGCGGCCGCAGCGAACAGGACGATCGCGACGATGCGGTTCCGTTCGGAGCCCATCCGTGCCCGGCGGAAGGGCGGCTAGTGCTCGCTCGAGGACGGGGGGCTTTCGTCCCCCTGTTCGCGCTCGCGGAGGAACCGCGTCAGTTCGGCCGCAAGCGACTCGCCCGAGGGAAGCTCCTCGTCGATCTCCTCGGCACGGCTCTCGAGCTCGTCGACGTAGGCGGCCGTCTCCTCGTCGGCTGCGACGGCCTCGCTCACCTGCTGGATGTAGGCATTTCCGGCGGCCTCGAGCTCGGAGGTCTCGAGCGGGATCTCGAGGAGCGTCGAGAGCCTGTCGCAAAGGGCCTTCGCCGCGCGGGGAGACGGGGTGAGCTGGACGTAGTGCGGCACGGCTGCCCATAGCGAGACCGACGGGAGCCCGGCCTCCCGGCAGGCGTCGTGGAGCACGCCGACCATTCCCGTGGGGCCTTCGTAGCGGGACGGCTGCAGCCCGAGGTTCTCGAGCACATCGGCCTCGGACGCGCTCGCGGTCACGGGCGAGGGCCGGGTGTGCGGAACGTCCGCGAGGAGCGAGCCGAGCGTGACCACCATCGTCGCGCCGATGTCTGTCGCGACTCCGGTGACGAGGCCGCCGAAGGCTCTCCAGCGGAGACTCGGCTCGGTTCCCACGAGAAGCACGACGTCGCGCTTCTCGTCATGAGCGCCCGTGACGCGTGCGTGGTGGAACGCGTTCTCCGGCCAGTCGAGCCGGCGCTCCCCGTCGACGAGCGAGACGTGCGGCCGGGTCATCTGGAAGTCGAAGAAAAGCTCCGGGTCGATCGTCGCGAACTGCTCGGCGTGCCAGTTGCGGACGAGGAACGCGCTTGCGAGAGACGCGCCCTGCCCGCCGTCGTTCCAGCCTCGAAACGAGCAGATGAGAACCGGGTTCTCGAGCTTCGGACGCCGCTCGAAAATCAGCTCTGCGCTGTCTTCGCTCAAGCGCCGTCCCCCATCAAGCCATCCTACTCGGCCGCCACAGCGTGGCCACGAAGACGACCGTGGCCGCCCAGACCACCGCGGAGAGCGTGACGTGGGCGATGACGAGGCCGAGCGGCAGATGGGTGCGGTACTGGATCTCCCCGATCACCATCTGGACGACGAGCAGGCCGAGCACGATGAGCGCGCCCCGAATATGGCGGCTCCCGCGGATGTTGAGCCACACGAGCAATGCGGCAAAGGTGAGCGCGAAGATGGCGGTGGCGCGGACGTGGACGTAGACGGCGGGCTCGAGCCGCCAGATCCGTGGGACGGCGGTGCCACCCGAGTGGGGACCGGCGGCCGTCGCCGCCACACCGCTGAAGAGCAGGGCGCCGCACGATACCGCTGACACCATCGCGAGCCAGCGCACCCCCCGCGTGACCGGCTCGCCCCGGATGTTCCAGGCTTCGAGCGCGACCAGGATCCCGAGGGTCAGCGCGACGATCGAGAGCAGGAAGTGGCTGCCGACGAGATACGGGTTCAGCTTGTAGTGGACCGTGACCGCACCGAGCGGCGCCTGGAGCAGCGAGGTCAGAAACGCGGCGCCGGCCACCCAGCGAACCCAACGCTCGAGCCCCGGCACGCGCAGGGATGCAAGGAACGTCGCGAGCGTCACGAAGATGACGAACCCGGACTCGACCCGGTTCGAGAACTCGACGTAGGAGTGGTAGCCCGTGTCGGGGTAGACCTTCCCCGCCTGACATCCCGGCCACTGGTCGCAGCCGAGACCGGATCCGGTGAGCCGCACGGTTGCGCCCGAGGCGACGATCAGCACGAGGATCACGGCGCTTGCCAACGCCAGGCGTCTGAACGACTGCGCCGAGACCGCAAGCCGGCGAAAGCGCGGCAGCGAAGCCTCCATCGACTCCAACTGTACCGGCGTCGCCCGCGCGGGCCACACGGCAACCGGAGGGCAAAAAAGAGGCGACGGCCTTGGGGAAGGCCGTCGCCGGGGAGAGGAACGTGTTGGGTGAGCCGAGTTTCGTCGCGACACGTCCTACTCCTTCACGGCCGAGGCACCGACTTCCGCCGGTGCCTCGGCCGTGCAGCAAGCGAGGACGCAGCAGCCGAGGCCACCGGTCGAGGCGCGCCTGCCTTGCCTGCCTTGTGTGGTCGCTCTGGCCCGCCTCGCAGGCCGATTCCCGGAACGTTCAGCCGGAGGCCGCGGGTCGAGAGTGCTCGCGACGAGCCGGGCCGGAGCCGGTCGATCAGTGCGGGCCGTCGAAGAACCCGTTCGTATGGAGCCCGAACGTCCCTTTCGCGCTGAGCACGGCACCAAGTGCTGCGACCGTGAGCACGAGGGCGCGCTTACCGGTCAGGAAAACGAGAAGCTTTGCCACAGTTTCGATTCACCTCCTTCGCCGCTGGAACAGATCGAACTCGAGTCGCCCCGGCCCGGACTTCGGCCGCATCGGCGCGAACCGGCCTCAGAAGCGGAAGTCCTGAAGCGCCTCCGCGGCCTGCCGGTAGAGACCGGCCGCCTGCCTGTCGTCGCCACGCCGTGTCGCGAGGTCGCCCTGGGCGATCCACGCGGCTGCGCGATGCGGTCCGGACGAGAGCTGGGAGAGCGTCTGCTCCGCGTCGGCCAGTGCCGCCTCGGCCTCGTCGAGGAGCTCCCGGTCGAGAAGCGCACGACCAAGGACGAGCTGGGCGTTCCCGATCTCGTCGACGCGATCCTCGCGCCCGTCGAGGAGCCGGAGTGCATGACGCGCGTGCTCCTCGGCCGCGACAGGATCGCCCGTCTTGAGGTTGACCTGCGCGAGCGAGGAGACGATCGTCGCCACGTCGTCGTCGGTCCCGTGGTCGAGCGCGACCGCGAATGCCTCCTGGAGGCGCTCGATCGCCTGCTCTGGCTTCCCGAGCAGGAACTCGAGCCCGCCCAGGTTGTTGAGCAGGCGCCCGACGTTGCTCCGGTCGGCGAGCTCCTCGTACTGGGTCTTGGCGCGCTCGGCGTAGGTGCGGGCGAGTACCCAGTGCCCGTCGCGCTCGGCGACCAGGGAAGCCTGGAAGTACGCCTCCCCGAGGGCGGCCGTGTCCTGCAGCCCCTCGGCGAGCTCCAGGGCACGCTCGATGTCTTCGCGAGCGGCTTCGTAGTCGCGTTGGCGGCGATAGCACCGCGACCGCCATGTCAGTACCTTCGAACGCAGGAGATCGGAGGGCAGCTCGCACTGGTCGAGGAGCGCGAGTGCCTCGCCGAAGATCGCGACGGCCGTGGCGATGCTCGAGATGAGATAGCGGGCGACGCCGAGGCGGAAGAGGATGTCGCCCCGCTCGACGTCGGAGAACTCCGGCCCCTCGGCAAGTCCGCGGGCCTCGGCGAGCAGGTCGAGCCCGGTGCGAACCTCGCCGTTCTGCATGCGGGCCCAGGCCTCGCCCGAGAGCAGCCGCACGCGCAGCTCCGAGGCTCCGCTCGCCACCACCGGTCCGAGCGCGCCGGCGTATTCGTCGATCGCGCCCGCGAAGTCGAGCTTCTCGACCAGGGCCTCGGCGCGGGCGAGGACGGCCTCGGCATGGGCCTGCTCGTCGCTCGAGACTCCGCTCGCGAGGAACGTGACATCGGAGCCGAGCCGGACGGCGAGCCACTCGACGGTCTCCGGCGTCGGGCGTGTCTTTCCGCGCTCGATCTGCGAGATGTACTCCTTCGAGAACCGGTCGCCGGCGAGGTCGGACTGCGTCAGCCCGGCGGCGACGCGGAGTTGCCGCAGCCGGTCGCCAAGACGAGAGCTGCCGGGCCTGGAATGGGCCGAACCGGCGGCGTGATCGGAGCGTGAGATTTCGATTGCCATGGGGCTCGCGCAGTGTGCAAGAAGGGACGTCGCCGCGCAATCCCCTTAAACGGACAATAGCTCATTTGGACGACAATTGCACGCCTGTGCCGCGAGAATCCCTGTATCCATCAGGGTTCTTCGGTGAAGTCAACCCGAATAGCCGACACTTGACCGCTCTACTTGACAGGTTCGGCTCGGCGTTCTAGAGTGGCCGTCATAACCTTTTGCACCGTCCAGATGTGAAGAGGTGCGGGGGGAGCGCCGAGGAACAAAGCGCGTCAGGTCGTCTGTGCCGCAGAGCCGACCTTACGAGCTCCTCGACAGGCGCACCGCCTCACAGGAAGAGCCCCGGGTGCCGCAGCCGGGGCTCTTCGTTTTTTAACGGCATTCGACCGACCCCGACCGGCTCGGGTCGCGAGCACCGCCGCCCTTCCGCCCACGGATACGCAGGGTCTATGCCGGAAGCGGCACGAGCAGCGTGTCGCGCCGACGCGTCGTCGAGGAAGATCCCGCAGCCTCCGGTGCAGGGCCGAACGGCTGTCTGTGGGGCGGTAGTCGGAGCGACGGCAGCACTCCGAGCAGTGCGATCGAGCCGCCGACGACGAAGACCAGGTCCGGCCCGAGCGGCTTCAGGAGCACGCCGGCTACGGCGATCGCGATCCCGAGCGAGGCGGCGCCGACGCTTCCGAGGACGGCGAAGCAGCGTGCGCGGACGGGATCGGGAGCCCACCGCTGCATCACGAGGTTCGCGGCGGTCATCTTCGCGGTGCTGCCGGCGCCCAGAAGCACGAAGAGCGCGACGACGGCGGGAACCGACGGGACGAGCCCGCAGGCGATCGTGCCGACCCCGACGACGACCTGGCCCGCGACGATCAGGCGGCGCTCCAGCAGCACTCCCCGCGCGCGCCGCGACAGGCGGGCCCCGATCACGCGACCCACGCCCCAGCCCGCAGAAGCGGTTCCCCAGGCGAGCGAGCCGCCGCCGAGATGGACGATCAGCGGAAACTCGGCAAGGTTGATCATGCCGCCGCCCAGAAACCCGAGACCGACGCTGGCCACCGTGAGCCGAAGCGGTGACTCGCGCGACACGATCCGGACGCCTGCCCAGAGCCCCCGATAGGCGTGCTCGGTCGAGCTCTCCGCCCGGTACGGCCCGCCCGTGACCCGAAGGACGAGCGCGGCTGAGACGACGAACGAGGCCGCGTTGATCACAAACGTCATCGGTGCGCCGACGGTCGCGACGAGCGCGCCCCCGATCAACGCACCGAAGACACTCCCTGCTCCGGCGGCCGCCGCCAGGCTCGCGTTGGCACGTGCGCGCCGATCCTGAGGAACCATCATCGCGAGCTGGGCGCCCGCCGCCGGCCCGAACGGCGACTCGGCGGCGGCCGCGACCAGAGCCAGCGCGACAAGTGCAAGTGGGCTCCGAACGGTTGCGAGCCCGACGAATGCCGCGCCTGCGGCGAGGTCGGACGCGACCATCACGAGGCGCCTGTCGAACCGGTCACCGAGCGCCCCGACCAGTGGACCGGCTACGAGGTTGACGACGAACGATCCGACGATCGCCGCAGTCAGCCACGCACCCGATCCGCCGGTCCGTTCGTAGACGATGGCGATCAGCGCGATCAGCGCCGCGAGATCCCCAGTGGAGGAGATCAACTGCGCTTTCGAGAGACGCCGCACATTCCGATCGGTCTCGTCGGTCGTGCGCGCAAACAGCTTCATGCGGCGTGAGGCTAGCGCTTGATGACATCCGCTTCCCGACGCGCTACCTTGTCGCCAAGGTCGGAAGGGGCCGGAGAAGTCCCGATTGGAGAAGCAACGTTGACGGCGACAGAGCTTTGATCGCGGCGCTGGGCTCGAGGCGCCGCCGGACTGTGAGCATGCGGGTGTTCGCGCTTGCGGCCGCCGTCGTGGCCATGGCCGCACTCGTCTCCGCTGCCGCGGGCGCGCCGCTCGTCCAGGCTCGCACGGCTGCGGGGGGCGCGCTCGACGTCACGTTCACCGCCGACGGCGCGATCACGATGACCCTTCCCGATGGCACGCCCGTCGGCACGACAAGCGGAGCACCCACGACGATCCCGGCGGGCGCTTATGTGATCTACCTGCAGGGGCCCGACGGGTGCGTCGACCTTCCGTTCTTCATGCTGAAGGGCCCCGGGGAGAACATCGTCGACAACCTGAGCTCCGGCGCCTCGACGAACAGCTACAACGCAAACTTCGTAGCGGGCTCGACCTACACGTGGTTCAACGACTCGAACCCGAAGGCCGTCTACAGCTTCACGGCGGCGGGCGCGTCCAGCTCGAGCGGCACCTCGTCGTCGAGCTCCTCCTCGTCGGGCTCGGTCAGCTCGGGCTCGGTGAGCGGCGGCTCGAGCTCCTCGACCGGCCACAGCTCCAGCACACAGAAGACGACCTCCACGTCGGCCTCGACGCTCGGCACGCTCGTCGGCGCCGTCAGCTCCTCGGGCCGCCTCACGCTGTCACTCGGCGGGAAGAGCGTCAAGAAGCTCGCGCCGGGGAAGTACAAGGTCTCGGTCGTCGACAAGAGCTCGACCGGCGGCTTCGTGCTGGCACTCGGCAAGCACGTCGTCACGGTCACGAGCGGCAAGTTCGTCGGCAAGCACACCGCCACCGTGAGCCTGACCGGCGGGCGCTGGCTCTTCGTGACGAAGTCCGGCGGGAAGCCGGTCTTCGCCGTGACCGTCAGCTGACGGACGGATCCGCGAGCATCCAGGCACGGCGCGAGGCCCGGACGCGTTCGAGGTCGTCGCCGAGCAGGCCGCCGAGGCGGTGGTCGATCGTCGCGAGCAGCCCGCCTCCGACGAAGATCCACGCTTCCGCAACGGGGTCGCGATCCGCATCGATCACGCCTCCTTCCTGCCCACGGCGGATCACGTCGGCGAAGAAGTCGTGCGCTTCGCGGATCTGCTGGCGCACCGCCTTTGCGATCACGGGATCGTCGGACACCTCCGCGAGCGCCTGGATCCACATGTCGACGACACGCAGCTTCGAGCGCTTCGCCATGTAGGCATCGGAGATCGCACCGAGGCAGCGGGCCGGGTCGCGCTCGAGGGCGCTCTCACAGAAGTCGCGGAAGATCCGCCAGGCCTCGTCGAGCGCCGCGACGTAGAGGTCGCGTTTCGAGCCGAAGTGGCGATAGAGGATCGGTTCCGTGATCCCGGCCTTCCGGGCGATCTCGGCGGTCGTCGCGCCGCGGTAGCTCTTCTCGAAGAAGACGGCGCAGGCGGTGTCGAGCACCGCCTGCCTCCGTTCCCCGGCCGCAAGGCGCGGCCGGGGCTTCTCGGGAACAGGCGTCGCTGCCAACTCAGGCCTCGACCGCGACGGGCGCCGCGTGGTCGTGGCGCACCGGCTTGCGGACGGTGATGAGCGCGACGAGAGAGCCGGCGAGAGCGATCAGGGCCGAGACCTCGAGTGCCGAGTGGAGTGCGTTCGTGAAGAGGTGCGCGGCCTCGGGCGGCAGCCGGTGGCCGCTGATCGCCCCGGTGGCTCCGGCCGGGAGGTTCGAGGCGATGATCGCGCCGATCAGCGCGATCCCGAGCGAGCCGCCGACCTGCCGTGAGCTGTTCAGGACGGCCGAGCCCACCCCCGCCTTGTTCATCTGCACCGCGGACATGGCCGCCGCGGTCGTCGGCGTCATCGTCAGCGACATCCCGGTACCGCCGATCAGCATCGCCGGCAGGAGGTGGAAGTAGCTCGCGTCGACGCCGACGCGCGAGAAGAGGAAGAGCGACCCCGAGAGGAGCAGCATTCCCGTGCCCGCCAGGTAGCGCGAGCCGAACTTGTCCGAGTACTTCCCGGCGAGGGGCGCCAGGAAGACGATCAGGATCGTCAGCGGCAGGAACGCGGCGCCGGCCTGGATCGGCGAGTAGCCGAGCACCTGCTGCATGAACAGGGAGATGTAGAAGAACACCCCGAACATCGCGAGCGCGACGAGCAGCATCACGAGGTTCGCGCCGGTGAACGTGCGGTTCCGGAACAGCGAGAGGTCGAGCATCGGCAGCCGCTGGTGGCGCTCGAGCAGGACGAACGAGAGCAGGGAGACCGCCGCGACCGCGAACGCGCCGATGATCCGCGTCGAGCTCCACCCGAAGCTGTTCCCTTCGATGAGGGCGTAGGTGAGAGCGAAGAGTCCGAGCGCCGAGGTCGCGAGCCCGGGGACGTCGGGTCGCTGCTCTGCGGAGTTGTCCTTGGACTCGTCGATGAAGAGGAACGCAGCGATCACGGCGACGATGCCGACGGGGATGTTGATGAAGAAGATCCAGTTCCAGTTGATGTGCTCGGTGATCAGGCCGCCGACGAGCGGGCCGATCGCGAGCGCAAGGGCGGAGACGCCGGCCCAGATCCCGATCGCGGTGCCGCGCTGCTTCGGGGGGAAGGTGACCGTGATGATCGAGAGCGTCGAGGGGTTCATCAATGCGGCGCCGAGCCCCTGCACGACACGGGCTCCGATGAGGATCGTGGCGCTGCCCGCGAGGCCGCAGGCAAGCGACGAGACGGTGAAGACGATCAGCCCGGCGACGAACATCCGGCGTCGGCCGAGCAGGTCGGCGAGCTTGCCGCCGGTCAGCATGAACGCACCGAACGTCAGTGCGTAGCCGGCGACGATCCATTCGAGCTCCGACACCTTCAGGTGCAGGTCCTCCTGGATCGACGGCAGCGCGACGTTCACGACCGTGTTGTCGAGCATGATCATGAAGAGGCCGAACGCGACCGCCGCCAGCGTCCACCACTTCCTGTTCTCGTCGTCGAAGAGCCTCGCCCTCATCCGTGTCCCCCTTGTGCCTCGGGTCTGTTAGTCCAGACTAAGTTAGTCCGCGCTACGTTAGCAGGCACTAACAGGCGTGCGCAAGCCGGCCGCCGGGAGGCGACTTGGGGCTCCACGGGGAGGGGCGGCGCTACTCCGGGTCGGACGGAGCCGGCTCCGGCTCGGCCGTCGAGCCCGAGTCCGATGCGGCTCCGGCCTGAGCCGGACGGCGACGGCGCCGCCGGCGGCGGGGCTCGGCGGGGGCCGCATCGCCGTTTGTCTCGTGCTTGGGCTGCGGGGCTGCCTCGGCGCCGTTCGCCTCGGTGCCGCCGGTGGCGGGCGCCGCACCCGTCTCGGGGCCGTTCCGCTTCTTGCGCCTCCGCCGGCGACGCGTGCGGGTGGGGCCGGTCTTCGGCGCGGGAAGGTCGTCTGCGAGCGCCCCCGCGATCTCCTCGATCGAGCCCAGCTGCTCGCGGGCCTCGTCGAGGAGCTTGGTCGCCCTCGGCGTGTAGCCCTCCGCGGTCGCAAGGAGCGCCGCTCCCACGTCGCGCGGCATCTCGAGGGCCGCCTTCACGAGGCGGGCGGTGTTCTCCTCGTGCCGGTTGCCGCGGGAGTTCGCGAGCGCACCGAGGAGCCGCTTGGCGTCGGGATATTCCTGGGAGGCCTTGCGGTCGAGCGTTTTCCGCACGGCGCGCGCGAGCCGCCACGTCCAGCGCGCGAGGATCTGCTCGGGGGCGTCGGGCTTGCCGTCGGCGATCGCGCGGAGCATGATCCGCACCCCGGCGGCGCGGTCCTTCTCCCACGGCGGCGCCTGGGTGACGAGGGTGACGAGGTCGTCGAAGTCGGCGCGCTCGACGCGCATCGAGACGCGGTCGGCGAGCGCGATCAGCCGCAGCCGCCGGTTCGCGTTCTGCGCCGCGCACGTGGAGAGGAATGTCTCGAGCGCCCCTTTCGAGGCGCCGCGCTCGGTGAACTTCTGGACGAACGTCTGCCGCTCGTCGAAGCGCATCTGGCGGCCGGCGATCGTGGCCCAGAACCGCTGCTCGTCGTCGTCGAGGTACTTCGGGTCGATCCGCTGCCACTCACGCTGGATCACGGCGAGCCTGCGGGCGACGTCCGGGGTGACCGGGACGAGCCAGTTCGCCGGCGTCAGCTTGCGCCTGGCGCGGCGCTGCGTCCTGCGGCGCGGCGCGGGCGTGACGCGCGCGCCCTCGCGGTAGAAGTCGGCACCGAGCAGCGAGTGGAGCGAGACGACGCGCTCGGAGTGCGTGGCGGCCTTGGGAACGAAGTCGACGACGATCCCGGCTTCCTTCCGGGGATGGATCCGCATGATCCGTCCGATCCGCTGCTGGTAGACGCGCTTCGACGCGGTCGGCGCAAGATGCATGACGACGGTCGCGCGCGGCGAGTTCCAGCCCTCGGCGAGCAGCATCGCGTTGATCAGGACGTCGATCTCACCGCGCTCGTAGGCCGCAAGCACGGCGGCGAGCTTGACCGGTGGCGTCCGCCCCGAGACGGCCTCGGCCTTGACGCCCGCGGCGCGGAACGCGGTCGCGAGGTTGTAGGCGTGGTCGACTCCGGCGGCGTAGACGATCCCCGGCGTGTCCTCGAACCGCTCCCGGTAGAGGGTGGCCGCAGCCATGTTCAGCGCCTCGTGGTCGAGTGCGTCGGCGAGCGCGCGCTCCTCGAAGTCGCCGCCGACGATCGGGACCGAGTTGATCGCCGCGACCGGCGGGACGCGCAGGCAGCGGAGCGGGGCGATCAGTCCGCGGCGGGCCGCGTCGGCGAGCGGGAGGTCGTCGACCGAAGCCGGGAAGACGTCGGAGACCTGCTTCGCGATCAGCTCCTCGGTCGCGGTCATCCCGATGTAGATCGGCTCGCTCAGGCTGCGGATCGCCGCCGAGGTCTTCTCGCCGAGGGCGGTGTGTGCCTCGTCGCAGATCACGAGCTGGTAGGCGGGGCGCGAGATCTCGTCCACATGCCGGGCGAACCAGGCGTAGGTCTGGATCGTGATCGGGTTCGAGCGGGCAGCGGTGGCGCCGTTCAGGATCACGTCGGTGAAGCGGTTGCCGTAGCCGTGGTCTGTCAGTTCGCGCCGGAACTGATCCACGAGGAGCCGCCGGTGGGTGAGGATCAGGACGCCCTCCGTGCGCGCGGCCTCGACGAACCCGGCGGCTGCGATCGTTTTTCCGGAGGCGGTCGGATGGCGGAAGCGGTAGCGGCGCTCGGCTCCTGGATCCGGGCCGATGACGACGGACGGCAGGTCGAGCTCCTCGCCCTCTGGATCGTCGATCTCGACCGCGATGTCGTCCTCTTCCTCGTCTTCCTCTTCCGCGATCTCCTCGGCCACGGCGCCGTTTCCATTCCCGTTGCCGTTCGCCTCCCGTTTCTCGACGGCGGCGATCAACTCCGTGAGCATTCCGGCGAGCGCGTCGACCTGATGGCGTCGAAGCTCTGTTCCTGAGGCGAGGTGCGGCGGCTTCTCGGAGAGAACGCGCTCGAGGCCGAGCAGCAGCGCGTAGCGCACCTTCCACTCGGACGAGGGCCCAGCGCGTCCGGCCTCGATCTCGGCGAGCGCGTCGTCGAGCGCGTGCCGGAGGGCGGAGCCCGGACGCAGCGTCGTCTCGGGATCCTCGTCGTCGGGACGAAGGAAGGGCTCTCCAGCCCAGGCTTCGGCCCGAAGAGCCGCGGCTCGAATGCCGTCGGACGTCTCCAACACCTCCGGAGATTGCGTGAGCGTCTCGTGCATGGGCGCGACACCCGATGGTGCCGCCTCTACAGGTCAGACTCGCGGGTACCCCTCTCGCAAGTCGCATTCACAGAATACCGCAAGGGACGGAGGGCATGTGTGTCGGAGCTGTGAGAGATCGCGCCGGAATGTGCAACAGGTCGGGGCCATTCACGGACAGACCGCACGGAGCCACCGGCTGCTCGGAGCGAGGCGCTATCCGGACGAGTGCTTCGCGCCCGGCTTCGTGAACGCGCGGCTCTCGCTGCCGACGACGCCGACGAGGTCTGCGAGTGCGATGTTGACGTCGGTCAGGTGCAGTCCCCAGCCGGGCCCGAGCATCGCGTGGACGACGGGCCGCTTGTCGCCGGGGACATGGGTCTGCGTGATCTGGAGCCAGCTTGCCGTCCCGGATCTCGCGCATCGCGCCGTGTACTGGTCGGGGAACGCGACCCAGGGCGTCTTCGCAGTCACGTTGCCGGTGGCGCCGACAAGACTCATCAGGGCGGTCGGGAAGAGCGGCGTCACGGGACGGGTGGCGGCCGTCCCCGGGGCAGACGGATTGACGCAGAGGACGTGGGTCGCTGGGCTCGCATCACGACCGAACATCGCGCCGGGCGGCGGCTTTCGGTCGAAGCTCGAGTAGGCGATCACGCACCCTGTCGCCGAGGGGGACGAGCACGTCGGGACGTGGGCGAAGTCGCCCGAGTCGGCGGGCGTGTTCGCGCCGAGCACCTGGCCGCCGAGCAGGATCGCCGAGACGAGCAGGCGCCGCTCGGCCGGCGAGCGGTCGATCACCGTCTTCACGAGGTGCTTCAGGATGTAGGCGCCCTGCGAGTGACCGATCAGGACGACCCCGCGGCCGTGGTTGTCGTGCGCGAGGTAGTCGCGCCACGCGGCGAGCACGTCGCCGTAGGCCTCCTGGTCGTTCGGGTGCAGCGAGGGATCGGTCAGCGCGGGGTTCGTGACCTGGCGGTAGACGGGCGCGTAGACCTTGCACACCTGCGAAAAGCGCTCGGCCTGGGCCTGCGCCACGAAGAGCAGCGGGAGGTCGACCTGCAGCGGCGCGTTTCCGGTTTTCTCGTTGCTGACGGTGGGATAGACGTAGAAGCAGTCGATCGGCGGGTCGGCCGCCGGCTTCGGCTTCTGGATGCTCCTCGAGCCGTCCGCGCGGATCACGGTCGTTGCGAGGTTTCCCGAGCACGGGTCGCCGGCCCTGCCGGGGAAGCAGAGCCACAGCGTCCCCGCCGCGGCGGGTGGCTTCGCCGTCGTCGTGGTGACGGTGCGGGTCGTCGTCGCGGTGTGACTGCCGCAACCGGCGAGCGCCAGGAGCCCGGCCGCCGTGATGGCCAGCACGATCGGGGCTCGCCGTCGCATGGCTTCACGGTACGCAGTCGGCACGGGTGGGCGTCGGACGGGTAGAACCGCCCCAGTGGACTTCCTCGAGGCCTTCGAGCGCGAGCGGTCGCGGTACGAGGACGGCAACGCACGGCTCGATCCGGGGCAGCTCGTTCGGATCGGGAACGCCGCCTACGGGGCCGGGCTCTCGCTGCTGATGCTTGGCCGGAAGGCCGAGGGAGCCGAGTGGCTCGACCTCGCGGCGGAGCGTTGGCGTGAGAGCTGGGAGTACGCGACCCCGACCTCGTGGGGCCGCCCGATCGGGGTGATCAAGGCGGCGGTGATCGCCGGAGCTGCCACGGCCGAGGACTTCGCCCGCTGGACGCTCGAGCTCGGCGCGGAGCGGGCGGGATCGCCGATCGGCCGTTACGCCGGGACGCTTGCGCTGCTCGTCCTGAGCCGCTGGCCGGAGGCGGGCGAGGTCGCGCGCACGCTCGCCGCGGACGACGAGTTTCCACCAGCGGTCGCAGCCTCGCTCGCTGCGATCGCCGACGGCAGCCGTGAGCGTTACGGCGCGGCGGTCGAGTCGGTGCTCGAGTCGTTCGAGTCGCGCGACGAGTATCTCGAGGACGTGCGCGTGGCCGACACGGTGCTCGTGCTGCAGTCCCTGGCGCGGGTTCGCGGGCTCGCGGTCGAGCTCAGGGGCTCGGCCGTTCTTCCTGCGAGCTGAGCGCCCCTCTACGCCTGGGCGAGTGCCGCGGCCGCCGGGTCGAGGTAGACCTCGATCGGCGCCTCGCCGGATCGCAGCAGGCTTCCCGGCGCGGCCTCGTCGATCTCGCCGAGGAAGGCGCGCTGGACGGCCTCGGCCTTGTCGGCGCCTCGCACGAGGAAGACGATGCGCCGTGCTCCGAGCAGGGCGGGGAGCGTGAGCGTCACGCGCTCGACGAAGGGCTCGAGGCCGGCCGGCCCGTGGGTGACGAGCCGCGAGCGCTCTGCGAGCTGTGGCGATCCGGGGAAGAGCGAGGCGATGTGCGCGTCCGGGCCGAGCCCGAGCAGCGCCAGGTCGAACGTGACGCCCGCGAGGGCCTGCTCGTACTCGGCGACGGCGTCTTCGGCCGGGATCTCGCCGCGCATCCGGTGGACGTCGGGCAGGTGGGCGAGGCGGTCGAGCAGCGTCTTCCGCGCGAGCCCGTAGTTGGAGCGCTCGTCCGAGACCGGAACGCAGCGCTCGTCGCTCCACCAGAGCGAGACCTTCCGCCAGTTCGGGACCGCGGTGGCGGCGAGCTCGTAGGCCCGGCCGACGGCCGAGCCGCCGGTGATGACGATCGAGCCGCCCACGCGAGCCTGGGCTGCGAGGAGCTCTGCAACCGGTGACGCGGGATCGTCGGAAACGTGAAGCTCTGGCTCACTCATCGCCGCGTGCGAGCTCTTTGCTTCGCTCCATCGCGGCGTTGATCGCGTTCAGGAACGCGGCGCGCACACCGGCCTGCTCCAGCTCACGGATCGCGCGGATCGTCGTCCCGCCCGGCGAGGTGACCGACTCGCGGAGCTCGACCGGGTGGACGTTCTCGTCGCGCAGGAGCTTCGCGGTGCCGAGCATCGTCTGGACGACGAGCTTCGTCGAGATCTCCCGCGAGAGCCCGAGCAGGATTCCCGCCTCGATCATCGCCTCGGCCAGCAGGGCGTAGTAGGCCGGGCCGGAGCCCGAGACGGCCGTGATCGCGTCCATCTGGACCTCGGGCACCTCGACGACGGCACCGACGGCGCGGAGCACCGTCCCGGCGCGCTCCATGTGCTCGGGCCCGGCGTGGCTGCCCGCGCACATCCCGGCGATCCCCTCATGGACGGTCGAAGGTGTGTTCGGCATCGAGCGCACGACCGGGACGTCGGTTGCGAGGTGGCGTTCGATCCGCGCAGTCGTGATCGCGGCCGCGACCGAGAGCACCGTCTGCTCCGGAGTCAGGAGATGGCCGATCTCGCCGAGGAGCGTCTCGATGTCCTGGGGCTTCACCGCGAGCACGACGACATCCGCTCCGCGGATCGCCTCGGTGTTCGACGTCGTGGCCTCGACACCGTAGTGCTCCCTCAGCTCCACTGCGCGTTCCTCGCGCCGCGACGTCGCGACGATGTCGGCCCAGTCGGAGCTACGCAGCCCGGCGAGCAGCGACTCGCCGATCTTGCCGGCGCCCAGGATTGCGATCCTCATGACGCAAGCCTACGAGTCCGGAGTGGTATCCCGCCAGCATGTACACGCTTGCGAGCCCCGCCCACTCGCCGTAGGGCTCGAGCAGAGCGTCCGTTTCCTCGGCCTCGACGCGGCGCCCCCAGAGGCTCGAGGCCAGCTTTACGAGCCCGAGATCCCGCGCGAGGCCCTTCTCGTAACGGCCGAGCCCTTCGAGGCAGACAACGCCCGATGACCAGGGGCCGAGGCCCCGCTCGCGCTCGAGTCGCGCGGCGACCGCGTGCGTCGTGAGCGACTTGAACGACTCGAGCTCCGTTCCGCGGCAGAGCCGGATCAGGGTCGCGCCTCGCCGCGCACCGAGCCCGAGGTTGCGCAGCTCGGCAGGCGAGAAGCGCGCGAGGTCGGCCGCGGTCGGGGCGGCGTGGAGCCCGCCGAGCTCAGGCGTCGCCGCCCGCACGACGCTGCGCTCGATCGCCCGGGCACGGCTGGCCGTGATCAGCTGGCCCGCGACGGCCCGGAGAAGCGCGTGGGCGACGGTCGCGGTTCTCATCGGCCGCAGCCCCCGAAGTTGCCGCATCGCGTGCCCGAGCAGCGGATCGTCGCCGAACCGGCGCAGGAACTCCGAGTGGTCGTCGTCGACCCCGAGCACGAAGCGCAGGCGCTCGATCCCCTCCTCGCTCGCGGCCCGGAGGCACACGAGCCCGTCGGGCCGCTGCCACGCGCGGGCCTGCTCGAGCACCCCGCCGCTCCCGCGAATCGTCGTCACGAGCACCCCGTCGCGAACGATCCGCGTCGCGTCGCTTCCATGTCGCGCCGTAAGGCGAAGCGAGTAGGGCCCGCGGGGCCGCAGCTCGGCGAGGATCGCCTTCGCCGGGATTGCGCCCTCCGGGATCACAGTCTCCGAGCTCACCGCGCGACTGTATCCGCGCCCCCGGAGCAACTCGCCGGCCGGGCCGCTACGAGCGCCAATTCAAGCCAACCCAACGCGCACCCCCGCCCTCAGGGTGGGGACGCACCCCTCCGCCCTCACTGCCAATTCTAAGCCCCAGGCGGCCCGGTGTCTGTACCAACTTCGTGAAATCTTCTCCACAGCCGGGCGATCGACCGAGGCTGCGCCGTCGGGCCGTGCCCGCTTACCGTTCGGCGCCGGCGGGATCCGCCTGGAGGTTCGCCGCCACCTCGGCCGCCCGTTCGAACACGTCGAGCGCCTCGAGCTCGCGGCCGCTCTCGCGGAGAAAGCGCCCGTAGGAGCGCAGCACCGCCGCGTGCTCCCGCACGGTGCCGTGAGCGGCGAGCAGCGCGACCGCCTCCCCGTATGCCGCGTCGGCGTCGCCTACCCCTCCCGCGGTGCCGCTCCCGCCGTGCCGGCTCCGGGCCTCCGCGATCGCCCACCACGCATTCCCGCGCTCGTTCGGAACGCTGCCGGCGAGGAGCAGCGCCTCGTCGGCGAGGGCCTCGCCGCGGGCCGGATCGCCGGCCTCGGTGGCGCACATCGCCTGCATGCGGCGGATCGTCGCGAGGTCGTCGTCTGCAGGGCGTGGCCCCAGGAGCAGCTCCGCCTCCTCGAGATGCCATGAGGCGCCGGCGAACTCGTCGCCGGCCGCGAGCGCCGCGTCGGCACACGCGACATGGGCGCGCGCGAGATGAACGGTGTCCTCGGTCGCTTCGAGCAGCGCGACCGCGCGACGGAAGCTGTCGATCGCCTGGAGGGGTCTTGCCTGCTCGAGCGCGAGCCGCCCGGACGACCAGAGCAGGCGGACCTGCGTGTACGGGTCGGTGGCTCCGTTCTCCCCGGTCGACAGCCCGCCGACGATCGCGCGGGCCCGCTGGAGCTCTCCGAGATCTGTCAGCGCGTAGCTCAGATAGGTGCTGTACCGGATCCGGGCGCCGACGTTCTCAGGCCGGGTTCGCGCCACCTCCTCGAGCGCGCGCTCGAAGAGGCCCACCGCCTCGCGCGGAGCTCCGGAGGCGGCGTACGCACGGCCGAGGGTCGAGTAGACGTCGGGCCGGGTGGGGGCGGTGACGAGCTCCGAGCCGACGACGGCTGCAAGATGTTCGATCGTCCGCGCGTGCTCCCCGGCGAGTGCCGCTGCGAAGCCGAGGACGATGTGGGCGCGCGTTGCCGTGGCCGCGTCGGCGGCGGCCTCGGCGTCGTCGAGGAGCTCGGCGACCGCGGGGAGGTCGGCCTCTCCGTCGAGGCGGAGCCGTAGCTCCTGCTCTGCGAGGCGCAGCTCGCGCAGCGCGGAGGCGTCGAGCTCCGAGCCGGTCTCCAGGAACTCCGGGGTCACGCTGAGCTTCCGGGCAAGCATCCGCAGTGCCTTCACCGACGGTGTCCGCGCTCCGGCCTCGATCCGCGAGATGTATGCGTACGTGATCCCGGGAGCCGAGAGGTCGCGCTGGGAGAGGCCCTGCTCGATCCGAAGGCGCCGCAGGCGGGCGCCGACGGTCTCTCCGCGCGGCTCCGGCGGCGCGCTCACCGCACGATCTTGCCCGTCGAAAGCGGTCTACGTCAACTTGGTCATGTCTCTTGATGACAGTATTGACAACAAAAGGAATCTCGTGTCTTCTCTCGTCTGTCGGTGCTCGTTTCTCGGAGAGGAGGTGCTTGCGATGTCGTTCGTTTCGAAGCGTGTCCAGCTCGGGCTGGTTTCGGTTCTCTCGGTCGTCGCGGCCGTGCTGCTCGGCGGCTGCCCATGGGGTCCGTGAGGCAGGGCCCATAGAACGGAGGCCGTGACGCGGGCGGCCGGGCTCGAAGACGGCGCGGGCGGTGCGACCCCGGTCCGCCCGCGCCGTTAGTCTCAGGCAATGGTCAGCCGTACGTCGGCTCGCATCTCCCTGCGCAGCCGCGAGCGGAAGCTGCGCCTGTTCCTCGATCTCCTCGAGCCGGGCCCGGAGACCTCGGTCGTCGACGTCGGCGTGACCGACGCCCCGTTCGGAGCCGGTTCCAGCGACAACTTCTTCGAGGCGCTCTACCCCTGGCCCGCCCGGATCACGGCGGTCGGCCACACGGAGCTCGACCGCTTCGCGGCCGCCTTCCCGGCGGTGACGGTCGTGCGCGCCGACGGCCGTGAGCTTCCCTTTGCAGACGGCCAGTTCGACCTCGGCTTCTCGAATGCCGTCGTCGAGCATGTCGCCGGCGGGCGCGAAGGACAGCGGCTTTTCATCTCCGAGCTCTGCCGGGTCGCCGGCCGCGTCTTCGTGACGACGCCGAACCGGCTCTATCCGGTCGACCCGCATTCGCTCCTGCCGTTCGTCCACTGGCTCCCGGATGGAGAGCGCAGGCGCCGCCTGCTCGCGGCTCGGGGCTTCGACGACGTGCTCGACCCGCTCGGCCCGCGCGAGCTCGCGGCCCTGTTTCCGTACCCTGTCCGGATCGTGAGCCGGGGGATGACGCTCGTCGCTGTCGGCCCCGATTGAGGCGCCCGGTCTGGATCCTGTACGTGTTCGTCGTCGGCCTCGCGCTGCACAACTTCGTGATGGCCGAGCTCTGGGCGGCCGGTATCCGCGGGACGGCGCTCGATGTCGTCTCTGCGTGGAAGGAGCTGCTGCTCGCGCTCGGGATCCTCGTCGTCCTCCGCGGGCGAGGTTGGTCGTGGCGCTTTCACCCCACGGTCGTCGACTGGCTCGCGATCACCTACGGCGCCGTCGTCCTCATCTGGGGCGTGATTCCGCAGCACGTGCTCGACGGAGGGGCCACGCATCGCGGCGTGGTGCTCGGTGTGCGGCACGACCTGCTCCCTGTGGCGGCGTACTTCTTCGGCCGCGGGCTCGCGCTGACCCGGCGCGACCTCCGACGGGTCGGGGCGGCGATCCTCGCCACGGCTGTCGTTGTCGCCGCATTCGGCCTCGTGGACATCTACGCGATCCCACTCTCGTGGTGGCGCCACTCGGGTGCCCCCGACTGGTTCACGCACCAGCTCGGGTTCGACTACCAGGGCCTCTCGGGCCTGCCCGAGAACTTCATCTACAACACCGGGGACGAGCACCCGCTGCGCCGGCTCGTCTCGTTCTTCCTGTCGCCGCTTGCCACCTCGTACATGCTCGTGACGGCGCTCCTGCTCTCCGCGGCGTGGGTCGGGCGGATGCGTCCGAGGCTCGTCCTCTGGATCCCGACGGTGGCGCTCCTCTATGCGGGCCTTCTCTGGACCCACTCGCGCAGCTCCTATCTCGCGCTCGCGTTCGGGTTCCTCGTCTTCGCGGCGATCAGGCCCGGCTGGCGGCTCGCGCTCGTCGGGTCCGCGGTCGCCGTGGTCGTGACGGGATTCGCATTCGTCCGCGTCTACCCTCACATCGCCCCGACGACCTCATTCACCGGCGACGAGCTCGCCTGCCAGCGCTACCACGCACATCACCCCGCGATTCCGATGGATTGCGCCGAGCAGGTGGGTGGAAGTGCCCTTGGCCCGCGGGCGCTTCAGGCCGCGCCGGCGGGGGAGCCCGCAGTGAACGGCCTCTCGGACGCGAGCACCGAGAGCCACTGGCGAAGCCTCCGCGACGGGATCTCGACCGTCGTTCGTCATCCGCAGGGGTATGGCCCTGGGAACGCCGGTTCCACGGCCGCCCGGACCGGTGCGGCAATCAAGGCGGGCGAGTCGACCTACACCGAGCTCGGGGTGGACACCGGCCTTGTCGGAGGTCTGCTCTTCGTCGCGTGGTCGCTCGCGGTGCTCGTCGGGCTCCTGCGCTGCGGCGGCTGGATCGCTGCGGCGATGGCGGCGATGCTCGCGCTCGGGCTCCAGACCGACATCGTCGGCGTGCCCTGGGTCGTCTTCGTGATGTGGCCCCTGGCAGGGTGGGCCCTGTCGAACCGGGAGCCTCGAGGCGATATGTAACAGACGCGTTCATGGCCCGAAGAGCCACTTGTGGTGTTTGAAACCCGCCTCTATCGTTGTCGTCATGCGGATTACGTTGCTTGATCTGGCAATAGGAGTCATGGTGTTCGGCCTCGTCGGCCTCGCGGTGTTCCAGTTCAGGAGCAGCGGGGCGGGAGGCGGCGGGCCAGCGATCCTCGCGAGTCCCACCCTCACGCCGGGCGCGTTGAACCCGGATGTGACTCAGGCGACGATTCGCTCCACCGTCTGCGTTCACGGGTGGACGTCGACCGTCCGCCCGCCCGTCAGCTACACGAACCCGCTGAAGCAGCAGCAGATGCCCGAGTACGGCGAGGCCGGCTCGCCGTCCGACTACCAGGAAGATCATCTGATCAGCCTCGAGCTCGGGGGCAACCCGACCGACCCGCGGAACCTCTGGCCCGAGCCGTACCCTCGCGCGGCCGACGTCGACAAGATCGAGAACCAGCTGAACGCGAAGGTGTGCTCGGGCGCGCTCACCCTTGCGGAGGCCCAGCACGACGAGTCCACGTTGAAGCACGAGCACGGGTGATGTGTCTAACGTGGCTTCATGAAGGCGGCGCGGCTGCACGAGCTTGGCGGAGTGCCGACGATCGACGAGATTCCGGCGCCCGCCGGGCCGGGGCTCGTACGGGTCGCCTCCGTGGCGCTCAACCCGATCGACATCTCGGTCGCGAACGGCCGCTTCTACGGCGGCACGCCTCCGCTGCCGTACGTGATCGGGTCGGAAGCGATCGGGACGACCGAGGATGGCCGGCGCGTATGGGTTCGCGGACGGCAGCTGCTCGCCGAGGTGGTCGATCCGGGCTCCGCGTGGGTCTTCGACGTTCCGGAGGGTGTGGACGATGCGACCGCGCTCGGATGCGGCATCGCGGGCGTCACGGCCTGGCTCGCGTTGATTTGGCGGACACAGGTGAAAAGCGACGACACGGTGCTCGTCCTCGGTGCGAGTGGAACGCTCGGTGCTGTTGCAGTTCAGGCGGCCAAGGTCCTCGGGGCACGCCATGTGATCGGGGCGGCCCGGCGCACCGAGGGCGTGCCGGCGGCGGCCGACGAGGTGGTGGATCTGAGCGAGGGTGGAGAGCTGCCGTCTGCGTCGCTGATCGTCGATGCGCTCTGGGGCGAGCCGCTGGAGCGTGCGCTCGCGGCGGCGCAGGTCGGGGTGCGCGTCGTCCATCTCGGCCAGTCGGCGGGGCCTTCGGCGACCCTGCTCTCTGCCTGGGTGCGGGGCCGCACGGCGACGATCCTCGGCCACTCGCTCTTCGACATTCCGGCCGATGCGGCGGACGCCGGTTACCGCGAGCTCTGCGTTCATGCGCGCGCCGGGCGGATCGAGATCGAGACCGAGACGTTCCCGCTCGACCGGATCGACGAGGCGTGGGGTCGCCAGGCGTCGGGAAGCCCGGGCGCGAAGATCGTCGTCGCGCTGCGCTGACCTACCTCCTAGGCGACGGCAGGCTCGGCAGCGCGCAACCGGAGCGAGCCCGGAGGCGACCGGCGTACCGCGAGCGTTCCGACCCCTGCCGCGGCGAGGGCACAGATGCCGCCGACGGTGAACGCGAGCTCCGTCCCGCCGATGGTGCAGAGCCAGCCGATCAGGGGGCTTGCGAGCGGCAGCGGCGCCGTCCAGGCGTAGAAGAAGACGCCGAGCACACGGCCTCTGATGTGGTCCGGAGTTCCCAGTTGAACGGCCGAGTTCGAGGCTGACGTGTACGTGGTGAAGCAGATGCCGCAGACGAAGAGCAGGACGCCGACGGCGACGACGCTCTGGAGCGGCGCGATGATCAGCTCGGCGATCCCGAAGATCGCGACCGAGCCGATGATGAACCGCCACCGCGCGCGGCCGAACGAGGCGGCAACGAGCGCGCCCACGAGTGCGCCGGCACCGAAGCACGCCGTGACGATCCCGAAGGTCTGTGGGCCGGCGTCGAGCGTGTTCTTCGCGAGCACCGGGAGCAGCACGTTCACGTTGAACGAGATCGACATCACGACCATCGCGAGCAACGTGATCACGAGCATCCGCCGGTCTGCCCGGACGAAGGCGATCGCCTCGGCGGCACCCCGAATGAGCGTCGGGCGACCGCGGCCGAGAAGGGGGAAGAGCTCGGAGGCCCTCATCGCCAGGAGGCCCGCGAGGACGGCGAGGAAGCTCAGGCTATTGATCGCGAAGCACCAGCCGGCACCCGCCGTCGCAAGGACGATGCCGGCGAGCGCGGGACCGAGGATCCGCGCCGTGTTGAAGAGGCTCGAGTTGAGCGCGATCGCGTTCGGGAGCTCGTCGCGGCCCACGAGCTGCATCGTCAGGTTCTGCCGCGCGGGAAGGTCGAAGACGACGGCGGTGCCGGTCAGCGTCGCGATCAGGTACACCTGCCAGGGCTCGACCGTGCCGAGCAGGGTGACCGCCGCGAGCAGGGCCGAGAAGACCATCTGCACCGACTGCGTCACGATCACGGTCCGCCGGTTGTCGAACCTGTCTGCGACGACGCCTGCGAACAGACCGAGCAGCGTGAACGGCCCGAACCTCGCAAGTGAGAGGATCCCGACGGCGAGCGGCGAGTGGGTGATGCTGAGGATCAGCCAGTAGAGCGCGACGTTCTGCATCCAGGTGCCGCAGACGGAGGTGATCTGGCCCGCGAAGAACAGGCGGTAGTTGCGGTGCCGGCGCAGGCTCAGGAACGTGCGGCTCCCGACGGTGCGGATCCTTGTCATCGCTCGGCTTTCTCGAGCAGGCGCATGAGCGGCTCGATCGCAACTTCGATCGCGCCGCGCTCGGCATCCGAGAGCCCTTCGAGACGCTCGGCGAGCCAGGCGGTGCGCTTCTTCCGCACCGAGCGGAGGACGCGGCTGCCTTCCGGTGAGAGCGAGATCCCGACGCGCCGGCGATCCGCGGCCCGGGTACGGACGATGAGATCGGCCGCCTCGAGCCGGTCGAGCGCCGCGGACATCCCGGGCGGCGTCATCCGCTCGTGATCGGCGAGCTCGCGGCCCGTGATCCCCGGCCGGTCGCTGATCGCCGAGAGCAGAGACACCTGCCCTGCCGTGACGCCGAGCGCATGGCTCTCACGCCGCACGAGGCGGGCCAGCCGCAGCAAAACGGGCCGAAGCTCGTTCGCCAACTCGAGAGAATCGTTCACCACCTGAACCATTAACTAAGTGAAGTATATCGAAGAGGCAGCACATGACGCCGAGGAGTCCGCACGGGCCCGCCGGAGCACAGGCACCGCGCGACGGACGAGTCCGCGGTGCTCGGTGAGGCGACGAGGTGCCCGTCGAGGTCATACCGGCATCCACACGTCCCACCCCGAACCCCCCGCGATCTGCAGCGCCCTCGGCACCGACGCGCATGCGACGTCCGATCAGGCAAGCGGTACATGAGCCGGCGCGTCCCTGCGAATCGCAGGGAAGGCTTTCTGCGCGCTCCCGAAGGGCGCCCCGCACGGCACGGGCATCAGCGCCGAACCGCTCCACCTCTTCCGGCGCCCGGGCCGGTGCGCCTTCCCGGTCGACGGGCGCGTACCGGGCGCCGCGCCCGACTGCTCACCCAGGCAACCGGCCCGCTCTTCGAGTGCCAGGCCGCTCAGGCTCGGTCTGCGGCTGTGAGCTCGTCAGGCGGGCTCGTGCTGGACGAGCCGGTCGTAGGGCAGCGGCTCGGCGGCGAGCAGCGCCTTGACCGTCTCGCGGAACGCGTCCTTGCCGCGAGGGTGCGCTGCCCGCCAGCGCGACTCGTTCCAGTACGCCGTCAGGTGCTCGATGCTCGGGCGGTGGTAGTCGCCTGCGATCAGCTGCCGCAGCAGCAGCCAGCCGGAGCCTGCCTCGTCGTGCGCAGCGTCGAGCCACGGCTCGCCGCCCGCGCCAACGGGGGCCTGCCCCGCGTCGCGGGCAAGCGCGACGGGCAGCGTCCGGTCGAGCAGGGAAAGCGACATCGCCGCGCGGATCCGGTGGCCCACGAACCAGGCTGTCTTATATGTGACTCCGAGCGCCGCCTGCAGCCGGGTCGCCGGGAAGCCCCGCTCCGACTCAAGCATGAGCCGAACGGCAAGAAGCCAATCGGGAAGCGAGACGTGAGAGTTGTGGAGCACCGTGCCGGCGGTCACCCGGAACTGGTAGAGGCACTCACGGCAGTAGTGCTTCTTTCGCACCTCGAGGTATCCGACCTTGTCGGACTCGCACCGTGGGCATTCGACCCCACCGGGCCAGCGGAGCTCCTCGAGGTACGCGAGCGCGCCGCCTTCGAGGCCGCGAGCGGCGACAAGCCGGGTCAGGCGTGGGTCGACACCCGCGAGCAGCGAGCGTTGCGTATGGGCCGCAACCATGCGGCAAAAGTATCCCGGGCCGCTCTTTTAGTCAATGTTGTGACTAAATGGAGAGCAGAGTCGTCTGCGGGTTCGGGCACCTGACGATTCGCCGGCCTGGGGCCCGGAACTCCACCGGGTGCTCGCCGAACCGGGATCGGGACAGCCGACCTCGTCGTCGTGGGCCGGCGGGTGCCGGACGCCGGAGGCACGTGGAGATCTCTGCTCGGTCGGATTCGAGTGGGTCAGGCTCGTCCGGGATCGCGGCGCGGCCGTTCCCGGGCCGGTTGCCGACGAGGCGCGCTTCGTCGATCGCTCCGGGAGCGACTCGTTCCGCCCGGCCGCGGGGCCCTCATTGACATGTTGACATAAGACAACAGACCCGTTAGGGTTGGACGACCTGCGGCGCCCCGTCCACGAGAAGGAGGCGCAAAGATGGTCACCACACCTGCCCTGACGCAGGTCAAGCTCGGGAAGCTTCCGGCCCGGGTCGATCCGCGCACGTTGTCGCTTGCCCGCTACGTCGAGCCGGCCGTGCTCCCCGCGCCGCCGCCGGCGCTCGATCTGTCCGCCGCGGTCGCCGACTGGCCGATGTACGAGAACGACCGCATCGGCGACTGCACGACCGCTGCCGCCGGGCACATGATCGAGGCGTGGACCGCTGCCGCCTCGGGCCATGCGACCGAGGTTGCAGACCGCGACGTCGTGTCTGCCTTCGATGCGGTCAAGATCGTCGATCCCGCCACCGGCGAGGAGGGAGCGATCGAGCTCGACGTGCTGAAGCTCTGGCGGACGGCCGGCATCGGCGGGCACCTCATCGGCGCCTTCGCTGCGGTTGCGATCGGCAACCGCGACCTCGTCCTGACCGGCACCGCGCTCTTCGGCGGGCTCTATCTCGGCCTACAGCTTCCGCTTCGCGCCCAGGAGCAGTCCGTCTGGGATTGGACCGGCCGCCTCGACGGCCCGGACGCGCCGGGCTCGTGGGGCGGTCATGCGGTCGACGTCGTCGGGTACGACGAGACCGGGCTCACGGTTGTCACGTGGGGCGCCCTGCAGCGGCTGACCTGGTCGTTCTGGGAGCGCTATGTCGACGAGGCGTACTGCATTCTCAGCGCCGACTTCCTGCAGGGCGGCCGCTCGCCCGCCGGCTTCGACCTCGAGACGCTCCAACGCGACCTTGCGCTCGTCACCGCAGGAGGTGCGAGTTGAGCGAGCGCGCCGCCCTCTACACGGTCACTGTCCGGCCGCGCGGGCGCGGCGGTCAGCCCACGGCGCTCGGCGACATCGACGGCAAGGGATCGAGCGTCCGCGACGTGCTCGCATCGGTGCTCGACGGCTTCTCCGAGACGAGCGCCGATGGCTCGCGGGTCGCACGAGCGCTTCTCGTCGAGCCCGACGGCGAGGAATTGTTCACGATCATCCAGCACGGCCAGAACGGCCTCGCCGCCGACATCGTCGATGCCTCCGGCGGCGTGCGGCTGCGGCAGACACCCGACGATGTGCAGCTCGTACGCTGCGGCTGCCTCTTTCGCCTCCCGGTCGCGGCGACCGTCGGGAGCCTTGCTGTTCACGTCTCGAACGGTCGCGGGATCAAGGGGCTCGTCGTCCAGGGGCTCGTCGCCCGCTTCGGCTCGGCGTTTCCGCAGCTCCGGCTCGCGATCGAACGACTCGCAGATCCCGGCGCGCTGCACGAAGCCGTCGCCGCCGACCGGATCGAGAAGCTGCGCCTCGTCCGGCTCGAGCCGGCCGGGAAGCGGCCGGCCGACGAGACGGGCAAGTGGGTCGATGCCGCCGCGGAGGCCCGCCTGGAGCTCGACCTCGCCGTCCGCACTCCGGGTCATCGGATCCAGCGTGACCTCATCGAGCGCTACCTGGCGGGAGAGACGGACGCTTTCGCGGAGATCGTGAGCTTCGCAGGGATGACCTTCGACGAGGCACTTGTCGGCGTCGTCCTCCCCGACGAGACCCGGCGCCTGTTCGACCTCGCGCGCCCCGAAGCCGGCAGGCCCATGACGCGTGAGCTGCCGTCGCTCGATCTGGATGCCGACGGCGAGCCGACGGCTGCGAGCCTGCTCGCGGGCCTGCAGACGGTGCTGGCCGGTGCGGGGAAGGAGCCGGCAGCGCAGCTTCGCTGAGCGTGCTCGGCATATCCTGAGGCGGTGGAGCCGCTCAACGTCGGGGACTACGAGCGGCTCGCCGCCGACCGTCTGGACGCAGGCACGTACGCCTACTTCGCCGGGGGCGCGAACGACGAGCTGACCCTCGCCGAGAACGTCGAAGCGTTCCGGCGGTGGCAGCTTCGCCCGCGCGTCCTCGTCGACGTCGCCGAGACCTCGACGGTGACGACGGTGCTCGGGCGCGAGCTGACGCTGCCGCTCCTCGTCGCACCGGTTGCGTTCCAGCGGACCGCGCATCCAGACGGCGAGGTCGCGATGGCGCGTGCGACTGCTGCAGCCGGGACGGTGATGTGCGTCTCGACGCTCGCCACCTCGACCTGGTCCGAGATCGCGGCGACCGGCGTCGCTCGCTGGTTCCAGCTGTACGTCCCGCGCGACGACGGCCTCGCCTCCGAGCTCGCCGCCGGCGCCGTCGAGCATGGCTTCGAGGCGCTGGTGCTGACCGTCGACACGCCGGTCCTCGGGCGGCGCGAGCGTGACTTCCGGACGGACTTCGTCGTGCCCTTCGACCTCGGCCTTCCCCAGTTCGCCCGGGAGGGGCTGACGCCGCAGACCGCTTTTGGGGCGATGTCGGCCTCGGTCACCTGGGCGGACGTCGAACGCCTCGCATCGCTCTCCGGCCTCCCGGTCGTGCTGAAGGGCGTTGTCACGGCCGAGGATGCGAGGCTCGCCTGCGAGCACGGTGCGGCAGCCGTCGTCGTCTCGAACCACGGCGGGCGGCAGCTCGACGGTGTGGCCGCGACGATCGACGCTCTGCCCGAGGTGGTGGAGGCAGCCGACGGGCGGATCGAGGTTCTCCTCGACGGTGGGATCAGACGCGGCACCGATGTCGTGAAGGCGCTCGCCCTCGGCGCGCGAGCGGTCCTTGCCGGCCGGGCGCCGCTCTGGGGCCTCGCGGCCGGCGGCGAAGAGGGCGCCGCCGGCGTCCTCGAGCTGTTCAGGGCCGAGACCGCCCTGGCGCTACAGCTCACGGGCTGCCGGAGCCCGGCCGATGTGACCCGAGCGCACGTCGCCCGCGCCGTGCGCTGAGGTCCCAGCCGGACCGGTCCGACGTAACGGGGAAAACTCCGACGCCCGGAACCCCTGTCCGGAAGCCGAGAAAATGGCCGAACGGCGTTCGACAACCGCCGGCGCCCCAGTGTCTCTCCACAGATTTCTCCACAGCCCCGGTACCCCGGGCGCACGGTTGAGCCAGTTCGAGCGTAACCCGGGGTCAGACGCTTTTACGGTTGTAACGGGATCCGGCGCGGCCTCAGGGCTTGCGGAGCAATAGCTGCGAGGCTGGTGCGGCCACTCGACACCGCTCGGGAGCGGCGCCTGGCATCCACGGATCAACCACACCGAGCCATGGGAACTGCGGGCGCGGCAGGCCCTCCGCCGCGGGTTCGTCGCGGCCCGCGGGTAGCCTGGGTCGGGGTTCGATGCGGTTTCTCGTGGCACTCATGGTCATCGCGGCCGCCGGCGTGGCGATTCCGGGAGCGACGACCGCCCCGGTTGCGGCGTCCGATACGTGCGGCGTTCCTTCGGTCCCGCCGGTGTGGGTCGACTTCGGCGGCCACGATGCGCCGATCCCCGCGAAGCCGGGCGTGACGATCGCCGTCGCCTCCGGCACCGACGTCCCGATGCAGATGCGGCAGGCAGGCGCGGCGACCGTTCTCTTCGACCTCAACTTCAACAAGCGCGTCGGCACGACGAGCAACCCCGCGGATCCGTCGTTGATCGACGCTCGCGCGAAATCTTTCTACGACTATGCCGTGACGGTCACCGGCTGCCAGACCCCGACGATCGCCGAGAACGAGCTCGCGGGCGCGCAGACTCCGACGCCGTGGACGCCGAACAACGCTCAGTACCGCGCGAACGTGCTCCAGTTCCTCACGGATCTGACGAACCTGGGCGCGACCCCGCTGCTCTCGATCGCCAACCCGCCGTACACGGGCGGCGACGCCGGCTACTGGTGGCAGCAGGTCTCGAAGGTCGCGATCCTCCTGCGCCAGGTCTACTTCACCTCGCCGAACCTCGCCGCTCTCTACAAGCGCGGGCCGTCTGCGGCGAGCGTGTCGATGCGCCAGAGCCTCCGCGGCCTCGTCGACCATCTGACCCAGATCGGGATCCCATCGGGGCGCGTCGCGCTCGAGATGCAGCTCACGACCTCGCCTGGTCTCGGCCAGCGCGCGGGGCTCCTGCCGGAGCCGTGGTTCGAGATGGTGAAGCTCGAGGGGCTCGCGGCGAAGTTCGTCGCCACGCAGTTCAAGCTCCAGGGGGTCTGGTCGTGGGGCTGGGCCACCTTCAGCACGACCGCGGCGCCCGATCCCGACAAGGCGGCCGCCGCGTGCGTCTGGTTGTGGACGCGCGACCAGAGTCTCTGCGACGGGCCCACTGCGGCCGGAGCGGGCTTCGACGCCTCGCTCACCGAGGGCCAGCTCGACGTTCCCGCGGGCGATCGCTGCCTTACCAGTGCGGGAGCGATCTCTCGGAACGCGGTCGCGCGCTTCACGACGCTCACGGGCGACCCGGGTTACGCGGCGAGCGCGTTGCTCGAGGAGCTCACGCTCGCCTCGCAGGAGAAGGTGGCCTACCCCGATCTGCTCTCGGCCGAGCGGGCGGTGATCGTGGCCGAGTTCGGCGGTGACCGGGCGAAGTACTTCGCCGCGGTCAAGGCGGCGAAGCTCACCCTCGGCGATGCCCGCACGATCATCGCGGCCCGGCTCGAGCAAGACGATGTCGAGGCGCAGTTCAAGGCACCGGCCCCGTCGAAGGCGACGGTCGCCGACTTCCTCGCGACCTACCAGGACGAGGACGCGCGGCTCGTCTCCGCGACCGCCCCGGCGCCCTGGCTCGGGGGCCAGCGCACGGGCTGGGCAATCGAGTCGCTTGCTCCCGCGGAGGTCTTCACCCTGGCCGCGCCGGGGAAGATCGACACCGCGGACGGCACGTTCGAAGTGACGCCCTCAGGGTCGGCGATGCCGCTTGGCCTGCTCCCTCCGGCCGAGGGCGCTGCCGCTGCACGCCAGGCCCTCGACCGCCTCACCCGCGAGACGATCTACCGCACCTGGCTGCGCACCCACGAGCAGGCGCTGCTCGCGAGCGCGTCCTGCCTCAACGACCAGGTGCCGACGGCCGAGGAGACCGACCTCTCCTCGTTCGTACCTTTCCTGTTTCCGGCCGCGTAGCGGCCTGTCCGCGCAGCGGACCAGGGGAGGGGGTCTGGGGGAACCGGGAGGGTCCCCCGGCTGAGCTCGGTTCCGCGGCCTGTCCGCGCAGCGGACCAGGGGAGGGGGTCTGGGGGAACGGGGAGGTTCCCCCGGCTGAGCTCGGTTCCGTGGCCCGTTCGCCGCGACGGGGTTGCCGGCGAGGCGATAGTAAAGGCCGTTACTAGTCAGAGAAAAGAACTATATGCTGTCGCCCGAATGGCGGAGCGCCTGAGTCCGAACGACTGGGCCGTGCTTGCGCTCGTCTCCGAGCGCTCGTCGCATGGCTGGGCGCTGGCCGCCAAGCTCGCGCGCGGAGGGGAGATCGGCACGATCTGGGCGATCAGCCGTCCGGTCGTCTACCACGGCCTCGACCGCCTCGAACGCGAAGGGATGATCCGGGCCGCCGGGCTCGAACGCGGCGGTCGGGGGCCGCACCGCGTCGTCTACGCGGTGACCGACGCCGGGCGCGCGGAGCTCGGTGACTGGCTTCGCGCGCCCGTTCAGCACGTGCGTGATATCCGCTCGCTCTTCCTGCTGAAGGTCGTCCTCTCCGAGCGCGCGGGAGTCGATGTCGAGCCGCTGCTCATCGCGCAGCGCGCGGCGCTCGTGCCGCTTGTCGCGTGGCTCGAGGCGCAGCTCGACGACGCCGGAACCGAGGCGCCCGGTGAGACGACCGTGGCCGTCTTCCGGCTGGAGACCGCCGGAGCGGTCGTCCGCTTCATCGACGGCATGCTCGATCGCTCGGGCGCGAAGAGCATGGACCGCTTCGCCTAGTTCGGCGAAGCGGCCCACGGGAACGCGCTACTTCGACTTCTGGCAGCTCGGGATGTGCAGCTCGGTCGGCGGCCGGAGCACGGTGATCACGGCCGCGCCGGAGACGTACCGGCCGCCCTTCACGTCGCCGGGAACCGTCGAGCGGGGCCCCTGGCTCGCCTGCGAGGCGCCGTTCTCGACGAGCGAGGCGAGCGACATCGTGTTGTTCAACGTCGGGTCGAGCTCCGCGAGTGACATCAGTGCGGCGTATCCGTCCTGGCTCGAGGTGACCTCGACGACGAACCGCAGCTCGTCGTTCTTGTCGCACGCGAGGAACTTCGGCTTTGCGGCCAGTACGAGCGACCAGATCGACGGCCCCGTCTCGCTCAGCGTGGTCGGCGTCGTGCCGGAGAGGAAGCTGACCGTCTGGCTGGCCTGCGGCATCGCCTGGAGCTGGGCGAACGTATACGTCGTCGGGCTCGAGACGTCCCCGTTGATCATCAGCGAGCCGACGGGCGGCGTGGAGACGGCGCCGCTCGTCGCGCAGGAGGGCGGATCGGCGATCTGGGCCGGTGCGCGGCCGACGGTGATCACACGGATGCTCTGGAGATCGCGTGCTCCCGAGTCGTTCGGCACGACGAGGCGCGCGCCCTTCGACGTGAGGAACTTGCCGTTCTCGGAGATCGAGAGGATCGCCGGCCTGTTCCCGAATCCCGGGTCGAGCTCCCCGGCTGTGAGCGTGACCGCTTCGGCCTTCGCGTCGGTCGCCTGGATCCAGTAGCGGAGCTCGTCGTTCTTGCAGGCCGAGCTGTACTGGACGCCGGCAAATGTCAGGAGCGCGCTCAGTGACGGGCCCTGTTCGGTCGTCGGCGTGCCGTTGATGCTGACCGTCACGGTCTGCTGCGGCAGGGCTGCGAGCTCCGAGGTCTTCAACGTGAGAAGCGGGCCTGACGGTGTGTTGATCGTGATCGTCGGTACGAGCGACGATGTGGGGGTCAGGGTTGCGTAGGCAGCGCCTGCGCCGGCGGCGAGCACGGCGACCGTGAGCATCAGACCGAGCACGTACTTGTTCATTCGAGACCTTTCTTTGGCGGAGAATCCGAGGTGGCACACCGGGCTGCGACTCGGGAAGCCTAACGGATGCGATCCGATCTGCATATGCATTGCCGAGGCGTGCAAGGTGAGCTATTCCGCCAGGCGGGCGCACCGCAGAGGCACCAGCACAGGAAGGGCCTAGGCGTACGTGAGGACCGCGTCCGCCGGTGCGCAGGGCTGCGCGAACCGGCGACGTTGACTAGTCAGTGTTTGACGAATAAAGTCCCTCGAAGCACAGCGACCGTAGGTCGGCCTCGGGACAGGCTAGCCGCGCTCCAAAGTGGGCCCTCACGCAGTTCCCATCCCTTCCGCGTGAGGGCCCACTGTGCCTTACGGGGTCAAACGGCGCGAGCCGCAGGCTCCAGCTCGTCGAGAACTCCGTCTATGAAGCGCTCGACCCCCCGCGAGGACTCGAGCCGGAAACGGAGCAGGATCGCGTTCGTGCCGGTGCTCTCGGGCACCCGATCCTCGAGCGAGGCGATCGCCTCGACGAGCGATTCCTGCTGCGCGATCAGCATCGGCCTGGGATCGACGCAGACACGCTGGGCGAAGACAAGCTTCAGCAGCAGCAACGAGCGGCCCTCGCGAACGTGCTCGACCGGCTCGGTCAGCCACTCGGCGATCGCGGCGTGGCCGGCGGGCGTGGCGCGGAAGATCGTCCGGTTCGGGCCCCGTGCCCCCGGCTCGCTGCCTGACGGGACGATCAGGCCTCGGTCTTCGAGGATCTCGAGCGAGCGGTAGACGAGGGGCCGGGTCAGCGACCAGATCGATCCGAGCTCTCCCGTGGGCGCAAGCTGTCTAGCCAATGCCCAGCCATGCGTAGGCCGCTCGCAGAGCAGGGAAAGCACAGCCCATTCGCCAGGGGCCAGGTCGCGGTCGGCCATCGATGAATTCTACGGGTCGAATGGGAGTTTCGGTTTTCGACGGCTCCATTTGGCCCGCTGCGGTGGTTGTGGATGCCTTTGACTCGATTGATCAACACCCGGTAAAGCTTCATGCAACCCAGACCGGGACGGTGCTATCCTGGGCGCGATTCATCAGTTGCATAGGCGTTGCGTCGGTAGTGATGAAGAAGAGAACGCTGCGCCGAGCACGATTCGATGTCGTCATCAACCGGACAGGAGCTCGAGCGAACGTGACCGTATCCATCAGCAGAGCAGACCTTCTCAGCCGCGGAGCTCGAAGCGGAGCGGCGCTCGTCGTCGCGGGCGGCGTCCTCGGCACCCTCGCCGAGACCGCAAGTGCCGACCCGCTCCCCGTCTCTGACCTCGCATATACGAGACTTCTCGTGGCGGCCGAGCTGCTCGCATCCGACTTCTACTCCCAGGCGATCGCGGCCTCGAACACGAGCGGCGACTTCGCCAAGTACCTCAAGAAGGCCTACCTGAACGAGCAGGAGCACTACCAGTCGGTCGCCGGGATCCTCAGCGGCTCCGGAAACACGCCCGCCGTATCGGGGGACATCGACTTCAGCTATCCGAGCGGCGCGTTCGACAGCAAGGAGTCGATTGCGAAGGCTGCGGTGACGCTCGAGACGATCGTCCTCGGCAGCTACCTCGGCGCGATCGGGCAGATGCAGACGAACTCGTTCAAGACGGGCCTCGCGCAGATCGCAGCCTGCGAAGCGCAGCACTCGTCGTACTTCACCACCAGCTCAGGCGGGAAGGCCTTCAGCGTCTCGTTCCCGCCGGCTCTCACCATTCAGCAGGCCTCCGACGCCATGGGCGCATACACGGCCTGACGATGGCTATGTCCCGGAGCCAAGGAACAAGGAAAGGGGATCTCTTGCAGTTCCATCCAATGGGCAAGCGCGTTGCTGCGCTCGTCACCACTCTCGCACTCACGCTTGCCGTGAGCGCCGGCGCGGCGTCGGCGTCCTCGACGCACTCGACGGCAGGGCTCACCATCTTCGCCGGCTCGTCGATGACGTCCGTCCTCGGGACGATCGACGCGGGTAACACGTACTCCTACGGGAGCACCGGCACGCTCGCGACCCAGATCACGAACGGCGCACCCGCCGACGTGCTGATGGGCGCGAACACCGCGACGTGCTCCTCGCTCTACGCCTCGGGCGTGGCCGAGAAGCCCGTCAACTTCACGCGGAACACGCTCGAAGCCGTCGTGCCGAAGGCGAACCCGGCCGGGATCAAGTCGATCTACGACCTGACCAAGCCCGGGATCAAGGTCGACGAGGCCGCCTCGTCTGTCCCCGTCGGGAGCTACACCGTGCAGGTCCTGAACCAGATGGGGTTGAACAGTGCGGTGCAGGCGAACGTCGTCAGCCAGGAGACCTCGGACGCGAACGTCGTCTCGAAGGTCGCCCTGGGCCAGGTCGACGCCGGGTTCGTGTACCTCTCCGACTACGTGATCAACCCGTCGGCGCTGACGCTCATCTCGGTGCCTGCCTGGGCGCAGCCGAAGATCACCTACTCGATGTGCGTGATCACGAAGAGCCCGAACCAGGCCGCGGCGAATGCGTGGGTCGCGAAGGTCCTGAGCGCTTCGGGCCAGGCGGTCTTCGTCAAGGACGGCTTCCTGCCTCTCACCTCACCGGTGCCGACGATCACGAAGGCGACCCCGGCGAAGGTGAAGAAGGGCAAGACGCTCACGATCACGGGCACGAACCTGAAGGGCACGACCTCGGTCACCTTCCACGGCGTCCCCGCGAAGTTCAAGGTCGTCTCGGCGGCGAAGCTCACCGTCACGGTGCCGACGAAGGCGAAGACCGGATCGCTGACGGTCACGAACCCGTCCGGGACTGCGACCCTGAAGCTGATCACGATCGCGTAGCGACCGTTTTCGACTCGTTTCGTCCGCGGGGCGGGTAGCGGCTAGGAGCCGCTACCCGCCCTCTGTCCCTGTGGCTCCGCTCGCGGCTCGACGAGCATGCCTTCGATGAAGTGCGCGACGGCCCGCGTGGTCTCGAGCCTGAAGCGGACGAACACGCTCTCGGTGCCGACGCTCCGCCGCAGGCGGGCTTCGAGCGCTGCGATCGCCGGGAGCGTCAGCGCGAGCTGGGACTCGAGCAGCGGCCGGTTGTCGAGCCCGGCCCGCTCGATCAGCACGAGTTTCAGGAGCAGCAGCGAGCGGATGTCCCGCACGTGGTCCACGGGCTCCGCGAGCCAGCGGGCAAGTGCCTCGCGGCCGTCGGGGGTGGCCTTGAAGAGCGCCCGGTTCGGTCCGCGGGAGCCGCGCTCGCTTCCGACGGCCTCGATCAGGCCGCGGCTCTGCAAGAGGTCGATCGCGCGGTAGACGAGCGGCCTCCCGACCGCCCAAACTCCCCCGATCTCGCCGTTTCGCGACATTGCCTTCGCGATCGCCCATCCGTGCGCGGGAACGTCCGAGAGCAGGGCGAGCACCGACCATTCGCCCGGTGCCAGGTCGCGTCCGACCGTCGCCACGAGGCGAAGGCTACTCGGTCGTACGTGCAGGAGTGCGGGACAAGGCGTCTGCGGTCAGACCGGAGAGACTTTTGGAGACGCCTCTGGCGTCGAGGTGAGGGCGCCGCCGCGATCGAATGGCGTCTGCCAACACGAATTCGTGCGCGGCCTTGACGGGTAGTCACTCGATGACTAGTATGGAGTCTCGCCAGATCCTCCCGGGTGCACGAACCGTTCACGTGCACCTCGCGCGTCGGCAGCCGGGATCCGCCGCCCCCGGTTGCCGACGCCGCGCCTAGGCAGAGGGCCGTCGGTGCGTCCTACCGGCTCCTGGTTGCAGGCTAGGACTTGCATAGGTACCTTTGAACGTGGACGTGCGACCACCGCGCGAGCGTCCACGGGGCAGGCGCCGTTGCCGTCCCGGCCAAGCCCAAAGGGAGGTACA
The DNA here is from genome assembly GCA_036271235.1 of Gaiellaceae bacterium. Lineage (GTDB taxonomy): Bacteria > Actinomycetota > Thermoleophilia > Gaiellales > Gaiellaceae > PALSA-600. The sequence goes on from DATBBA010000011.1 coordinate 40,420, forward strand.
GGTGCCGAGGGAGTACTACAGCGTGAGCGAGGCTGCAAAGACGCTCGGGATCAGCGTCGACACGCTTCGTCGCTGGGACAGGCAAGGCCGCATCAAGGCCGATCGTGACAAGAGCAACCGCCGTGTCGTTCCGGCGAGCGAGATCGAGCGCCTCCGCGGCGACGCCGGCTCGGCTCATCTGAGTGCCCGCAACCGCTTCAACGCGATCGTGACCGACGTCAAGATCGAGGGTCTCATGGCGCAGGTCGAGATGGTCGTCTCCGACCCGGTCCGGCTCGTCGCGCTCGTGACGCGTGACGCCGTCGAGGAGCTCGACCTCCGCAAGGGAATGCCTGCCACGGCGATCGTGAAGTCGACGTCGGTCATGGTCCAGCACTGACCGTCGCGGCTGAACCGCGGGCGATCCCTGGCCGGCATGCGTTCTGGCCGTCGCTCGTTCGGGCGGTCCTCGCCGTTGCCTACTTCCTCGCGATCGCGGTTGCGTTCGCGTTCATCCTGTTGCCGATCGTCGCGATCTTCACCCGTGTGCCGCTGTCGACGTTATTCCACCAACTCTCGAATCCGGTCGTCACCGACGCGCTGATCGTGAGCCTCAAGTCCGTCTTCATCGCCCAGGTCTTCATCCTCGGGATCGGAACCCCGACGGCCTGGTTTCTCGCGTCTCATCGCTTTCGTGGGCGCGCGCTGGCGGTCACGCTCGTCGAGTTGCCGATCGTGCTTCCACCGGCCGTCGCCGGGATCGGGCTCCTGGTGGCGTTCGGCCGCTTCGGCCTGCTCGGCGGGACGTTCGACTTCCTGGGGATCAACGTCTCGTTCAACCTCACAGCCGTCGTTTTCGCGATCATCCTCGTGTCCGGGCCGTTCTATGTTCGCCAGGCGATCGCCTCGTTCGAGGCCGTCAACTGGAGCATGGTCGCCGCCTCGCGCACGCTCGGAGCAGGTCCGCTCCGTACCTTCTTCCGCGTCACGCTGCCGCTGGCACGCGGCGGACTGCTCGCCGGCGAGTCCCTCTGCCTTGCGAGGGGCCTCGGCGAGTTCGGCGCGACGATCCTGTTCGCAGGGAGCCTCCAGGGGCGTACGCAGACCCTGCCGCTCGCGGTGTACAACCAGTTCGAGGCCGACCAGCTCACGACCGTCTACGCGATCAGCGCGCTGCTCGTCGTCCTCAGCCTCACCATCCTTCTCATCCTCAAGGTCGGGGTCCTTTGGCAGCCCTCGCGGCAGAGTTCACTCTCCCCCTTCGGTCGTTCGAACTAGACCTCGCCCTCGTGGTCGAGGGCACCGTCGCGCTCGTCGGGCCGTCCGGAGCGGGTAAGACCTCCGTGCTCCGCTCCGTCGCAGGGCTCGTGCGCCCCACGAAGGGGCGGATCGCGCTCGACGGCGACATCTGGTTCGACTCGTCGGCCGGGGTCTTCCTGCAGCCGGACGAGCGCCGGGTCGGCCTCGTCTTCCAGGAGTACGCGCTCTTCCCGCACATGAACGTCCGCCAGAACGTCGCGTATGCGGGCAAGGCGCGCGTCGACGAGTACCTCGAGCGCTTCCGCATCTCCCATCTCGAGAAGGCTCGGCCTGACGAGCTGTCGGGCGGCGAGCGCCAGCGCGTCGCGCTGGCGCGTGCGCTTGCACGCGATCCCGGCGTGCTGCTACTCGACGAGCCGCTCTCCGCGCTCGACGCCCACACGAAGGTCGCGGTCCGCGGCGAGCTCCAGGAGCTCCTCCGCGAGTTCGGGCTGCCGACGCTCCTCGTCACTCACGACTACGAGGACGCGGCGGCGCTCGCCGACCAGGTCGGCGTGATCGTCGACGGCGAGCTACGGCAGCTCGCGACTCCGCAGGAGATGGTGTCCCATCCCGCCGACGGCTTCGTCGCCGCGTTCACGGGTGCGAACCTCCTGCACGGGATCGCGCGGCCCGGGAAGGACGGGCTCACCGAGATCGTGCTCGAGAGCGGGGAGACGATCTACTCCTCCGATCTCGGTTCCGGGCGCATCGAAGCCGTTGTCTATCCCTGGGAGATCTCGGTCTCCCGCGAGCACCACGCGAACTCCGCTCAGAACGTGATCCAGGGTGAGATCCGCTCGATCTCGCACGTCGGCAACCGCGTACGCGTCAGGGTCGGGCCCGTCACGGCGGAGCTGACGGCCTCGTCGTCGGAGCGCCTCCACCTCGCCGTCGGCCAGCAGGCGGTCGCGAGCTTCAAGGCGACGGGGACACGCCTCGTCAGCGAGGTCGAGGACGTGGTGGAGCACATCGAGGGTTGACCCCGCAGCCGCTCTCGCCAGCACGAGCAGGCGTTGTCTAATGAGGTTTCGCACAGGTCGTGCGGCTGCCGGTCAGCGCCGCGAGCGCACCCGTGGCGGAGACACTGAACGCGATCTTCATCGTTCCGGCATGGGGGACGGTCAGGACCGTCATCCCGTTCTTGGTCTCGGTGACGCAGCTTTCCGGCGAGATGAGATAGGGGGTGTAGCGGATCCCGAGCCGGTAGCTCCCGGGCTGGTTGAGCTTCAACGTGATCGTGTTCTCCGTGATCGCGCGAACGATCGGGTGCCCGGGGCCGGTGATGATCGGCCGGGGTGAGGGGACCGCGAAGACCGTCTCGTGCGCGGAGCGGAAGACGACCGGCAGTTCCGAGCGCCCGCTTCGCAGCAACGCGATCTCGTCCTTGGCGCTGTAGTCGGGGGCCGAGTTCGTGAGCACGACGTAGCGCACGCTCAGCTCGCGGAGCCATTCGAGGTAGGACGTCCGGGTGAGCTTGTCGTACAGCACCTCGTTCTGCGGGAAGTCGTCCTGGCGGAACCAGCCCCGCACGATCGGGATCCCGGCCTGGGGCAGGTAGACCGCCTCCCAGTGGTTTGCGGTGCCGGCGACCTCGACCCGGTAGGCGGGTGTGAGCGACTGGTGCAGGAACCGGATCACGGGCCGCCAGTACGCAGCCTTCGCCGATGGATCGTGGGAGCTGCTCGTGAGGCTCCAGATGAGCGGCGAGATGTTCCACGAGCACGCGAGTGCGAAGGCGATCGCGCAGATCGGCAGTGGCCGCCAGCGGCGCAGCGAGAGCGTGAGGACGGCGATCGGGAGCGCCGCGTACCGGAGGCGCACCACGTTCTCTCCGAGGGTGGAGGGGATCAGGTAGGCGAGCACGCATGCTGCGGCATATCCGAGGAAGAGCGCACGCAGGATCCGGGCCTTCTCGAGGCGCCAGGTGAGGCCGGCGCCGAGACCGCAGAAGGTCAGGGCCGCGAGGAGCTCGCTCGTCGCGAACGGGTAGACGCCGTGATCCGGGAAGAGGCGGTACACGAGCAGTCCGAGCGCGCAGATCGAGGCGGCGATCGCGGCCGGCTTCGCCGTCTCCTGCCGCGAGCGCGAGACCGCTGCCGCCCCGAGCACGAGGAGCAGGAACAGGAACGCGAGTGGGCTCGCCGCCAGGGTCAGCGCCGCGAGCACGCCGAACACGACGAGGTGGCGGCGGGCTACCGCCACGAGCGAGGTGAGCGCGAGCGCGAGGCCGAGCCCGTACGGGAAGGCGGCCGAGACGACCGATGCGGCCGCCACGACCGCGAAGAAGCGTGTCGCCCACACGGTCGACTCGCCCCAGGTCTGGCGGATCACGAGCGTGAAGGCCGCCGTCGACGCTGCGACGCTGAGCACGGCCAGCAGCCTGATCCCGAAGAGCGCTGCGAGCGGGTAGTAGAGGATGCTGTAGCCGACGAAGGTGTAACGGCCCGCGTACCAGTAGTTCGTCCAGAGGGCGAAGCCGTGCTGCAGGTAGACGTGGAGCTGGAAGACGTGGGCGGCGAAGTCGGTGCCGGGCGGGCCGAACCACGCGACGATTGCAGCGAGCGACCCGGCGAGGGCCGCATTCATCAGCGCTTGGCTCGATCGAAGGCTGTTCAGCGACATCGCTCCTCGTGGTCTGCCCGTCGGCAGCCCGGGAGAATCCTACGTTGCGTCGCTATCGAGCCGGTACCGGAGAAACACGTGGTCACCGTCCATCCGGATGCCGAGGAGCTTCGCCCCGAGCGGTCCGCCGGGCAGGAGATCGGCGTCCTCGACGAGGGCGAGGCGGCGATCGAGCGAATCGCGTCCCGCGAGAACCGGTGAGATCGTGAGGAAGAGCTCGTCGATGAGGCGTCGCTCGAAGAAGGGCCCGATCGCGTGCGGGCCGCCCTCGTGGAGGATCAGCCGGTGCCCCCGGTTCTTCAACTGGGCGATCGTGAGCCCGGGGTCGAGGCTCGGCCCGAGCGAGATCACGGATTCGGCGGGAAGCTTCCCGCCGACCTCGGCGGCGCCGTGGTCGGTGGTGATGACGACGGCGCCCGCGGCGAACGCGGGGTGGGTCAGGTCGAGGAGCCCGCTCCGGGACAGCACCGCGACCTCGAGCCGCTCGGATCGCCCGAGCCGCCGGCGGAGCTCGGCGAAGGCATCGGCGGCAGCGGGGAACGCCTCTGCGGGCGACCAGGTCGAGCGCGGCGAAGCGGCGAGGGTTCCCCTGCCGATCACGAGCACGTCGGCGCAGGCGCGGAGGAGGCCGAGCACGAAGCGGTCGGCCTCGCTTCCAGCCGCGATCAGCCTGTTCGACTTCGGGACGGACGGAATCGCCACCACCCCGTCGGCCGTCGAGACGAAGTTCGCGAAGACCCGTGGCTCCTCGAATCCGAGCGGGCCGCCGTAGAGCTCCCCGAGCTCGGCCGGAAGCTCGAACGTCGGCAGTCCTTCGGCCTCCCAGAGCCGCTCGAGCGGGCGGATCGTCATCGCGCTCCGGCCGGCCCCGTCGTGCCGCGGTGTCCCAGGAGGCCATATCCGGTGCCAGGTACCGCGACTGAGCTGTTACCTATGGGCCGGATCTTGGGCAAGGACGGCTTCTACGCGTGTCCGTACACGGGGATGACCGCGCCGGTGATCGCGAGGGAGGCGTCGCTCAGCAGGAACGCGATCACCGAGGCGATATCGGCGGGTGCGACCGCCTGCGCGAGTGCCTTCGCGGAGAGGGTCTCCCGGTTCGCCGGCGTGTCGATCACCGACGGCATCACCGCGTTGACCCGGACGTGGCGGCCCGCGAGCTCTGCCGCGAGCACCTCGGTGAGGCGGTTGACCGCTGCCTTGGCGACGGAGTAGGCGGCCGAACCGGCCCCGCCGGAGACGCCCGACTTCGAGCTGACGTTCACGATCGCGCCGCCGTCCGGAAGATGCACAGCCGCCGAGCGGCACGACCACCAGGCCGTTCCAAGATTCAGCTCCTCGACGAACCGCACGCCGTCGGGCTCCGACTCGGAGACGCTGCCGCCGCGAAAGCCACCCACGGCGTTGACGACCCAACGAGCGTCGACTCCGTCGGCGGCGAGTTGGGCCCAGAGCGCCTCGACCGCGTCGGCCGAGGTCAGGTCGACGGCTTCGCGGCGCAGCCCGGCGACGTGCTCGCCGTCGGCGTGACGGTCGACGAGGACGACCTCGTCACCGCGCCCGAGCAACGCCTCCACGATCGCTCCTCCGAGCGCCCCGCCACCCCCGCAGACGACAGAGGTCTCCGACATCTCTCAGACGGTGTGACTGCGAACTTCGGAGAGGAACTCGCGCCGCAACTCGGCGTCCTCGTCGTAGGCCCCGCGCCAGAAGGTCGTGACCGTGCGGGACTGCTCCTCGACGCCGCGCATCTGCGTGCAGAGATGCGACGCCTCGAGCCGAACCGCGACGCCGCGAGGCGCGACCAGGGACACGAGCCCGTCCGCGATCTGCTCGCCGAGCCGCTCCTGGACGGTGAAGCGGCGCGCGTACAGCCGCACGAGCCGGGTCAGCTTCGAGATGCCGATGATCCGTTCGCCGGAAAGGTAGGCAACGTGAGCCGTTCCGAAGAACGGCAGCGAGTGGTGCTCGCAGAGGCAGTGGAACTCGATCGGGCCCTCGACGATCTGCCCGGACGAAGACGACGCCTCGACCGATTCGGCCGGAAAGGTCGTCGAGAGCTTCGGGTCGCCGTCATAGCCCGCAGTCGCCTCGAAGAGCGCGCGCAGGAATCGCTCCGGCGTATCGCGCGTGCCCGGGGTGTCGACGTCCATCCCGAAGGCCTCGAAGATCTCCGCCATCGAGGCGCGGAAGCGCGCCCAGTCCTCGACCGCGATCTCGCGCGGCGGCAGGTCGAACCAGCAGGTGCGCGCATCGGGAAGCGCATGCGCCGCCTGGCTCAGTTCGAAGACGTTGTTCGCACTGTCCGGGACTCCCTGATTCTCCATGGGTGCTCCTTTCGCCGGCACCGAAATTGCCGAGTAGGAGCCTCCGCCCCCGATGTAGCTCCGGGCCAGAGTATCGTCTCGCCGTGACCGTAGGGCGCAACGCCGCCTCGATCCCCTTCGCCTCGGTCATCGTGCCGACGCGCGGCCGGCCCGGAAAGCTCCTGCGGGCGCTGTCGAGCATTCAGGCCCAGGACGAGCGGGACTGGGAGGCGATCGTCGTGGACGACGGCGACGGCGAGGGGCTCGCTGCCGTGCGGACGCTCGCCGATCCGAGAGTGCATGCGCTTGGAGGCACCGGCCAGGGGCCCGCCGAGGCCCGGGCAGCCGGGATCGCCCGCGCAGCCGGCCGTCTCGTCTGCTGGCTCGACGACGACGACTGGTGGGAGGACCCGCATCACCTCTCGGCCCTTTGCGCTGCGCTCGGGCGTGCGGGCGAGAGGCGATTTCTGTTCCGTGGCGGCTGGCTCGTCCACGAGCACGACGGCACGCGCGAGGTCTTCGACCATCCCGCGACGAGCGAGTCGCTGCGCGTGAACAACACGATCCTCACGAGCAGCATCGCCTACCCGCTCGCCGCCCGCGCCGAGCTCGGGCCGCTCGATCCGGCGGTGGGCGGCTACTGCGACTGGGACTTCATGCTCCGGTTGTGCGATGCGGGCTTCGAGCTCGTGCAGGTCGCCGGGCTCGGCGTCTGCTACGAGGTCGGCGCCCCGAGCCTCTCGAAGGCCTACGACGCCCCGGCCAGGCGCGCGCAGTTCGAACGGTTCCGCGCGAAGCATGGGCTCGAGATCGAGCTCTCCAACCACGAGCGGATCCATAAGATGCTGTCCGAGATGCCGGTACCAGACGGATGGGCCGAGGTGGACGGGGCGCTCGAGCGCACGTTCCGGCTCGAGAGCTTTCCGGCGGCGATCGCGTTCGTCACCCGCGTCGCCGGGCTCGCCGAGGCCGAGAACCACCACCCCGACATCGCGATCAGCTACCGCGACGTCACGCTGCGCTGGCGTACCCACAGTGCCGAGGCGATTACCGACCGCGACCGCGAGCTCGCGTCAGCCTCCGCCGCCCTGGCTTGACTGCCGCTCCGACGCCTCGGCCGCATCGGCGCGCCTGGACGCGCGCCAGAAGATCCAGACGATGATCCCGAGGAGCACGAACGGCCCGATCGCGACGACGAGCAGGAACCATTCCGCTGCTGTGAGCGCGAGCAGGCTCAGAACGGCGAGTGGCCGCCCTCGGCGATCAGGGAGTCCAGCGAGCTGAGATCGAACTCACGCGTCGAGCTTCCGCCGAGCGCGACGACCGCCCGCGCTGTCACGAGGTGGTACAGGATCAGGAGCTGGACGACCGCAAGCGAGTCGGAGCGGTGGAGGTCGGTGCCGATCGTGAACTCCCCGAGCCGTTCCTCGCGGAGATGCCGGGCGAAATGCATCTTCTCCCAGATCGCCTCCTCGAGCGCGGAGGCGCGCTCGTGCGGGAGCTGGCCGGGCACGTAGAGCTCGACTGCGCCGGGGCGCTCGGTCAGGACTATCCCGTTCCCGCCGTTGATCACGCCCGCCAGGTCGGGATGCGGGAGCGAGTCGCAGAGCGTGACCTTGCAGTCGAGGTGCTCCTGATCCTCGCCGTCGTTCGGCTGGAACGAGACGACGATGTCGGCGTGGTGTCGCTGCGGCCGAATCCAGCGCTCGGAGTCGGGCTCGCGCCGGTCGAGCTCGGAGAGAACCTGGTCGGTCGTGTAGCCGCGGCGTGAGCAGTCGCGCTGGACCTTCCAGTGGCGCCGGAGCTCCTCGGGCGGGTCGAGGTAGATGCGGACGTCGAAGGTGTCGGCGAGCTCGCGGTTGTGGAAGCCGAGCAGCCCTTCGCAGACGACGAAGCGGCCGGGCTCGAAGTAGTCGGGCGCGCCGAACGTGCCGTCGTTGTGCTGGTAGACGGGCTTCATGATCGGCTGCTTTGCCTTGAGGTGCCCGAGGTGCTGCGCCAGGATGTCGAGGTGGTTGCACTCGGGGTCGAGCGGCGTGATGTTGCGCTCCGCCCGCTGCCGCCGGTCGTACCGGTGGTAGTCGTCGGTACAGAAGTGAGTGACCTGGCCTTCGCCGAGCACGCGGACGAGGCCACGCGTGATCGTGGTCTTGCCGGATCCGGAGTCTCCGACTATGCCGAGCATGACGGGGCGTGACATCAGTAATCACCTCGCAATCGGGCCTGAAAGTAAACCGCACCCGGCCGTAGAGATCAAGTGTTTCTTCGAGCCGTTTCTATAGACGTTACGCTATGATCGGAGTCGCTGTAGCAGCCAGGTGAACGCAGCGCCGTAGGCTTTCGCGTTCAGCGCGTGGCCCGCTGGGTACCAGTGGACGACCGTCCCGTGAGGCGCTGCGCGGACGACGTTCTCGAGTGCCTCGTGGGGAATGACCTGGTCGCGCGTGCCGTCCTCGAGCAGGAGCGTGCCCGGCCGGGCGAGCGCGACGTAGCGAATCGGATCGATGCTGCCAAGCGCCTGGCGTGCGATCTTCCGGTCGGCCGGAGGGGCCTGGGCGACAAACGCGGTGACGGTGTCGGCGCCCGCGGAGAGCAGGGCGAGGGCGCGGAAGCGCGGGTCGGAGGCGGCGACGAACGTGCCCGTCTTCGCCCCGGCGCTCCAGCCGAGATAGCCGATGCGCTTCGGGTTGACGGTCGGGCGGGAAGCGAGCACGTCGGCGGCCCTCCTGACGGCGACGACGTCGCGCACGGTGGTCGCAGTCGACCCGGCGAGGAGCTCGGCGACGTTCGTCGGCGCGGGCAACGGGTCGGAGGTCGACGGGGCCGTAAGCGTGAGCGTGACCGCACCCCGCTGGGCGAGCTCGATCGCCTTTGAAAGAAGCTCGTTCCGGTCTCCGCCCGACCCGTGCATGAGGACGATGCCGGGGAGATTGGTCGCGTCGATCGGCTCGACGAGGAACCCCTCGATCGGCTCGGTGCCGCTCCGGAAGGCGATGTCGTGGACGACGACCGAGCCCTTGCGCTCGATCACGCCGTGGTCGATGAAGCCGACACTGCCCGACGGATCCGCAAAGGAGAGCTGGGGCCCTTCCCCGGCGGGTGTGGCGGTGGTCGTCGTGGCCTGGGTCGAGGTGGTCGCCGGCGTCGAGGTCGATGCCGACGTGCTCGTTGTCGTCCCGCTCTTCCCGCAGCCGGCGAGCGCCAGCAACGCGATCGCACCAACGGAGAGCAGCCCGAGCCTCGAGCGAACCGAGGATTTCCCGTTCGCGGCCACGTGACAGTTTAACCGTGTCGCAGTCTCGCCCGGGTCGGATCGACCCGTTGGTCGTCGCTCGGCTACGGCCCGCGCGCAACGGCCTGCACGTGTTGCAAGTCACGAAGTTGCCGGGAGTGGCGCTGTTCGACCGCTTCTTCGCCCGCGACGAGCCGTATCGGGGGATCCCCGAGGAGCGCCGTCTCCGTCCTAACGCCCACGCTCGCCCGCCGCGCTCCGGCTCGCCCGCATCGGTCACTGCGGAAACGGCGCCCTGAGCGAGTCGCCGCTCTCCGGAGTACCCACTCGAGCGGGGATGGATCACCTACAAGAGCGTCAAAGCGGCGATTTCTCCCCGGGAGCGGGGGTAAACGCGAACCAAGCTCCCCGGAGCCGTCCCTTCAGGCCATGTCCAGGGGACTGTCCCCTGGTGTGGGAGCGATCGGCCACGCTTCGAACCGCCCTGTCTCGAACCGCCGGGTTCGCCGGAGCGATTGCGGGTCGGGCGCAGGTTTCTCGCGAGCCCGGAACTACAGCCGCGCTGCGAGTGCCTTGAACGCCGCGGCCGGATCGGCGGCGCCGAAGACGCTCGAGCCCGCGACGAGGATGTCCGCGCCGGCGGCGCGGGCGCCGTCGATCGTCTCGAGCGAGATCCCGCCGTCGACCTCGAGCACGACCTCGGGCGGCAGCGCGCCCCGAAGCGCCGCGACCCGCTCCGTCGAGGAGGCGATGTACTTCTGCCCGCCCCAGCCCGGATTCACGCTCATCACCAGGCACAGGTCGACGATCTCGGCGACCGGCAGAACCATGTCGACCGGCGTTCCCGGGTTGATCACGACCCCGGCTGCGCAGCCCTGTTCGCGGATCATCTGCAGCGCGTAGTGGATGTGCGGCGTCGCCTCCGGATGGATCGTGATCACGTCGGCGCCCGCCTTCGCGAACGCCTCGATCTGCCGCTCGGGCCGCTCGACCATGAGGTGGCAGTCGAGGATCCCGCCGCGTTCGTGCACGAGGTCCGAGATCGACGCCGCGATCAGCGACCCGATCGTGATCGGCGGGACGAAATGCCCGTCCATCGCGTCGAAGTGCATCACCCGCGCCCCCGCGTCCATCACGAGCTCGACCTGCTCGGCTAGCCGCGAGAAGTCGCACGCCAGCAGCGATGGCGCGATCTCGCCGCGAGGGATCCGGTCGGAGAAGCTCATTCGCGACCCTCGAACGCTTGTCGCGCCTCGGGCCCGAACGCAAAGGAAAGAAACTGTTCGACCGCCGGACGGGGTGGAACGGTCGCGGAATGGAGCGCATACCACTCCCGTTGCGGCAGCCCTCCTCGCACGCGGATCTCGGTCAGCGCGCCGGACGAGAGCTCGTGCTCGACCGCCACCCGCGACTGCAGCGACACGCCGAGCCCGAGCCGCACGGCCTCCTTGATCGCGCCGTTCGATCCGAGCGTCAGCGTCTGCGGCCGCAGGTCGTGATCTGCCAGGAACCCGGCGACGAGCTGCCGCGTTCCCGATCCGGGCTCGCGCATCAGCCAGACGCGCGCGGAGAGCTCCTCGGGCCGGACGGCGCGGTCGGTCGCGAGCTCGTCGCCCGGAGCGGCGATCAACGCCAGCTCGTTCGGAAGGAAAGCGTGGCCGGCGATCCGCTCGTCGTCGGGCGGGCGCCCGGCGATTGCCACGTCCGCCTCGTGTTCGAGCACCCGGTCGAAGAGCGAGTCGCGGTTCGCGACCTCGAGCGTCAGGTTGATCTCCGGATTGGCGGCGGCGAACGAGCGCAGCAGCGAGGGGACGACGAACTCCGCCGCGGTCGCGACCGCGACGATTCGCAGCGAGCGCATCGACACGTCGGCGGCCTCGCGCGCGGCCTTCTGGCCCTGGTCGATCAATCCGAGTACGTCGGCTGCGTACGGCCGGAACGCGATTCCGGCCGCCGTCAAACCTACTCCGCGGCCCACCCGCTCGGTGAGATTCACCCCGAGCTCGTTCGAGAGCGCCGAGACCGCGGCCGAGATCGACGGCTGCGAGACATAGAGCTTCTCGGCCGCGCCGGAGACGGATCCCTCCCGGGCAACTGCGAGGAAGCTCTTGAGCTGGTTCAGGGTAACGGCCATAACGGTAAGACTATAAGAAACCTACGACTTTTCGATTGGCAACGATGCCCCGCGGCCGGTAGCCTAGCGCAGCGCGCAACTCCCCTCGCGAGGCATTGCTTCTGGGCGAGAATGCGTAGGGATCCAGTAGATCGAGCGGGAGGAGACGGCAATGCCACTTGCGACGTTGCGGCAGGTGCTCGACGAGGCTGCCAAAGGCGGCTACGGCGTCGGGGCTTTCAACGTGAACAACATGGAGCAGCTTCAGGGGATCGTCGACGCTGCAGTCGAGGCGAACTCACCGGTGATCGTCCAGGCCTCGCGCGGCGCGATCGCCTACGCCGGCCCCAACTACCTGCGCCACCTGATCATGGCGGCCGCCGAGAGCGCCCCCGAGATCCCGATCGTCCTCCATCTCGACCACGGCGACAAGCCCGAGACCTGCCACATGGCGATCGAGCTCGGCTTCACGAGCGTGATGATGGACGGCTCGCTGCTCGCCGACGGCAAGACCCCGTCCGACTACGAGTACAACGTCGCGGTCACGCGCGAGGTCGCCGAGGCGGCCCACAAGACGGGCGTCAGCGTCGAGGGCGAGCTCGGCACGCTCGGCGGGATCGAGGACGGCCACGGCTCCGGCGAGGTTCACCTCACCGATCCCGACCAGGCCGTCGATTTCGTCGAGCAGACCGGCGTCGACGCGCTCGCCGTCGCGATCGGCACGAGCCACGGCGCCTACAAGTTCACGGCCAAGCCGACCGGTGACGTGCTCGCGATGCACCTGATCGAGGAGATCCACGGCAAGCTGCCCGAAACGCACATGGTCATGCACGGCTCCTCGAGCGTCCCGCCCGAGCTCGTCGACCGGATCAACGCGGCCGGCGGCAAGCTCGAGGAGACCTACGGCGTTCCCGTCGAGGAGATCCAGCAGGGCATCCGCCACGGGGTCCGCAAGGTGAACGTCGACACCGACGGCCGCCTCGCGATCACCGCCGCGCTCCGCGAGTCGATCAACGCCCACCCCTCCGAGTTCGACCCGCGCGCGTTCTTCAAGCCCGCGCGGCAGGCGATGAAGGAGGTCGTGTTCCAGCGGCTGAACCAGTTCGGCTCGGCCGGCCACGCGGGCGACTACACGGTGAAGACACTCGACGAGATGGCGCAGACATATGCCGGGAGCCCCGTCGGTGCCTGACGCCGCGATCGACCAGCTCAGCATCAACACCGTCCGCACCCTGACGGTCGATGCCGTCCAGGCTGCGCAGTCGGGCCACCCGGGCGCTCCGCTCGCGCTCGCCCCCACCGCGTATCTCCTCTACTCGAAGATCATGAAGCACAATCCCACCGACCCGCTGTGGCCGGACAGGGACCGTCTCGTGCTCTCGGCCGGCCACGCCTCGATGCTCCTCTACGCGAGCCTGCACCTCTCGGGCTACGACGTGAGCCTCGACCAGATCAAGCAGTTCCGTCAGCTCGGCTCGGAGACCCCGGGCCATCCGGAGCATGGCGACACGCCGGGCGTCGAGACCACCACCGGGCCGCTCGGCCAGGGCTTCGGCAACGGCGTCGGGATGGCGATGGCCGAGAAGTTCCTGCGCGAGAAGTTCGGCCCCGAGGTCTGCGACCACCACATCTTCGCGATCTGCTCCGACGGCGACCTGATGGAAGGCGTCGCCTCCGAGGCCGCCTCGCTCGCCGGCCACCTGAAGCTCGGCAAGCTCGTCTACGTCTACGACGACAACAGCATCACGATCGACGGGCCCACGAGCCTTTCGTTCAACCAGGAGAACGTGCCCGAGCGCTTCCGTGCCTACGGCTGGCACACGCTCGAGGTCGCCGACGGGAACGATCTCGACGCGATCGAGGCCGCGATCCGCGAGGGGATGGCCGAGACCGAGAGGCCGACGCTGATCAGCCTGAAGACCGTGATCGGTTTCGGCTCGCCGCGCGCCGGCACCCGCAACGCGCACTCCGACCCGATGCCCGACGAGCAGGTTCGCGAGACGAAGGAGGCGCTCGGCTGGGATCCGGACGCGTTCTTCCTGATCCCGCCCGAGGTCTACGAGCACTGGCGCGAGCCGGCGAAGCAGCGCGGCGAGGTGCTCCAGGGCGAGTGGGAGGCTCGCTTCGAGGAGTGGGCCGCCGACAACGACGAGCTCGCCGCGGAGTGGAAGAATGCGTGGGCCGGCAAGCCCGCGGACGGCTTTGCCGCTGCGCTCCCGGTCTTCGAACCGGGCGCCTCGCTCGCGACCCGCAAGTCCGCGAGCCAGGTCATGCAGGGCTTCGGCCCGTTCGTGCCGACGATGATCGGCGGCGCGGCCGACCTGATCCACTCCACCTTCACGGAGTTCGAGGGCGACGAGTGGTTCACGCCGGAGCACTCCGGGCGAAACGTCGCCTGGGGCGTCCGCGAGCACGGGATGGGCGCCGCCGTCAACGGCCTCGCCCTCCACGGCGGGATCGTGAAGCCGTTCTGCTCGACGTTCTTCGTCTTCACGGACTACATGCGCCCGCCGATCCGGCTCTCGGCGCTGATGAGGCTCGACTGCGTCTGGATCTTCAGCCACGACTCGGTCGCCGTCGGCGAGGACGGCCCGACCCACCAGCCGGTCGAGCATCTCGCAGCGATGCGGGCGATCCCGAACCTGATCGTGATCCGCCCGGCCGACGCCAACGAGGCCTCCGAGGCGTGGGGTCTGACGCTCGAGCACCGCGGCGGCCCGATCTGCCTCGTCCTCTCCCGCCAGAACATCCCGACGCTCGATCGTACGGTCGTCGCGCCGGCCGCCGGCCTCCGCAAGGGCGCCTACGTCCTGGCCGACGCCGACTCACCCGACGTGGTGCTCGTTGCCACCGGCGCCGAGGTCACGACCGCGCTCGGCGCACGCGATCTGCTCGCCGAGAAGGGAATCCAGGCTCGTATCGTCTCGATGCCGAGCTGGGAGCTCTTCGAGGCACAGGACAGCGAGTACCGCGACGAGGTCCTGCCGCCGGGCACGCCGAAGATCTCGGTCGAGGCGGCAACGACGTTCGGCTGGTCGAAGTGGGTCGACGCCTCGATCGGCATCGACAGCTTCGGCGCCTCCGGCAAGGGCGACAAGGTACTCGAGCACTTCGGGATCAGCCCGGCGGGCGTCGCCGGCAAGGTCCAGGAACTCGTCTCCGAGCTGGCACGCTCCTGAACGGCCTGAACCAGCTTGTGTTGCAAGTCACAATGACAACGCTCGTGACTTGCAACACAAGCGAGGGCCTCTAGCCGTGCGGGTCACGGTCGGTTTCACTCCAGGAGATCACGTCGCGGCACCGGTCGGGATCGTGATCGACGTGTTGCGTGCGACCTCCACGATCTGCCAGGCGCTCGACTCGGGCTATGAGAGCGTCACCTGCGTCGGCGAGATCGAGGATGCGCGTGCGCTTGGGGGCCCAGGCGTCAAGCTCGCCGGCGAGCGGCACAACGTCCTGATCGACGGCTTCGACTTCGGCAACTCGCCGCGCGAGCTCGTCACCCCGCCTGCGGAGCCCACCCGCCTCGTTCTGACGACCACGAACGGCACCCGTGCGCTTCTCGTGGCCGCGGCGCGCTGCGAGACCGTGCTCGTCGCCTCGCTGCTCAATCTGTCCGCGGTGATCGAGGCGGCGCGCGGCGACAGCGATGTCGCGATCTTCTGCGCCGGGGTCGAGGGAAGCTTCGCACTCGACGACGCCTATGTCGCAGGCCGCATCGCTGCGGGCCTCGGCGGCACCACCGACGATTCCGCCCTCGCTGCGATCCGTCTCGCCTCAGCCTTCGCCACGACCGAGGACGGGATCGGGGGCGGCTCGAGCGCGGCCAACATCCGCAACGCGAACCTCGACGACGACATCCCCTGGTGCGCCCGGGAGAGCGTGGTCGGGCTCGTCCCGCGCGTGACCGAGCGCTCGGCGACCGCGGTCGTCCTCACCTAGACATCCGCCCGATTGCTTTCGGCCCAAACCGGGAAGGCAGAGACCTGACCGAAAGGAGGCTGGGAATGGCTGGATGGGTTTGGGCCGTGATCGTCGTGGCAGTCGTGCTCGTCTGCGTGGTTGCCGTGATGAGGGCAATGCAGAGCCGGCGAACGCACAGGCTGAAGGAGCGCTTCGGGCCTGAGTACGACCGCACCGCGCAGGAGAGCGACGGCCGCCGTCAGGCGGAGGCCGACCTCGTGGCGCGTGAAGAGCGGCACGAGCAGTTGCACATCCGCCCGCTGGCACCGGGCGCTCGCGAGCGTTACGCCGAGGAGTGGCAGGGGGTTCAGGCCGATTTCGTCGACTCCCCGCACGAGGCTGTCGAGCATGCAGACGCCCTCGTGAACTCGGTGATGCGCGACCGGGGTTACCCGATGGACGACTTCGACCAGCGCGCGGCTGACATCTCCGTCGACCACCCGCAGGTCGTCGAGAGCTACCGCTCCGCGCACCGGGTCTACGTCTCGATGGAGAGCGGCCAGGTGACGACCGAGGACGAGCGGCAGGCGATGCAGGACTACCGGCAGCTCTTCCACGAGTTGCTCGTCGCCGATGACGCCCGCGAGACCGAGGGGGTGGGAACCCGTGGCTGAGCTGAAGCAGGATCAGGGGCTGACGACCGCGGACATCGCGAACCCGAAGGAGCCGGAATCCGACCGCGATCTCGATGCGGCGGACCTCGGGGCCTCCGGCGACGAGCGGCTGCTCTCGCCCGCCGACGCGGACAGGTTCAACAGCGAGTGGAAGGACGTCCAGACCGGGTTCGTCGACCATCCACGCCAGGCGGTCGAGCAGGCCGACCGGCTGGTCGCCGATCTCATGCAGCGGCTCGCGACGGAGTTCTCGGAGACGCGGGCGAACCTCGAGCGGCAATGGGACGTCCAGGACGACATCTCGACCGAGGATCTCCGCCTCGCGATGACCCGCTACCGCTCGTTCTTCGAGCGTCTCCTGGAGACCTAAAATCCCTGCCGAGAAGCGTTCGAGGGTGCTATCTTGCGCGCGTACACACGGACGAGTATCGGTTGCGCAGTCCGCGCCACCTCTGCCCGTTCTTGAGTTAGGCAGAAGGAGGTGTTTTTCAGCAATGGCAACCGGCACCGTGAAATGGTTCAACGACGCCAAGGGCTTCGGGTTCATCACCCCGTCCGACGGCGGCAAGGACGTGTTCGTTCACTTCAGCGCGATTCAGTCCGAGGGCTTCAAGTCCCTCGCTGAGGGAGCGAACGTCGAGTTCGAGACCGAGGAGGGCCCGAAGGGTCCCCAGGCTCGCAACGTCCAGGTCATCTAGAGACTGGCTTCTCTGGGACTTGACGGCCGGGCGCGCTTCGAGCGCGCCCGGCCGTTTCTTTTTGGGGCCGCTTCGATAGATTGAGGCCTTCGTGGCCCTGCAGGAACGGAGTGAGCTCGACCGGATCGCCCGGGCGCGCGAGCGCTACGTCGCCCGGGGCGTGGCGACGCCGGCACTCGTCGTCTCACACGCCGCCGGTGCCCTGATCTGGGACGCCGACGGGAAGGAGCTGATCGACTTCGCCGGCGGGATCGGCAGCCAGAACCTCGGCCACGGCCACCCCGCGGTCCTCGAGGCGATCCACGCCCAGGTCGACCGGTACCTGCACCAGTCCTTCGCGGTGGGCACGTACGAGCCCTATGTGGAGGTGTGCCGCCGGCTGGCCGAGATCTCGCCGTGCAGGGGCGAAGACCAGAAGTCGCTCCTTCTGAACTCCGGAGCGGAAGGGATCGAGAACGCGGTCAAGATCGCGCGCCAGGCCACCGGCCGCCCGGCGGTCGTCGTCTTCGAGCGCGCCTTCCACGGCCGGACGCTCCTGACGATGACGATGACCGAGAAGCTGATCTACAAGGCAGGTTTCGGGCCGTTCGCGCCCGAGGTGTACCGCGTTCCGGCCCCCTATCCGTTTCGCGGAATCACGAGCGACGACGCGATCGAGGCCCTCGAACGCCTCTTCAGGGCCGAGGTCGACCCGACCTCCGTCGCCTGCGCCGTGCTCGAGCCGGTGCAGGGCGAGGGCGGGTTCATTCCGATGCCGCCCGATTTCCCACGTCGCCTCCACGAGGTGCTCGACCGCCACGGGATCCTCTACGTCGACGACGAGGTGCAGTCGGGCGCAGGCAGGACCGGCAAGCTCTGGGCGATCGAGCACTACGAGGGCGTCCAGCCCGACCTGGTCGTCGGGGGCAAGTCGCTCGGCGGCGGGCTCCCGCTCTCGTCGGTCACGGGCCGCGCCGAGCTGATGGACTCGGCTTCCCCTGGGACGCTCGGTGGGACGTTCGGCGGCAACCCCGCGTCCTGTGCCGCAGCGAACGCGGTGCTCGAGCTCCTTCCCGGGCTGATGCCCCGCGCGGCCGAGCTGGGCGAGGCTGTCCGCGTCCGCCTCGAGCAGATCGTGCCGCCGGGCGCCGACGTGCGCGGCCTCGGCCCGATGCTCGCGATCGAGCTCCCCGACCGCAGCCCCGACTGCGCCACGGCGGTTCTCGACTCGGCGCGCGCGGCCGGACTGCTGCTTCTCAGCTGCGGGCTTGACGGGAACGTGATCCGCCTCCATGTGCCGCTCGTGATCGGCGACGACGAGCTCGAGCGGGCGCTCGGGATCC
Organism: Gaiellaceae bacterium; assembly: GCA_036271235.1. Lineage (GTDB taxonomy): Bacteria > Actinomycetota > Thermoleophilia > Gaiellales > Gaiellaceae > PALSA-600. The sequence goes on from DATBBA010000011.1 coordinate 58,571, forward strand.
TCGCTGCCGCACTTCGCGACGCGGCTTGATCCCGGTTCCGGCGCAACATGGAGGGCGCAGCGGCGGATAGAGTCGGCGCGGTGAGCGCGGACCGCGGGATTCTCGTCGGCGGCACATGGTCGCAGGCGGCCTCCGGCGAGACGATGGAGGTGCTGAACCCGGCGACCGAGGAGACGATCGCACGGGTTCCCCGGTGCGGTGCCGAGGACGTCGACGCGGCCGTCGCGGCCGCGAGCGCGGCGCTGCCGGAGTGGCTCGACACCACGCCTGGCGAACGCGCCGAGGCACTCCTCGGCCTGGCGCGGGTGCTCGAGGAGAACGCCGACGAGCTCGCGGCGATCGAGTCCGAGAATGTCGGCAAGCCGCTGTCGTACGCGCGCGACGAGATACCGGTGTGCGTCGACAACCTGCGTTTCTTCGCCGGCGCGGCGCGGGTGCTCGAAGGCAAGAGCGCGGGCGAGTACATGCGCGGCTACACCTCGATGATCCGACGCGAGCCGCTCGGGGTCGTCGGCGGGATCGCCCCGTGGAACTACCCGCTGATGATGGCGGTGTGGAAGCTCGCGCCGGCGCTCGCGGCCGGGAACACCCAGGTGTTGAAGCCGTCCGAGCAGACGCCGCTCTCGCTGCTCCGCTTCGCCGAGCTCGCGGGCGACATGCTCCCGGCCGGCGTACTGAACGTCGTCACGGGCGACGGCGTTCCGGTCGGCGAGCGCATCGTTACCCATCCCGACGTGCGGCTCGTGTCGCTCACCGGTGACGTCGAGACCGGGAAGATCATCGCGCGCACGGCTGCCGACACGCTGAAGCGCGTGCATCTCGAGCTCGGCGGGAAAGCGCCGGTCGTGGTCTTCGACGACGCCGACCCGGCCGCCGTCGCCGAGGTCATCAAGCTTGCCGGCTACTGGAACTCCGGCCAGGACTGCACCGCTGCCTCGCGGGTCGTGGCCGGGCCGAAGATCTACGACCGCCTGCTCGAAGAGCTCGTGCCCGCGGTCGAGTCGCTTGCCGTGGGCGATCCGGCAGGCGGGGCGGCGATCGACATGGGCCCGGTGATCTCAGCCGCGCAGCGCGACCGCGTCGTCGGGTTCCTCGACCGCGTTCCGTCCGCTGCAGTGCTGACGGGCGGCGGGGCGCCGACGGGTCGCGGCTTCTTCGTCGCGCCGACGGTCGTCGCGGGCGTCGGGCAGCGCGACGAGATCGTCCAGCGCGAGGTCTTCGGGCCCGTGGTGACGGTGCAGCGCTTCGCCGACGACGCGGAGGCGATCGCCTGGGCGAACGACGTGCCCTATGGCCTCGCGGCCTCGGTCTGGACGCGCGATGTCGGCCGCGCTCTCTCGGCGGCGCGCGCGCTCCAGTTCGGCACGGTCTGGATCAACGATCACATCCCGCTCGTCTCGGAGATGCCCCACGGCGGCTACAAGGGCTCCGGCTACGGCAAGGATCTCTCGGCCTACTCCCTCGAGGACTACACCCAGATCAAGCACGTGATGGCGAAGCTCTCCTAGGCTGGGTGCTGCCGTGAGATCGTCCGAGTCGGGGTGTGAAGCGGAAGGGTTCTCCCACGGTGGAGCGCGGCCGTTGCAACGCCGGCCCTCGCCGGATCTCGGTGTGCGGCACCCGTGCATCCCGGTACCCGAGCTCGCCGGATCGACGATCTGATGCCGGGCGCGCTGATCTTCGATCTCGACGGCACGCTGATCGACACGGTCTACGCGCACGTCTTCGCGTGGCAGTTGGCGCTCGCCGAGGAGGGGATGCCGATCGACGGGTGGAGGATCCACCGGCGGATCGGGATGAGCGGCGGCCTCTTCACCCGCGCGGTCGCGCGCGAGGTAGGGCGCGACCTCTCCGCCGAGGAGACGGAGGCGATCCAGCGCCGCCACGGGCGGATCTTCCAGGAGCTTCTGCCGGAACGGCGTCCCCTCCCGGGCGCGGTCGCGCTTCTCGCCGGCCTCCGTGCGGCCGGGATCACCCATGGGATCGCTACGTCGGGCCGTCGCCCCGAGATCGACAAGTCGCTCGCCGCCCTCGATGTTCCCGACGACATGGTCGTGATCGACCGGGGCAACGTCGCCCGCGCGAAGCCGGAGCCCGACCTGTTCCTCGCCTGCGCCGAGGCTCTCGGGGTCGAGCCCGCGGATTGCTATGTCGTCGGTGACGCGGTCTGGGATCTCCTCGCCGCCCGCCGGGCGCGCATGCTCTCGATCGGCCTCCTGAGCGGCGGCTACGGCACCGACGAGCTCCTCCAGGCGGGTGCCTTCCGCGTCTATCCCGACGCCGCCGAGCTCCACCGCTCGCTCGACGAGCTCGGCTTCGACGCCTGACGGGAGCCACCTCAGCCCCGGCTGCCGTCGCTCGTCGCGTGGTGCATGGCACCGAGGAGCGTCCCACGCGATGCCAGTGCCTCGCACCTCGCAGCGGCAAGAAGCGTTGGTGCATGGCACCGCGGCAGTCCTTCCCGCACTCCAGCGGCATCGCGCTCCGTATGTGGTGCATGGCACCAGACCGGAGCGACAGCCGCGCCCCGAGTTCCGGGGTGTGCAGGGCTTTCAGGCGCCGGAACGGCTGGTGCATGGCACCCGCCTGCAGGTTTTGCGAGTCCGGACGCCGCCACGGGTCGCGCTGGTGCATGGCACCGATCGGCGTGCGGCGACCAGCCACAGCGGATCGATTTCGTGCGCTCGTTCCGCCATAAACCGCCGGTGCATGGCACCTCCTGTTGCCGCGATTGACTACATTGATCGAAATGCCTCGTGCGCCGAGAGACTGGGAGCCCGGCGGGCTCTACCTCCTTTCGCCGAAGGGCAACGATGCGCGGAACGTGTTCCTCGACGACGACGAGCGCGCCGAGATGCTCAAGCGCTGCAACGCGGTACTCCGCGAGCACAACGTTCTCGTGATCGGGTTCTGCTTCATGGACAACCATCTCCACTTCCTCGTTCGCGCGGACGCCTGCGACCTGTCGGCAGCGATGCACGTGCTCCTCGGCGGGTACGCACGTTGGTGGAACAACCAGCACAAACGAAAGGGACACCTGTTCGAGTCCAGGTTCCACGCGAGCCACATCCGGACGGAGCTCCACTTCCTCACAGCCGTGCGCTACGTCGACATGAACCCGGTCGCCGCCGGCATGGTCGCGAAGCCGGAGGATTGGAAATGGAGCAGCTATCGCGCCCACGTCGGGCTCGAACGCCCCGTGGCATTCCTCGCCAACGCCGAGTTCTTGAAGTACTTCGGGAGAACGCGAACGCAGGCGATCGCCAACTATCTCAGGCTCGTAAGCGCCTGGCGCCCGCCCGACCCGAGTGGGCGCACGGCCAAGCCGCGAGGGCAATGGCCGCGTTGAGACGGCCGCCATCCTGACTCGTCCTCGAGCCGACGGCGAGCCCCGCCGCCGCCTTCGCTAGCGTTGGCCTCATGGCGAACGAGCCCGACCTGAGGCAGCTCGCGCAGGATCACCTCTGGCTCCACTTCACCCGCATGGGCGGGTACGAGGCTCCGATCATCGTCCGCGGCGAGGGCTGCTACCTCGAGGACGACAAGGGCAACCGCTACCTCGACGCGCTTGCCGGGCTCTTCGCCGTGCAGATCGGCTACTCCTACGGCGACGAGATCGGCCGCGCCGCGCACGAGCAGATGCGCGAGCTGCCCTTCTATACGAACTGGAGCTACGCGCACCCGAGGGCGATCGAGCTCGCCGCCGAGGTGGCGCACCTCGCCCCCGGCGACCTGAACCGCGTCTTCTTCGTCTCCGGCGGCTCCGAGGCGGTCGAGTCGGCCTGGAAGCTCGCGCGGAGCTACCACGCCGCCAGAGGAGAACGCCGGTGGAAGGTGATCGCGCGCAGGCTCGCCTACCACGGCACCACCCTCGGCGCGCTCTCGATCAACGGCGTCCCCGCCCTCCGCACCCCGTTCGAGCCGCTCGTCCCCGACGTCGTCCACGTCCGCAACACGAACCGCTACCACCGCCCGCCGGAGGAGACCGAGGAGGAGTTCACCGCGTTCCTGCTCGAGGATCTCGACGGCGCGGTCCGTCAGGCAGGCCCGGAGACCGTCGCGCTCGTGATCGTGGAGCCCGTCCAGAACTCCGGCGGCGCTTTCACGCCCCCGGCCGGCTACTTCCAGGGCGTCCGCGAGCTCTGCGATCGCTACGGGATCCTCCTCGCGGCCGACGAGGTGATCACCGGCTTCGGCCGCCTCGGCAGCTGGTTCGCCTCGGAGCGCTACGACATCAGGCCCGACCTGATCACGAGCGCGAAGGGCCTCTCCTCCGCCTACGCCGCGATCGGCGCCGTCATCGCCACCGACGAGGTCGCCGCGCCGTTCCTGGAAGCAGGAACCGGCAACACCTTCACCCACGGGATGACCTTCGGAGGCCACCCGGTGCAGGCGGCGATCGCCCTCGCGAACATCGAGGTGATGAAGCGCGAGCGCGTCGTCGAGCACGTCGCCGCGAACGAGCAGGCCTTCCGCGACACGCTCGCGCCGCTCCTCGACCTGCCGATCGCGGGCGACCTCCGCGGCGCCGGCTTCTTCTGGGCGATCGAGCTCGTCAGAGACAAGGAGACGCGCCGCACGTTCACGCCGGAGGAGTCCGAGAAGTTCCTACGGGGATTCGTCTCGAACCGCTTCTTCGAGAAGGGCCTGATCTGCCGTGCCGACGACCGCGGCGACCCGGTCGTCCAGATCTCCCCGCCGCTGATCGCGGGCCAGGCGGAGTTCGACAAGATCGCCGGGATCCTCGGTGACGTGCTCGAGGAAGCCTGGGGCCGCGTCACAGCATGAGCGCGATCCAGGCCCCGCCGCGCACGTACCCGGAAGGATCGGCCGCGGGCGACAAGGGCCTGAAGACCGGTGCGCTCAGCTACGTCACGAACATCGTCGTCGGCGTTGCCTCGACCGCCCCGGCCTACTCGATCGCCGCGACCCTCGGCTTCATCGTCGCCCTCAAGGGCGTCGGGGTGCACGCCCCTGCGGTGATGCTCGTCTCGTTCGTCCCGATGTTCCTGGTGGCGCTCGGCTACAAGTACCTGAACCGCGCCGACCCCGACTGCGGCACGACGTTCTCCTGGACGACGCGCGCGTTCGGCCCCTGGGTCGGCTGGTTCAACGGCTGGGCGATCTTCGTCGCCGACGTGCTCGTGATGGCGTCGCTCGCGGTGATCGCCGCCCAGTACACCTTCCTGCTCTTCGACTGGAACTCGGGCGCGACGAACCACTGGGCGCTCGCGATCGGCGCCACCCTCTGGATCGTCCTCATGACCTGGATCTGTTACCGCGGGATCGAGCTCTCCGCGCGCACGCAGCAGTTCCTGCTCGGCGCCGAGATCGCGATCCTGGCGGCCTTCGCGGTCGTCGCGATCGTGAAGAGCTACACGTCGGCCACCGCACACTCGATGCACCTGTCGCTCTCCTGGTTCAACCCGTTCGACATGTCGGTGAGCGCGCTCGTCGACGGTGTCCTGCTCGGCATCTTCATCTACTGGGGCTGGGACTCGGGCGTCTCGGTGAACGAGGAGACCGAGGATCCGGCCGAGGCGCCCGGGAAGGCCGCGGTCGTCTCGACGGTGCTGCTGCTCCTGATCTACGTCACGGTCTCGGCCGCCGCGCAGGCCTACGGCGGCACGACGATCCTGGCCAACAACTCGAGCGACGTGCTGAACGTGCTCGGCCAGGGCGTCTTCGGCTCGCCGTGGAACAAGCTGCTGATCATCGCGGTGCTCACCTCGGCCGCCGCCTCCACGCAGACGACGATCCTGCCGACGGCGAGGACGACCCTCTCGATGGCGCGCTGGGGAGCGCTGCCGGCCGCGTTCGGGAAGATTCACCCGCGCTACCTCACCCCGACGGTCTCGACGATCGGCATGGGCGGCCTCTCGGTCGTCTGGACGCTGCTCCTCGTGCTGCTCAACCCGGCCCAGGATCTGCTCGGCGACTCCGTCACGGCGATCGGTTTCGCGATCGCGTTCTACTACGGTTTCACCGGCTTCGCCTGCGCGTGGTACTTCCGTCACGAGCTCCGGCGCAGCCCGGGCGTGTTCTTCCGGGTCGGCTTCCTGCCGTTCCTCGGCGGGCTGCTCATGGCCGCGATCTTCGTGAAGGCGCTCCACGACTTCAACGCACCGGATTACGGCTACGCGGCTCCGATCGCCGGGATCCAGGTCCCGCTCGTGATCGGGATCGGTGCGCTCCTCCTCGGCCTGCCGCTGATGGTGCTCTGCTGGCTCCGCCTCAAGCCGTTCTTCCGCCGGACGACCGAGGTCGCCTCGCCCGACATCGTCCTGTGAGGATCGCGGTCGTCGGGGCCGGCGGGGTCGGCGCGGCGTTCGCGACGGTCGCCGCTCGCCGCGACTTCTTCGACCGGATCACCCTCGCCGACCTCGACCCCGCCCGCGCCGAGGCCGTGGTTGCCTCGCTCGACGACAGCCGCTTCGCCGCCGCCCAGGTCGACGCCTCGAGCAGCGAGGCCGTCAAGGCGTTCCTCGAGGAATCGAGCGCCGACGCCGTCCTGAACGCCGCCGACCCGCGCTTCAACCCGCCCATCTTCGCGGCCGCCTACGACGCCCGCGCCACCTACCTCGACATGGCGATGACACTGTCGGAGCCCCATCCGGAGCGCCCCTACGACGAGCCGGGCGTGCTCCTCGGCGACGCGCAGTTCGCCGAGGCCGAGCGCTGGCAAGAAGCCGGCCTGCTCGCGCTCGTCGGGATGGGCGTCGAGCCGGGCCTCTCCGACGTCTTCGCCCGCTACGCCGCCGACGAGCTCTTCTCCGAGATCGACGAGGTCGCGGTCCGCGACGGCTCCAACCTCGTCGTCGAGGGCTACGACTTCGCCCCGACCTTCTCGATCTGGACGACGATCGAGGAATGCCTCAACCCGCCGCTTGTCTGGGAGCGCGACCGCGGCTTCTTCACGACCGAGCCGTTCAGCGAGCCCGAGAGCTTCGACTTCCCGGAGGGGATCGGCCCTTGCGAGTGCGTGAACGTCGAGCACGAGGAGGTGGTGCTCGTTCCGCGCACGATCGACTGCCGCCGCGTCACCTTTAAATACGGCCTCGGCGAGGAGTTCATCGACGTGTTGAGGACGCTCCACAAGCTCGGCCTCGACCGGAAGGATCCGGTGCGCGTCCGCGGAGTGGAGGTGGCTCCCAGGGATGTCGTCGCCGCGACGCTTCCCGACCCCGCGACCCTCGGCGAGCGGATGAGCGGCAAGACCTGCGCCGGCACCCTGGTTACCGGAAAGGGCAGGGACGGCGCGCCGCGGGCCGTCTACCTCTACCACGTCGCCGACCACGAACGGACGTGGCGCGAGTACGGCCGCCAGGCCGTCGTGCTCCAGACAGCACTCAACCCGGCCGTCGCGCTCGAGCTGCTCGCGACGGGTGGCTGGTACGGCACGGGAGTCCTCGGCCCCGAGTCGTTCCCGCCAAAACCGTTCCTCGAGCTGCTCGAGGCCTACGGCGAGCCGACGGCGATGGTCGAAGGCGATCCGCGAATGCCCTGATTGCGCGGGTTCCGAAGGTCTAGGTCCACCCGGCCAAAGGTCCAGCGGCACAAGCGCGACCGGTGTCCTAGGGTCAGCCCAGCATGGGGGCGGTTGGGCCCGCAGTCGGCTCCCCGGCCGGAAACGGACGGGGTGCGATCGACACGACGCGAAGAACTCGGGTCCGGTCGCTCGACGGCCTGCGCGCGGTCGCGATCCTGCTCGTGATCGGGCTCCACACGTTCTCGTGGCCGGTGAACGGCGGCGTGGGCGTCGATCTGTTCTTCGTCCTGAGCGGCTACCTGATCACGACGATCCTGCTCGACGAGCACGCGGCGAACGGCTCGATCTCGCTGCGCGCCTTCTACGCGCGCCGCGCGAGGCGCCTCCTGCCGGCGCTCGTCGTGATGCTCGTCTGCTGCCTGGGTGTGGCTTACGCGATCCACCAGCCCGAACGCCTCTCCCGCGCTGCCCTGTCCTCGCTGTTCGGGCTCACGTTCACGACGAACATCGTCATGGTCTGGACCTCGTGGCCGCACAGCTTCGGCCTCCAGCACCTCTGGTCGCTCGCCGAGGAGGAGCAGTTCTATCTGCTGTGGCCCTTTGCTCTGCTCTTCCTCGCAAAACGGCGGCTCCACATCGCCGCCTCGGTTCTGCTCCTCGCGGCGGTCGGAGTGGTGGCGCTGCAGCTCCTGCTCGCAGCGGACGGCGCGGGTGGGGCACGGATCGAGTTCGGCCCCGACACGCGAAGCTTCGGCGTCATCGTCGGCTGCCTGCTTGCCGTCGTTCTCCGCACGGAGCTCGCACATAACCTCACGCGTGCCTCCCGGCTGCTCGCACCGGTCGCCGTACTCGTGATGGCCTTCGTCGCCTGGCATTCGTTCCCGGATGTCTTCGCGGGCTGGACCGCGATCTTTGCCGTCGCCGCAGCGATCGTGCTCGTGCGCGCCCTCGATCCTTCGTCCTGGATCGGCGCGGTGCTCGCGTTCGGCCCGATCGCCTATCTCGGCCGTATCTCCTACGGCCTCTATCTCTGGCACTACCCGCTCCTCGTCTCCGCCGGGCTCTACTTCGGGAGCACGATGGTCAAGCTCGAAGCGGTCGGGCTCGCGTTGCTGGCCGCGATCGGCTCACATCATCTCGTCGAGAAGCCGTTCCTCAGGTGGCGCCCGCAGTCCTCGTCCGCCCGGCGCGCGCCCGTTCCCCTCCAGACCCCACGCGTCGCGCTTGTCTCGCTGTACCTCCACCGCGAGGCTGTTTCATAGGGATCCCTCGTTCGAGGGACAACCAATCTGCGGGTTCTGTCGAATCTACAACAGTGATCGCAAATCGCCGCTATCGTTTGCATTACAGGCCGGGGGACCTTACTCTTCACTGCGGGGAAGTGTCTGAAAGGACTGCGGCTTGAGCGCGACGGCACGAAGAAAAGGGGCGGGGAAGCGGTGGGACGTTGCGGCGTCGCCTGCGATTCCCGATACGGGGAAGCCCGCCAAGGCTGCGAAGGCGGTAAAGCCACGCACATTGGACGCGGCGGCGGCTCCCGTCCAGGCGGCGGAGACGCTGAAGCGGAAGCTGATGCGGCTCGCGCTCGACGTTCACGACGGCCCGATGCAGAACCTCGCGGTCATCGGTTTCAGCCTTGGCGACCTTCGCCGGCGCATGGAGCAGATCGTTCCGCCCGAGCATCACACGAAGCTCGACGCCGGGATGGAGCAGATCACCGAGGAGCTCGGCCGGGTCGAGAACGAGCTGCGTGGACTGATCGTCGCGCTCGAACACGGCACCAAGCACACGCTGCCGGTCGTCGAGGCGATCGAGACCGAGATCGCCGAGTTCGAAAAGCGAACGTCCGCGACCTGCGAGCTCAGCGTCACCGGCAACGTGCAGACCGACACGGACTCGCAGCGCATCGCGCTCCAGTCGGTGACCCGCGCCGCGCTCGCGAATGTCTCCAAGCACGCAGGCGCGAAGAACGTCGCGGTGCGGCTCCGCGGAACCCCGCGCACGATCACACTCGAGGTCGAGGACGATGGCAATGGGTTCGATTCCAGCCAGCCCACGAAGAACGCCCGCTTCGGCCTCGCCGGAATGCGCGAGCGGGTTGAGCTTCTCGGCGGCAAGTTCGAGATCGCGAGTCGCCCCGGTGGGCCGACGAAGGTCACAGCCACGCTGAAGACGTGGCGCCCACCTGCGGCGTAACGCCGCCTGCTCCCTCGATCCTCTCGGTTCAGATGCAGACTGGACCGCCGAGTAACCTCGGATCGATGAGCGTCGGCCTCCGCGAGCAGCTTCCGACGGGTGTACGCCGCTTGGTTGCCCTCGGTCTCGCGCTCGTCCTGGCGGTGGTGACGTTCATCCATCTCGGCTCGGACGCGAACGCGGCGCTCTGGGCGCTCGTCCAGGTCGTGCTGGTTGCGCTCGCGGCGATCGATGCGACGTCTCACCGCCTTCCGAACGTGATCACCCTCCCGACGGCCGCGGCCGCGCTCCTTCTGCGCGTGGTGTTCGAGCGCTCCGAGCTCGTCGAGGTCATCGTGGCCGGCTCGGTCACCTTCGGCGCGTTTCTGCTGCTCTCGATCTTGACCCGCGGGGGCCTCGGGATGGGCGATGTGAAGCTCGCGGCGATGCTCGGGTTCCTCCTCGGCTACAAGGTGCTCGGGGCGCTGACCGTCGGTGTCTTCGTCGGGGGGATCTGGTCGGCCGGGCTGCTCCTGACCCATCGTGCCGGCCTCCGCAGCACGATCGCGTACGGGCCGTTCCTCGCCCTCGGCGGCATGTTCTCGATCCTGTTCGCCAGCCTTCCTCGGCTTGTCTAGAGGCGGCCTCTCCGTCCGGACGCTCGTCGACGAGTCGGGCCGGGTCGTCTGCGAGCACTGCGAGGTCACCGCGAGCTCACTCCAGCGGATGCGAGGCCTTCTCGGTCGGAAAGGGCTCGGCGAGAACGAGGGAATGCTGATCACACGTACCTCGTCGGTGCACACCGCCTTCATGGCGTTCCCGATGGACGCGGTGTTCCTCGACAAGCAGCTGCGCGTCCGAAAGATCGTGCCGGCGATGCGTCCGTGGCGCGCGGCCTGGAAGCGGGGCTGCAAGAGCGTCCTCGAGCTCGCCGGCGGCGAGGCCGAACGGGCGGGGATCGTGGTTGGAAGCCGGCTCTCATGGCGTGACAATCAATAGCCATCGTGTTCAGCAAAGATCCCCTCAAGTCGCGAGCGCCGGAGCAATCCTGGGGATCCGTTCGGTGCGCGGGAACTCGCTAGGTTGCGCCGGCAAAACCGGGCCATACTGAGGCGGACGTGAAGGCAGGCCGCGTAGCAGCACTCGACGGGCTTCGGGCGTGCGCAATCGTGCTCGTCGTCTCCGGCCATGCGCTTTCGGGCGAGCCACCGGGCAACTTCCTAGGCGTCGACCTATTCTTCGTTCTCAGCGGTTTCCTGATAACGACGCTCCTTCTGGAGGAGCATGATCGGCGCGGACGGATATCCGCGCGCGGTTTCTATGGCCGCCGGTGCCGGCGATTGCTGCCGGCGCTCGCCTTGCTCCTCGCGGTGTACATCGTCATAGCCGAACTCTTCCGTCCTGAGCGCGTTCGTCCGCTCGCAGAGGCCGCAGTCGGAATCACGTACTTCTCGAACTTCTTCCTTTTGCAGGGGGGCAAGGGGTTCGCGGCCAGCCTCGCGCACCTGTGGTCACTCGCTGCCGAAGAACAGTTCTACATTCTCTGGCCGCTCGTCATCGTCGTGCTTGCAGCCCGCCCCCGTTCGCTGATCGCAGTCACGTTGAGCGTGATCATCGCGCTGATCGCGTGGCAGCTTCACTACGCGATCGAGGGTCAAGGCGGCGGTGGTGGGCTCGACGCGCGGTTCTGGTATGCCCCGGATACCCGGAGCACGAGTCCGATTCTGATCGGTGCGTTACTTGCGATGCTTTGCCGGGCCGACTTCGACCGCGTCTCTCGAGTCGCGCGACCGCTGTTCTGGCCGAGTCTCATTGGCGCAGCCGTGTTCGTGGTTGCCATCCCGCCCTACCGATTTGGAGGCTGGTACGTCATCTTTGCACTTGCCTGCGCCGTGTTGCTCGTTCGGGCGCTCGACGGCAACTCGCGCTGGGCTTCGCTCCTCTCCCGTCGTCCGGCCGAATACACAGGTCGCATCTCCTACTCGCTATATCTTTACCACTTCCCTCTGTTATGGCTTGTCTGGACGTGGGCTCTTCCGTGGCGGCTCGGGATGACGGTTGCAGCATTTGTTCTCGCGGGACTTTCGTACCACCTGGTTGAACAGCCCTTCCTTCGCCGCGGGAAGCGCGCAGTGACGGTCCCGGAACCTGAGCCGACTCTCATCAACGCCCATTGACTTGCGACCCTCGCCAGCCGTGGTCGCACATGTCCGCCGCCGACGCGCGCCGAGATCGGCCCGAGAACGGGTCCGAGTTGACCTGGAATGCCGCTTTTCGTGTCATGATCAGTTGTGATGCGACCTAGCGAAATCTGCGGCGGCGGCTGATGGACTCCTACGGCGAAGAGCCAATCGGTCCGCGTGACATGTCGATCAGCGTTCCGCGCTCGGTCATGGACGCGCGGAACACGCTCTCGGATCTCCGTGAGCTCGTTCGGCGCGAGCTCGACGGCGTCGTGGTCGGAAACGACGAGGCGATCGACCTCCTGCTCGTCGCCGCCGTCTCGGGCGGGCACGTCCTGATCGAGGGGCCACCTGGCGTCGCGAAGACGCTGCTCGCAGGCTCGATCGCACGGGTGCTCGGGGTGGGCTTCAAGCGCGTCCAGTTCACGCCCGACACGCTCCCCGAGGAGCTCACCGGAAAGAACGTGACTCGAAACGGCGAGACGACATTCCGCCAGGGCGCGGCGTTCACGAACATCCTCCTCGCGGACGAGGTGAATCGCACGCCGCCGCGGACGCAGGCGGCGCTCCTCGAAGCCATGCAGGAGCGACACGTCACCGTCGAGGGTCGCACGCACTGGCTGCCCTCGCCGTTCATGGTGATCGCGACGCAGAACCCCTACGAGCAGGCCGGCATCTTCCCGCTCCCCGAGTCCCAGCTCGACCGTTTCCTGTTCAAGATCCACGTCGAGTACGCCTCCGCGGCGGTCGAGCGTGCCATTCTCCGCCTGCCGCACCGCGGGCTCGCACCGGATGTGCTCGGGGACGTTGCGCCGCTCCTCGACGTTGCCCGGCTCCACGGTGCGCAGGAGGATCTCGACGCCACGCCGGCGCCCGACGACGTCATCGCCTACATCGTCGACATCGTCAGAGCGACCCGCGAGGTTCCCGGTGTCGTCCTCGGAGCAAGTCCGCGCGCGGCGATCCATCTGCTCGCGGCATCGAAGGCGCACGCACGGCTTGCGAGCCGCCCGATCGTCACTCGCGAGGACGTCGCCGACATGGCGGTTCACGTGTGCGCGCACCGCCTGATCGTGAGCGGAATCGAGGCCGAGGCCGCGGTTCGCGATGCGATCGAGGCCTCCGGAAAGCTCCGCGCGACCGGCGACTGAGGTCTCGGCGAGGGCCTCCGGGCGTCGGACCGATCCGGCCACGACGGGAGCGGGCACGCGAACGAGACGGTCGTGGCGCGGGCTATCGTCGTGGACCCGACGCCGACGTTCCGGAGACTTCCTCACAATAGGACGACTCACGATGAACTCCGACGAGAAACTCACGGCGCTTGCGCAGGCCATCCGACGGACCGTGCTCCAACAATCCAAGCGAGCGAACGTCGGACACATCGGCTCCTGCCTCTCCGTCGCCGACATCCTCGCGGCCGTCTACGGGGGAGCACTACGCCCCACGGCGCCTGCCGACCCCGATCGTGACCGCTTCGTGATGTCGAAGGGCCACGCGGCGCTCGCGCTCTATGCGGCGCTGGCTGCGACCGGACGGCTCGACGCCGACCTGCTCGACAGCTTCTGCGCCGACGGGAGCCCCCTCGCCACCCATCCCGAGCAGGCGCTCGAGCAGATCGAGTTCTCGACAGGATCGCTCGGCCATGGGCTGCCCCTCGGTGCGGGTGCCGCGCTCGCCGCGAGGATCCAGAAGTCCGAACGTCGCGTCTACGTCCTCCTCAGCGACGCCGAGTTGAACGAGGGCTCGACCTGGGAGGCCGTGATGTTCGCCGCCCACCACCGGCTGTCGAACCTCGTTGCGATCGTCGACCTGAACGGCCAGCAGGCACTCGGAGCGACGAAGGAGATCCTCGATCCCGGAAACCCGATCGAACGATTCCGTGCGTTCGGCTGGGATCAGGTCGAGGTCGACGGCCACGACGCCGGCGCGCTCCTGAGCGCGATGACGCGGGCAACGGCGGGACCAAATGCCGTCCTCGCGTGCACGACCTTCGGAAAAGGCGTGTCGTTCATGGAGCGCACGCTTGCCTGGCACTACATGCCCATGAGCGACGAGGAGTTCGAGCACGCCATGGCCGAGGTCGCGTCGTGAGGAACGCCTTCATCTCCACCCTCGCCGATCTCGCCGACGACGATCCCGGGATCGTTCTCCTGACCGGTGACCTCGGCTTCGGCGTGGTCGAGCAGTTCGCCGAGCGACACCCGGATCGCTTCTACAACATGGGCGTCGCCGAGCAGAACATGGTCGGCGTCGCCACCGGCCTCGCGCAGGCGGGCTTGACGCCGTACGTCTACTCGATCGTCACGTTCGCGGTGCTGCGCCCGTACGAGTTCATCCGGAACGGCCCGGCGCAGCATCGGCTCCCCGTGCGGATCGTGGGCGTGGGCGGGGGCGTCGAGTACGGCATCAACGGGCCGACCCATCACGGGCTCGAGGACGTCGCGCTCATGCGGACGCTGCCCGAGATGACGATCGTCGCCCCGGTCGACCGGCGGCAGGCCACGGCGGGCCTGCGCGCGACCCAGGGCCTTCCTGGGCCTGTCTACTTCCGCCTCGGCAAGGACGAGCGAACCGAGATCCGCGAGTTCGACGGAACCTTCGCGCTCGGTCGTCTCGATGTCGCCCGGCAAGGTGACGACGTCGCGATCGTCGCGCTAGGGCCGCTCGCGGGCGAGGCGGTCCGCGCTGCCGAGTCGCTCGAGGCTCATGGTGTCTCCACGTTCGTCGCGGCGGTTGCGAGTATCAACCCGGCCCCTCGGGACGAGATCGCGGCACTCGCCGAGAGCGTGCCGCTGATCGTCACCGTCGAGGCTCATCGGGCGGCCGGCGGCCTCGGATCGCTTGTGGCCGAGATCGTCGCGGAGCAGGAGACGAGATGCCGCATCGTCCGTCTCGGGATCGGCGAGGCGTCGGAAGGGATCGCGGGAGAGGAGCGCTTCCTGCTCGACCTGCACGGCCTCTCGAGTCAGAAGATCGCAGCCCGCGTGGCGGCAGAGCTCGGGCTCGATGTGCCGCTCGCCGCCGGAGTGGCCGGTGGCTGACACGCCGAAGCGCAAGCTCTCTGCCGTGATCGCGTGCTACCGCGACGCGCCCGCGGTCCCGCAGATGCACGAGCGGCTGACCCAGGTCTTCACGAAGCTCGGCGTCGACTACGAGATCCTTTTCGTCAACGACGCAAGCCCGGACGACGCGCGCCAGGTTCTCGCCGAGCTTGCGGCCCGCGACCCGAACGTGGTCGTGATCAACCACACCCGGAACTTCGGCTCGCAGAGCGCGTTCACTAGCGGAATGGCAGTCGCGACCGGTGATGCCGTAGTACTTCTCGACGGCGACCTCCAGGACCCGCCGGAGCTGATCGAGGAGTTCCACGCGAAGTGGCTCGAGGGGTACGACGTCGTCTACGGCGTGCGCGTCAAGCGCGAGGCCACGAGGTTCATGCGGGTCGCCTACAAGGCCTTCTACCGGGTGTTCCAGCGGGTCGCCTACGTCCGCGTCCCCGTCGATGCCGGCGACTTCTCGCTGATCGATCGCCGGGTCGTCGATGCCCTGAACGCCCTGCCCGAGCACAACCGCTTCGTCCGCGGCCTGCGGGCCTGGGTGGGGTTTCGGCAGACGGGCGTGCCGTATGTTCGTCCCGAGCGGCCGTTCGGGCGAAGCACGAACTCGCTGCTCCGCAACCTCGGCTGGGCGCGCAAGGCGGTGATCTCGTTCTCGTACGCCCCGCTCGACGTGATCACGTGGCTTGCCTTCACGATCGTGATCGTCTCCACGCTCGGGGCGGCCGCCGAGGTCGTGGTGCGGATCGTCGATCCCGGCGCGGCACCGCGTGGAGTCACCACCCTCCTCGTCGTCGTCCTGTTCCTTGGCGGGATCCAGCTCCTCTGCCTGAGCATCATCGGCTCCTACCTGGCCGGTGTGTACGAAGAGGTGAAGCGAAGACCGCCGTACATCGTCGACAGCGTCACAAGGGACGGCCGTGAGCTTCGAGCCGATACACCGGAATACCGCAAGGCCCTGGACGAAGCGGAACGCCGTCCTTGACCGCGAAGCGCGCCCTGGTGACCGGGGGCGCCGGCTTCATCGGTGCCAACCTCGTCCGTCGCCTCGTCGACGACGGACATGAGGTGCATCCTGTGGTCGGCCCTGGGACGAACGCCTGGCGGCTCGGCGGCCTTGGGCTTCCTTGTCACGTGACCGATCTCACCGATGCAGGTGCGGTCGACGCGCTTCTCGAGTCGGTCAGGCCGGACTGGGTCTTCCACCTGGCGGCCCACGGCGCCTACTCGTGGCAGACCGACACCCGCAGGATCATCGCCGTCGACGTGGGCGGGGCCGCGAATCTGCTCGAGTCCTCGCTGGCGGTCGGATTCGAAGCTTTCGTCAACGCGGGCTCGTCCTCGGAGTACGGGGAGAAGACCGACGCGCCACGGGAGGATGAGGCCGTTGATCCGAACAGCGTCTATGCCGCCGCGAAGGCCGCGGCCACGATGCTCCTCCGTCACGCCTCGATCTCCCGTGAGGTACCGATCACGACCCTCCGGCTCTACTCGGCCTACGGGCCGTGGGAGGATCGGCGACGGCTGATTCCGTCGCTTGTGCTGCGCGGCCTGGATGGCGAACTACCTCCGCTCGTGGATCCGCTCGTCGCCCGCGACTTCGTCTACGTCGGCGACGTGGTCGAAGCGTTCGTGCGGGCGGCCCAAACAGAGCTCCCCAGCGGGACGGTGCTGAACATCGCGAGCGGCGTCCAGACGACGATCGAGGAGGCCGTGGCCGTTGCTCGTGAGGTGCTCGGGGTCGAGGAGGCGCCGAGCTGGGGCTCTCTTCCGCAGCGGATCTGGGACACCTCGACCTGGGTCGGAGATCCGTCGAAGGCGGCCGAGCTCCTCGATTGGCGCGCCGGTGTGAGCTTGGAGGAGGGCTTCCGCGCGGCCGTCGACTGGGCACGCGAGGGCGGCTGGTCGCCGACGGTCGCGCCCTAGGACAGGTGGGCCGGGGCCGGCGGCGAGCTCAACCGAGCGAACCGAGCGTCCACTGGATGATCGCGATGGTGAGCAGTGCGAAGCTGACGCTGACGATCGCGAGGTCTGCTCGCCGTCGCTCGCCCACGATCGCGAGCGCGATGAAACACGGAAACGCCGCGAGCGTGAAGCGCGGCATCGAGAAGAGCGGGAAGTCACCCTTCGTGACGACGCCGCCGATCTCGTGCGCCGGAAAGCTCGCCGGGATCGCCAGCGCGAGGGCGGCGAAAGCGAAGTACGCCTTGCCGACGCGACGCCAGACGAGCGGCAGCAGAGCGGTGAAGAACAGCAGATAGGCGAGGTCCTCGATGTTGACGAACAGGTAGTACCGGCGGCTGTATCCGGGGCTCGAATGCCAGAGCGCCGCGATCCCGTCCCAGAGCCCTCCCACCGGGCCGAGCGGTGAGAGGCGTCTGTCCCACTGCGCCTGCGCATGGATGAAGGCCCACGCGTCATGAGCCTGGAAGTGCAGCAGCACCGGGAACACGGCGAACATCGCCGGCGCGAGCAGGAGCCACGCGAGCCGCGCGACGTGGGGCCACGCCAACACGGCAAGCCCGACGACGACGGCCACTCCGACCGAGCGCGTGAGCATCGCGCACCCGGCGGCGATCCCGGCCCACACCCAGTGATCTCGCTCGGCGAGGAAGAACGCGCCGACGCAGAGCACCAGGAAGAGCGACTCGGTGTACACCGCACCGAGGAAGACGCTCATCGGAAAGATGGCGAGGTAGAGCACCGTGCGGGTCGCCCCGCTCGGGCCGATTCTCGGCAGGGCGAGGCGCCAGAGGAGCTCGAACGAGATGGCGCAGCAAAGGAGCGAGATCAGCAGCCCGGCGAGCGCGAAGTCACCGAGCACTGCCCCAAGCACGGCAACGAGGGCGGGGTAGAGCGGGAAGAACGCACCCAGATGGGTCGGGTCCCCGCCGTAGCCGTGGTGTGCGATCTCGAGGTACCAGCCCGAGTCGACGCGAACCCAGAGTGCAATGCCCGGCCCGCGACCGGGATGCGAGAGCCACTCGTAGGCAAGCGCCGCTCCGCCCCAGATCGCGAGCCTCGTGACGACGAAGATGCCTGTGGCCGGAGTTACGACGGACCAAGGCCCGCGGGCTTTCACAGGTGCGGACGTTACAGCCCGGCTTGGCTGGCATCATCGGAAGCGCGTGAAGCGGGCGACGAGCCAAAGGGAGCGGCCGCCGCGCATCCAATCCTTTCGTATGCCCCCTCTGATCCGATCGGTGCGGGCACCTTCGGGCGGGTCCCGTGACGATGTCGAGCATGACCACCGGTGGAGCGATCGAGTCCCGGCCGACCGGGCACGGCGCAGCGGCTGAGCGGGCGGACGTGGACGTCAGACTGACGCGAACGCTCGCGTGGCTGATCGGGGCCGTGGTCGGCTTCACGATCCTCCACATCTGGCTTGTGAGCACCGTTCATGGCCCCTGGGTCTTCTCCGACGAGCTCGGGTACGAGCGGCTCGCGCAGAGCGTCGGCCAGTCCGGAACCCTCTCGCTGTTCGGCAAGTCCGGGCTCTCGTACGCGCCGCTCTACTCGGTCGTGCTGGCGCCGCTCTATGCGTTCCATCTTTCGGGGCAGGAGGCCTACCAGTGGGCGAAGATCGTCAACTGCGTCCTGATGTCGCTGGCGACGATCCCGATCTACCGGATCGGTCGTTACGTCCTCTCGCCCGGGCGCGCGGCGCTCGCCGCCGGGCTTTCGCTCGCTGCTCCGCTGATGCTGTATTCGGGGCTCGAGATGAGCGAGAACCTCGACTACCCGCTCTTCCTGTTCTCGGTCTGGGCGATCCTCGCCACCGTCCGTACGCCGAGCGTCCGGGGCGACCTCGTCACCGTCGCGCTCGTTCTCGTGTCCTCTGTCGCCCGTCTGCAGTTCGTCGCGCTTCTCTATGCCGCGCTCGGCGCTGTACTGCTGCTGGCTCTGATCGAGCGGCCCGAGTCAGGCTCCGCGTGGCGATCCGCGGTTCCAGCCCTCCGAAAGCACTGGGCGCTCGTCGCTTCGAGCGTTCTCGTCGGCGTTCTCGGGCTCGCGGCAGCCGCGGGGACGGCTGCCGACAGGGTCGCCGGCAGAGGCGCGCACCTTCAGAACGTCCCGGCGCCGACGCCGTGGGACATCGTTCACCTGTTCGTCGAACACCTGGCCGAGCTGAGCCTCGCCGTCGGCGTCATCCCGTTCGTCGGCGCCCTCGTCGCCGGGTACCTCTGGCTCCGTGGCGCAAAGCGCCACGAGGTGAGCGCGTTCGCGGTCGTTGCCCTCGCAATCACGACGGTAACGTTGCTCACGACGGCGTATGCCGCGTACGTGATCTATGCCGGAACTCCCGGCGACCTTCCACGCATCCACGAGCGGTACACGATCTACGTCGTTCCGCTCTTCCTGATCGCGCTGGTCGCCTCGGCAACGCCGGCACGAAGCCGAGCGCTTCTGCGCGTCGGTCTGGTTGCGACGGCGATCGTCGCCCTGCTACCGCTCTTGATCCCGTTCGGCAGATACGTCAACAACTCGATCATCGCCGACACCTTCAACCTCGAGCCGTTCGGCGAGGCCACCGCCGGAGTCATCGCACCTGTCAGCCACGCGGCACTCGCAGCGTTGATTCTCTCGGCGGCGTTGGGATCCGTCTACGCGCTCGCGCGCACCAGGTTGGACGTTGTCGCAATCGTGCTCGTGCTGCTCTTCGCGTTCGTCTCAGCCACCGTGCAGAACAGACTCGTCACGGCAGGGAACGCTGCCGCGCCGGCCCAGACCGTCGCGTCGAACTGGGTCGACGTAGCGGCGCATGGTCAGTCGGTCGCCTACATCGAGGCACCGCATCGAGTCGGGCCGATCAGCCCAACCGTGTTCGACAACGTCGCGGTTGATCGGCTCTATTTCCATTGCGTCCCCAACTACACGGCCGATTTCGGGGAACAGCTCGTAACCCTTGATGGCCTGGGCCGGTTGCATCACGCCGGTTCGGTAGTTCGTGCATCCGACGTCGTCGTTTCCTCGGGCGCCGGGCTCGCGGGAACTGTCATCGCTCGCGATACGGGATCGAGACTCGTCGTCATTCGTCTCGAGGATGGCGTGGCACGAGTCAAACCGAACGCACTAGCGCTCTGGGCTTGTGCTGCCCACGCCGTTGGGGATCGTACGATTGCTCACCACAGCTGAGCTTGCCGATACATCGACTGCCGTGGAAAGACAGCATCGACGACCTGCCCTTGACGGGCTACGCGCAGTTGCGATTACTCTCGTGGTCTGTGTCCACGCATTCGGACGGCCGAGCGGGGGCTACCTTGGCGTCGATCTTTTCTTCGTTCTGAGTGGGTTTCTGATCACGCGTATCCTGCTCGAAGAGCATGATCGCCTCGGCCGAATTTCTCTGAGAAGCTTCTATGCTCGCCGAGCGCGGCGACTTCTCCCGGGGCTTGTGGCCATGCTTGCCGTCTACTCCGTTGTTGCTGCAAGCGTGGGTGAACACCCGCTTGTTCCGACGCTTGAGGGCCTCTTGTATTGCACTAATTTCTTTGTTGCATTCGGCGGCGAAACAAGCCCTGTGAACCATCTGTGGTCACTTGCCGCCGAGGAGCAGTTCTACTTCGTCTGGCCGCTTGCACTGGTTGCGCTTCTACGGTTTCGAAGACAGTGGGTAGTCCCGACACTCCTTGGTATTCTCGGAGCGGCTGCCGTGTACGAGGTCGTTCTGACTGTCGGCGGCGCGAACGGCGTTCGGCTCGATTATGGGCCGGATACACGGGCTGACGGCCTGATCGCAGGATGTCTGCTCGCCGCGTGCTGGTCTAAGCGGAAACGTCCTCGGGTTCGTCTAGCTGCTGTCGCGGCGACGCCCGTCATCGTCTTGTGTCTCATAAAGCTTCAGCCGACAACGCCGGCACTACACCTCGGTATCCTCACCTTGATCGCGCTGTATTTCGCGGCGCTCGTCCAGATTGCAACCGAAGACGGTATGTTCGCTCGGGTCCTCGCGGCGTCGCCCGTCGCGTACCTCGGAAGGATTTCGTACTCGCTCTATCTCTGGCACCTTCCGATCATTGTGGCGCTTGGAGCGGCAACGGCATCTGTGGGTGTCGGGATTGCGGCAGTCGCCATCTCGCTGGTTGCTGCCGCAGCGTCTTATCACTTCATCGAGCAGCCTTTCCTGCGCAATCGGAAGCGGGGCCCGACCGCCGTTCGGCAGCCGGGATTATCGGTGAAAGCCGTTCTAGAAGATCCGAGTCAAGCGGTGGTCAGACCGTGACTTCGCTCACTGACGCCAGCCGGACCGGTCGAGCATCCGCGGTTTGAGTCTTCCGCGGATCGATCCCACTCCGTAGACACCGAGAGTGATCCAGCACGCCGGTATGTGGAACAGCCAGGCTGGATCGGGCGTACGGCGATAGCCCCGAGCGATCTGCATCGCGAGTGGGACAACGGTTATCGTCGAGGCCACGAATGTCGCCACCCCGCGGCGGCGGCTGGTCGTCCACGGATACGTCCGCTGACCGCGCGACGCGAAGAAGAAGTAGTCGTCCGTTCGCCGCCGAGTCTTCCGGTAGAAGCGTCCCACGCTATCGCAGAAGTAATGCCGAATCGGAACGTCGACACGACCGATCGTTCGTTCTCCGCGGAGGACGAGTTCATGGACGAAGTCGATGTCGAAGAGGTAGTCCTCGATAGGGACAGCCTCGAATGCGCGACGACGGACGATGTAGCCGTTTGCTCCCATCGTCGGGACATGGTCCGGATCGAGTTGGACTCGAAGCCACCCATCCCGTTGCTCCTCGATGACCGGGTACCCCGTCCATCGGCCTGTGAGTGTCGAAAACCGATCGTAGTTGCCCACGAACAGGCTCATCGGATCGTTGATTCCGGTCAACGCCTGGTAGCGATTGACGAAGTGGTCCTGTCGTCGGTAGTCCCAACGCAACGCCTCACTGGAGATCACCTCGGGATCGTCGAATGGCTTGACCATCTGTTTCAGCCAATCGTCACCAACCAGGACGTTGTCTGAATCCATCATTAGCACGAGCTCTCCGGAGCTCTCGCGGATGCCGACGGCTTTCCCGCTCTCGCCTGTCCGCAGGGGATTGGCCACGATCAGGTCGGCGCCATGCAAATGCGCGATCTCGAGTGTCCGGTCGGTAGATCCGCCGTCTGCGATTACGAGCTCGAGACAATCGCGGGGGTAAGTCTGCGCCAGGATCGACGTCAGGCACTCATCGAGATAGCGCTCCGCATTCAGCGTGGGGATCACAACACTGATGGTGGGGAGCCCGACGCTCACATCTCCTCGATGGAGCGTGTGAAGAAGCCACGGAGAAACTGCACGCCGTAGCTCGCATGGCTCGCGACCACGACGGCAGGGAGCGCCGCGGCGATCGTCGGTTCGCAGCCATCCTTCCTGGCTTGTGTGGCGATCACCGCCCATCCTGAGACGGCGGCGGCGGCCCCGGGGAGCCGAAGTCGTCTATTCGTCGTGATTGCGACCAAGCCGAGCGCGCCGATCAAAAGGCCAGCCGTTGGCGCGAAGTACAGGGGACGGCGTGACGTCTGTGGCAGCACACGTGCGAAATGGCCTCGATGGCGACCGACGTTTCCGACCTGACGAAGATGCGGCCCGAACACCGGCCGCCGGTGGTGATAGACGACCACCTCAGGGTCATAGAGGAGCCGATAACCGGCCTCGACGAGCCGGAGGCAGACCATGGTGTCCTCACCACCGTAGAGCTTGCTTGCCCAGCCGCCAATCGCACGCAGCGCATCAGTCCGCATGAAGAGGTTGAAGGCTGGGAGGTCGTCGACGTCGCGGACGCTGCCCTCGGGACGGAATCGGAAACGCACACCGCCGCTTCCAAATGGGGACTCGTAGAACGCCCCACCCGCGCGCTCTCGCCATCCGCTGCCAGGCGGAGTGACGCCCGGCCCGCCGACGCCGGCGACGCGGCCGTCGGCATCGAGTTCGAATAGCAGAAGCGCGCTCTCTAGCCAGTCGTCGCGGGGGAACGCGTCGTCGTCAAGGAACGCACAAACCTCACCGGACGCCTCCGCGAGGGCGATGTCCCGTTTCTCGGCAGGGCTCGTGTCGGTCGGTGAGTTGGTGAGCACGAGCCTGACGGATTCGGGCAATACGCCGGGATCCTTATCGGCCACAACGAGTACCTCGTGTCGGCCGTGGGACACGGCAACCGCAGCCTCGACGCAGCGCTCGAATGCACGCGTTCGGCGGTGTAAGGGGATGATGATCGTGACGGTCAGCAAAACCTAGGTCTTTTCGGCGCGACTGAGCCCACCCTGAAGTCTGTTGATCTTGTGTCGGTTAGCGGCGATCGTCGCTGTGATGTTCACGGGCGGTGCGTGGACCGAGTAGATCCAGACACCGTCGGCTTTCATCAGAGGCGTGAAAAAGCGGCGGTCCAGCCTCGGTACTCGCAAACCCTGCTGGTGAAAGACAGGTTCGTCGACGACGACATAGCGAACCCCTTCGGTGCTGAGTATTCGAGGCGTCAAGGGGTCGCCGAGGTTACGCGACAGCGTCCGGATTGCGGCCTGTCTCGTGATCTTCTGGACGAAGCTCGCCCCGACCATGTCGAACCCCGGGTCATGGTCGAGCTTTTGGTACCAAAGGCCCGCGTCGTCGAGGCCGGGGATGGGTCTCGGTTTGATCACCATCGGGTAGATCGCAACGATTCCATGCGGATGACTAGCGAGCCATGCGACCCATGCCGGCTTCGCGGTCATGTCAACCGCGCCGACGTTGCCCGGCAGAAGTTCGAAAACTACGAGTAGCAGGGCAATGGGGCCAAGAAGGCGCCATCGTCTATCTGCTCGCACGCTGAGTGAGCTGATCCCGAGCGCCGCGAGCACGGCGAGTCCGAACGATACGACGACCCCGAACCTCGCGTACACCCGCCAGAAAGCGGTGGCCAATCCCAGCAGGCTCGACGGCATGGGGATAAGGACCGGACCGATGTGGTACGACGGTGGGAGGGAAAGCATGAATGCGAGAGGCGTAAGAATCGCCATGGTGATTCCGGTCCACCAACGCGTGTCTGAAGCCCGAAGCCACGCGTTTCGTCTAAACATGAGTACGACAGCCACGATGGCGAGCACCCAAGTCGTGTAGCCGATGAAGAGTGTTTGTTCGAATACGTCGGTCGGATGGAAGCCGCGAACCCAATGGAAGAGGGGATTTCCGGGCGAGGGGACGGCGTAGGCCGTAACACGCGCTGCAAAGGTATAGAGGTCGTTCAGTGAATGCGCAGCGGACGTGTCGACCGAGCTCCGCTCTCGCTTGTACAGGTCAAGTACTGGTAGCAACGCGATCGCGGCCGAGCCGTAGGTGGTGGTGACGAGTGCGAGCGACCGGATACGGTCCTCCTTCGACGGCAATCGCCAAAATTCAACGATGAGAAACGACAGTGCGACGATGCCCGCGAAGAGGCCCTGGTACGCAGAGATGTAGAACGCCAGGGCAACCGACAGGCCAGCGATTGCAGAGCGACCGTAGCTGCGCCGCTTCCGCAGCCAGATCATGGACAACGCTGTGAGCACGATTGCCCAGTTCTGGTCGAAGCCAATGTGGCCCGCGTCCGCTTGCTCGACCGCATACGGACTGAAGGCAAAGATGTATCCACCGAACAGCGCCGCGATAAGCCTGCATCCAAGAACCTCGAGCAGCGCGAACATTGCCATGCCCGAAGCTACTAGGCCGAACAACAAGTAGAGGTTCCAAGCCAGTACCGTGCCGGTCACATCTCGAAGGGCCCATAGAAGCGCGGTCTGAATCCCGGCATTCGCGACGATCGTGGCTGGTACGCGAGCAGTACCCTCCGGCGCGCCGTTGTAGTAATCGCGCGTGATGGTAAAAGGGGTCTTATGCTCGACGGAGGCGACCCAAAGATCGCGGATCGTGCCAGTTCCGTCGCCGATGCAGCACGCGAGGCGTGACTGGGGATGGCGAGCCACATCGTGGAAGAAGATCCCGGTTGTCAGGGAGAACAGAACGAGAACCGCCCCATACCGGAGCGCGACGCTTCTCATGCCTCGTGGAGGGGATCGGGCCGGATCCTGTGGCGGAGCGCAGTGGGTCGTAGGCTCTGCACGCCCGCCGCTGTGACCGCGAGCAAGACCGCACCCGTAGCGATGCTCGCCGCGAGGAGTTCCTGCGGCGTCGAATGGAACGCCGCGTAGATAGCGCCCTGAACGACCGCGCCTCCAAGAAGCACCCAGCAGATACGCGTTTCGCCGTGCCCTAGCCGGTAGAAAAGGATCACGTTCAGGAGCGAATAGAGCGTCATGGCCACCGCGAACATCCAGAGGAGTGAGCTGCTCCCGGAGTAGCTCGATCCAACGGCGACGCGGACTATGAGATGAGGGAGCACTACGTAGACAGCGCCAAACGCGAGGCACAGCGCGGCGGTAGCTAGAAGACTTCGAATGAGAAGTGAGCTGGTATCGCGGCCTTCGCTCACGCGTGTAGAGACATCCGGCAGTAGAACAGTCACTATCGCAAGCGGCAGATAGAGGATGACTCGTCCGATGAGCGACGCAGCACCGTACAGTCCCGCCTCGTGTGATGTGAAGACGACCTTGGCGGCGACAAGGTCGTCTGTCGTCAGACATGTGATGGCCAGCGTTCCGGCGACGACGGGGAGCACGGCGAGTGCATCGGTACGGGAGAGTCGAGGCCTCCAGGTGCGTAGGGGGGCGAGCCCATGGCGCAAAGTCACGAGCGGTATGGCAAGAGCGACGAGCGCAGCGACGAAGGTCGCGCCCATCGTCCCGGCAACGCCGAATCCGACGGCGAGGGCTACCGCCGCCGCCGCCACCCGCGCCACGGCAGGGATCGCGAGTGCTGATGCGAGGAGGACGAAGCGCTGTTGCCCCTGGACAGCACCGATCAGGACAGGTGCGAGAAACGAGGGAATCACGACGAGGATCGCGATTACGACCGCCATCAGGCTCTGGATCCCGAGCACGCGTTGGATAACCGGCGAAAGTACGAGCAGTACCGTTGCCAGCACGGAGCCCGCAGTGAGCATCGCACCACCGAACCCGGTGACATAGTTGGCGTCGTTGAGACTGCGGCTCTTTCCGCGGCCAGAAGCGACATGCCTGGCGATGAATACCTGTGCTCCGGAAAGCGGCAAGGTGACGACGCCGATCACGGCCGCGAGTGTCGCGACATCTCCGTACGAGTCTGGCCCCAGTGATCGCGCGGAGACCAAGTGGAAGAGATAGCCGCCGACGTTCGCGACGCCGACCCCGATGAAGACGATCACTCCCGAGCGGAGCGTCGTTCTGGATACGCCGACCGTGTTCCGACCGCGTCTAAGCAAAGCCGATCCGTTCGAGCCCGACTCCAAACACGGTGTTCCAATCGAACCGCTGCGCGACGTCCAACGCTGCCAAGTGCGCGGTGGTCCAAGTCGCCTTGCTACCGAGCAAACACCCCACTCCGGCGGCGAGGGATACCGGATTGCTCTCGATGAGCCTCGCGGCTCCTGCGTCGGCAAGGTCGGATGCATTCGGCGGTACGGCCGTCAGGACGATTGGTAGCCCCGCGGCGAGATAGGACTTGAGCTTCCCAGGGTCGGCATATCGTGTGAAATTGTCGGCGTCGTCGAGATACGGGGCAACGGCGACCGTGGCGTGGGACAGGATGTGCTCGACCTCACGGTGATCATCGACGAAACCGTGAAAGGTGACGCGTCCACCAGGATCGAGCCTCCGCGCGAGCGCTCGAAGATCCCCCTCGAGCGGCCCGCCGCCGATGATCTCAACCGTCACCCGTGGGTTTTCCTTGACCAGGGTGGGCAGAGCCTCGAGGAGCGTTGCCACGCCCTGTCGGGGGACGAGGTGGCCTAGATAGACGACGGTTTGGTTATTCCACGAGTCCTCTGTGGCGCGTGGAGCTCGTGAAAGCCAGGCGCCCATCGGCACGACGATTGCAGGCGCCATGGCCATCTCGTCCAGCCCGAGGGACATCGAGCGGGCTTGTAGAGCTGCCGTGCTCAACTCGACCCGCATGTCGGACCTCATGCACGCGATCCGGTCGACGTTCTCGTAAACACGTGTGGCAATCCCATCGCCGAATCGATTCGGCACAAAATCGACGGCCCAGTAACAGACGGTTAGTGTTCGACCGAATCGGCGACGCACCAGCCCTCGAAGCGTTCCGAGGTTGTTGAACCCGAACCAGGCTGTACATCGAGGTAGCCGCAAAGGCACCAACGGGTCGAGGGGGAACGTGTACGGCGGTCGATTAGGCAGGCGATATTCGCGAACGGACTTTGAGCCGTTCGAATAAGTCGTGACGGTGTGCAGCCCCGCGTCTTCAAGGCTGAGCGGGTGATTGACCATGATGACCCCGCGAGCCTCCTGCGCGATCAGATAGTCACGGAGGGCTTGCGCTGGGCCGTCGCCGAATCCATTTGTGGCAAGCACGAACGTGGACTCACGGATCTTGGACTGTTCCACGCCGAGGTGTTCCCTCAGGCGCCGCGTTCGACCGGCCAGTCACGCCCAACGAGTCCACTGCAGAACATTGCTGACGCGACGGCGTGTGTCAGGACGAGACCGCAACACGTGAGTACGCCCACTTTGACCGAGCGGAAGCGCAATCCGCCAAAACTACCGGCGATGACGATGGCGGCAAGGTACGCGCTCCACAGGGCGAGCCACACCCCTCTCCCGATCGGGCCCGCGAGCAGCAGAAGCCAACTGAACGCAACGCTGATGAGAAAAACAAGCAGGCAAACCGTCGACAATCTGATTGCCCCAATTCCGTTCGCCCGTACGAGGAGCCCGCGTGCCCGACCGTAGGAACCGATTCGTCGAAGCTGCGGAAGAAAGAGCGGTGCGGGTGGAATTGTCACCGACGCCTCGGGGAGATAGAGCGTTTGCCCACCCGCGGCCGCGAGAGCGAGCACGACCTGTTCAGGCGGGGTCTCCGTATCGAGAGCGAGAAACCGATCGCGACGCACGAGAAACGAGAGGGCGGGAAAGTCCGTGACGTAACGGATCGCCCCAGGAGTGAAGCGGCAGCGCAGCGACCCGCCGCCGATGCGCGACTCCGCGATCGCCGCCGACGCTCGCTCCCTGATGTTTCCGCCCGCGGGTGCGAGTTGGGGGGTCACGATGGCGGCCACTCCTGCGCGTGAGAAGGCGGGCGTCGTTGCAGTCAGCCAGTTCGCTGACGGTTTCGCACCGTGCTCGAGGAATGCCACGATCTCTGTATCGGCAATCTGAGCGGCGGCTCGACGTTCGGCCATCCCGTCAGCTTCAATCACGGTAACACCCACCCGTGGGCCCGAGGGGATCGTCCATGCGAATGCCCGGTTTGCAACCAGTCGACGTTGGTAGTAGCCGAGAATCCTCAGCCGATAGAACACCGCCAGTGTGTCGAAGACTGCGTGGACAACCGCCATCGAGCGCACGCCCGAGCCCGTGAACTTGTAGTCGAGTGCGATCGGCATCTCGCGCAGCCGGTCATAGCCGAAGGCTCGGGCGACCGCGAGCAACTCGATGTCGAACGCGAAACGCTTCACGAGGAGCAACGGCATCACCTCTTCGGCGACCTCGCGGCGGAACACCTTCAGGCCCACCTGTGTGTCCCGGACATCGAGGCCGAACAGCACCCGTACGAGCTGCTGGTAGATCCACGACGAGATGACGCGGGAGCGGGGGTAGTGGACGTCCGAGTTGGGATGTCGCTTCGAGCCGATCACGATGTCGAGGTCGTCGGCGATGCCGGCGGCGACGAACGCTGGAAGCGCGGCCGGGTCGAGATCGAGATCGGCGTCGACATACCCGATCCAGCGCCCGCGGGCTTCGCGTGCGCCGGTCTTGATCGCGTAGCCCTTCCCGAGGTTGCGGTCGTAGTAGAGGACTTTCACGTCGGGAAGCTCGCTTTCGAGAATGCGCTCGGCAGTGCCGTCGACGGATCCGTCCGAGACGACGATGATCTCGAAGCGCTCGTCCGTGCCGGCCGCGACGCGCTCGCGGATGACCCGGACGTTCTCGACGATCACCTTGGCCTGGTCGTAGACCGGAACGATGACCGAGAGAGCGATCGCCACTTCCTGCTGGCTTTCGGCGACAGTTGTGGCAACCCCTGCCCCCGAGCTGTCGGTCATGCCGGCGCCTCCGGCGAGCGGGGCGAACGCGGCCACGCGGTGAGCGCGAACACGATCGCGGCACAGCCGAGGCAGAAGACGATCTGTGGCCACGCTCCGATGCGCGGGCTCAGAGCCATGTCACGAAACGTCGGATTGTGCTGCCAGATCAGCGGCTGGTCGCTTTGCCCCCGGACAACCCACAACGCGAGCGGGAGAGCCCAGAGCCACGACAGCCTCGGACGGATCAGCGCGATCGGCAGGAAGAGCAGGATGAAGTAGTGCAGCCAGGCGATCGGTGAAAGCGCGAAGGCGGCGGCGAGCACGACGGTGAACGTCCACGTATCGGCGCCTGGACGCCTTCCGCGGAGTCCCACGAGCACGAGAATCGCGCCGCCGATGAGCCACGGGACGATCTGCGCCACTGTTCGCCCGGCCCCGAGGGCGAGGGCAAGTGCAACGGGCGTGTAGCCCTTCCCCTCGAGGAGGTGGCTGAGGGCGCGGAGCACGTCGGGGTACTCGCGCAGTCCGTCGAATCCGATGACCGCCCAGGAGACCAGCGACACGACGGCGATCAGCGCGGTCGCCACGAGAGCGGTCACGAACCTGCGCGTGAACGCGAACCACAGCAGGAACGGCCAGAGGAAGAGCTTCAGCGCGACTACGGCAGCCAGCGCACATGCGGCCGGGACGACGCGATCGCGATATCGCCAGACGAGCGCGAGCCCGAGGAGAAGCAGAGGGCTGACCGCATCCACGTTCACCGCATTCGCGACGGGCGCCGAGACGAGCACCAGGCCGTAACACCTCCAGTCGCGAACGCCCAAGAGGCGAAGGGCGAGCGGGATCGATGCGACGAGGATCAGCGCGAACAGCGTCCCCGCGACCTTGAACGGAAGCAGTGCGAACGGCACCATGAGAATCGCCGCCGGCGCCGGATAGACGAACGCAGTCTCGTGTGCGAGCACCGATTCACTCGCGGGTGGGTAGGGCGAGTGGCCGTGCAGTACAGCTTTGCCCGCACCCCAGAACGCGTGGAAGTCGAAGAACGCGAGTGGCGTTGCGCGGTCGACCGCCTCGTAGTGGATGAGCGACCCGACGAGGTAGAGAGGCACGACCGCGAAGACCACGATCGTGAGCACGCGCATGCCGGCTGTGAGGAGCCCGTTCCGGGCGAGCCTTGAATCAGGCGAGGCAACGGTGTTCATCCGGTGGCCCGCTTCAGGACCACCATGTATGGCCCAGGGAAGAGCACAGTCGTTCCGGGTTCTCGCTCAAACAGTCTGATCGCTCCCGCGTCGCTCACCTGGTCGAGGACGAGGAGCTTGTATGGGCGCACTGCCGCGGGCCAATCGGTGCCCTGCTCCTTACGGAACGCGACGATACGACGCAGTTGTGCCGGGGTGAGGAGCTCGTAGCGGATGTCATATGCGATTCTCCCTGCGAGCGCCGGCTCCTCGAAGAGGAGCCCGTCAGCGTGCTCCTCGTCGGCGAAGATCTCCGCCGTCGGGTCTGCTGCGGCCGCCTTCGCGACAGCGGCCAAACCCCCTGTCGGGAGTTTCGGGGCGAACCAGCTTTCCGGATGCGTCGCAACCCCGCCGAAGACCGCGACGCCCGCGATCAGCCCGGTGAGTCCCAGCGCCAGATTGAGGCGCGGGTGGGATTCGGAGTCACCGGCGGGCCAGGCGCGATCGAGGGCCGCCGGAAGCACGGCTGCGGCTGCCAACGCGAAGAAGGCGACGTTCCGGATCCCGAGGATCCCCAGCGCCGCGGTCAGCGCGAAGGCAAGCGCTCCGAACGGTGTCAACGAGCGGCGGCCGAGCACCACGATCAGCACACCCACCACGAGCAACCCGTAGAACCAGGGCTGTCCCCCGAGCGTGCTCGCTCCCCATTCGCTCGAGGCGCGAGCGAGCTCGCTGTTTCCGAGCACGCTTCGGTAGTAGCCCGGCAGCCCAAGCGCATACGGCGAGGCGAGCACGGCGAGCCACGGGGCGCCGACGAGGATCCCCGCTCGGAGAAGCCAACCGCGAGCGGGTGCGTGGCGCCTGAGGGCCGAAACGCCAAAGAGCGCGCCGCGCAGCGTGACCAGTACCGCTCCGATCAGCACCGATCCGTGGACGTTCGCCCACACCACGAGCACCGGAATGACGAGGTACACCCAGCGTGAAGAACGGCGCTCGTCGGCCAGAACGAGCGCCAGCACGAGCGCGAAGAGGAGATAGGACAGGATCTGCGCGCGGTACGCGGTGTTCGTGAGCCCGGCGAGGAAACAGAAAACCGTTACGACTGCAACGCTCCGGTCGGAGGCTTTACGTAACCGAGCGCTTCCGGCGAGAACCGCGAAAGCTGCCGTATAGAGAACTGTCGCGACGAGAAGCGCGAGCGCCCAGCCCCCGGCGGCCCACAGTCCGTACAGAACGACGTGGGCGAGCCATTGCTGATCGACCCACGCCCGTCCCAGTGTGAGCGAGGTGAGCGTGTCGTGGTGCGGCAGGCCGTTGTGCACGATCAGTCTTCCCGCCAGCAGACTCAACCACGAATCCGACTCCGTCTCGGACTTGACGTTCGCAGCTCCGATCGCGAGACACCCGCCCAGGACCAGCACGACGAAAGCGTTGCGCTCGAGGGCCGATCGGAGTCGGACCGCGAGGCCGCCGCGCCGGGAATCGTCGGCGCTCGGAGTCGCCGCAGCGATCGAAGCGTCGAATGGGGTCGATTCAGTCAAGGTCGCCTCGCCTTCATGAAACCTGGCACAGCCTCCGGCCGCACCCCTCTAAGGTCCTGAACGGCGCGAACTGTCCGGTCTTTAGCGGCTCAGAGGGAGGTGAGGGCAAGTACGACTCCGAACCAGATCACAGTCAGGAGCCAGATCGCACCACGGACCGGGCGTGGGCGGAAGCGCGGAGTGGCCCTGAGGTCGGGGAGCCACAGAACGACTCCAAGGACGAGAGGGATGATGCTTCGCCCCGCGCTCGCGTAGTCGACCTCGACCGCCGCGGGAACCACGACGACGAACAGCAAGACGCTCGCGATCACGAGCGCGACCGGAAGGGTCGGCCTTCGGGTGCGAAGCCGGTCGAGCGCCAGCGCCAGCCAGACGAGGCCCGGCAGGACGACGGTGAGAGCGACGACGACGGCATGGCCGTCGAAAGGGCGGTGGCCGCCGAACTGCCCGGCGAACGGAATCCAGTCGTACTTGGGGCCGAACGGCGAGTACACGAGCCAGTCCTGCAGCAGGACGCGCAAGACGATCGCGGGGGCGGCTGCGATCGTCAGAAAGGCGGCGGCCGTCGCGACGTTCTTCAGCCGGAGTGACCGGCCCCCGTTTGTCGGTCCAGCCGCTATGAGAGTCGGGCTGTTGTCTCTTTCGCTTTCGGGGTCAGGCTAGCGGCGTAGACGGCCGGGGGTTTCCAGCCGAGGCTGCTGTGGGGTCGCTGTTGGTTGTAGATCTGTCTCCAATCCTCAATTACGGTTCTCGCCTCGAGCACTGAGTCGAACGCCTCGGTCGTGAGGACCTCGTCGCGGACGCGGGATCCAAACGACTCGACGAACGGGTTCTGCCAGGGCGAGCCGGGCTCGATGAAGCTCCTGCCGCTGCCGCCGAGGCGGCACCAGTCGCGGAGGGCGTTCGCGGTCATTTCGGGGCCGTTGTCCATCCGCACGAGCTCCGGTGGTGTGCCGCGCTCGCGGACGATCTGGTCGAGCACGCGGACGGCGTGGTCGGCGTCGATCGACCTGGCGACCCGGATCGCGAGCGCTTCGCGGGTGTGCTCGTCGACGACGTGCAGCAGCTTCAGCGTGCGGCCATCGACGGTGGTGTCGAACTGGAAGTCCAAGGCCCAGACGTGGTTGGGCCGCTCGGCGCGTAGCCGTTTCGCGGGGACGGTCGAGTCGCCGAGCCGACGCCGCTTGCGCTTCCGCTGCGGCACTCGCAGTCCCTCCTCGCGCCACAGCCGTTGGATCTTCTTGCGGTTGACGGCCCAGCCCTCCTCGCGGACGCGGCCCCAGGCGAGCCGGTAGCCCCACCTGGGGTGCTCGGCTGACAGCTTCCCGCAGCCGTTCGCGCAGGCCGTCGTCGCGATCACCGGCCCGATCAGGCTGGTGGCGCTGGGTCGAGCGGTGCTGCCCCGTGATCTGGCACGCCCGCCGCTCAGACAGTCCGAACCGTTCGACGATCATCCGAACGGCATCGCGTCTGCGGGGCGGGCTCAGAAGTTTCCCCGTGCGATCTCCTTCAGCGCCTGATTCTCGAGCAGCTGATCGGCCACGATCCGCTTCAGCCTCGCGTTCTCACGCTCGAGCTCCTTCAGCCGCTTCGCGTCGTCGGCCTTCAGCCCACCGTACTGCAGCCGCCAGCGATGCAGCGTCTGCTCGGACACCTCAAGCTGCTTGGCGACCAAGGCGACCTCCTGGCCCTCACCCAGCAGGCGGTCGGCCTCCCGCAACTTCCTGATGATCTGCTCCGGCGTATGCCGGCGTCTCGAACTTCCCATCACTCCGATTGTCCTCCTTGCCCAACATGGGCGCTGAAGACTCTCAGAGCAACCGGACCAACCTCAGGGG
>DATBBA010000012.1:0-81761 GCA_036271235.1 Gaiellaceae bacterium
GTTCGCCGACCGTGAGGCCCCCGATCCGTTCGAACTGACGGAGCTTTCGCTTCGCCGGCAGACCATCCGCAGGGCGCTCGATGCGCTTCCCGAGCGCGAGCGCGCGATCCTCGAGCTGCGCTTCGGCTTCGGCGGGCAGCCGTGGACGCTCGAGGCGATCGGCGCGGAGTTCCAGATCACACGCGAGCGAGTGCGACAGATCGAAGACCAAGGCCTCACGAGGCTTGCCGCGCTCCGCGAAGTCTCAGACCTCAGGACTTGACCGATTTGCCGAGAGGTGCGAGCCCAGTATCGGGCCAAATGCCGGGCGGCCCGGGTGATCGATTCTTGAATAGCGCACCGGCGAACGCGACGATCATCGCTCGGTGCCCGTATGCGGCAGTGTGGGTAGCGGTCGCGGAGGCTGCGAACCTAGGGCCGTCGGGAGCGCAGCCGTGAACATGCCGCGGCTCCCTCAACTCGAGGACCGTCAAGGAAGATCGACACGGCGACCTGGGCAGTCAGGGTTCGTGTCAGCCGCGTCGGAAATGGCACAAACGGTGACACTCCGTGCTCGCTCGCTCCGCAAAAAGCGGCGATTTGCAGGAATGTTCAAACCCCGTATGGGCCTTAGAAGTACCTGCAAACATTCCATTTTTTGCCGGTTGTGGCGAGTGAGCGTTGCTCACAGGGCGGTTTCCTGGGGCCTGCCGGTCGAGTAGAAATGCCGTTTCTCTCTGACTGATCGGGCGCACATCACGAATCCTCCACCGGTGCCGCCACGATGCCGAGAGTCCGCTACTCCGCTCGAACATCTGTCCCAAGGCAGGCCGCCTCGAGACCGTCGCGAAGCACGTCTGCGCCGGCAGTGAGAAGCCCGCCGATCGTGCCCTGTAGCCGTTCGTACTCAGGATCGATCCGGCGGCCCGAGCGGTGCAGGCGAAGGTTGTAGCCAATGATCGCTGCATACTTCAGGCAGCTCAGGGCGACGAACCACGAAATCTCGTCGGAGTCGTCCCCGTAGCTTCCGACGACGGCGGCTGCGCCGACGTGAACGTCACCCGCAGAGTTGGGCTCCGGTGCGAACCGCCGCCGCAGCGAAGCGACGACCAACGAGCCGACATCGACGAGGCGCTCGCCCAGTCCCGCAAGCTCCCAGTCGACGACAGCAACGACCTCTCCGTCCCGAAAGAGCAGGTTTCCGTAGTGATAGTCACCGTGGACGACGACCGGTGTGGTCGCAGCTGGGACGGTCCGCTCGAGCGCGCGGAGCAGCATCGCTGAGCCCGGCGCCGCGGCGGCTCGTTCTAGCAGCCCGCGCCAGCGGTCGAGCTCGTCACGCGGCCCGACGGCCTGCCCGAGGCAGGCGGCGGCGCCGCCGACCGGAACGGCGTGGAGCCGACGGAGGACTCGGACAGCCTCGCCCGCGATCTCTGGATGGGTTCGCTCGCGTGCGGCTGCGGCCCAGCCGAGCCCTTCGACCCGGTCGACGAGCATGAACGAGCGGCCCATGAGCGTGCGCTCGCTATCGAACGCGATCACGGCAGGCACGGGGATCCCTTCTGCTCCGAGTTTCGCGATCAGGCATCCCTGGCGACCGATGTCGGCCGGCCCGGCGCTGCGGGCACCCGGCGGCGAAAGACGGAGGACGCAGTCGCGGATGCCGGAGTCGCCGGTGAGCGTCATCGCATAGGTGAAGCCGGAGTGACCGTCGCCGAAGGGCACGACGGGGCCCACAATCACTCCTCCGAGATCGGCGCTCGACCGAAGCCGCTGCTCGAGCTCGGCCCGGATTCGCTTCAGCTCCTCGCTCGAAGTCTCGATCACCGGCGCGGGCAGGCAATCATCCGCAAGGCGAGAGCGGCGTACAGCTCGCCGAGATCCCGCGGCGAGTAGTTGCTCCTGGGTGTGTACCAGCGGGTGATGTCGATGCACAGCGACAGCAAGGCGTTCGTCGTGCCCGGCAGGTCGGCGATCTCGAACTCTCCTAGCTCGACGCCTCGCTCGAGCTCGGCTTCGAGCAAGGTCTCGAACTCCCTTCGCAACAGGTTGATCGACTGGCGGGCGTCGGGCCGGAGTGCGGCGAGCTCCTGCTGCACGATGCGGGCGAGCTGGTGGTTCTCGGCGTGCCAGGTTGCAAGAACCCGCACGGCATCGGCGACGCGGTCGGTCGGTGCGTCCGTCGTCAGGAGGGCGCTCCGGAAAACCGCGAGCGCGGCTTCGTGTCCGACTGCACTGATCGTCTCGAGCAGTTCGACCTTGGAGGTATAGAACGCATAGACCGCAGCCCCGCTCAGGCCCGCGCGCTGGGCGATGTCGCGCGTCGTCGAGGCGTGGTAGCCGACCGCAGCGAACGAATCGACCGCCGCGAGCAGGAGACGCCGCGCCGTCGCGGGCTCGACGCCCGACCAGAGCTGTCCGGGACCCCGCTGCTCCAACTCCTGGGTTTCTTGCGTCGACATTGCGCTGAGCATAGACTCTCCAGCTTGGTAAGCAAGCGCTCAGTTAGTTCTCTCGGAGGGGGCTCCACCAGATGAAACGGGACGTATACTCGGCCGATCACGACCTCTTTCGGGAGTCCATCCAGGCGTTCATCCGCTCGTCGGTCGAGCCGAACCTCGAGCGCTACCGGGCCCAGGGCCACACCGATCGCGCTCTCTGGAGGGCGGCAGGCGCAGAGGATCTCCTCGGTCTGTCCGTGCCGGTGGAGCTCGGAGGCAGCGAGGTCGACTTCCGCTTCAATGCGATCCTCGTCGAGGAGCTGGCGAGGGTTGCGCTCGCGCTGGCCTCGTCGATCGGAATCCAGACCGACGTCGTCGCGCCCTACCTGATCGAGCTCTCGACCGACGACCTGAAGGCTCGCTGCTTCCCGGCCTTCTGCACGGGCGAGCTCGTCACCGCGATCGCGATGACCGAGCCGGGTGCCGGCTCCGACCTGAGCGGAATCCAGACCCGCGCCGTGCAGACGGGAAGCGACTGGGTGCTGAACGGCTCCAAGACCTTCATCACGAACGGCGCGAACGCCGATCTCGTGATCGTGGCTGCCCGGACCGGCGAGGAGAAGCGCGAGATCACGATGTTCGCGGTGTCCTCGGCGCTGCCCGGTTTCTCCCGTGGCCGCAAGCTCGAGAAGATCGGCCAGCACGAGGTCGACACCGTCGAGCTCTTCTTCGACGATGTTCGGCTCACCGATGCAGACGTGCTCGGCGAGGTCGGGGCGGGCTTCCGGCACATGATGGAGCGGCTTCCGCAGGAACGGCTCCACGTGGCGTGCGTCAACCTCGCGCAGGCCGGTGCGATCCTGGAGGCGACGCTCGACTACGTGAAGGAGCGGCGCGCGTTTGGCCGCTCGATCGGCTCGTTCCAGCACTCGCGCTTTCTGCTCGCGGAGCTGACGACCGAGCTCGAGATCACGCAGACATACGTCGACCGCTGCCTCGCCGAGCACGTCGCAGGCAACCTCACCGGTGTCGATGCGGCCAAGGCGAAGTGGTGGAGCAGTGACGTCCAGAACCGGGTGCTCGACGCCTGCGTCCAGCTCCACGGCGGCTACGGCTACATGCTCGAGTACCCGGTCGCGCGTGCCTGGGCCGACGGCCGCGTCACGAAGATCTGGGGCGGGTCGAACGAGATCATGAAAGAGCTGGTCGGACGCTCGCTCGGATTGAGGGACGAATGACCGCCGAGGCAGTCATCGCCGCCACCACGCGGACCCCGATGGGCCGTGCGTTCAAGGGCTCGCTTCCCGCCGAGCGGCCGGACGACCTGCTCGCCGCGTCGTTCCGCGCTCTGCTCGCGCAGGTGCCGGGACTCGACAGCGCCGAGATCGAGGACGTCTACGTCGGCTGCGCGTTCCCCGAGCAGCGCCAGGGCATGAACGTCGCGCGCCGCGCAGCACTTCTCGCGGGGTTCGCCGACACGGTGCCGGGAACGACGGTGAACCGGTTCTGTGCCTCCTCGTTGCAGGCGATCCGGATGGCGTTCCACGCGATCCGTGCGGGGGAAGGGTCCTGCTTCGTCGCGGGCGGCCTCGAGTCGATCAGCCAGGTCGACGGCTTCCCGAACGAGGAGGAGATGCATCCCCGGCTCCACGGCCCGGATGCCGTTGCCGACGTGTACATCTCGATGGGCCTGACCGCCGAGAACGTCGCGCGGCGCTACGGCATCGAGCGCGTCGAGATGGATGCCTTCGCGCAGCGCTCGCAGGAGCGCGCGGTCGCGGCCCAGCGCGACGGCTTCTTCGACAGGGAGATCGCGCCGTACCGCCGCGAAAACGGGGCTATGATCGCGGCCGACGATGGCCCGAGACCCGATTCGTCACTCGAACGGCTCGCGGAGTTGAAGCCGGCATTCCTCGAAGACGGCACCGTGACCGCGGGCAATGCGTGCCCGTTCAGCGATGGAGCCGCCTCCGTGCTCGTGCTGAGCAAGGAGCGCGCCCGCGAGCTCGAGCTGAACCCGCGCGCCCGGATCGTCGCCTCGGCAGTCTCGGCCGTCGAGCCGGAACTGATGGGTGTCGGGCCCATCGCCGCGGTACGCACCGTGCTCGCCCGGGCCGGGATGACGATCGCCGACATCGATGTGTTCGAGGTCAACGAGGCCTTCGCGGCTCAGGTGATCCCGGTCTGCCGGGAATCCGGAATCGATCCCTTCGACCCGCGCGTCAACCCGCACGGAGGCGCGATCGCGCTCGGGCACCCGTACGGGATGACCGGCGCCCGGATCATGGGCACGCTCCTGAACGGGCTCGAGTCGCTCGACGGAACGGTCGGCCTCGAGACGATGTGCGTCGCCGGCGGGCAGGGGATGGCGAT
This sequence comes from Gaiellaceae bacterium, assembly GCA_036271235.1. Classification (GTDB taxonomy): domain Bacteria; phylum Actinomycetota; class Thermoleophilia; order Gaiellales; family Gaiellaceae; genus PALSA-600. The sequence continues at coordinate 4,794 of DATBBA010000012.1, forward strand.
GGTCGTCGAGCGGATGAGCTAGGGATGGCGCTCCTCGACGGCAAGGTGGCGATCGTCACCGGCGCGGCGCGCGGCATCGGCCGCGAGCACGCCCTCGCACTTGCGCGGGCGGGTGCGACGGTCGTCGTGAACGACCTCGGCGGCTCGCTTCATGGGGAAGGAACCGACGGCTCTCCGGCCGAGGAGGTCGTGCGTGAGATCGAGGCCGCCGGTGGCTCGGCGCTCGCAGACCGGAGCGACGTTGCCGACTTCGCCGAGGCTGAACGGCTGATCCAGTCGACGATCGAGACGTTCGGCAGACTCGACATCCTCGTCAACAACGCGGGGATCCTCCGGGATCGCATGCTCGTGAACATGTCCGAGGAGGAGTGGGACAGCGTGATTCGCGTCCACCTCAAAGGCCACTTCGCGCCGATGCGGCATGCGGCCGCCTACTGGCGCGGGAAGTCGAAGGCCGGCGTCGAGGTGAAGGCGAGAATCGTGAACACCTCGAGCCTCTCGGGCCTCTTCGGCAACGTCGGTCAGAGCAACTACGGGGCCGCCAAGGCCGGGATTGCGGCGCTCACCGCGATCGCCGCGATGGAGCTCGGCGCCTACGGCGTGACCGTCAACGCGATCGCGCCGAACGCCCGCACCCGCATGACCGAGGCTGCCTTCGGCGACCTCAGCGCCGGGGACGGCTTCGACATCCTCGACCCCGCCAACATCTCGCCCGTGCTCGTCGCGCTCTGCGCCGACGGCGCCCAGCACATCACCGGTCAGTGCCTGTTCGTGAGCGGTGGCGCCGTCAACATCCTCAGCCCGTGGAAGAGCGGCGAGCTCGTCGTACGCACTGGACAGTGGGAGCCGTCGGAGCTCCTCGGCGAGCTCCTCGAGCTGTTCCCCGACGGGCTTGCGCCCGAGGGGATGCTCGAGCGGATGGACGAGGCGAGCGCCGGGCAAGTCGGCTTTGGCTGAACCGGCACTCTCCGGGAGGGTCGTCGCGCTCACCGGCGCGAGCTCGGGAATCGGGAGCCAGTTCGCACACGCGATCTCGGCCGCCGGTGCGAGCGTCGTCCTCGGAGCGCGGCGCCTCGACCGGATCGAGGCACTTGCCGCCAAGCTCGAGAGCGCGGTCGCCGTCGCCCTCGACGTCACCTCCGAGGAGAGCCGCAGCGCCTTCGTCGCCACCGCGGTCGAGCGGTTCGGACGGCTCGACGGGCTCGTGAACAATGCGGGGGTGTCGAACGCGATCCCCGCCCTGCGCGAGAGCGCCGAGGAGTTCGACCGGGTGATCCAGACGAACCTCGTCGGGCCGTTCTCGCTTGCCCGGCTCGCGGCCGAGCGGATGAAGGAGCACGGCGGGTCGATCGTCAACATCGCCTCGATCAACGGGTTCCGGGCCACCGACCGCATCCCCGCCGCCGGCTACACCGCCTCGAAGGCCGGCCTCGTCGGGCTCACCCGAGAGCTCGGCGCCCAGTGGGCGAGATACGGGATCCGCGTCAACGCCGTCGCCCCCGGCTTCTTCGAGTCGGAGATGACCGAGGCGCTCTTCACCGGCCGCGCCGAGGGACCCGACTGGCTCACCGAGTCGATCCCGCTTCGCCGGACCGGCAAAGCGGGCGAGCTCGACGACGCCGTTCTCTTCCTGCTCTCCGACGGAAGCAGCTACATGACCGGCCAGACGATCGTGATCGACGGCGGGCTCACGGCGCGCTGATGGATTTTTCGCACAGCGAACGCGTCCAGGAGCTTCGCGGGCGGCTGCAGGACTTCATGGCGGAGGCGGTCTATCCGGCAGAGGCCGTCTACGAGGCCCAAAGCGGGCAGGTCGGGCCGCACGTCCCGCCGCCGGTGATCGAAGAGCTCAAGGCGGAAGCCCGGAAGCGCGGCCTCTGGAACCTCTTCCTGCCCGACGAGCGCTTCGGAGCCGGCCTGTCGAACGTCGAATACGCGCCGCTTGCCGAGATCACGGGCCGGAGCGTGATGCTCGCGCCCGAGGCGATCAACTGCTCGGCGCCCGATGCCGGCAACATGGAGATTCTCGCCCAGTTCGGGACGGACGAGCAACAGGCCGCCTGGCTCGCGCCGCTCCTCGACGGCGAGATCCGTTCCTGCTTTGCGATGACCGAGCCCGAGGTCGCCTCGAGCGATGCGACGAACATCGCCACGGCGATCCGCGCCGACGGCGACGACTACGTGATCGACGGACGGAAGTGGTGGACGACGGGCCTGCTCGATCCGCGCTCGCGCGTCGCGCTCGTGATGGGCGTCACCGACGAGAACGGCGAGCGCCACCGCCGCCACAGCCTCGTGCTCGTGCCGCTCGACACACCCGGGGTTCGCGTCGTCCGCGACCTCACCGTGTTCGGCTACACCGACTGGCACGGCCATGGCGAGCTCGAGCTCGCCGGCGTACGCGTTCCGTGCTCGAACATCATCGGTGCGGAGGGCGACGGGTTCGCGATCGTCCAGGCGAGGCTCGGGCCGGGGCGGATCCACCACTCGATGCGGGCGATCGGGCTCGGCGAGCGGGCACTCGAGCTGATGGTGGAGCGTGCGACCTCGCGCAATGCCTTCGGTGGGCCGCTTTCCGCGCAGGGCGTGATCCAGACCTGGATCGCCGAGTCGCGGATCGAGCTCGACCAGGCCCGGCTGCTCGTGATGAACACCGCGTGGCTCATGGACACGGTCGGAGCGCGGGAGGCGCGCATCGAGATCGCGGCGATCAAGGTCGCGGCGGCGCGTGCGGCCGGCCAGGTGATCGACCGCGCGATCCAGGTGTTCGGCGGCGCAGGCCTCTCCGGCGATTTCCCGCTTGCGCGGGCCTACGCGCTGGCGCGGTCGCTCCGGCTCGTCGACGGGCCCGACGAGGTGCATCTGATGACGATCGCGCGCCAGGAGCTGCGGCGCCACCGTCCTTCAGGCTGACGACGGGGCGAAACACAGGATCGGCCCCTCATGCGTCTCTCCGGGCACTCGCGTCACGGGTAAGTCGGCCGCGAGCGACTCGATCGGCCCGTCGAACCGCGCGAAAACCCGAGGCCCTTCCTCGAGATCGACCGTGACGATCGCGTACGGAACCTCCCCCGCGAACGCCGGGTCGAGCGCGATGTGGACGACGACCCACGAGTACACGCTTCCGAGCCCGGATGCGGCGACGAGCTCGCCGGCACCCGGGGCCCCGCAATGGGGGCAGGCTGGCATCGGCGGAAAACGGAACCGGCCGCACGCGTCGCAACGCGGCAGCAGGAACTCTCCGCGGGAAAGCGCCTCGTGCCAGGCGAGCCCGTCGCGGCCGCCGGTGGCGGGAGTCACGCGGCTCCCGTGAGCACGAGCGCCGAGCCGTCCATCAGTGCGCCGGAGGTGACCGCGCACGCATCGGCCTTCGCGACCTGACGTGACTCCCCGCGGCCCTGGAGCTGGAGCACAGCCTCGGCAACCGTGTTCATTCCGTGCAGGTAGCCCTCGCACAGGAGGCCGCCGTGGGTGTTGACCGGCAGCGTTCCATCGAGCGCGGTCGCGCCGCTCCGCACGAGCTCGCCCGCCTGGCCGCGCCCGGCGAGTCCGAGCCCTTCGAGCCCGAACAGCACCATCGCGCTGAAGCAGTCGTAGATCTCGGCGAAGTCCATCTCCGCGGGTGAGAGGCCGCTCGATGCCCAGAGCCGCCCCGCGAGGTGCGACTGGCAGTTGCGCGAGAAGTCCTCCCAGTTGTGCATGTCCGCGATGTCGAGGCCGGAGCCCTTCGGCGTCGTCCACGCTGCGCCCTCGATGACCGCAGGACGGTGTTGCAGCGTCCGGGCTCGCTCGAGGGAGGTCACGAGCACGGCACAGGCGCCGTCGACTTCGCTCGTGCAGTCGACGATCCGGAACGGATCGACGACGAATGGGCTCTCGAGGTACTGCTCGGCGGTCAGTTCCGACCGGATGATCGCGCGCTCGTTCGCCACGGCGTAGTGGCGTTGGCGCGTCACGACGGCGGCGAGATCTTCCCAGGTCGCGCCCGTCTCGATCATGTACCGGCGCGCCCACATCGCGATGTACTGCGGGTAGGCGCTGAAGCCGATCGGGTAGCGGTAGTCGCTCGACGGCGCCTCGAAGCGCGTCGAGCCGATCCTCGTGCCGCTGCGCCCGTTGAGCGCGCGGAAGACGAGTACGTTCTCGGCGAGGCCGCTCTCGACCGCCATTGCCGCGTTCGCGACCGCGAAGCACGGTCCCTGACCGCCCAGATTCAGGTCGAGCGCGTAGCTGAGCTCGGGGACGGCGAGGCCGGCTGCGACCGACTGGCAGGCGACCGAGTCGTTGAACAGGCTGAAGCTGGCGATCCCGTCGACCTCCGAGGCGGGGAGGCCGCAGTCTTCGAGCGCGTTCCGGCACGCCTCGATCGCGAGCTCGAGCACCGAGCGGCCCGACTGCTTGGTGAGCGGTGTGTATCCGACCCCGGCGATCGCGGTCCGGCCGAGGAACGAGGGGCGGCGGCTCAAGCGGCTATCGCTTGGCTCCGGCGCCGACGCCACCGGTGGTCTCGAGCGTTTGCATGTCGAGCGCGGCCACGATCTCGTGCTTCTTGATCTTGCCGGTCGGGGTCGCCGGCAGGGCATCGAGGAATGCGAGCGCCTGCGGCAGCTTGTAGGTCGCGAGGCCTGCAGCCTCGAGCCTTGCGACGAGCTCCGGGAGGTGGAGCTCGCATCCTTCGCGCAGGACGATGCAGGCGCAGGTGATCTCGCCGAGCCGTTCGTCGGCGAGACCGACGACGGCAACCGCCGCCACCTCGGGCTCACGAAGGATCAGGTCCTCGATCTCGCGCGGCGCGATGTTCAGGCCGCCGCGGATGATGATCTCCTTGCGGCGCCCGACGATCGTGAGGTAGCCGTCGTCGTCGAGCAGGCCGAGATCGCCCGACCTGATCCACCCGTCGGGCGAGAACGTCGCCGAGGTCCGCTCGGGGTCGGCGAAGAAGCCGACGCACGCGCCGGGGCTGCGTCCGAAGATCTCGCCGGGCTCGTTCCGCACGCTCTCGCCGTCCTCGTTCCGGACGTCGATCTCGACGTTCGGGAAGGCGATCCCGTCCGTCGCGACGCGCTTGGCGGGAGGGCTTTCGGCCCTGTTCCAGGTGCCGATCAGCAGCTCGGTCGAGCCGTAGAGGCGCAGGGCGCCGATCCCACGCTCCTCGCCTGCGCGCACGAGCTGCTCGGGCACCGGCGCGCCGCCGGAGCCGAAGAGCCGCATCGAGGAGAGGTCACGCCCGCAGCTCGCGGCCTCATCGACGAGATCGCTGAGGAACGTCGTCGCCGCGAGGGTGTAGGAACACCGCCACTCCTCGACGAGACGCGCGGCGTCGGACTTCGACCACCGGTCCTGGAGTACCAGCAGCAGGCCGTGGTAGAGCGCCACGCGCACCCCGAAGTTCAGCCCGGTCGAATGACCGATCGGCGAGGGCATCCAGACGACGTCGTGTTCGCCGAGCCCGAGTGCATCCCACGTCGCACGCGCCATGTAGTTCGTCGTCTGCTCGGTGTGCATGATCGCCTTCGGCTCCGCTTCGGTTCCCGACGTGAAGATGAGCTCCGAGACCGCCGAGGCCTGGCGCGGCTTCGGAAGCTCGCCGTCGTCGTAGGCGGCCAGCAAGTCGAGGAACCCGGTCGATCCCGGTTCCGGCTCCTCGATCGCGACGTGCTCGAGGAGCGACGGCAGATCCGGCCGGATCTCCTCGACGAGCGCGACGTGGTCGAAACCTCGGTAGCTGCGAGGCGTGAAGAGAACCTTTGCGCTCCCGGCCGAGAGCATCTGCCGGAGCTCCTTTGCCCGATAGAGGGTCAGCATCGGGTTGACGATCGCGCCGGCCTTCAACACGCCGAGGTCGACGGCGACGGTCTCGTACCAGTTCGGAAGCTGGACTCCCACCACGTCGCCGGCCTGGACGCCAGCCTGGAGGAGGAACCGGGCCACGCGGTTCGAGTCGCGTTCGAGTGCCTCGTAGCTCGTCGAGCGGGCGCCGGCGAGGTCGACCACCGCCGGGTCGCCTCCGCGCCGCTCTGCGAGCGACCTCACCCGCATCGGCAGCGACGTCTCGTCCCAGAAGCCCTCTGCCTCGTACAGACGACGCCGTTCCTCGCTCGTCACCGTGTCGCGGAGCCCGGCTGCGGCGCTCATGCGCTTCGCTCGAGCATGCCGTCGACGAGCATCATCACGGCAAGGTCGCCGAGTTCCTCGGGAGAGAACTTGCCGTCGACCCGGTACCAGGTGTAGATCCAGTTCATCGCGCCGAGGATCAGGTAGGTGCTCATCTTGGCGTCGATGCCGCGGTCGATCTGGCCCGCGTCCTGCGCGGCGAGGATCAGCTCCGTGATGAAGCTCTCGAACCGCCGCCGTTGCTCGGCGATCAGGGGCTTTCGCTCGGGCCCGAGCAGCTCGAAATCGTGGTAGTAGGTCGCGATCTTCGTCGTGTGCGTCGCGTTGAAGACCACGTGCTCCCTGATGTAGAGCCGGAGCTTCTCGACCGGTCCGAGGCCTTCGAGAGCGCGGACGCGGTCGATGTCCCGCTGGGCGAGCTCGTAGACGCTCGCGAGCACCTCGTAGAGGAGATCCTCCTTCGCGTCGATGTGGTGGTAGAGGCTGCCGCCGAGGATCCCGACCTCGTCGGCGATGTCCTGGATCGAGGCGTCCGAGTAGCCCTTGCGCCGGAAGACCTCGGCGGCCGCATCGACGATCTCCTGCCGCCGCTTGCCGTTCTGGCGCGATCTCGGGGCCGGGACCAGCGCGGCGGCGGCCGTCTCCTTGGAGTCTCCCGTCGAAAAGGCCATCTCAGTCGCGGATGATGTCAAACAAGCGCTTGTTTGACAAACGGCGCGGCCCGAAGTTATATAACCGGTCGATGCCCGCCCACAGAGCCAGAGGCCGCATCCTCACACGTTTCTCCACGGCGGTTCGGTGAGCGGGGCGGTGCTGAGCGAGGCTGAGGTTCTCGAGAGCTTCCAGAAGGTTTCGAACTGGGGTCGCTGGGGCGCCGACGACGAGCTCGGGACGCTGAACTACATCACGCCCGAGAAAGTGGTGGCGGCGGCGGCGCTCGTCCGCAGCGGGCGTGTCGTCTCGGCCTCGCACGACCTCTCGCCGGTGCACTCGGCCAAGAACTCGGGGCCGCTGCGGCATCGGATGATCTATCGCGGCGCGCATCCCCACGGCGCGGCGGACGAGATGCTGCTCTACAACCACGGCCTCCACCAGACCCACGTGGATGCGCTCACCCATCACTTCTACGAGGACAAGGTCTACAACGGCCGTGACGTCGCCGAGGTCGTCCGCGCGCAGGGGTTGGCGTTCGGCTCGGTCTACGTGCAGCGCAACGGGCTCGTCACGCGAGGCGTCCTGCTGGATGTGGCGCGGGCGCGGGGCGTCGACTGGCTCGATCCTTCCGACACCGTCACCGCGGCCGACCTCCAGGCGGCAGAGGATCTCGCCGGTACCCGCGTGGAGTCCGGGGACGCCGTGCTCGTTCGCATCGGCCTCGGCCTTCGCGAGGCCCGGACGGGCCCGGAGGACGTCTCGCTGCGGACGGGGCTCGGACCCGACTGTCCGCTCTGGCTCCACGAGAGGGAGGTGGCGCTCTTCGGCAGCGACTGCCCGGAGAAGCTCCCGAGCGCCTACCCGTCGATCGGCCTCACCTGGCACATCGCGGCACTTGTCTTCATGGGCCTCGTCCTCGTCGACACCGTCGACATGGAGGCCGTGGCGGAGGCCGCTGCGGCCGAGGGGCGCAGCGAGTTCCTCTACACGCAGGCGCCGCTCCGGTTCGCCGGCGGCACCGGCTGCCCCATCAATCCGCTCTGCGTCTTCTGATGCCCGGCTTCCCGTGGCTGACCGCATGGGCCGCCGACACTCCACCGCCCGTCCTCGAGTTCGCCTACGTGCCGGCAGCTTCGTGGGGCTCGGCCGGAGGGATCCGCGGCCACCTCGAGTTCCGTGATTCGGGGCTCGCCGAGGCCACGGACGGGCTGATCGGCTGCCAGTACGTGAGATACGTCGGGTCCGGGGATACGGAGCAGGAGGACCACGGCTGGCACGTCCACGATCTCGACTGGCAGTTCTCGATCCTGCTCGCCGGCTCGATGCTGCGCGCGACCGACGAGTTCGGAACGCTCGCCGTCTCTGCCGGCGACGCAACGTGCTATCCCGGGTTCTGCTGGCATCGCGAGTGGGCCTTCTCGCCCGACTGGCAGATGCTCGCCCTGCGCGTGCCCGCGGTGACGAAGACCACGACCGGCCGGGAGACCCCGCTGCCGAACCGCGCCGCGACGCTGGATCCCGCCCGGGCGCCGACCTACTCGCTCGACCGGCCCGAGGCCTACGAACCCGGAGTCGGCGACGAAGAAGGCTTCGAGGTGCGCGATCTCGGCGCAGCAGGCCCTAGCGAAGGGCGGATCGCGATGCGAATCGTCCGCTCGACCCACGACGGCGCCGGGAACGGGCCCCATCGCCATTCCGGCTCGACATGGTTCGCCGTCCTGCACGGCACGGCCCGGCTCGAGGTCGACGGCGAACCGGCGATGGAGCTCGCGCGTCTCGACGCCGTCTCGCTCGGGCCCGGGCTACGTCATTCGCTCACCGCCGCGAGCCGAGACTTCAGGATCCTCGAGATGACCATCCCCGCCGGCTACGAGACGACTCGGCTCGACCGGCAAGAAGCCGTTCTGGCGGCACGAAAGGAGAGCTCGTGAGCGACCTCGCAGAGCAACTGCAGGCACTCCTCGACGAGCGCGGCGTCGTCGACACGCTCCATCGCTGGAGCGATGCGTTCTACAAGGGAGACGTCGAGGGCGTGCTCGACTGCTTCACCGAGAACGGCTCGTTCTCGATGACACGCGCCGCCGATAAGCCACCGAACCTCGAGCTTTCCGGCAAGTCGGAACTGACCGAGTGGATGCACGAGCACGAAGCCCGCGTCCCGCCCGGGAAGGCGAGCCAGATCGTCGCGCATCCGCGGGTCGGGATCGACGGCGACCGTGCCGAGTCCGCGTGCTTCTTCGTCGTGATCCACAACATCGACGGCGCCCCGACGCTCTTTTCGACCGGCCGCTTCTACGACTCCCTCGAGCGCTGCGACGACGGACGCTGGCGGATCGCAGCGCGGCGCGGCGTCGGGGAGATGCGCCGCGAGAAGACCTCGTGAGCAAGAGCACCTTCGTCATCTCGCTCACGCCCTTCACCGAGGCGGGGGCACTCGACGAGGAAGGCCTTCGCGGGCATTTCGGCCGGCTTCGAGACGCCGGGATCGGCGTCTACGTCGCGGGGAGCGGCAGCGGCGAGGGCTACTCGCTGAACGCGGACGAGCAGCAGCGTGTCCTTCGGATCGCGGGAGAGGAGCTCTCCGGCAAGGTGCCCGTCCGCGGGATGGGAGTCGAGCCGCGCGGGGCCCAGGAGATGATCGCCTTCGGGCGTGCCGTCGAGCAGGCCGGGCTCGACGCGATGCAGGTCTACTCCCTCGACATCGGCCACGGCGTCTCGCCGACACCCCGAGAGCTCGAGCTCTATCTCGACGAGGTGCTGACGAGCGTCGAGGTTCCGGCCGTGATCTCGACCCACCACAACGTCGGCTACACGGTCCCGCTCGACGTGCTCGATCGCATGGCCGCCCGTCACGAGCACCTGATCGGGATCAACTGCACGGTTCCCGGACTGCCGTACGTCTCGAAGCTCGTCGACCTCTTCGCGGGGCGGCTCGAGCTCCATGTCGGCGGTCCGAGCCAGGCGCTCACGATCCTGGCGCTCGGCGGCAACGGCTACTGCTGCTCCGAGGGCAACCTCGCCCCGAAGCTCTGCGTGTCGGTCACGGATCTCTACGAGGCCGGGGACTACGCCGCCGCGCACGAGGCCTTCGCGAGGGTGATCCGGCTCTTTGCCGTGAACCGCTATGGCAGCATCCGCGGGATCAAGATGGCGCTGCAGCTCCTCGGTCTGCCAGGCGGGTACCCGCGCCTGCCGCGGCTGCCCGTCACCGGCGAGGAGCGCGACGAGATCGCACGCTGGCTCGACGAGCTCCAGATCAGCGAGCTCGGATGAAGTTCCGCGTCGGCTGGATCGACACCGACGCCTCCGGCCGGATCCACTTCACGGCGGTCTTCCGCTGGCTCGAGACCGCCGAGATGCAGCTCTACGAGGATCTCGGACTGCTCGAAGGGTCGATCCGGTTGCCGCGAAGGCACCTCGAGACCGACTACCTGCTGCCGCTCACGTTCGGTGACGAGATCGACGTCCAGCTTTCGGTCGAGCGGGTCGGGCGGACGTCGATCAACTTCACGTGGCAGATGCTGCGCGACGGCGAGGTCGCGATCGCCGGCCGCCACACGGTCGTGCAGGTCGACGACGACTGGCGGCCCGACCCGATCACCGGCGAGGCGCGCGCCCTCCTCACAGCCGAAGAGCAACAGGAGCGCTGATGGACGAGATCGACCCCTCCGCCCTCCGCGCCCTGCTCGATCGGCAGGCGATCCTCGACTGCCTCCAGCGCTGCACACGCGGGATCGACCGGCTCGACGAGGAGCTCGTCCTCTCCGCCTTCCACGAGGACGCCGTCGACCACCACAACTCCCACACGGGTACTCCGACGGAGTTCGTTGCCTGGTTCTGGGGGAGGCAGGAGAAAAGAGCCGGCTGCCAGCACTACGTCACGAACACGGTGATCGACCTCGACGGCGACACGGCGCACGTCGAGACCTATTTCCTCGCGACGAACCGACAGGAGGGCGAGGACGTCATGGATCTGAGCGGCGGCCGCTACGTCGACCGCTTCGAGCGGCGGGGCGGCGAGTGGAGGATCGCGCTTCGCCAGGTCGTTCCGGAGTGGAAGCTGACCGGCGACTGCTCGAAGACCGCGACCGAGCTCGTCCTGCGCCAGTCAGGCGGGCGGCGCGACGGCTCCGACATCTCCTACGAGCGGCCGCTCACACGTGGCTGAGCGAGCCCGGCAACGGGACGTCCTCGCCGGGCGACCGGAGTTGGACGCCGATGCCACCGTCGACGCCGAGCACCTGGCCGGTGATGTAGGACGCGCGCTCCGAGCTCAGAAACGCCGCCGCCGCGGCTACCTCGCTCGGAAGCCCGAGCCGCCCGAGCGGAACCGCCGCGGAACGCCGCTGACGAATCTCCTCGTCGAGCGAGTCGAAATGCTCGTCCTGTACCCAGCCCGGGCAGACGGCATTGACCCGGATCCGGAACGGCGCGAGATCGAGCGCGGCGGCGCGCGTGAACGCCTCGAGCCCGCCCTTGCTCGTGTCGTAGGCCGCCATCATCCGATGTGCCAGCGAGCCGCCGAGCGAGGAGATCGAGACGATCGAGCCTCCGCCGCCCTGCGAGACGAAGGTCCGTGCGGCGCGCGTCGCGCAGCGATAGACGCTCGTCAGGTTCGTGCGCAGCGCCGTCTCCCAGTGCTCCTCGTCGAGCTCGAGCAGATGCGTTCGCGGGGTCACCCAGGCTGCGTTGTTGACGAGCGCGTCAAGCCGTCCGAACCCCTCGTGGGCCGCGGCGAAGAGCCGATCGGCCTCTTCGGCCGAACCGAGGTCTGCCTGGACGCCGACGGCATGCCCGCCGTCCGCCCGGATGTCGGCAACCGTTCCTTCGATCCGGTCGCCGTCCCGGCCCGTCACGACGACCTGGGCTCCCTCCGCGGCGAAATGCCGCGCGATCTCGCGACCGATTCCGGCACTCGAGCCCGTGACGATCGCAACCTTGTTCTCGAGCAGCGATCCCAGGCCCGGCAGTTTAGTTGCGCTCTTCCGAAGCGAAAGGAGTAAGGGTGGACGACTCGCGGTTGCAGATGCTCCTCGACAAGCAGGAGATCCACGAACTGCTCGTGCGTTGGTGCCAGGGAATCGACCGCGCGGACGTCGAGCTGATGAGCTCGGTGTACCACGACGACGCGGTCGACTCACGCGGTGCGCACTACTACGACCACGTCAATCCGGCGCAGGACTACGTCGACCGGCACCGGCGCTGGAAGCGGCACCTCCACTACACGATGAACGAGCAGATCCAGCTCGACGGCGATGTCGCGCGCTGCGAGAGCTACTTCATGGCGCATCTCGTGATCGAGGAGGACGGAATCGACCGGCTCTACCAGTACGGCGGCCGGCATCTCGACCGGATCGAGCGCCGCGACGGCGTGTGGAAGATCGCGAACCGGCTCGCGATCCTCGAGTGGAGGACGATCGACCCGGTGATCATGCTGCCCGAGGAGCCCGACCCCGACTATCCGGCGCTGAACGCGCTCAACGGAGGCCCGCAGTACGGGGCACTCGGGAGCCGTTCGAAGGCAGATCCCGCCTACAACATCCCCTGACGGCCTCGGCAACCTCTCACACGACGAAGCCTTGAGTGCCCGGGCACGGTGGACGGCGCAAGGCTGCATCCTCGGTCGCGAACAGAGGCAAGCTCTTCCCGCTCCCTCTGTCCTGGCCTCGCACCGTCCGTCGCGCCCGATCGACGAAGCGTCATTCTGTGAAAGCTTCTCAGCCCGGATCGGGCGGGTCGTCTTCGAGTAGCCGCCTGAGTGGCTCGAGCGTCGCCTCGATCGCCGTGAGCTCGGCGCCGTCGAGCCGGCGCAGCCGCTCGGCGAGCCAGGCGGTGCGGCGCGACCTGACCGACTGGATGACCCCGAGGGCCTCCGGCGTCACGTGGAGCCCGACCCGTCGGCCGTCGGCGAGCTGCTCGCGGGTCACGAGCCCGGCCCGCTCGAGACGCCGTACCTGGGTCGAGATGTTCGGCGCCGAGACCCCCTCGAGGGTTGCGAGCTTCCTCACGCCGATGCCGGGATGCTCGCGGATCGTCGCCAGCAGGGTCACCTGGCTTGCCGTCAGGCCGAACGCATGACTTTCGCGCCTGAGCTCGCGCGCCACCCTGAGCCAGACAGGCCGGAGCTCGTTCGCGAGCTCTAGCGGGTCAGGTGGCTTTGCTCCGGCCATCCCGATCGTTAACTATACTAACCATCGGGAAAGGTTGCCTCGAGCGGCGTTTTTTCAAACAAGCGCTTGTTTGACAAAATAGGCGTTCTGAAGTATACGAATCCGAATGGCAAGCACCGACGCATCGACCTCGACCGTGCTCCTGTCGCAGCCTCTGCCCGGGGTCGCCGTGATGACGCTGAACCGGCCGGAGGTGCGAAACCCGCTCGACATCGACTCGGTGCTCGCGGCACACGGCATTCTCGATGCGCTCGAGTCCGCCCCGGAGCCCCTCCGCGTCTTCGTCGTCACCGGCGCGGCACCTGCGTTCTCGGCCGGCGGCGACCTGACGAAGTACCTCGATCTCTACCGTGCCCGTGACGACTTCGAGCACTTCCTCGGCGAGCTCGGTCGGCTGCTCGAGCGGCTCGAGCAGGGGCCGTACGTGTCGATGGCGATGATCAACGGCGTATGTGCCGCGGGCGGCCTCGAGCTCGTGCTGGCCTGCGATTTCGCAATCGCCGCCGAGTCGGCGATGATCGGCGACCTCCACATCAAGTACGCCCAGCTTCCGGGGGCCGGTGGAAGTCAGCGCCTCGTGCGCGCCGTCGGGGTCAGCCGGGCCAAAGACATCCTGCTGTCCGGCCGCCTCATGTCGTCGACCGAGGCGGCGGCGATCGGTCTCATCTCCCGCGCTGTTCCCGACGACTCCCTGGACTTCGAGACGCTCCGGCTCGCCGAGCAGCTCACGACGCGCAGCCCGGAGTGTATCGCCCGGATGAAGCGGCTCGTCACGATCGCGGCCGAGGAGCCGCTCTCACGTGGCCTGCAGCTCGAGCGCGAGGTCGTCGCCGACTACGCGACCACGAGCCCGGATGCGCTCGAAGGCCTGCTCGCGTTCGCCGAGAATCGCCTCCCCGTCTTCGAAGACCGCTAGCGGCGCACCGCCCGGAGCCAGAGTTCATGGACAGGCTCGACGGCAAGGTCGCACTCATCACGGGCTCCGGCTCGGGGATCGGCGAGGCGGGGGCGATGCTCTTTGCGCAGGAGGGAGCGAAGGTCGTCGTCGTCGACATCGTCCCCGAGCGGGTCGAGTCGGCCGTCGCCGCGATCCAGGAGGCGGGCGGCGAGGCGATCGGAGTCGCGGCCGACGTGAGCAAGCTCGACGAGGTCGAGGCGATGGTCGCAAAGACGGTCGAGAGCTATGGCCGGATCGACATCTTCTGGAGCAACGCCGGGATCGTGCGCGGCCGTTACACGCCCGTCGAAGAGTTCTCGGTCGACCTCTGGAACGAGGTGATCGATGCGAACCTGAACGCCTTCTTCTACGGCCTCAAGCACGTCGTTCCGCAGATGAAAGCGCAGCGGAAGGGTGCGATCCTGAGCACCTCGTCGGTCGCGGGCCTGATCGCGAACGTTCCCGGGCGCGCGCCGTACACGGCGACCAAGGGCGCGCTCATCGCCCTCACTCGATTGCTCGCACTCGAGCTCGCGGGCTTCAACATCCGTGTCAACTGCATCGCTCCGGGCCGTGTGCGAACGAACATCCACAAGGGGCGCGACCCCGCGCCCGAGCCGAGCCCGTTCGGGATGGAATGGCCCGAGCCGATCCTGCCGCTGCCCGAGACCGACGCCACCCGTCGCGCGGAGCCGATCGAGCTCGCCCATACGGCGCTCTACCTCGTGTCCGACGAGGTCGGGCCGCTCACCGGGATCACGATCGCCCACGACGGCGGCAGGACGTCACGATGAGCACTCGCCGGGCGGCATAGCCGTGCCCGCAGGCGGCCGGCTTGCGGGCAAGGTCGCGATCGTCACCGGCGCCGGCTCGCGTACCTCGGGGATGATCGGCACGGGCAGGGCGATGGCCGTGCTGTTCGCGCGGGAGGGCGCAAGGGTCTGCGTGCTCGACCTCGAGCTCGAGCGGGCCGAGGAGACCGCGTCGCTGATCGAGGCCGAGGGTGGAGAGTCGATGGTCGTCGCGGGCGACGTGTCGCTCGCAGCCGACTGCGAGCGAGTCGTGACGGAGACCGTTACCCGCTACGGCGGGCTCGACGTGCTCGTGAACAACGCAGCGCTGAGCGCCTCGGACTCCGGCACGCGCGGCCGGGTGCACGAGCTCGACCAGTCCGGCTGGGAGCGCATCTTCGCGGTCAATCTCGAGGGTGCGATGCTGATGAGCAAGCACGCGCTGCCGCGGATGATCGAGACGGGCGGTGGCTCGATCGTCAGCATCGCCTCGGTCGCGGCGCTGATGAGCGACGGGCTCGTGCCCGCCTACGCCGCGGCGAAGGCGGGCCTCGTCCGGCTCACCGCCGACATCGCGGTGAGCTACGGGCGAGATGGGATCCGGGCGAACACGATCGTGCCGGGGATGCTCTTCACGGGCCGTCAGGGCGAGCTCTCGCCGGAGCGGGCCGAGCAGCGGCGCCGGGCCGCGCCGCTCGGGATCGAGGGGGACGCGTGGGACGTGGCATGGGCCGCGGTCTACCTCGCCTCCGACGAGGCGCGGTTCGTCACGGGCGTCTGCCTCCCGGTCGACGGCGGTCTGCTCCAGACTCAGCCGCTGACCGCACTACGTCTGCTCGACAACTGATTCCCGCGGAGCGGCGTCTGAGTAGAGCAGGGGGCGGCAGGCCTGGATTGCCCGTTTTGGCGTGTCCCGGCGTTTCTCAAACAAGCGCTTGTTTGAGTTCCCGGAATGCGCTATGGTGGCGCGGTTCTCACTAGCTGCCCAAAAGCAAGAACTGCGTCAGGAGGTCCCATCGTGCATGTGAGAGTCAGGAAGCTCGGTGCCGTGTCACTCGTCGTGGCGATGGCCGCGCTGACACTTGGCATGTCCGGCGCGTCGGCGAAGTCGAGCGACACCGTCACGTTGACGATGGAGATGAGCTCGACGTCCCAGATCGCGATGGACGCGCTCATCAGCAACTTCGAGGCCGCGTACCCGAACGTCAAGGTCCAGCCGACCTACCTCCCGACCGGGACGCTCGCGAACCTGATCCCGACCCAGCTTCAGGCGGGAACCGCTCCCGACCTGCTCTACGTCACGCCGGGCGGGCAGAAGATCGGCTCCGTGTGGCCGCTCGCCGCCTCGGCGCGGCTGCTCGATCTGAGCGGGCAGAAGTGGTACAAGCGGATGGGCGGCAAGCAGCAGCAGCAGCTCTCGTCGTTCCAGGGACGCACCTACGCCTGGCCGCTCGCGTTCATCCCGGACTTCGTGATCTACAACACCCAGATCTTCAACCAGCTGAACCTGAAGGTCCCGAAGACGTTCGCGCAGATGCTCGGGATGTGCAAGACGATCAGCGCCGCCGGCAAGATCCCGTTCGCCGCCGGCTTCAACGACACGGGAACCTGGTCGATCATCTCGCGGATGCTCTACGAGCAGACGGTGTTCGGCGTCAACTCGAACTGGACGGCCCAGCGCACCGCAAACAAGACCACCTTCGCCGCGACGTCCGGTTGGCACCTCGCCCTTCAGCGGCTCGTCGACATGAACAACGCGAACTGCTTCGGCCCCGGCGCCGCAGGTCTGACGCGGCCCGGTGTCTACCCGCTCTTCGCGAACGGGCAGGCCGCGATGATGATGATCGCGTCGTCCGAGATCCCCAACATCACGGCGATCAATGCAAACGTTCCCTACTCGATCTTCAATCCGCCGTTCGCGTACAACCCGGCGGCACAGGTCGTGGCCGTGCCCGCGAGCGTGATGCTCGCCGTCAGCAAGGCGACGCAGCATCCGGCAGAGGCGAGGGAGTTCGTCAACTTTGCCGCACGCGTCTACCAGAGCAGCAACTTCAACACGCTCGGTCAGACGATCGCGCCGTACGACCTGCAGCGCGGCATCGTCCCGTCCTCGATGGGCTCGCTCGTCCCGCTGATCAAGAAGGGGCAGTACCGGGTCGGCGACGAGACCTACTGGGACAACAGCGTGTACCAGACCGGTCTCGAGCCCGCGATCCAGGGCCTGATCACCGGCCAGACCACGGTCAGCGCGACGCTCGCGAATCTGGACAAGCTCTGGAACTCCTCGTCCCCTCCCGGGCACTAACAAGTCTCGGCTCCCTGCGATAGCCACGGCAGTCCTCTGGGCCGTGGCTATCGCAGTGGAGGAGAAAGGTCATCCCGGCCCTGGCGGGAATCGTAAGAAGGCCATCTTGGCGGCGCCGACCACTTTGACTCCGTTCACGAACTCCTCCTCGCAGGCCGGCGGGCGCCGCTGATGGCGTCCGTCAGGTTCGAGGGCATCGGCAAGGTCTACCCGGACGGCACGCGGGCGGTTCTCGATCTCAACCTCGAGGTGGAGGACGGCGAGTTCGCGGTGTTCGTCGGCCCCTCCGGCTGCGGGAAGACGACTGCGCTGCGGATGGTCGCCGGGCTCGAGGAGATCAGCGAGGGCAACCTCCGGATCGGCGACGAGGTCGTCAACCTGCTCGATCCACGGAAGCGGGACGTCGCGATGATCTTCCAGAACTACGCGCTGTACCCGCACATGACGATCTACGACAACATCGCGTTTCCCCTGCAGAGCCGGGGAGTTCCGAAGCAGGAGATCAAGGAGCGCGTGACGCGGACCGCGGAGCTCCTGGGACTCGGCGAGGTGCTTCGCCGCCGTCCGAAGACGCTCTCGGGCGGGCAGCGACAGCGCGTCGCGATGGGCCGGGCGCTCGTGCGCGAGCCGCAGGTCTTCCTGATGGACGAGCCGCTCTCGAACCTCGATGCGAAGCTGCGCGTGCAGATGCGGGCAGAGATCGCGGACATCCAGCACAACCTGGGGGCGACGACGATCTACGTGACGCACGACCAGGTCGAGGCGATGACGATGGGCGACCGGATCGCGGTGATGCGAAAGGGTGTCCTCCAGCAGTACGGGCCGCCGCAGGAGCTCTACGACCGGCCGGTGAACCTGTTCGTCGCGACCTTCATCGGCTCGCCGGCAATGAACCTGTTCAAGGCGCGGATCGAGGAGGAGGGCGAGTCGCTCGCGTGCGTCCTCGGTGACCAGCGGATCGCGATCCCGCCGGCCGTCGCCTCGTCGTTCGCCGGGCTCGGGGCCTACAAGGGCCGCGATCTCGCACTCGGGATCCGCCCGGAGCACCTGACGGACGCTCCCCAGACGGGCCAGACCGCATCGGCCGTGCTCCACGGCGAAGTCCGTCTCGTCGAGGCTCTCGGGTTCGAGCGCCACGTCCACATCGACGTCCACGCCGAACCCGTGCTCAGCTCGGAGGTGCTCGAGGTCGCGGCCGATACCGACGTGGCGAGCCTGCAGTCGCTGCGGCAGGTCGCCGCGACGGGTCGCGTCCAGGCCGTCGGCCGTTTCAACGCGGCCTCGGCGGTCGCTCCGGGCGATCCGGTCGACGCGGTGATCGCCGTCGACCACCTGCATTTCTTCGATCTCGAGACGGGGCTCGCACTGCGATGAGGCGCACCCGCGGCGGGCCCCGCCGCGTCCCCTGGGTACTCGTCCTCCCGGGCCTCTTCTTCCTGGTCGCGCTCCACCTGATCCCGAACATCGCCGGCGGGTACTACGCGTTCACGAGCTGGAACGGGCTCACCGCGCACGCGCAGTGGGTCGGCCTCGACAACTTCCGCGAGATCCTCCACTCGGGACCGGCTCGAAACGCGCTGATCCACACGCTCACGCTTGCCGGCTGCTTCGTTGTCGGTGTCAACGCCATCGGCCTCCTGCTCGCAGTCGGGCTCAACCGGACGGTGAAGTCGCGGAACGTCCTCCGCGCGATCTTCTTCGCCCCGGTCGTGATGAGCCCGCTCGCCCTGGCCTACATCTGGCAGTACATCTTCGACTACTACGGCCCGCTCAACCGGTTCCTCGGCGCGATCGGGTTGAAGTCGTGGGAGCGGCCGTGGCTCGGCGATCCGAGCTGGGCGCTCTGGTGCGTGCTCATCCTGCTCGTCTGGCAGTTCACGGGGCTGACGATGGTGATCTACCTCGCGGGCCTGCAGGGGATCCCGACCGAGATCGACGAGGCGGCGGCGGTCGACGGTGCCTCGGTGTGGGTGCGGTTCCGGCGGGTGACGTTGCCGCTCCTCGCGCCGGCGATCACCGTCAACGCGACGCTGACGCTGATCATCGGCCTGCGCGTCTTCGACCAGGTGATCGCGCTCACGAACGGGGGGCCCTACCACGCCACCGAGACGCTTGCGACCCAGATCTACGTGCAGACGTTCTCGGTCGGCCGGTTCGGTTACGGCGCGGCGTTCTCGCTCGTCCTTGCGGCGCTGATCACGGTTCTCGCGATCAGCCAGACCCTCATCCTCCGCGCCCGGGAGACGCGGATCTAGCTCGTGGGCCTCTTCCGCTACACGCGCAAGACCTTCGCCCGCGAGCTGGCGCTGCTCGCGGGTGCCGTGCTCTTCGCGGTTCCCGTCTACATCCTCGTCGTGCTCTCGTTGAAGACCCCGGGAGGGGTCGCCGCGCACCCGCTCTCGTTCCCGACGAACCCGCAGTTCGGGAACTACTCGAAGGCGCTGCATTTCAAGGCCGGCGGGACGACGATCATCGGCGGCCTGATCAACAGCCTGATCATCACGACGTGCAGCATCATCGGCCTGATCGTGGTCGGCTCGCTCGCGTCCTACACGATCGCCCGGCGGCCCGGCAAGCTCTCGACCGCGACCTACATCGCCTTCCTGCTCGGGGTGATCATCCCGTTCCAGCTCGGGCTCGTACCCGTGTACGTGGCGATGCGGCACCTGAGCCTCGTGCCGAGCTACTACGGGATGATCCTGCTCAATATCGGCCTCCTCATGCCGCTCACCGTCTTCCTCTACACGGGCTTCGTGCGGGCGCTGCCGGTCGAGTACGAGGAGGCGGCACAGGTTGACGGAGCTAGCCTCACGCGCACCTACATCCGCGTCGTCTTCCCGCTCCTGCGCCCGGTCACCGCCACCGTCGCGATCCTCGCCGGCGTGATCACGTGGAACGAGTTCTTCGTGCCGCTCGTCTTCCTGAGCGGGAGCAAGTACCAGACCTTCACGGTCGCCCTCTACTCCTTCGTCGGCGACTTCGTGACCCAGTGGAACTACATCTTCGCCGCGGTCGTGATCTCGATCGTGCCGATCCTCTTGTTCTACATCCTCGCGCAGCGCCAGCTGATCCGCGGCTTCTCCGGCGGCGTCCGGGGTTAGAACGGCGCACACAGGCGGTTCCGGCCGGAGGCAGCTCCAAAAGATGTTAACCTGATTAACGATATTGGTCGTCGCCTCCGAACAGCTTCTGTGCCGATGACTGCCGCCGCCGACCCGGGCAGGTGGCGGACGTTCGCGAGCCTCCGGAAGCATCGCAACTACCGGCTGTTCTTCACCGGCCAGATCGTCTCGGTGAGCGGTACCTGGATGCAGGACGCAGCGCTTCCCTGGCTCGTCCTCTCGCTCACACACTCTCCGCTCGATGTCGGCCTTCTCATCGTCTGCCGGAGCGTCCCGTTCGCCTTTCTCGGGCTCTCGGCAGGCGTGCTTGCGGATCGATTCGACAATCGTCGGTTCATGATCGTGACCGAGGCGGTCTCGGCCGTGATCGCGCTCCTGCTGGCGATCGTCTCGCTCTCCGGCGATCCGCCGCTCTGGCAGATCTACACGCTCGCGATTCTGGGCGGGACCGCGCTCGCCTTCGAGTCGCCGAACCGCAACGCCCTGACGTTCCGGATGGTCGGCCGCGACGAGCTGCCGAACGCGATCGCCCTCAACTCGAGCCTGTTCAACACGGGGAGGATGGTCGGTCCGGCGGTGGGCGGGGTCCTGATCGCCACAGCGGGCGTGTCGGCGTGTTTCGCGATCAACTCGCTCTCGTATCTGGCCGTCCTGATCAGCCTGCTGCTCATGCGCACCGCAGAGCTCTTTCCGCTCGACCGTGGTGACACGCCGCTCGAGACCCGCGGCGCGATCCGTGCGGGGCTCCGCTTCGCTCTCGGCTCCCGGCGGATCACGATGGTGCTGCTGATCGCGTTCGTCGTGACCCTCGTCGGCTTCAACTTCCGGGTGCTGATCCCGGTGCTGACCTCGAAGACGCTGCATGCCGGGCCCGAGGCGTTCGGCGTGCTCTGGGCGTTCTTTGGCGGGGGCTCGCTCGTCGGTGCGCTCTACACGGCGAACCTGCGCGAGGCGACGTGGAAGTCGCTCTTCGTCGGCGTCTTCGGGTTCAGCGTCTCGATGCTTGCGATCGCACCGCTCGGGACGGTGCCGCCGGT
Organism: Gaiellaceae bacterium; assembly: GCA_036271235.1. GTDB lineage: Bacteria > Actinomycetota > Thermoleophilia > Gaiellales > Gaiellaceae > PALSA-600. The sequence continues at coordinate 25,924 of DATBBA010000012.1, forward strand.
CGCAGTGCTTCTGGCCGTCGCGGGCTTCTGCACGACGATGTGGCTTGCGACGAGCCAGACGATCCTCCAGATCTCGACTCCGGATGCCTTCCGCGGGCGCGTTCTCAGCATGTACGTGCTCGTGCTCGTCGGTGTCGCACCGCTCGGCGGTCTCCTTACCGCCTGGCTGTCGGAGGTGGGAGGGACCGAGCTCGCGTTCGGCGTGGCCGGCACCGTCGGGGTCGCCGTCGCGGGGCTCGCCTGGCTACGGCTGCGCGGCGAGCAGGAGCGCGCCCCGTCCGCCCCTGTTGCACCGAGCCGAGCGATCCCATAGACTCGAAAATGAGGTGAGCAAGCGCTTGCTCAGTAGCGCCCACCGCAGTTCTGAACAGAGAGGAGCTCCAGCTTTGGCCGCTGAAACCGCGACGTTCGAGGTCTCGGACTTCCTCGAGATCCAGACGCTCATGTACCAGTTCAACCAGCGCTACGACGAGGGCGACGCCGACGGCGTGGTCGCCCTCTTCACCCCCGACGGCGTGTCCGGTTCGCGCGGGAAGACGAGGGATCACGACGCGATCCGGACGCATGTGAAGGACTCGAAGACGCGCCCGCCGCACCTGCACTTCACGACGAACGTGGTGATCGAGCCGGTCTCGGGCGATCCGCTGCGTGCCCGGGCGCGCTCGTGCTTCATCTACATGTCGATGGAGGGCGGCGGCGCCGAGACGAAGAGCTTCGGTACCTACGCCGATGAGCTCGTGAAGCAGGACGGTCGCTGGCTCTTCAAGGAGCGCATGGCCGCGGCTGTCGAGGCGGCGGCGTGAGCCCCCGTCCCTGGCTGACCGGCTGGACGCTCGACGATCCCCCGAAGCTCGGCTACTCCTACCTGCCACGCGACGAGTGGCCCGACACGGGCGGGATCCGGACGCACCTCACCTTCCGGGATTCGCGGCTCACGGAGGCGACCGACGGCTTGATCGGCGCGCAGTACGTCGGGTACTGCGGCGACGGGAGCGAGGACGAGGACCACGGCTGGCACTTCCACGACCTCGACTGGCAGTGCTTCCTGCTGCTCGCGGGGACGATGACGCAGGAGACCGAGGAGTTCGGGCCGACCCATCTCTCGGCCGGCGACACGGCCTACTACCCCGGTATCTACTGGCACCGCGAGTACGACTTCTCTCCCGACTGGGAGATGGTGGCCCTGCGCGTGCCGGCGAAGACGAAGACGACGACCGGCCGCGATCAGCCGCTGCCGGAACGGGCCGCGGGCATGGATCCGAACCGGCGCGCGGTGTACTCGTTCGAGCGGCCCGGCGCCTACGTCGCGGGCACGGGACCGGAGCAGCAGTTCGCCTACCGCGATCTCGGTTCGGCGATCCCGAGCGAGGGACGGCTCGCGATGAGGATCGTGAAGGCGGCGGCGCCGGGTGCGTCGAGCCCACGTCACCACCACTCGTCCTCGAGCTGGTTCGTCGTGATGAGCGGCTCGGCTTTGATCCGGGTCGGCGAGGAGCCCGAGGTCGAGCTCGGCTACCGCGACGCGATGTCGATCGGGCCCGGGCCCGGGATGGCGCACACGATCCGGTCGGCGAGCGAGGACTTCAAGATCTTCGAGTTGACGATCCCGGCCGAGTACGAGACAGTCGAAGAGTGAAGCTCGGCAAGTACGCCCGGCTCCGGTCGGGCGATCCGGCTGCCGGGCTTTCCCATGTGCCCTCGAGCCGGACCGTGCCGGGATGATCGAGAGCATCCATTCGCACGTGTGTCTTGCCGTCTCCGACCTCGAGCGCGCCCAGGTGGACCTCGGAGCCTCGCTCGGGCTTACATGGGCCGCGGTCCGGATGGTCGACACGGGCGCCGGCGAGATCCGGCTGACCTACTCGCGGCAGGGCCCGCCGTTCCTCGAGCTCGTCGAGGGTGCGCCGGGAAGCCTGTGGGATCCGGGCGTGAGCACGCCGCCGCACCACACGGGCTACTGGTCGGACGATGTGGAGGCAGATTCAGCCCGGCTTCGGGCGGAGGGGATGGAGGTCGTCCTGGACGGCACCGCCCATGGACGGAGGTTCGTCTATCTCCGAAGCCGGCACGGGCTGACGATCGAGCTCACAGATGTTCAGCGGCGTCCGGCGATCCTGGCCTGGATCGCAGGCGAGCCCGGCTGACGCCTCAGTCGCGTTTGGCGCTGAGGATTCCGTCGACGAGCAGTTGGGCCGCGAGGTCGCCCAGTTCGTCCGGGGAGACGCGGCCTTCGGGCCGGTACCAGGTGTACGTCCAGTTCATCGCGCCGAGGATCAGGTAGGCCCCGATCTTCGGGTCGACGCGTGCGTCGATCTCGCCGCTTTCCTTGCCAGCGACGATCAGGTCGGTGATGAAGCGCTCGAACTGCTTGCGCTGCTCGACGATGATCGGCCGCCGCTCAGGGCCGACGAGCTCGAACTCGTGGTAGTAGGTCGCGATCTTCGTCGTGTGCGTCGCGTTGAACTCGAGATGCAGCTTGATGTAGGCGCGGAGCTTCTCGACGGGGCCGAGGTCGTCCATCGCGGCGACCTTGTCGATGTTCTGGCGGGCGAGCTCGTAGACGCCGGTCAGCACCTCGAAGAGCAGATCCTCTTTGGCCTCGATGTAGTGGTAGAGACTGCCCTTGAGCAGCCCGACCTCGTCCGCGATGTCCTGGATCGAGGCATCCGAGTAGCCTTTTCGCCGGAAGACCTCGGCAGCCGCGTCGATGATCTCTTGCCGCCGGCGCTCATGTTTCGCCCGCCGGGGCGTGCCGCTCTTCCCGTCGGGAGCCGCCTCGGGGAGCTGCGTTTCCTGGCTCGTCATTCGCGCATCTTCCCTGCTCCGCCTCGGGCGAACGCCGTCGCGGCTCGGACTCGAAAGCGAACGCCGCTCAACGGATGTATCGGTAGATCGGATTGACGATCGCCGCCGGCTTCTCGCTGCCCTCGAGTTCGATCGTCACATCGTAGGTGACCTGGACGCCGCCGTCGACCGGCGTGACGTTCGCGACGGTGACACGGCCGCGAACGCGGCTCCCCGCGGGAACGGGAGTGAGGAAGCGCACGCGATCGAGGCCGTAGTTGATCTCCATCGACCTGGTCCGAAGCTCCTGCACCTCCCGCATCAACATCGGAACGAGCGAGAGCGTCAGGTAGCCGTGGGCGATCGTCGTCCCGAACGGCCCGGCGGCGGCTCGTACCGCGTCCACGTGGATCCACTGGTCGTCTCCGGTCGCCTCGGCGAAGCCGTTGATCTGCTCCTGAGTGATGGTGTGCCAGGAGCTCTCCCCGAGGTCGTCGCCTGCCGCCGCCACGAGCTCCTCGACAGTTGCGAAGACGCGCATGGCCCGGACATTACTGGCGTCGTTGCGCCCGAAGTGACGAACTCCTCCCCCCAGGAGGAGACTCTCGCCGGCCCGGGAGGTTGAACGCACCTTGGATCAAAGTTTGGACGAACAGGCTGAAGCGCACGGGGTGCGGCGAGAGTCCCTGCAAATGCGATGGCTCACAAACACGGCAAGCTGGAGACTAGGTTCGGTTCAAGCGCGGGTTCCTACGTCGGCCGCGGCGATTTTCGCTTGAGAGGAGGGGCCGATCGATCGCGCCGGAGTCTCCGACGGAAAGGTGATCTCGATCCGCAGGCCGCCGCCTTCTCGTGGCTTGGCTGCGATCGCGGCGTGATGTGCGACCGCGATCGCCTGGACGATCGAGAGGCCGAGCCCGAGGCCGTCGGAGCCGCTCGCGCGTCCACCGTCGAGGCGCTGAAAGGGCTGGAAGAGCCGGTCGAGCTCGCCGGGCGGGATCGGCTCGCCGGTGTTCTCTACCGTCAGGAGGGCTCGACCGGACTTCGTCCCTGTGCGGACGGCCACCCGGCCGTCGAGCACGTTGTGCCGCACCGCGTTCGCAAGCAGATTGGCGACGAGATGCTCCACGAGTCGAGGATCGCCGTTTGTCGAGGCAGCTTCGAGGTCGGTCACGATCGTCAGGCCGCGCTTACCGAGCGAAGTTACGGCCTCGGCGGTGATCGCGGCCAGGTCGACCTGCTCGCGGTGGTCGAGCCCGCGCTGGCTCCGCGAGAGCGTCAGCAGCGCCTCGATCAGACGTTCCTGGTGCTCGCCGGCCACGATCACCTGTGCGCCCATCCGACGCAGGGAGTCGACGCTCGCGTCCGGATCGGCGAGCGCGACCTCGACGAGCGCCCGCTCGAGCGTGAGGGGCGTTCGAAGCTCGTGGGATGCGTTTGCGACGAACTGCTTTTGCGCCTCGAAGGCGGCTTCGAGGCGGGCGAGCAGGTCGTCGATCGTCCCGGCGAGTTGCGTGATCTCGTCGTCGGGCCCGTCGTGCGCCAGCCGCCTGTGGAGGTTGCTCGCCGAGATGTCGCGGGCCGTGTTCGAGATCGTCCGCAAGGGCCGCAGTGCTCTCCCGGCGATGATCCAGCCGAGCCAGACCGAGATCAACGCCATGATCGCAAGGGCGATTCCGGAGTTCACGAGGAGCTGGTTCAGGGCGGCGTCCGACCTGGCGTGGGCATCGACGCTGAGCTGGGCCGGGCTTGGAAGCCTGGCGCCGAACGGGCCCACCGCGCGCGGAAACGTGCCGGCCTGCCCTGCGGCGATCGCGACGGCCCCGCCGGCGGCCTTGCCGGTCGTCACGAAGAGGCTGGCGCCGTTTGCGGTGTACTGGTGCTCGACGAGCAGATACGTCACGACGAGAAGGGCGGCGCCCGAGGCCAGGAAGAGCGCGCCGTAGAGCGCGGTCAGCCGGAGCCGGATCGTCCTCGGCGGGAGGCGGAGCCGGCCGGACCTCACGAGACGATCCGGTAGCCGCCCGGAACGGTCTCGATCGCCGGGGGATCTCCGAGCTTCCGCCGCAGACGGCTCACGGTGACCTTGACCACGTTCGAGAGCGGGTGGACGTACTCGTCCCACGCCCGTTCGAGGAGCTGTTCGGCCGAGAGCGACTTCCCGTCGGCGGCGAGCAGCAACTCGAGGACGGAGAGCTCCTTCGGGCTGAGCTCGAGGTGGCGTCCGGCCCTGCTCGCGACGCGCTGGCCCGTGTCGAGACGGATGTCGCCGCGGACGAGCACGGGAGGGGTGGCGGGCTGGCTTCGCCGCGCGAGCGCGCGGATGCGGGCGACGAGCTCGGCGAAGGCGAACGGCTTCGAGAGGTAGTCGTCGGCGCCGAGAGCGAGGCCGTCGACGCGGTGCTCGATCGTGTCGGCAGCGGTGAGCATCAGGACTCGACTCCGGCTCCCCTTCGCGATGAGCGTTCTGCAGACCTCGTCGCCGTGCAGCTTCGGCAGGTCACGGTCGAGCACGATCACGTCGTAGCAATCGCCCGCGGCGTGGGCCAGCGCCTCCTGGCCGTCGAAGGCGATGTCGACCGCCATCCCGTCGCGGCGAAGACCAACCGCGATCGTGGCCGCCAGTTCCCTGTGATCCTCGACGACGAGTATCCGCATCGCTTGACTTCTCGGGCGCGCCAGCCGGAGGGCCCGAGAAGTCAAGCATGCCGCATCGCGGTTACAGGCCGGTTACGCCAACCGTTATCAGGCTGTAACCGGCCGTCGGCTATCCCTTCGAGATGAGCTTTTTCACCTCGAGCCGTCAACGAGCGGACTTGAAGCGGATCCGCACCTCGACGTTCATTGCTGCCACCCTCGCGGCGATGGTGCTGCTCCTGTCAGGCTGCGGCGGCGGGGGATCGAGTCCCCAGGTGGCGAACCTCGGCTCGGGTACCACGACCACCGGAACCACCGGCGCAGGGTCGTCCTCGAGCGGGGCGGAGGGGTTGCCGCCACCCCGTGCGAATGGCCGAGGCCAGCTCACACTGGCCGGGGGCGGGGCGCACATGATGCAGTTCGCAGCGTGCATGCGCTCACACGGGGTGCCGAACTTCCCTGATCCGAACGCCCAGGGAGTGATCTCGATGAACTCGAGCAGCGGGCTCGATCCCGGCTCGCCGCAGTTCCAGCAGGCGCAGCGGTCGTGCGCGAAGGACCTGCCGAACGGCGGCACGCCGAGCCCAGCGCAGCAAGCGCAGATGCGGCAGCAGGCGCTCGCGTTCTCGGCCTGCATGCGCTCGCACGGATTGTCGAAGTTCCCCGATCCGCAGTTCTCGACGGGCGGACACGTGACCATGTCGATCGGGGCGGACAGCGGCATCGATCCGCGCTCCCCGCAGTTCCAGGCAGCCCAGACGGCCTGCCAGGGGCTCCTGCCCGGGCGGACGGCCTCCGGGTCGCCGGGCGCCGTGGGGGTCAAGTCGGGCGAGGCTTCCACGGGCTCGATCGGAGGCGGAAAGTGAGCCGCGGCAGCGCTTTCATCGATTTGTCACCTCGAGTTCAGCGGCGCGTTAGAGGCCCTTGGTTTGCTTGAGGTGCATGAGCGGTGCAGCGGCAATGACGGGGCGCCTGTGGCCCGGCGTTCCGCTGCGGCCTCGGGCTGGGCTGGAGCACCGTGACGCAAGTTGAGACGGGGGTTCGCGGGGCACACGAGCTCGAACCACCCGGCGGGAGGCGGCGCTCGCGGCGTCCGCTCGCCGTGCTGGTCATCGTCATCGCAGTAGTCGCGGCCGGCGTCGTTACGTACGAAAGCGGGGTCTTCACCGTCGGCAACGGCTCGAACGCCGCGTCCCTCGACAACACGTTCGCGACGTCGGTGACGAGTGTGACGCGTCGGTCGTTGTCCGAGCAGACGCAGGTGAGCGCGACACTCGGCTACGCCGGTACGTCCACGATCGTCGTTCCGGCGGGGACCTCGACCTCGAACCTGCAGCAGGCCGAACAGGCCGCAACCGCGGCGCAGGGCCTGCTGCAGACCGCCCAGGCGTCGCTTGCGACCGACAATCCGGCGCTCGATCAGGCACGCGCGACGCTCGTTGCCGCACAGGCGAAGCAAGCCGTCGACTGCCGCGGGGCGAACGCCGCCGCGAGCCCCGCCTCCTCGAGTGGCGGCTCGGACTTGACTCCGTGCGCAGGCGACGGGCAGTCGGTGACCGCCGGCGAGGAGGCCGTGACCCAGGCGGCGGCCAAGGTCACGGCCGACAACAGCCAGGTCTCGTCCGCCCGGAAGGGACTCGACGACGCGCAGACAGCGCTAGCGGTGGATCAGGCCTCCGGCGCCGTCTACGGCCAGAGCTCGACCTTCACCTCCCTGCCGGCGATCGGGAAGATCGTGATGCGGGGCCGGAGCCTGTACGCGATCAGCGGCGAGCCTGTGATCCTCCTCTACGGGCCGGTTGCCGCGTGGCGGGCGTTCGTCCCCGGGATGACGGCGGGGAAGGACGTCACCGAGCTCAACACGAACCTCGAGGCGCTCGGGTACGAGCACGGGCCGATCGGAGACTCGTTCAGCGACTCGACGGCGTCGGCGATCGCGGCCTTCCAGGACGCGCACGGGCTCGCCGACACGGGGCAGCTGCTCCTCGGCTCCGTGGTCTTCGAGCCGGGCGCGGTGCGCGTGACGGCCGTGACCCCGACGCTCGGCGAGACGGTGCAGCCCGGACCGGCCCTTTCGATCACGACGACCGCGCGCCAGGTGACGATCGCGCTCGACGCCGCCCAGCAATCCGACGTCAAGGTCGGCGATCCCGTCCTGATCACCCTCCCCGACAACTCGACCACCCCCGGCAGGATCTCCTATGTCGGCACGGTCGCGACGACCCCGAGCGCGGATCAGGGCGGCGGGGGCTCGAGCTCCCCGACGATCGAGGTCGACGTCACCCCGACGCACCCGGCGGCCACCGGACACCTCGACCAGGCGCCCGTGAACGTCTCGATCACGACGGCGCGGGTCGCGAACGCCCTCGTCGTTCCCGTGAACGCGCTGCTCGCCCTGGCGGGCGGCGGCTATGCCCTCGAGGAGGTCGGCGCCGGCGCCGCCCGTCATCTCGTCGCGGTGAACCTCGGCCTGTTCGACGACCAGGAAGGCGTGGTCCAGGTGACCGGCGCGGGGCTCGCCGCCGGCATGCGCGTCGTGGTGCCGGGCGAATGAACGGCTCAGGGGGAGCGACGCTCGTCGGCCGCGAAGGAGCCGCAGCGGGCAGCGGGCAGGCCGCAGTCCTCGAGCTGGACGCGGTGACGAAGACCTACGGGGAAGAGCCGCCGGTGGTCGCGCTCGACGGGGTCAGCTTCCGCGTGGAGCGGGGCGAGCTGCTCGCGATCGTCGGTCCCTCGGGGTCGGGCAAGTCGACGCTGCTGCACGTGATGGGCACCCTCGACCGGCCCACTGCGGGGACGGTGCGAATCACGGGCCTCGATGTCGCCGGGCTCTCCGACCGTGAGCTCGCGGCGCTGCGAGCGACGCGGATCGGGTTCGTCTTCCAGCAGTTCTTCCTCGCCGAGCACGCGACCGCCCTCGAGAACGTCTCCGACGGCCTGCTCTATGCGGGCGTGCCCGCTCACGAACGGCGCGAGGCGGCTGCCGAGGTGCTCGCGGCGGTGGGACTCGGAGACCGGCTTCGCGCGCGCCCGAACCAGCTCTCGGGCGGCGAGCGGCAGCGGGTCGCGATCGCGCGTGCGCTCGTCGGCCGGCCTGCAATCGTCCTCGCCGACGAGCCAACCGGCAACCTCGACAGCGCGACCGGCACCGCGATCCTGGCGCTGCTCGAGCAGTTGCATGCCGACGGCGCGACGATCGCCGTGATCACCCACGACCGCGATCTGGCCGCGCGGCTCCCACGGCAGGTCGAGATGCTCGACGGCAGGATCGTCGCCGACAGCGTCCAGGTGAAGAGATGACGGTTCACGGCCGCTTACCGCAAGTCGCCGCGGCCGTCGCGGCGTGCGCCATGCTCGGCTTCCTGCCGCCTGGGACTGCGACGGGTGCCGACGCGCCGTCGTGCCCGGCCTACAACGCTCCCAACACGCTGACGCTCCAGAGCGGAACGCCGCAGAGCGCGAGGCTAGGGACGCCGTTCTCCGATCCGGTCCAGGTGGCACTCGCGAACACGAACGGCTGCCCGCTCACCACTCCGCTCGCGGGGATCGCCGTCACGTTCGCGGCGCCGGGGAGTGGACCGAGTGGGGTCTTCTCCTCCAGCGGTGCGAATGCCGCGCTCGTCGGCACCGACGCGAGCGGTTCCGCGACCGCGCCGCAGTTCACCGCCAACCATCTCGTCGGCGGATACCAGCTCGTTGCCGCGTCGGACTACGGCTCGGTCAGCTTCTCGCTCGTGAACACGGCGAGCGGTGTTCCGACGACCGTCGTCCGGATCACGACGGCTGAGTCGGCCGCCGTCTCGACCCGATATGCGCACCCACTCGAGGCACGCGTGCTCGACGCGACCGGCGCACCCGTGGCCGGTGTCGACGTCACGTACACGCTCGGCTCGGGCGGCGGCGGGAACGGCTCGAGCCCCGAGGGGCCGGGAGCCACCTTCGCCGGCGGCGAGACTCAGGCGACCGCAGTCACCGACGGCACCGGCCTCGCGACCTCGCCGCTCCCCACGGCGAACGGCGTCGCGGGCAGGTTCCGCGCCGCGGCTCAAGCCTCCGGGATCACCGACCCGGTGACGTTCTCCCTCGACAACCTCGCCGCCAAGCCGCCGGTCGCGAAGGTGGTCGGCAGGTCGAAGCTGTCCGCGGCAGTCAACCGCCGCTATGCACACCGGCTCCGACTGAAGGTGAGAAGCGCGAGGGGCGTGCCGCTCCAGGGCCAGACCGTGACCTTCACCCTCGGCTCCGGCGGCGGCTCCGGCGCCTCGGGCGGCGCGGGCACCTTGGCCGCGGGCGCGAGCTTCCTCGGCGGCAGCGCGGAGTCGACCGCGACCACGAACGCCGACGGGGTCGCGGTCTCGCCGCAGTTCGACGCGAACTCGGTGGCGGGCACGTTCACTGCAACCGCTACCGTCGCCGGCGCGGTCGATCCGGTGACGTTCTCGCTCGACAACCTCGCTGCGAAAGCGCCAAGGATCAGACCGCTCACGAACGAGCTCTCCGCCACGGTCGGTGGACGCTTCAGGCGACCGCTCGAGGTGAAGGTGATCGCCGCCGGCGGGGCGCCGCTCCAGGGGCAGACCGTCAGCTTCACGCTCGGCTCGGGTGGCGGTGGCGCGGGCGGGTCCGGCGCGGGCGGGTCCGGCTCGACCGGGGCCGGTGCGACCTTCGCCGGGGGCAGTAGCCAGGCAACGGCGACCACCGACTCCAGAGGGACCGCGACCTCGCCCGGGGTCGAGGCAGATACGAGCGCGGGCAGTTTCACGGCGACGGCGACGATCGCCGGCAGCCGCGGAGCGGCGACCTTCCGGCTGACGAATCGTGCGGACGCCCCGACCGTCGTCACAGCCGGGGCCGCGACGAGCGAATCGGCCTCCGTCGGAACGCGGTTCGCGATCCCGCTCGCGGTGACAGTCACCGACAAGCATGGCAACCCGGTCCCCGGCGCGCTCGTAACGTTTACGGCGCCAAGCCGCGGCGCAGGCGGCAGCTTCGCCGGCCCACATCACCGACGCTCGCACAGGGTTCGGCTCCGGACGAACGCCTCGGGAATCGCAGTCGCTCCGGGCTTCACCGCGAACCACGCGACCGGCGGTTACGTCGTCAAGGCGACCGTGAAGGGTGCGACACCGGCTGCGTTCGCACTCGTCAACCAGCCCCCTGGTCTCTAGCCTGCCATGAGCTCAGCCCCCCTTGCATCGGCACGATTGCGGCCCGGCGACCTCGCCCACGTGGCGAGCATCGGCTTGCGAACGCGCCGCCTACGCGCCGGGCTCTCGGCGCTCGGGATCGCGATCGGCGTCGCCGCGATCGTCGCTGTGCTCGGGCTCTCGTCCTCCTCGCAGGCGGGCCTGCTGGCCGAGATCGACCAGCTCGGCACGAACCTGCTGACGGTCTCGACCGGCCAGACCCTGTTCGGCGGCACCGGCGAGCTGCCACTCGCCGCCCCCGGCATGATCGGCCGGATCGGGCCGGTGACCGAGGTCGCCGACACCGGCTCGACGAGCGCCGACGTCTACCGCAGCCCGCTCATCCCGTCCGTGAACACGAACGCGCTCCAGGTTCAGGCAGCGACGCTGACACTTCCCGTCGTCGTCGGCGCGACCGTTGCCCACGGCTCCTACCTGAACGCAGCCACCGCGACCGAACCGGTGTGCGTCCTCGGCGCGCAGGCGGCCCAGCTGCTTGGCATCGATCGCGTCTATCCGGGCCTGCGGGTCTGGCTCGGCGGCATGTGGTTCTACGTGACGGGGATCCTCACGTCCGCCACCCTTGCCCCCGAGATCGACGACTCCGTGCTCGTCGGCTTCCCTGCCGCGGAGCGATATCTGGCGCTCGACGGGCATCCGACCACGATCTATGTCCGCACGGTCACGAGCCAGACCGCGGCGGTCTACAACGTGCTTGCGGCGACCGCGAACCCCGAGTCGCCCAACGAGGTCGATGTCAGCCAGCCGTCGGATGTGCTGACCGCGCGCGCCGAGACGCAGAAGACGCTGAATGGCCTCTTCCTCGGGCTCGGCGCCGTCAGCTTGCTCGTGGGCGCCGTCGGCGTCGCCAACATCATGATCATCTCCGTGCTCGAGCGCCGGTCGGAGATCGGCCTCCGTCGCGCCCTCGGAGCCACCAAGGGGGCCATCCGCACGCAGTTCCTTGCAGAGGCAATCCTCCTGGCCCTCCTCGGAGGACTGGCCGGGGTTGCCTTCGGGATCGCCGCCACGGCGGTCTACGCCCACGACAAGCACTGGGCGACCGTCATTCCCACCCTCGCGTGGGCGGGCGGCCTCGCCGCCGCCTTCGCGATCGGTGCCGTCGCGGGCCTCCTTCCCGCGATCCGCGCTGCACGGCTCTCGCCTACGGAAGCTCTGCGGACGGTTTAGAGAGTGGCGACGGTTTAGAGAGTGGCAGGGTGAGGCTGATCGCGGCGCCTCCCGATGGTTCGTTCTGAACCGTCAGGGTGCCCTCCTGCTGCTCGAGGAGCCGTTTCGCGATCGCGAGGCCGAGCCCGGCTCCCTCGTCGGGACTGCCGGCCGCAGGGGTCCCGCGGATGCCGGGCTCGAAGATGTGGGGCAGAAGGTTCGGGTCGACTCCCGGGCCGTGGTCGCGGACAGTCAGCTCCACGGTCGCCCCGTGCGCCTCCCAGATGAGGTGGATTGGCGCGTCCGGGGGGCTGAAGCGGAGAGCGTTGTCGAGGATGTTCGTCAGTGCCCGTTTGGCGCGTTCGCGGTCGACGGTGACGTCGAGCGTGGGGTCGCCGTCGAGCTCGAAGGTGTTGTCGTCGAGCTGGGCTGCGTGCTCGAGCCCGGCGGCGACCTCGCCGAGGAGGTCGACGATCGGGACGGTCTCGAGCTGAACTGTCGGTTGGGCATAGTCGTCGCGGGTGTAGGCGAAGAGATTGCCGATCAGCCGCTCGAGCGCGTCCGCTCTCGTCTTCGCCCGCTCGAGGTGCTGGGCGGGGTCGCCGAGCCGTGAGCCGATCGCCTGGAGGTGGCCGCGGAGCGCAAAGAGCGGCGTGCGGAGGTCGTGGGCGACGCTTGTCACGAGGAATCGTCGCGCCTCATCCGCTTCGGCCTGCCGTTGGGCGGTCTCGCCGAGCGCGACGGTCATTCCCTCGACTGCCTGAGCGATGTTGGCGATCTCGCCGATCCGGCTGCGCGGCGGAGCGATCGCCAGGTCGCCGCCCGCAACCTTGTCGACCTCCGCGCTCAACCTGGTGAGCGGGGAGACCATCCAGCGGCCGGCGAGCCAGACCGCGACCGCGAGTCCGGCGAGCAGGACGATCACTCCGGTCACGACCGCCACCAGAGCTCGGGTGGCGCGCGAGGACGGTCTGTAGTAGAGATCGCCCACGAGCGTCGAGCTCGTGGCCTGGTAGAGACGCTCGCTGTCGCCCGTGAAGCCTGAGCTCTTCGGGGCCGGCGGCGTCACGGGCAGCCGGTCGCGGGCATCGGCCTTTCCGCGGCGGAGCAGTTCCTTCTGCGCGATGGGGCTCAGCGCCGGACTCGCGTAGATCTGGGCCTTCCCGGGCGGGTCGGTCGTGGCGAGGGTGAGCTGGGCGAGCAGTCCGAGCCGGTCGAGGAGCCGGGTGAATCCACGGCTTACGACCGGCTCCTGGATCTCGCTGCGATGCGTCGAGAGGTAGGCGAACGCCGTGTTCACGCGCGCCCGGACTTCTGCTTGCTGGCGGTGACGTTCGATCGCCCAGCCTGCCCCGGCCGCAAGCGTCGGCACCACCAGCAAGAGGACGAAGGTCCCCAGGATGAACGTGCGGATCCGGATCGGCGGGCGGCTCATCTGACGCCGGAGTCGAGGCGGTATCCGGCGCCCCAGACGGTCACGATGTGACGCGGCCTCGCCGGGTCGGGCTCGAGCTTCTGCCGTAGCCGGCCGATGTAGACCGCCACCGTGCTCCGGTCGCCGAACGAGCCCCAGACGAGCTCGAACAGCTGGTCACGGCTGAACACCTGCCGTGGATGCTCGACGAGCACGCGCAACAGGGCGAACTCGCGTGCGGTCAGCTCCACGTTCCGCCCCTCGCAGCTGACTTCGTGGGCTGCCAGGTCGACCTCGAGCTCGCCGAAGCGGAGCCTCTGCAGACCGCCGGGCGGTGCCGACCGGCGCAGGACAGCCTTGACGCGGGCAACCACCTCGGCCGGGGTGGCCGACTTGACGATGTAGTCGTCGCCGCCGAGACCGAGTCCCCGGATCTTGTCCGCGTCGCTGTCGCGCGCGCTCAGAAAGAGCACCGGTACCGTCGAGTCGCGTCGCAGTCGGCGGCAGATCTCGAAGCCCGACTCGTCGGGGAGCATCACGTCCAGCAGCACGAGCTCCGGGTTGGTCCGCGCGAAGTGCTCGGTCGCCTCCTCGCCACTCGCGGCGAGCCGTACGCGGAAGCCCTCCGCTTCGAGGAAGTCCCGCATGAGCTCCGCGATCTGTTGGTCGTCCTCGACGACGAGGATCGATGCGCCCGTGCCTGCGTCACCGCTCACGCGACCCAGTGTCGCCCATACCCGCCACCGCCGAGCCACCGCGGAAGCGCTTTCATCGAGTTTTCATGATCGGCTCGTGTGGCTGTTATCGGGGCTGGCGACCATGAGCCCGTGAACCTGGTTTCCGATCGCCGCCGCGGGCGCAGGTCGAGGGCGCTCCTCCTCGCTCCGACGGTCGCCGCGCTCGTCGGCCTGGCGCTCGCTGCGCCGGGATTCGGCACCACCGGCGGGACCGCGCCGGAAAGGCTCGCCGCGATGCTCTCCTTCTCCCGCTGCATGCGCGCGCACGGCGTGCCCGGCTACCCGGACCCGAAGCAGGTCGCGGGTGGCGGAATCCAGGTTTCGGGCGCCCGGTCCGGGCTGAACCCGCTGTCACCGCTCTATCTCTCCGCGACGCGCACGTGTAGCTCCCTCCTGCCGGGAGGCCGGCCGAGCGGCACGGTGGAACACCAGGAGCTCGCGCGCATGCTCCGCACCTCGCAATGCATGCGAGCGCATGGCGTCTCGCAGTTCCCCGATCCGACCGTTAGTCCTCCGTCCAACCGGGCCGGGTTCGGCTCCGTCACGAGCAACGGATTCGTCTGGTTGGCGATCCCCGACTCGATCGACCTTCGATCGCCCGCAACAGTTCGCGCAGCCGCCGCATGCAAGCTAAGCCTGGGTTGACCGCAGCCTCGGTCGGCTTGATCCTGCTTGCGGCGGCATGCGGCAGCTCGCCCGGCAGTCCGGTGGCTCAACTCGGGTCGACCACCGTGCAGAGCCCGCCGGCCGCGTCGGCGCAATCCGGAGCCGTGGCGTTCTCACGGTGCATGCGCTCCCATGGTGTGCCGGCCTATCCGGACCCGGCCAGCAACGGACTGCTGCCGAAGAAAACGCTCGGCCAGCTCGGGGTCAGCAGTTCCGTGTTCGATGCGGCCCAGAAGGCCTGCATCCACTTCGTCCCGAACCGCGGCGGGCCGACGCAGGCCCAGGTGCAGGCGTATCGGAGCGCGATGCTCGTCTACGCCCGCTGCATGCGCACCCACGGCGTCTCGAACATGCCGGACCCCGACAGCCACGGGCGCCTCGCAATCGGGCCGGGCACGGGTGTCGAGATCGACAGCCCGAAGTTCGCGGCCGCTTTCAAGGCCTGCAAGTCGGACCTGGCGCCGTGAAGGTCGGCCTCTCGCTGCTCGGGCTCGCGTGCCTGTCGCTGCTCGTGTCGGCCTGCGGCGGCTCGCCTGGCCCTCGAGTGGCAGCTGTGGGCCGGACGACGACCGCGGGAACGACAACGTCCGTTTCGCCTGCCCCGTCGACCCACGAGGAAGCGGCGCTTGCGTTCTCACGGTGCATGCGGGCGCACGGCGTTCCGAACTTCCCCGATCCCGACGGACACGGGACCTACGCCGCGCTGAGCGAGCAGGCTCTCGGTGTCTCGAAGGAGACGACGCTTGTGGCGCAGCACGCCTGCGGACACCTGCTCGCGAGCCTCGGTAGCAGCGCCCCGCCGGGCGTGCGGCAAGCGAAGCTCGCGTTCGGCCTGGAGGTCGCCCGCTGCCTGAGAGCACACGGGTACCCCAACTTCCCGGATCCAGGCTCCACGGGCCAGGCGCTTCCGGCAGGGACCGATCCGAGCTCACCTGCGTTCCAGGCCGCCCAGACGGCCTGCGAGAAGCCGGTCCCGAAGCCACAGGGACCGAAGTGAGCGTTCCGTCCGCCGCAGCGATCGCGGTGACGGCCACGCTGGCCCTGGTCGCGGCGGGATGCGGCGGCTCGCCGGGGAGCCACGTCGCGCAGCTCGGCCGCACCACGACCCGGACCGGCCACAGCTCCTCGGCAGCCTCGGCGCTCGAGAACGGTGCAGTTGCGTTCTCCCGCTGCATGCGCTCCCACGGGGTGTCGAGCTTTCCCGATCCTGCGAGCGGCGGTTCGATCCCCAAGGTCGGCCTGGAGCAGCTCGGCGTCACCGCGGCTCGGTTCCAGGCCGCCCATCGGGCTTGCGACCATCTACTACCGAATGGCGGCCAACCGACCCTGAGCGCGATCCAGGAGGTCCGCGCGCTGTCTTTGAGTTTTGCCCAGTGCGTCCGCGCCCACGGCTTCGCGAACTTCCCGGACCCGGGCAGAGACGGCCGCATCCCCGACCCCGAGACCGTTGGAATCGACCAGGGCTCGCCGCTCTTTCAGGCCGCGAACCTGGCCTGCGCGAAGTACCGGCCCCCGTACATGCCGTCGAACTCGGCCTACAACGCGTGGGCGAGGACCAACGGGCAGTAGGAAGCTCTCACGAAGCCCTAAGGAAGCTCTCAGCTTTTCGCTCTTTCTGCTCAGCTTCGGACGCTCGACTGGTGGCGTGTCCCTGACCCGGCCCGGCTGCGACGTACCTCCAGGGCCGCATAGGCTTCGTCGGTGAACGTGGAGACCGGGGGCTGATGGAGGCGGCTGAGGTTCGAGGCGGGCGCGTGCTGGTCGCCGACGACGATCAGGACGTTCGCGAGGCTGTCGAGACCGCTCTCGAGCTTGAGGGTCACACGGTCGCGACTGCCGTCGACGGGCTTGCCGCGTTGAAATGCCTGGGGCACGCGGAGTTCGACGCGATCGTGCTCGACGTGCTGATGCCGAACCTCGACGGCTTCGAGGTCTGCCGGCGCCTCCGAGCCGCCGGCAACAGAACGCCGATCCTGATCCTCACCGCGCGAGACTCGGAGGAGGACACGATCCGCGGTCTCGACCTCGGTGCCGACGACTATCTCGTCAAGCCGTTCGCGCTAGGCGAGCTGCTCGCCCGCGTGAGGGCGCTGCTGCGGCGAACACGTCCGGCGGGCGAGGACGCGCCTCTCTGGTTTGCAGGCCTCTCGCTCGATCGTCAGACGCGCGAGGCTTCGCGCGGCGGGCGTGCGGTCGAGCTGACGCGCACGGAGTACGCCCTGCTCGAGCTGTTCCTGCGCAATCCGCGGCAGGTGTTGACGCGTGAGTTGATCATGGAGCGTGTGTGGAACTACGACTTCGGGCCGACGTCGAATCCACTCGAGGTGTACATCAGCTACCTCCGCCGCAAGACGGAGGCAGGCGGCGAGCCGAGGCTGATCCACACCGTGCGCGGCGTCGGCTACGTCCTGCGAGAGTCGTGACGGAGTGGATCAGCCGAGCACGGTCTGCCGGCGTAGGCTCGACGGAGCCGGCCAGGAGCGCAGGCGCCGGCTTGCCCGGCGCCGAAGCGGAGGCGCAGCGCGGCGTCGGCTACGTCCTGCGAGAGTCGTGACGGAGTGGATCAGGCGAGCACGGTCTGCCGGCGTAGGCTCGCCGGAGCCGGCCAGAAGCGCAGGCGCCGGCTTGCCCGGCGCCGAAGCGGAGGCGCAGCGCGGCGTTGGTTGCGCCCTGCGAGAGCCGTGAGCCTCCGTGCACGCTTGACGCTGGCAGGCGGCGGTGCCGTGTTCGCCGCGCTCGCAATCGCATCGGTCGTGATCTACGTCGAAGTGCGCTCGAAGCTGCACGACCAGATCGACTTCTCGCTGATCCAGACCGCCGGGGACGTAGCGGCGAAGTGGCACTCGACGAGCCGGTTCTTCTTCGGCAAGGGCCCGTCGGGCTTCTACCAGGTCATTCCAAACCTCGCCGCCGTGGCGAACGGAGGGCTGTCGGCGACCGCTGCGCCGGTCAAGGCAGGCTCCGAGGGGCCGACGCTCGCGCCCGCCGCGCAGTCGATCCTCGACGAGGACATGCTGGTGGCGACCGGGGTTTCGCATCCCTACTTCCGGGACGTTCGTTTCGACGGCGCGACGATGCGCCTGTACACCATGCAGCTCCCGTCCTCGAGTGACGGGCTCGTGCGGACGCTTCGCCCGCTGACCGAGGCGAACTCCACGATCGCGCGCGTCCGCTGGCTCCTCGTCGGCCTGACCCTCGGTGGGACAGTCGTGGCGGCCCTACTCGGGCTGCTGGCCGCGAACGCGGTGCTGCGCCCGGTGCGTTCGCTCGCCGGGACGGTGCGTCACGTGACCGCGACGCGCGACCTGAACCAACGGATCCCGGTGGACGGACAGGATGAGCTGGCGAGTCTCGCCTCGGACTTCAACGAGATGCTCACGGCTCTCGACGAGTCGCAGCGCTCGCAGCAGCAACTGATCGCCGATGCTTCCCACGAGCTGCGCACGCCGTTGACCGCGCACCGCGCGAACATCGAGCTCCTGGCCCGCCCGGACCTGCCAGTGGAACGGCGCCAGCACGTGCTCGGCGCGGCCGTCCGCTCGATCGAGGAGCTCTCGGGGCTCGTCGGCGACCTGATCCAGGCCGCCCGCGACGGGAGGTCCGTCGATGCCCGCGAGGAACTCTCGCTCGACGAGCTCGTCGCCGCAGCCGTCGAGCGGGCGCAGCACAGGGCACCAGGGCTGCGGTTCGAGAGCCGGCTCGAGGCCCACCGGCTCGTGGGGGCGAGCTCGAGGCTCGACCGTGCCCTCGACAACGTTTTCGACAACGCGATCAAGTGGAGCCCGCCCGGCGGCACGGTGGAGGTCCAGCTCGCCGGCGGGACGCTGACCGTACGAGATCACGGTCCGGGCATACCGGAGGCAGATCTCCCGCACGTGTTCGATCGCTTCTACCGGGCGGCGTCGGCTCGCGCCCTGCCCGGGTCGGGGCTCGGGCTCGCCATCGTCAAGCAGGCGGTCGACGACCACGGCGGCACGGTGATGGTCGAAAACGCCGAAGGTGGCGGGGCGCTCCTCACGCTCCGGTTCGAGCTCTAAGGAAGCTCTCAGCAACCTCTCAGCCGCGGCGCCGGCACGTTCAGGTTCTGGTGATGAGCTGTACCTGTCATCGAGCGAAGGGAACCGGAATCTCATGCGCCGCCGCCGTCCACTCATACTCGCGTCCCTCGCTGCGGTAGTCGCATGCTCGCTGCTTGCCGCCGGCTGTGGCGGAGGCGGCTCTCCCTCGGCCGGCGTCGCCTCAACGACGACTGGCGGTACGACGTCCACCACGACCCCCGGCACGACGACCGTCACCTACGGGCCCGGAGCGGCGGCCGGAGCGCTTGCCTTCGCCCGCTGCATGCGTGCCCACGGGATCCCGAACTGGCCTGACCCGATGAGCAACGGGGGGTTCGACAAGTCGAAGCTCGTGCAACTCGGGGTCAGCCCCTCCCGCATCCAGGCGATCGAGGAGAGCTCCTGCCACTACGTGTTCCAGAACGCCGGGCAGCAGACGATCACCCCCGCCGATCAGACCGACTACCTCGCGGCCGCCGCCTGCATGAGGACGCATGGCTTCCCCAACTTCCCCGACCCGACGTTTCCGAATGGAGGCGTCAGGGTCGACATCCCGCAGGCGATCGACCAGAGCTCACGGCAGTTCACGAGCGCGGCGACGACCTGCACGAAGCTGATCCCGGCAGGCCTGCCCTACACCCGGCCGAATGGTTCCTGAGCGAAGGAGCGCCGTGCCTCGAACGACAGGCCTGCTGCCGCATGTCCCGCAAGAGTGCGATGAGTCCTTCGCCGCCTACGTCGCGCACGAGCTTCGCACGCCCCTCGCGACTCAGCGCGCGCTGCTCGAGGTCACGCTGGGCGATCCCGCGGCGGGCGCAGTCGCATGGCGCGCCGTTGCAGAGAACGTCCTCGAAGCCTGCAAGCACCAGGAGCAACTGCTCGAAGCATGTCTGACGCTGGCCCGGAGCCGGAACGGCCTCCGTCGCCCCGAGACCGTCGACCTCGGGTCGATCGCGGCCACCCTCGTTCCAGCCCATGATCTGCGTGGGTTGAAGCTCAGGTCGGGGCTCGCATCGGCTCGGGCGAGCGGCGACCCGGTTCTGATCGAGCGCCTCCTCGACAATCTGCTCGCGAACGCGGTCCGGCACAACAGGCCCGATGGCTTCGTCGAGATCACGACCAGGCGATCGGGAACGAAGGCGCTGCTCGCTGTCGCGAACAGCGGGCCGCGGATCCGGGCCGACGAGCTGGCGCGCCTGCTCGAGCCGTTCCAGCAGCATGGCGGCCCAGATCGCCGCCCGGGCGGTCTCGGGCTTGGGCTGTCGGTTGCGAAGGCCGTGGCCACCGCGCACAACGCAACTCTCACCGCGCTCGCCCGCCGAACGGGCGGCCTGCGGATCGAGGTTGCGTTCCCCGCGGCAACCGGATAAGGCAGATTCAAACATTCCTGGCTCAGCCGGACACACCCGGATGCATGGCAACCGGGAGACGAGCTGACGAAGACCGAAGGAGCGATGCCGGTGCCAGCGGATGGCTCGCAAGGCGGAAAGAGCCGTCGCGGTTGCGGAGTCGTTGGCACGTCCGCGGAGTTCCGGGGCCCTGCCTTTGCCTATTTGGACGCTCTCTTGCCTTGACGCTGGGCGGCGTGGGTTGGACAATCGTGACATGCCGAACTATTACGTTGCGATCGACGACACGGACCGGGCCGAGGACGACGGGCGCGGTCAGGGGACCGGGGCGAAGTCGCGGGCGTTCGCGCGCGAACTGCTCGAGGCCGTCGACGGTCGCCAGCTCGGCATTACTCGCCACCAGTTGCTCATCGATCCGGCGGTTCCGTACACCTCGCACAACAGCTCGGCCTGCATCGTCGTCGAGAGCGGGGTCGAGCGTGGTTGGGTGATCGAGACGATGGTCGAGATCGGCAGGCTCTACCTGCCCGAGATCGCGTCGCCTGGGGCCGATGTCGGCTTGTGCGTGGCCGAGGAGTCGCAGATCGGTGATGCCGTCGTCGAGTGGGGGAGGCGCGCGAAGGTCGAGGTGGTGACGATGGATGAGGCGCACGAGATCGCCGGCGAGGCGGGGATCCGGCTCGAGGGTCTGACCGGCGACAAGGTCGGCGTGATCGGTGCGCTCGCGGCGGTCGGACTGCGGCGGAGCGGCCGGGACGGGCGCTTCCTCGAGCTGGGTGAGCTGCGCCGGGCCATAGGCGAGCAGCCGGCGGCGGTATTCATGGACGCAGGTGTCCAGCGGTTCGTATCCGGCGAAGACGATGTCGAGCTCGCGCCCGACGAGCTGATCTCGGTCGGCCACAAGCATGCGCAGCCTGTGCTGCTCGACGGGCAGCCGACGCTCCTCCTCGATCCGAGCTCGCGCCGCGGGGGCTGGCGCGCTGCTCCGCGCGAGTCGGTCAAGTCGTATTGAGGAGGTGTTTCCGCTCCTGGCGGAGCCGCTCGCCGAGCGGGATCTGGTGCGGCTTTGGGCCCCTGCCGGGATAGATGCGCGCGACGAGCGAGAGGCGGACGGTCTCCGACTTGAACGGTAGGCCGCAGTGGATCATGTCGGCGCTGAAGAAGAGCGCGTCGCCCGGCTCGAAGGCACCCGCGAGCCACTCGTCGTCGCGGATCGTCATGCGCAGCCCGTGGCCGGCGTTGATCTTCGGGCCCTGGCCTGCCCCGAGCTTCGCCCGCCGCTCAGACCGGGGCAGGCGGCCCGTTTGCTTGCGGCCCTTGAACTCCGGCAGCTCGTCGTTGCGCGTGTCCCCGTGCTCCGGGATGTCTTCGAGGTGCGTGCCCGGCTGGAGTGACAGCCCGCCGTCGGCGTAAGCGATCGGCGCGAGCGGCATCCAGAGGGTGCAGTAGTCGCCGTCGCCGAACCAGGCCCGCCCGAAGGCGTCGCGGTGCGGCGGCGTGACATAGGCGGGGTCGTCGGGCAGGGCGAAGAAGAAGAGCAGGTTCTTCCCGACCCAGACCGGCTCGCCGTACAACTCCTCGCAGATCGCAGCGAGCGTGTCGGTGTACGACAGCTCCTCCATCGCGGGTAGCCCGTAGAGATCGAGCGGGTCGTAGGCCGGAAGCTCGACGCCCGTCCAGCGGAGCTCACGCCCGTCGCGCTCGGCGACGCCCCAGCGCGCCAGCACGCCAGCGGCGGCGTCGAACACCGGGTCGCGCATCTCGGCCGGGATCACGTCACGAACGAACAGGTAGCCGTCCGCAGCCCTGCGTTTCTGCAGCGCCACCGGGTCGCTGAGCAGTCCGGTCGAGTCCGAGTACGGCACGAAGCGCGTCTCGGCTAGTCCGGCCGGGGTGAGGGGCCGTTCGATCATGCGAGCCACACGTCGTCCAGAACGGTACGGACGTCGTGGAGACCCTGCAAGCGCTTCGACCGTCCGATGACGCGGTCGAAGACGCCGGCCTCGGCTCCTGCCCATGTCGAGTCGACGAGCTCGCACATGTCGGTGACGAGCTGAATCTGCGCTCCCTGGTCGTTGGGCGTCGCGAGCAGCCTGAGGTAGAGCTTGTCGAACGTGGGGTTCGAGTAGTGGGTGTAGTTGGTCGATCCACCTGTGTAGTAGTTGTTGCCGAGTGCGGTCGAGACGTGCTGGCGTTGGCCGCTGCGGGCGATGTTCTGTGTGCCGGGGATCGTGCTGTTGAAGACGGTCCCGGGCATCGGGACGATGTTCACCGTGATGTTCGAGGCCTTCGCGATCGACTGATAGGTGGTCGCGATCGCGTTCGTGACGTTGCCGTTCGCGCAGTAGACGCTGAACGTGAGCCCATCGGCGAAGCCTGCCTGCGCGAGCAGCGCCTGCGCCTTCTCGGGGTCGTGCCTCCTTGGTGCGATCCCGGCGGGGTAGAAGCGATCGCCGGGCGGCACAACTTCGAAGTCCGGCGTCACGAAGTGATGGCCGAACGACGAGGTCGTCTCGAGCAGCTCGAGCCGGTCGAGTGAGAGCTGGATCGCCTGGATGACTCGCGTGTCGGTGAATGGCGCCTCGTTCCCGAGGAAGTGGATGCCGGCCCAGGAGCCGCCGCGGAGGACGACGGGCGCGGCGACGTTCGCCGCGGCGAGCGCCGGTCCCGAGGTCGGCAGGCCGTCGGCGACATCGATCGCGCCGCCGAGCAGCGACTGCAGCCGCGCGGACTCCATCGCGAGCGCGACCATCTGAATCCCGTCGACGTAGGGGTGCCCGGTGCGCCAGTAGTGCTTGTTCGCGAGCAGCACCGCGTTGGTACCCGGCTGGAACTCCTCGAGTGTGAACGGGCCCGACCCGAGTGGTTTCTGCTTTGGAGTCCAGCCGGCAGGCACGGCGCCGAACTGCTGGCCCGACAGGAGGACGTCGAGAAACGCGTTTGGGCGGGTCAGCTCGAGCCGCAACGTGTGCCGGTCCGGCGCGTGGATGCCGGAGGGCGTGAGAAACGGTGAGAGCCCGGTCGTATATGGCGAGAGGGTCGCCTGGTCGAGGATCCGTCTGATCGAGTGGGCGTAGTCGGCCGAGGTGAGGGGGCGGCTGTTCGAGAAGACAGCGCCGCGCCGTACCTGGAACGTCCAGACCGTGGCTGCTCTATTGGGGCTCCATTCGCTGCAGCCGGCGGGGCGGAGGTTGAAGAGCGGGTCGGCGCGGAGTGGAGGGTCGTAGAGGTTCGGGACGAGGAACTGGCTCGACGCGGTCGCCGGGTCCGCCGTGTCGGTCGAGGGCATGTTCGTGCCGACGCGAAGGACCCCGCCCAGCTTGGGCGCCGCTGCGGCCGGGTGGACGCCCAGACCGAGTGCGAGCGCGGCTCCGGCGCCGGCCGCCAGAAAGCGCCGTCGATCGATGGTGGGCTCGGGTTCTATCCGGATTGGCACTATTACCGCCTAGTACGACTTGCACCTATGCACTACCTATCAACATCGAAGGTATCAAGGCGGGTCGCCTCGTTCGGGACGGCGCTGCTCAAGCTGGCGGTGACGCTGCTCGTGCTCAGCGCGGTCGTCTTCTTCCTCACCGTCGCGCCGTCCGATCCCGCGAGCCGGATGCTCGGCCCGGGCGCGACGCCGGCCCAGGTCGCCGCCTTCCACAGCGAGTACGGCCTCGGCAAGCCGATCGTCGTCGAGTACTTCGATTGGCTCGGGAACGTGGTTCAGGGCGATTTCGGGAAGGCGTACATCACGAACGAGCCGGTCTGGTCGGTGATTCGTCCCCGCTTGACGCGCTCGCTGCCGCTGATTGCGCTGGCGTGGCTGCTGATGGCGGTGTTCGGTGTCGGCCTTGGGTTGCTGGCCGGTCTGCGGGGCGGGCGAGTCGATTCGTTCCTGACGGCCGGCTCGGTCGGGCTCGGGGCGGTGCCCGAGTTCGTCGCCGGGACGCTGCTCGTCACCGTGTTCGCGGTGAAGCTGCACTGGCTGCCCGCGAACTCGGCACAGGCCGGGCTCGTCTCGAGCCCGTTCGGGGCGATGTCGGCCTATGTGTTGCCGGCGATCACGATCGCGCTCGTCGGGACAGTGCACACGATGCGCCTGACCCGCGCCAACGCACGCGACGTCGCCGGTGAGGCCTATGTCCGCGCGGCGCGGCTGCGGGGCCTCTCGCCGGCGCGGATCAGCTTCCGCCACGTGCTTCCGAACGCCGCACCGCCCGTTGTCGGCTCGCTCGCGCTGCGCCTTGCCGGCCTGTTCGGCGGCATGGTGATCGCGGAGAACGTCTTCGGCTTCCCCGGACTCGGGCAGCTGCTCGTGGACTCCGCCCAGGCCGGGGACGTGCCGGTCGTGCAGGCGATCGTGCTGATCACAGGTGCTGCCTACGTGATCGTCAACCTGCTCGCCGACGGGGCAGTGCTGGTGCTGACGCCGCGCCGTCGGGTGTCGAAGTGAGCGTTGCCACTGTCACATCGCCGCGCGTGCGGCGACCCGAGCTCTTCCGCTCCGGCCGGGGGCTCGCCGGCGTCTCGATCCTCATTGCGATGCTCCTCCTCGTCGTGGTCGGCCCGCTGCTGGCGCCGCACGATCCGACAGCGACGAGCGGCGACACCGGCGCCGGCCCCTCGAGCGCGCACCTGCTCGGCACCGACACGCTCGGCCGCGACATCTTCAGCCGCGTCCTCTCCGGCGGCGGCACGGTGATCGGCTTGCCGCTGGTCGCGGTCGTGATCGGGCTCACGATCGGCGCGACCATCGGGATCCTCGCCGGCTACCTGGGAGGGCCGCTCGATGCAGTCGCAACGCGCGTCTTCGACGTCCAGCTCGCGATCCCGGGGATCCTGCTGGCGCTGCTGATCGTGACCGGCTTCGGCCGGGGCGATGGCGTCGTCGTGGCCGCGGTGGCGCTGGTCGAGATCCCCCGCTTCGCGCGCGTCCTGCGCCCGGCGACACAGTCGGTGGCGGCCCGCGACTACGTGCTGGCGGCGCGGGCCCGCGGCGAGGGGCTCCGGTGGATTGTGTTCGGTGAGATCCTGCCGGGCGTTCTGCCGACGTTCCTGACCGAGGCGGCGCTCGGGCTCACCGCCGCGGTGCTCGCGATCGCCTCGCTCTCGTTCCTCGGCCTCGGCGTGCAGCAGCCGACGCCGAACTGGGCGGTGATGGTCTCCGAGAATCGCGAGCTGCTCTTCACGCATCCCTTCGGCGGAGTGATCGTTCCGGCGCTCCTGATGGCGCTGCTCGCAATCGGGATCAACCTTACGGTCGACGCCATGACGAGGTCTGGCGCTTGATGCTCGAGGCGCGCTCGCTCTCGGTCGCCTACGGCCCGTCGGTCGCGGTCGCAGCGGTCTCGCTCGCGCTCGACCCGGGCAAGATCACGGGGCTCGCCGGCGAGTCGGGCTCTGGGAAGACGACGCTCGCGCTCTCGCTCGCCGGCTACCCGATCCCCGGGTCGGTCGTGACGGGGGGCCGGGTGCTCTTTGGCGGGCGCGGGCTGCACGGGCTCAGCCCGAGGGCGCTGCGCGAGCTCTGGGGCCCCGGGATCGCCTACCTGCCTCAAGATGCGTCGACGGCACTCAACCCGGCGCTTCGGATCAGCGGTCAACTCCTCGAGGCGCTCCGTGCGCACGGAAGGCCGGGTAGCGACGCCGCCGAGCTGATCGAGCGTGTGGGCCTCCGCGATCCCGAGGTCGTTCTTCGCCGCTACCCGCACGAGTTGAGCGGCGGTGAGCAGCAGCGGGTCGCGCTCGCGCTCGCGATCGCCTGCGACCCGGACGTGCTTCTCCTCGACGAGCCGACGACCGGGCTCGACCGCGTCACGCAGGCTCGGGTGGTCGGACTGGTCGAGACACTGACGCGCGAGCTCCAGACTGCGACGCTTCTCGTCAGCCACGACCTGCCGCTCCTCGCGACGGTCTGCGATCAGCTGTACGTGATGTACCAGGGCGAGATCGTTGAGCACGGGTCTGCCGGGGATGTCCTCGGCAACCCGAAACATCCCCACACGGTGGCGCTCGTCGAGGCCAGGCCGGCTCGATCTCCGCGTGCGGCGGCTCAGGAGGCGCCGATCCTCTCGGTCGACGGCCTGCGCTGCGCCTACGGGCCGGCGGTCGTATTCGACGACATCTCGTTCGCCCTCGCCACGCGACACGCGCTCGGCGTGGCCGGCGAGAGTGGCAGCGGGAAGACGACGCTTCTCCGCGCGATCGCAGGTCTCATCCGTCCTGCCGGTGGGGAGATCACGCTTGCCGGCCGCCCGCTGACGACCGACCGCTCGCGCGCCGACCGACAGGCGATCCAGATCGTGTTCCAGAACCCGGACTCGACCCTCAACCCTCGCCACACCGTGATGACCGCGCTCAACCGGCCGCTCGTGCTCTTCCGAGACGACGTCCCTCGTGCCGGACGCCGTGACGAGGCAGCCCGCACACTCGAACGCCTCGAGCTCTCCGCCCGCCTACTCGACCGCCTGCCCCGCGAGCTGAGCGCCGGCCAACGCCAGCGCGTCGCGATCGCCCGCGCCCTGATAGCCCGGCCGCAGGTGCTCCTCTGCGACGAGATCACCTCCGCGCTCGACCGCTCCGTCCAGGCGGTCGTGATCGACCTGCTCTCGGGCCTCCGCTCCGAGCTCGCGATCGTCTTCGTCAGCCACGACCGCGCCCTGCTCGACGACTTCACAGACGAGATCGTCGAGCTCGACGCGTGATCGCCGCCCTCGCCGCCGCCGCGCTGCTCGCAGCAGGGCCCGCCTCGACACTCCGCTTCGCCGAGCAGAGCGCGCCGGGCCTCGACCCTGCGCTCGCGAGCACCCCCGACGCCGTGATGCTGCAGAACGCGATCTGCGACCGGCTGTACAGGACGACTCCCGCGGGAGCCGTCGTTCCGCAGATTGCGAAGGGCCTCCCCGTGGCCGGACGAAACGCTGAGCGCCCGAAGCAATGGACGACCTACACGATCCGGCTGAAGACGACGTACCGTTTTGCCGACGGCTCGCCCGTCACGGCGTACAGCTTCGCCGACGCGTTCGCTCGCGACGCCAACCCCGACATGGCCTCGCCGGCCCTTCCCCAGCTGAAGAGAATCGTCGGCGTCGCCGCGGTGGCCAAGAGCGCGGCGAGCACGGTCTCGGGCGTCCGTGCGGTCGACGACACAACCCTTCAGGTCGCGACGATGCGGCGTGACCCGACGCTCGTCGATCTCCTCGCCGAGCCGTACCTGTGCCCGGTCGAGGAGGACACGCCGGTCGCCCCTGGCGGCATCGTCGTCCCTCCGAGCGCCGGCCCGTATTACGTGAAGGAGAACGTCCCCGGTGAGATCCTGCTCGCGCGGAACCCGTACTACGGCGGCACGCGCAAGGTCCGCTTCGCCCAGATCGACCTTGCGACCGGCATCGGCTTCGACGGGTGCCGCCGCCGTCTCGGGCGGGGCGGCGTCGACATCTGCCTCGACGGACTTCCACAGCACGCGGCCAGAGCCGACCTCGCGCAGCTCGCAGGAGAGGGGTGGATCGGAAAGTCCGTGGGGTGCCTGGCCTGGGAACCCAAGATCCGACTCGACCTCACGGCCCTCTGCCGCGCCTAGCCGTGCGACCCCGGGATCCCTCCGCCTGTCCCGGCCCCGGTACCGCTGCCTGTCCCGGCGCCGGGGCCTGCTGTCGGTACCGGGATATACGTCACCGACTTTCCGGTCGTGATCCGGAGCCCGGCGACGACCGCCCGCTCGACTGGAGATGATTGGA
Organism: Gaiellaceae bacterium; assembly: GCA_036271235.1. GTDB lineage: Bacteria > Actinomycetota > Thermoleophilia > Gaiellales > Gaiellaceae > PALSA-600. The sequence goes on from DATBBA010000012.1 coordinate 53,649, forward strand.
GCTCGAGCTGAAGGCAGTAGAGGTCGGCCGTGCTCCCGGGCGGGTAGCGCTTCCTGCAAAGCGCGACGGCGCTCTGTGCCTGCTGCGCCATCACCGCGTAGCACTCGGCAGTCGTCTTGAAGGTCTTCGTGAACCGCTTCTTCCCGACCCTGCTGCGCATCCCGGCGCACGCCTCCTTTCCGAGTGCGACCGCCTGCTTGCCCGGCTTCGGCCCGCCCTTGGTCGTGATCAGGCCGAGCCCGCCGTCTCCGTGTGCCAGCGCGAGCGATGCGGTCACGCCGGCCGAGAAGGTGACGAGGAGCGCGAGCCAGCCGGCGAGGGGAAGCCGCGGGCGTGAGGCGTGTGGATCGGTGTCGGAACCCATGTATATGCAAAGCCTTGCCTTGATCAGGCTAGCGCGACACTAATCGCGAGCGGTCAGCTTCAGCCGTGCGACGAACGGCGGGTGCCCGTCTCCTGTCCGGCGTCGACGATCGACTCGACGATCGGGTCGTCGATGTGAGCGGTCGCGACGTGAATGCCGCGAGTCGTGTCGCCGAAGCGGAGGATGATCGTCGCAGTGTCGGACTCGCCGGTGAGCTCGGCGCCGGAGAAGTCGCTTGTCGGACGGCCGGGCTCCGGCGCCGCGTGGAGCTTCTTCGCCCTGCGATTCCTCGGCGTTGCGGTTCGCCGCGCGGTCTCGTTGCTGAGGCCGTCGATGACGGTGAGGAGCGCGCGCGCCTGTTCGAGTCTCAGGGTGAGGTGGACCTTGCGCGATCCCGCCTGCCGCTGGCTGCGGCGAGCGATCTCCTCCATGGCCGCGATCACGGTGGCTCGCTGCGCGTTCAGGAGCTGCATCGGGTCGCGCCCGGAGCGCTGCAGAAACGCGAGCTTCAGCATGAATGTCGACTCGCCCTCCCGCATGCCGCCGACAGGTTCCTCGAGCCAGGCATCGAGTGTCGCCGCGCCGGCTGATGTCGGCCGGTAGACGGTGCGGTGAGCGCCCTCGCCCGGCTCCGTCAGCGAGGGCTCGATCAGGCCGAGGCTCGTCAGCTTGCGAAGCGCTCGGTAGACGCGCTGGCGGTCGCCGGACCAGATCTCGCCGATCTCGGACCCCGGCGCGACATCGCGGCTCAACGCCCACCCGTGTACGGGTCGCTCGGCGAGGAGTGCGAGCACCGCCATCTCGCCGCGCGCAAGTCTCTCCTCGTTCCGGTGCATCCAAGCGAGCTTAGACCGCAGGGCGGCCGGGGCAAGCTCGCCTGCCCGTTGCCTACTTATCTCCTTGCTCATATTAGTTGGTACTGGTACTACTGACCTCGATGGGCAAACCGCTCCGCATTTGCGCCCTCCTGGCGGCCTTCGCGTCGGTGGTCCTGGCCGCCGGGACGCATCGTGCGGCTCAGGCGGCGCCGTGCCGGAGCGTCACCTCGGCGGCGGCCGCACCCTGTCCGCTCGCCGTCCAGGTGCACGTGACCCAGACCGGAATGAATCCCGCGGCGGCGTCCGAGACGCCCACAACTGCGACGTGTACGAAGGGCACGACACTCGTCGGAGGCGGCATCCTCCAGGATCGCGACAACGGCGCTCTCCCGACGAACGGTCTTCGGGTGCACGGCGACGTTCCCTCGTCCCCGAGCGGGGCGTTCGCCGAGAACGGGAGCGAAGATCCGACCTCGTGGACAGCCGTCGGAGGATTCGGCGGAACGGGTGAAACGGGAGACGAGGTCAAGGCGTTCGCGCTCTGCGCGAGCAACGGCCCGAACAACACGCTCGTCGTCTCGAAGACGGCAAAGGGCCCGACCGGCGTCGCGGCAACCAAGAAGCTGACGGTCACCTGCCCGTCCGGATCATGGCTGATCGGCGGAGGTGGCGCCACCCACCCGGCATCGGAGCCGAGCCTGAAGACGATCGGGAGCTACCCGAGCACGGCGCAGGGAACGCCGTTCACAAGCGGTCGGACGGATCCGCGCTCGTGGACGGCCGTCGGTGCAGCGGGTGGCCTGCGTTTCGGCACCGGCGAGATCACCACGACCGTCTTCGCGCTCTGCTCGGTCGGCGTCCCGGTACACACGGTCGTCGCTCGCAAGGACGTGATCGATCACCCGGCCGGCCCGGGGAGCCTCAGCCCCGGCAGCGACCCGTTCGTGATCCTGACCGCCACCTGTAAGCGCGGGACGACGCTGCTCGGCGGGGGCGTCCTCGCCGACGGCGACAAGCGCGGCCCGGACGTCGGCGTCCCGCAGCAGGGAGTCCACGTCCGCGGCAGCTATCCGAGCAACGCAAAGGGCTTGCCGGTCGGTGACGATGCGACCAGCATCGCGTCGTGGACCGGCATCGTGCAGGCGGGCGGGCAGCCGACCCCCGGCACCGACTCCCATGTCTTTGCGCTGTGTGAGGACTAGCGCGCTCCTGCTGGTCGTGCTGGCGCTGTCCGGCTGCGGTCACAGCGCGGCGGGCTTCCCCGCGAGCCCCGTCCGCCTGGTCACTGACGACGAGCTGAGCACCGACGTCATGGTGTCGCTCGGCTTCCGGCCGGTCGGGGCCGTGGGCCTGACCGCGAGCAGCTGGGCTCCGGCGCTCGCGCCGTACCTCTCGAGTGCAGAGAACCTCGGTGCGCGCACGGGCGGCTCGGCCAACCTCGACGCGATCGCGGGCGCGCGGCCCGATGCGATCGTCGCGCCGATGTCGCTGAAGCGGGCGGGCTGGGGCGCCCAGCTCTCTGCGGAGGCGCCGACGCTGTACTACCCATCCCGCGGTCCGCGCTCGAGCTGGCAGGCGGTCCTCCGCGCGCTCGCGGGGCCGCTCGGCCTGACTGGACGGGCGAACGCCGTGATCGCCGGGCTCGCCCTCCGGGCCGCCGCCATCCGCGCGCAGGTGGAGGGGAAGACCGTCGCCCTGCTGCAAATCGTGGCGCCGCAGTCGTTCTCGACGGTCGACGACTACGATCCGGCAGCAGTCGTCTTCGAGCAGGACCTCGCGCTTCGCAACGTCCACCTGCGACCTCAGCAGTACGGGAACGGCTGCGCCGCACGTCCGTCGCCGCCGCGGGCCTGCTCGACGAACGAGCTCTTCGCCGGCGTTCTCACCGTCGTCCCGCCAGTCGATGCCGCCCTGCTCGAGACGGGCTCGGTCGGCTCGCCGGCAGTCGCCGCGTTCGAAGCGACCTCGTATTACCGCGGCCTCGGAGCGGTGCGCGCGGGGCACGTAGCAGCGGCGCCGACCTACGAGGACGTGGGGCCGCTCGGAGTCGCGTATCTCTACTCGGCCGTCGAGCGCGCCTTCGGCCTCGACGAGTTGCACGGGACTGTCGCAGGGCGCAAGGTCGACCTCACGTTCGATCCGTCGAGTCGGCGTCTCTGCTGGGCCGGCTTGCCGGTACGCGGTGCTGTTTTCTCCGCCGGGGCCGTCCGCGAGTCGTTGCCGTCCGCCGTTGGATGCGCCGCCGTTCCGTCTCGTGCAGCGCCCGCGTCGGGTCGCCTCGGCGGCGCAGTGCTCACCGTCGGCGCGCCGCCGACGATCGGCGGTAGTGTCAAGCGATAGCTATGGTCTTAGGAAATGCCTAGAAGAGACACTGCGAGGGGGACGATGACTACATCGGCGCAGAACGGACGTCTGGCACTTGCTTTCAGCGCCTTCCTGGTTGTGGGCCTGGCTCTCCTGGCGGCCATCCCTTCCGGCAGGGCCGCGAGCTACACGATGTCGATCGTGACGGCGAGCAGTCCGATGCCGAGCACGACGAACTTCAGCACCGTCCGCGCGACGGTTGCCTGCCCATCCGGCTCGACGCTGGTCGGTGGCGGCGACGAGCTCACGCGAGCCGGGTCCCCGGTTCCCAATGACGGCGCCGTCACCCTCGGTCTCGACCCGAGCGACTCGGGCGGAAGCCCCGTCGCCGGCGGAGCGACCACGCCGGCGAACTGGACCGCGTACTCGGGGTACTCGGGGATGGCGCCCGGCCTCGACACCGTGACCGCGTACGGCATGTGCCTCAGCGGGGGGCCGGCCGCGACCGTGATCGAGGCCGCGACCACGGCGACAGCCTCGCTCGGCCCGGTGACCTCGGTCTGTCCCTCCGGCACGTCCCTGGTCGGCGGCGGAGGGGGCTACCAATCCTTCCCGGGAAGCAACAACACGAAGGTGTACGACAGCTTCCCGAGCGACGCGGCCGGCGACATTCCGTCCAACAACATGGCGGGTCCCACGGCCTGGACGTTCCAGGGGAACAGCAACGACGCAACTGCCGAGACGACCACCGCCGTGGCTTTCTGCGCAACCGACAGCTCGGTCTCGACCGTCGTTGCCGCATCGGGCCAGACCGCCACTGCGGTCACCGGCGGCTCGACCCTGTCGGACACGGTCACCTGCCCGTCAGGCACGACCCTCCTCGACGGTGGCAGCATCATCACCAGCAACCCGAGCGGCGCCGGTACCGGCGGCCAGGGCGTCCATGTGATCGGCGACTTCCCGAGCGACGGCGGCGGAAGCCCGGTCACGAGCTCCGCCGGGTCGTGGACGGTGATCGCCGAGGACGGTGGGCAGAACCTCACCTCGCTCGGCACAGAGGCGCTCGCCCTCTGCGCTACGGCCCCTGGGGGCGGAGGCTCGGGCGGCAGCGGCGGCGGCTCGACCACGACCGCCACGACTCCGACGACGACCACGACGGCGACGCCCGCCTCCGGGGGCGGCCCGACCGGGTCGCTCGCACCGGCGGCCGCCCAATCCAGGACCGCGAGCTTCCATTCCGGGAAGGCAGGCTCGATCACGATCGGATCGGGGTCTCAGAGCGTGACGGTCGGCTGGCCGAAGGCGGCGACAGGGGGCACTTCCCTGACGATCGCCATCGCGAGCCCGTTCGTTCCGAAATCACACGGCGTCGCGGCCACGACATCGGCGGTTCAGGTCGTCGTCAAGAACGGAAGCAAGGGGCTCACTCGCTTCAGGGCGCCGCTCGAGATCACGTTCCCGGGCGCGGCCGGCAACGTCACTCCGGCCTTCACGGTGGGCGGGACCCACTGGTCGGCGATCCCGGCGCTCCCGGCCGCGACGCTGCCGACGGGCCTGGCCGACGGCTGGTACCGCGACAGCCTTGGCAACCTCCACATCTTCACGCTGCACGCGACCATCTTCGGCCTGCTGAAAACAGGAACCGGGCTCAAGGCCTCTGCCGAGCCCCTGGCCTTCGGTTACTCGGTTGCCGCCAAGCCCTTGGTCGCAGGCAGGGTCACCGTGACGTTGACCCCGACCAGAGCCGCGACCTTCACGCTCGCCCTGGCACGGTCAGGGCATAGGGTCGCGGTCTGGCGCAAGAAGCTCACGGCAGCCCCGAGGACACTGTCGCTCGCCGTGCCGCGCACTGCGAGGCCCGGCGCCTACCGCCTCAGCCTTCGCGCTTCGGCTGCCGGCAAGCATGTCGCGCACAGCGCGTCGGTCCGGATCCTGCCGGCCGTCTAGCTCGCGCGAACCCCAAGACTGCGCGAAGTAGTGTTGACGCAGTTTAGGTGTACGTGATACTAGTTCCGGACTGTTGCATAGGCGACATCTAGGCACATCTAGTCACATCAAAGACTGACTGCGGGACATAGGAGGGGTCGGGGATGAGCAAGCAGGGGCTTCCGGAAAGCGGCACGGGTCGGCATCATCCGCACGGCGATGTCGTGATGGGGCCGTCTGCCTCGCGGCGTCTGACGGCGGAGCTGAGGTCCAGAATCGGCGATCTCGCCGCTCGCATCGTCGTCGGAATCGCACTGCTCGGTCTTGCGGCGGGTCTTGTCGTCCAGCCCGGCGGATCGGTCGCGACACTGTCGAACCCCGCCCCGCGGATCGCCCCCGCGCCGGCAGCCTCGAAGGCAGCGAAGGCGCGCGTGGAATCGGAAGCTGCGCGACTCGCCCCGGCTTTCGTCGCAAACGAAGGCCAGGCGGCGTCGAAGGCGTCCTTCTACCTCCAGGGCGCGACTCCGGAGTTCTTCACGCCCACCGGGATGACGATGGTGCTCAGCGCGAAGAGCAAGGCCAAGGAAAAGGCGCCATCGTGGGCGCTGCGCGTCAGGTTCCCCGGCGGCCGCACGGTCACGCCGGTCGGCGACGACCAGGGCGCCACCAGGATCAACTACCTGGTCGGGGCGCGCCCGAACTGGCACACGAACGTTCCGACCTACCACAAGATCGTCTACAAGAGCGTCTGGCCGGGGATCGACGTCGACTACTCGACGACCGCGAAGGGGAACCTCGGCTACAGCTTCATCGTCCATCGAGGCGCGGACCCGGCGGATGTGCGGCTCGCCTATCAGGGCGTGAGCGGGCTCAGGCTCGACGCGGGCGGAGCGCTCAGCGTCGACACTCCGATCGGCGGCTTCGTCGACCAGAAGCCCGTCGTCTACCAGGCGGTCGGCGGCAAGCGCGTGATCGTCAAGAGCTCGTTCTCGAAGCCGAACGGAAGCTCCTACGGGTTCAGCCTCGGAAAATACGACCGGTCGCGCACGCTCGTGATCGACCCCGTCTACCTCGTGTACTCAGGGCTCTTCGGTTCGGTGAGCTCGCACGCCGGACAGGCGACGATCGTCACCGGCATCGCGGTCGACTCGAACGGCGGCGCCTACATCACCGGAGCGACGAACGCCCCTGACCTGCCTGTCAGCCCGGGTGCCGTCCAGACGTCGCTTTCCAGCACTCCCGACTCCTACCTCGCAAAGATCAACGCGAACGGAAGCGCGCTCGCGTACGTCACCTACCTCGGCGGGACGGGGTCTGACGACGCGTACGGGATCGCGGTCGGGTCGTCGGGGAACGCGTACGTCACCGGCAGCACCACGTCGACGAACTTCCCGGTCACGGCGGGCGCGCCGCAGACGACGTTCGCAGGGGGTGCGACCGGCGGCGGCCTCGGAGACACGTTCGTCACCGAGCTGAACGCGTCCGGCACGGGCCTCGTGTACTCGACCTACCTCGGCGGATCGAACTCCGACGGCGCGCTCGGGGTCGCACTCGACTCCTCCGGCGATGCATACGTGCTCGGCACGACCACATCGTCGGACTTCCCGGTAACGGCGGGCGCCTACCAGACCGCCCTGGCCGGAACGACGGACTACACGCTCAGCGAGCTCAGCCCGGCCGGCAGTTCCCTCCTCGACTCGACCTACTTCGGGAAAAACATCGGCAGCACCAACAACCAGAACTCGGCAGTCGGCAGCATTGCCGTGGATGCCGGAGGTATCTACCTCACGGGGATCGCCGCAGGGGGCTTGCCGGCCACAACCGGCGCGTATCAGACGTCGTTCATCGCCGCTTCGATCTCGGCGTTCGTCGCCAAGCTCGACCTCTCGCTCGGTTCGCTTCTCTACGCCACGTATCTCAGCGGCTCCAACACGGACGTTCCGCAGGGTCTTGCGATCGACGGCTCGGGCGACGCGTACCTCACCGGCTACACCCAGGGCCCGGCGAGCGGCACGCCGTTCCCCACCACGGCCGGCGCCTACCAGACGAGTTGCACGACCAGTAGTAGCGGCGGCTGCACATTCATCAGCGAGCTCGGCCCGGAGGGAGCGTCGCTCCTCTACTCGACGTTTCTGACCGGGACGAGCACCACGAGCTTCAGCGAGGGCTACAACATCGCGGTCGACTCGAGCGGCGACATCTATGTCCAGGGCCAGACGACCCAGACGACCTTCCCGACGCTGAACGCGTTCCAGGCGACGGACCCCTCCACGGGCGGGACCCAGGCCGGTTTCGTCACCGAGCTCAATCCGGCCAGCGGTCTCGTCTACTCGACGTTCCTCGGCTGTGGCGGGGGTACGACGACCCCGGCCGGGCTCGCACTTGGACAGAACGGAACGGTCTACGTGACCGGCTCGAGCGGCTGCTTCCCGAACCAACCGCCACCCAACGCCAGCTTCCCCACGACGGCGAACGGGTTCACCCAATGGAACGGCGCCAGTGGGAATCAGGTGTACGTGACGGCGATCGCCCAGCCTTCGACCAATGCCGACCTCTCGGTGACCGATTCGGCTGCGCCGGTGACCGGCGGCGTCGGTGCGGGGTACACCTACACGCTCGGCGTCGCGAACAACGGACCTGTCACCGCACACAACGTGGTCGTCACCGATCAGCTCCCGAGCGGGGTGTCGTTCGTTTCCGCGACGCCGAGCACGGGATCGGGCGCGTCGTGCTCCGAGTCCGCCGGCACCGTGACCTGCACGTACGCGGCGCTCGAATCGGATCTGCTCGCGCCCTCTGTCTACACCGCGGGCGCGGCACTGACACCTTCGAGCGGAACCATCGCGATCGTCGTCTCGCCCACGAAATCGGGGACGTTCGCCGACCAGGCGAGCATCGCGAGCGACAACACCACAACCGACCCGACGCTGTCGAACGACTCGGCGAGCGGCTCGTTCAGCGCGAGCGGGCCGCCGATGGCCGACCTTGCGATCGCCTCGTCGAGCGCGGCCGGGACCACGGGCTCGCCGGTCGCCTACGGCTTGACCGTTTCGAACGCGGGACCGACAGGTTCGACCAATACGGCGGTGACAGACACGCTTCCGGCCGGGGTGACCTTCGATGTGGCAACGCCCAGCCAGGGATCGTGCTCGCCGGTCGCTTCGGGGACGCTCACGTGCAACCTCGGTGCAATTCCCGTCAACGGGTCGGCCACCCTGCAGGTCGCGGTGACCTCGAACACCCCTGGCGCCTACCAGAACTCGGCTTCGGTATCTGCCGACCAGGTCGATCCGGCCACGTCGAACAACTTCGCCGTCGCGGTGGCCTCGATCTTCACGGCGCCGGCGGGCGCGGGCACGACCAGCGTCGTGAGCGCGAGCACCGCTCAGACCCAGACGACGAACTTCTCGGCATCGACCGCGACGGCGACGTGCGGATCGGGGACGCTTGTGGGCGGCGGCGCGGAGCTCACTCACGGCGGCGAGCCCGGAGGCGTGTCCGGCGGCACTCCGCCGCTCTCGACGACACCGGTGACGAACGACGGCGACGTGACCCTGGGCCTCTATCCGAGCAGTTCGGGAGGGACGCAGTCGGCCCAGGGAGCGACGACACCCCAGTCCTGGACGGCCGCGGGCGGGTATTCCGGTATGTCGCCGGGCACCGACTACGTCACGTCGTACGCGATCTGCGGAAGCGGCGTCACGTCCGCGACGGTGATCCAGATCCAGGCCACCGCGGCGGGCTCGCTCGGCCCGGTGACCGCGGTCTGCCCGTCGGGCGGCTCCCTCGTGGGCGGCGGTGGCGGATACACCGGGTTCAACAACGGCTCGAACAATACGAAGATCTTCGACAGCTACCCGAGCGACGCAGCCGGCGACGTTCCCGCGAACGGTGCGCTGAGCCCCAATGCCTGGACCGTGCAGGGGAACAGCAACAGCGCCAGCGGTGCGACGACGACCGCAATCGCCCTCTGCGCGACCGACGTGACGGTGCCGACCGAGGTCGAGACCGCCGCCAACGACGACGACAACGCCCAGGGAAGCGGCGCTGTCGCCGGAGGCGTCGCCCGGCCCGCAACCGCGACGTGCCCGACCGGCACGACGCTGCTCGGCGGCGGCAGCTACATCACGGGCTTCCAGAACGGCAATACCGGCCCGGGCAGCGGCGTCCAGGGCGTCCACGTGATCGGCGACTTCCCGGGGACCGCCTCGAGCGGGACGGCAAGCTCCCCCGTGACAAGCGGGCCGGCAGGCTCGGCGTGGACGGTGATCGCAGAGAACGGCGGCCAGAACCTCGACGACCTCGATGTCGAAGCCTTCGGTCTGTGCTTCATGGGGCCGGCGCCGATCACGTCGGACATCTCGGTCACGACCGACACCGGGACGCCGAACCCCGTCGTCGCCGGCGCGGACGTCACCTACGCGCTGAAGGTGACGAACAACGGCCCGGACGGGTCGACGGGGCTCTCGGTGAGCGACTATCTGCCCGCGGGCACGACGTTCGTCTCCGCGACCAGCGGCTGCACCAATAGCCCGAGCGTCGTGACCTGTCCGATCGGGGCCCTCGATTCGGGCTCCTCGATCCCGTTGTCGGTGACGGTTCGAGCGCCAAACGTGGGAGGGACGATCTCGAACATCGCCGAGGCGGGGGGAAACGAGTTCGATCCGAACACGGCCGACAACGTCGCCACGTCGACGACGGCGGTGACCGCTTCGGCTGATCTCTCTGTGACCCAGAGCGCCTCGCCGAGCCCGGCGCTCGAAGGCGGCACAGTGACGTACTCGGAGACGGTCTCGAATGCCGGCCCGAGTGCAGCGACCGCCGTGACGCTCCTCGACACGCTTCCGGGTGCGACGACCTTCAGTGCGGCCACCCCGAGCCAGGGCTCGTGCTCCCAATCCTCGGGGACGGTGACGTGCCCACTCGGGACGATCGCATCGGGTGGCTCGGCGACGGTCTCCGTCTCGGTCTCGCTCTCGCCGACCTCGACCACGACTCTCGCGAATGCCCTCTCGGTGGCGTCAGCGGTGTCCGATCCGAACACGGCCGACAACACGTCGAACCTCGACACGAGCGTCAGCGCCGCGACCGACCTCGCGATCACGAACTTCACCGCGACGCCGAACCCGGCGGCGGTGGGTGGCACGCTGGTCTACACGATCAAGGTGGCGAACCAGGGCTCGGTGAACGTAGCCAGCGCGGTGAGCTTGAGCGACACGCTCCCGGCCGGCGTCACCCTGGTCTCGACCACGGACTCGGCATCCGGCCAGACGTGCTCGGGCACGACCACGATCACCTGTCTCGTCGGCATGGGCGGCGCCAACAGCAGGCTGCCCGCCGGCGGGTCGAACACGGTCACGATCACGGTCAAGCCCACGGCGATCACGGGGGCGCTCATCGACTCCGCGACAGTCTCGTCAACGACGCCCGATCCCGACACTGCGAATAACACGGCGTCCGTGACCTCGGCGGTGGGTATTGCCTCGCCGATGTTCTCGTCGACGGCCTCGACGCCCGTGCCGATCGGAGGCTCGATCGTCGACTCCGCCACGCTCGCCTCGGGGTTCGATCCGACGGGGTCGATCACATTCACCCTGTACGGCCCGGGTGACTCGACGTGCGGCACGACCCCGATCGCCTCGTCGAGCGCGACCGTCTCGGGCAACGGCACCTACAACTCGACCCCGGTGCCTGCAACCGAGCTCGGAACCTACGAATGGGTTGCCTCCTACAGAGGCGACTCGAACAACAGCGGCGCGACCGCGACTTGCGGCGCGGCGGGTGAATCGGTCACGGTCGTTCAAGCGACGCCGGCTCTCTCGACGACCGCGGCAGGCGCGACGGTCAATCAGCCGATCAGCGACTCCGCGACCCTTGCAGGCGGATTCAGTCCGACGGGATCGATCACGTTCAACGTCTACGGCCCCGGAGACACGAACTGCTCGACGTCGCTGTTCACCTTGACCGTCACCGTGAGCGGCAACAAGACATACACGTCGGGCACCTACACGCCGACGAACGGCGGCAGCTACCAGTGGATCGCGACCTACAGCGGTGACGCGAACAACAACGCGCTGCCGACGACCCCGAGCTCGTGCTCGACCGCAAGCGAGACCGCCCAGGTCGCCCGGGCGACGACGTTCCTCGTCAGCCAGGTCTCGCCGACCGTCGCACCGATCGGTTCGAGCATCAGCGATACGGCCACACTCACCGGCGGATTCGACCCGACGGGAACGCTCACGTTCAATCTCTACGGGCCGGGCGACACGATGTGCATGTCGCCGCTCTCCACGACGCCGGTCAGCGTCAGCGCCGCCGGCACATTCACGTCGCCGCCGTTCACCGCATCCTCGGCCGGAACGTATCGCTGGGTCGTGAGCTACTCCGGCGACGGGAACAACACCGGTGCGACCGGGCCCTGCTCAGCGGCTACCGAACAAACGACGATCGTCGCTTCGACGATCACTCCTTCGGCGAGCGTGTGCGGCGCGGCCGGCGTCCTGGACGCAGCGATGACGTCCTGCACGTACACGAAGGTCGGCTCGGACAGCTTCGACCCCCCGCCCGGCGTCGACAACGCGACCTTCACCGTCGTCGGAGCTGAGGGCGGAGGTGCCTTCGGCGGGGTGACCGGCGGGGCCGGCGGCCAGGCTGTCGCAGCGCTCTCGATCACCCCGGGCAGCCGTCTGGAGATCGACGTCGCCGGCGCGGGCACAAACGGCACCGGCACCGGCACGGGCGCCGGCGGCTTCGGCGGGTCGAACGGCGGCAACCCCGGCGGCCCGGGCGATGCCGGCGGCGGCGCCGGCGGCCCCACGTCGCCCTGCTGCGACGCCGGCGGCGGCGGCGGCGGATCCTCCGACGTCCGCCAGGCAGGAACCGACGGCGGCACCCTCGACCTCCCGCTCTACGACCGGGTGATCGTTGCGGGCGGCGGCGGTGGCGGCGCCGCACCAGGCGGACTCGCGGGAGGCTTCACGGGCAAGCCCGGCGGGAACGGTGGCGGCACGGTCGGCGCCGACGGCCAGGCCAACCCGATGAACGGACACGGCTTCTTCGCGAGCGGAGGCGGCGGTGGGACGCAGTCGTCCGGCGGCGTGGGCAGTCAAAACCCGTTCACGTGGAACAACGGCACGAACGGCGTCTCCGGTGCCGGCGGGGCCGGCGGGGCCGGCAACAGCACGCCGTCCTCGAACGGGGGCGGCGGCTCTGGTGGTGGCGGCGGTGGCGGCTGGTACGGCGGCGGCGGCTCGAGCGGCGGCGGCACGCTCCAGGCAGGCGGCGGCGGCGGCGGCTCGGGTGCCGGCGGTGGCGGTGGCAGCGGCTTCATCGCGGCTTCGGCGACCGGCGGCACGCTGACGGCCGGCGTAAATAGCGGCACGGTCAACGGCGGCAACGGAGAAGTGGTCGTCACCTGGTCGGCGCCGTCCTCGCCGATCACCGCGACGCTGACGACGAACGCCTCGGCGAACGTGCCGGCTGGCGGTTCGGTCAGCGACAAGGCCACCCTCTCGGGCGGTTACTTCCCGACCGCGACGATCACCGACAACCTGTACGGGCCCAACCCGGCCGTCTGCAACGGCACCACGCTGGCTGCCACCGAGAGCCTGACGGTGAACGGCAACGGTGACTATTCGACGCCGATGGTGCCCGTCACGGCGGCCGGTAGCTACGTCTGGGTCGCGAGCTACAGCGGTGACGCCAACAACGCGGCGATCCCCGCAGGGGCGTGCACCGACCCGAACGAGGCCGTCACCGTGACCGCGCTGACTCCGACCGTGAGTACGACGGCCGCTCAAGGCACAGGCATCCCAGGCGAGTCGGTGACCGACACGGCGACCGTCAGCGGCAGCGGCGGGACGCCGGGCGGGACGGTCACGTTCTTCCTCTGCAATCCGACCACGGTCGGCAGCAACCTGGACAACGACTGCGCCGCGGGCGGGACGAAGATCGGTAACGCGGTTCTGCTCGACGCGAACGGCGACGCGAGCTCGAGCGCCACCACCGCGACAGGCGCCGTCGGGACGTACTGCTGGCGGGCCGAGTACTCGGGCGACACCGCCTACGCGCCGCTCATGCACACGAACTCGACGAGCGAGTGCTTCACGACCGCCGCCCAGACGGCGACTGTCGCAACGACGTCCGACCCGACCGGGGGCGGCGTCGTACCGGGCACGACGGCGAGCGACACAGCCATGGTCTCCGGCGTCAGCCTCGTTCCGACGGGAACCGTCACGTTCCACCTCTGTGACCCGGCAACGGTCGCGTCGAACGGCGGGGATTGCCATACGGGCGGGACGCTCGTCGGCGGTCCGAAGACGCTCGCCGGTGGTGCCGCGATCTCCGACGCTACGACCGCGACGACAGCAATCGGGACGTACTGCTGGCGCGCCGACTACTCCGGCGACGCGATCTACGGCTCGGCGTCCGGGCCCAACACGAGCGACGAGTGCTTCACGACCGTGACGCGGACGCCCACGATCGCGACCGAGTCTTCGGCCGCCTCGCTCTCGCCGACCGACTCGGTCACGGTCAGCGGCGACGCGGGGACGCCGTCGGGGACGGTGACGTTCTTCCTTTGCAACCCGACCCAGACGGACGCGACCGGCTGCCCGAGCGGTAGCGGATCCCAGGTCGGGATGGCGAACACGCTTGGCACGGACGGCAAGACGACCTCCGACGCCGCGAGCGGCCTGACGATGCTCGGCACCTTCTGCTGGCGCGCCGAGTACTCGGGTGACACGATCTACAACGCGGGCAAGGAGACCGACACGACCGCCGAGTGCTTCACGCTCGGCAAGCAGTTGGTGTCGGTGACGACACAGGCGAGCTCGACCACGACGACCGCCTCCGACACGTTCACCGCGACCGGCGGTGGGCCGGTGCCGACCGGTACCGTCGATTTCTTCCTCTGCACCGCCGCTCAGGTCACGACCGACGGCTGCCCGGCCGGCTCCGGCTCCCACGTCGGCGGGGACGTCCCCCTCGAGGCGGACGGCACGGCGAGCTCGGCCACGGCAACGCTCACGCAGACAGGAATGTACTGCTGGCGCACGGTCTACTCGGGCGACTCGTTCTATTTCGGATCGACCGACACAAACGCAACGACCGAGTGCTTCACGCCGAGCAGACAGACCGCGACCATCGGAACGACGGCGAGCCCGCACACCATGAACGTCGTGCCGGGATCCTCGGTCTCCGACAGCGCGACGGTGAGCGGGATCGCGGGCGGCCCAACCCCGGGCGGCACGGCTTCGTTCTTCCTCTGCAGCCCTTCAGCCGTGGTCTCTGACTCGTGTCCGAGCGGCGCGGGCACCGCGGTCGGTTCGGAAGTGACGCTGTCCGGCGGCCAGGCGAGCTCCGACTCTTCGACGAGCACGACGGCGATCGGCGAGTACTGCTGGCGCGCGACCTACAGCGGCGACGGGCTCTACGACGCCGCCGCGACGATGGATTCGACCAACGAGTGCTTCACAACGGCACTGCAGCCAGCGACGGTCGCCACGACCTCGGCCCCGACCGGTGGAAACGTGGCTCCGGGAACGTCCGCGACCGACACGGCGACCGTGTCAGGCGGCTCGGGCACGCCGGGCGGGACGGTCACGTTCTTCCTCTGCGGCCCAACCGACCTAACTTCAGGCAGCTGCCCGAGCGGCGGTACAGCGGTCGGAGACGCGATCTCGCTCTCGGGCGGAACGACGACGTCGGTCTCCACCTCGACCGCCGGGGTGGCGACGACCGCGGTCGGCACCTACTGCTGGCGGGCGGTCTACTCCGGTAACGGGGTGTACGCCACGACGACGCACACCGACTCGACGTCGGAGTGCTTCACCACCGCCCGGCGGACGGCGATCGTCACGAGCAGCGCAAGCCCGACAGGCGGCAGCATCGCTCCGGGAACCTCCGCGAGGGACACCGCCACAGTCTCGGGCGGCTCGGGCACGCCGGGCGGAACGGTGACGTTCTTCCTCTGCGGGCCCTCCGCCGTAACCCCGGGCGGCTGCCCGAGCGGCGCCGGCACGCAGATCGGCACGGCCATACCGCTCGCAGGCGGCCACGCCGCGTCGAGCTCGGCGACGGGGACGACCGCGGTCGGGACCTACTGCTGGCGGGCCGAATACTCGGGCGACACCGTCTACCTGCCGGCCGGAGGCACCGACCATTCGGGCGAGTGCTTCACGACCGCTCGGCTATCGACCTCGACATCGACCCAGGCGAGTCCGGCGGGCGGTAACGTCGTGCCGGGCACCTCCGCGTCCGACACAGCAACTGTGGTCGACAGCCCGTCCGGCGGCTCGCAGCCGACCGGCACGCTCACGTTCTTCCTCTGCAAACCGTCGACCGTGAGCTCGAACCGCGGCAATTGCGGCTCCGGCGGCACGCAGATCGGGAACGCGGTCAGCCTCGTGGGCGGTAGCGCGACGTCGAGCGGCACGACCAGCACGTCAGCGATCGGCCCGTACTGCTGGCGCGCCGTCTACTCCGGTGACGTCGCCCATGCGGGCTCGACCGACACGGCCCCGAGGAACGAGTGCTTCACCACGGTGGCGCAGCCCTCGAACCTCACGACCCAGTCTTCGAGCACGAGCTCGACACTGGCGGCCGGAACGCCGGTCACGGACGCTGCGACCGTGACGGGCGGCGACGGTACGCCGACCGCCGGAACGGTGACGTTCTATCTCTGTCAGCCGTCGACCGTCACCTCGAACGGGGGCAAGTGCACGACCGGCGGCGGCCAGGTCGGCTCGGCGAAGTCGCTGAGCGCATCGGGCACCGCGACCTCCGACGCGGCGATGAGCACGACCACGGTCGGCAAGTACTGCTGGCGCGCCGTCTACTCCGGCGGCGGCGTCTATAACGGCTCGACCGACACCTCGACGACCAACGAATGTTTCACCACCGTCGCCGAAGCAACGCCGGCCGATCTCTCGATCACGAAGACCGCTCCGCCCGGCATGGTCCCGCTGAACGGCCGAGTCACCTACACCGTGTCCGTCAGGAACGCCGGGCCGGGCACGGCGACGCACGTGACCGTGACCGACGTTCTACCGGGCGGCGAGAGCTTCGTCACAGCGTCCCCGGGCTGCACGTACTCGGCGGGAACGGTCACCTGCGCTCTCGGCACGATCGCGAAGGGCAGCACAGTCACCGTCACGATCACCGTGAAGGCCACCGCGACTGGACGGATCGCCAATACGGCGTCGGTCACCGCGAATCAGAGCGACCCGAACTCGCGGAACAACACGTCGACCGCGATGATCAACGTCGACAAACCGCACGGTCCGCCGGGCCGCGGAGGACCGCCTGGGCCGCGCCGACCGCACGGACCGTCTGGCCCGCATGGCCCGCATGGCCCGCATGGGCCGCATGGGCGGCCTGGCGGCGGTGGCCCGCCGGGTTCACGTAAACCGAATCCGCCGGGGCCCACACCGAGGAACCGCCGACGCTAACGGCCTCGAAGCGTCGGAGGCAGGGCCGAGCTTGGAGCTGCGGTGATTGCGCGTGTGACCGGGGTCGATCATCTGTCGATCGAGCCAGTGAAGCTCTCCCCTTTGGGGTGCATCGACCTGTCCACGGAAGCGGGGAATGCGAAAGCAGTACCCCGGCCAGGCTCGGCCGGCGAACAGCACGTCGAGCGCAATACGGCTCACGCCGGATACCTTCAAGACAGGATCGGCGTTCGATGTCGTCGATCGCCGAATCTCCAACTGTTACTTGATGGGTTATCAGCGCGGTGGCCGCGCACGAAACGAAGGGAGCTCGACTATGCATCGGTCGTTCTGGCGGCGGTCCGCGCTGACACTCGTGGGCGCCGGACTCGTCGCGATCGCAGTGACGGGTGGCGGCGCGGTCGCGGCATCCAGGGGCGCTTCAGCCCCGGAGAAGGGCGGGACGCTGACGCTCATCGGGCAGGGTGATGTCGACCATCTCGACACGTCGAGTATCTACTCGGGCGTGACCTACACGATCGAGCGCGCGTTTTCTCGCCAGCTCGTCACCTATCCGGCGACCGGCACGACGAGCATGCCTTCGAACCTCGTGCCGGACATCGCGACGAAGGTTCCGACCGTCGCGAACGGCGGCGTGACGAACGGCGGGAAGACCTACACCTACCATCTCAAGCCCGGCGTCGAGTGGAACACGTCGCCGGCGCGCCAGGTGACGGCGGCCGACGTCGTCCGGGGGATCGAGCTTCTCTGCAATCCCGCCTCGCCGACCGGCGCTCCGGGCTACTACGAGTCGACGATCGTGGGCATGCAGGCCTGGTGCAAGTCGTTTCTCGCCGTCAAACCGACCGCCGCAGCGATCAAGATGTTCCTCGCCGGCCACAAGCTCGCCGGGGTCAAGGCGACTGGCCCGTCGACCGTCCAGTTCCACCTGCTCCAGTCGGCGAGCGACTTCAACGAGATCATGTCCCTGCCGTTCTCGTCTCCCGCGCCGGTCGAGTACCTCCAGTACGTGCCCGACTCGGCCGACTTCCGCGCCCACACGATCGCGGACGGGCCGTACCAGATCACGACGTACAAGCCCAACAACGAGATCGTCCTCGAGCGCAATCCGGCCTGGAAGGCGAGCACGGATCACGTGCGCAAGGCCTGGGTCGACAAGATCCAGGTCACCGAAGGGCAGACGTCCCAATCGGTTCAGCAGCAACTCCAGGCAGGCACCGCGGACATGGAATGGGACACCCAGGTCCCGCCGCAGTCGCTTCCGGGGCTCGTGGCGAAGAGCGACCCGAACCTCGACGTGTACCAGGCGGGCTCGATGGACCCGTACATGGTGATCAACTTCCAGAGCCCGAACAGCAGCCACGCGACATCGAAGCTGCCTGTGCGACAGGCGATCGAGTACGCCGTCGACAAGGCCGGGATCATGCAGGTCAACGGCGGCACCGTTCTCAACGCCCCGCTCAACCAGGTGATCACTCCCGGAAGCGCCGGCTACAAGCCGTTCAACCTCTACCCGTCGGCCGGTAGCCACGGCGACTCGGCGAAGGCGAAGCAGCTCCTGCAGAAGGCCGGCTACGGGAGTGGGCTTACGCTCACGCTGATGTACGACGACGTCGATCCCGATCCGCAGATCGCCCAGGTCGTGCAGTCGAGCCTGGAGAAGGCCGGGATCAAAGTCACCCTTCGTCAGGTGCCGCAGAACAACCTCTACGGCAACTACCTGGTCACGCCCTCGCAGGCCAAGCAGGGTGCCTGGGATCTCGCAATCGTCGACTGGGGCCCGGACTGGTTCGGCAACAATGGGCGCACCACCGTTCAGCCCCTGCTCGAAGGATCGACCTACGGCCCGGGGTCGAGCGACTACGGCGACTACAACAGCGCCGCCGAGAACCGCTTCATCAACCAGGCTCTCGCCGCCTCGAGCGCTTCGGCTTCCAACAAGGCCTGGAGCGAGGCGGACAAGCAGGCGATGAAGGACGCGGCGATCGTCCCGATCGACGTCCACAAGCACGCCGTCTACCACTCCTCGGCCGTTCACGGCTGGTTCATCGACCCGTATTCGCGGGTCGGCGACGTGACGAACGTCTGGCTCTCCTAGGCATTCGGGCGCCGAGCCGCTGCGTGCAGCGGCTCGGCGCCGGCTAACCGAGCCGGACTCGCGGATCGATCAGCGCGTAGAGGATGTCGACGACGATGCTCGCGACCACGACGAACGTCGTCGCGAGCAGGACGAGACCGATCGTCGTCGGCAGATCCTGATGCTCGATCGAGAGCAGGAGCAGCTGGCCGAGCCCCGGGAGCCCGAACACGGTCTCCGTGACGACGACGCCGCCAAGCAGTAGTCCCAGGTCCAGCCCGAGCTGGGTGGCGATCGGCGTGAGGGCGGCCCGCAGGGCGTGGTGCCGGAGCACGCGGCTCTGCGGGAGGCCTTTTGCCACGGCGGTCCGGATGTATTCCTGACCGAGGACTTCGAGCACCGAGGCGCGGGTGAGCCGCGAGTAGGCCGCTGCGCTCGCGAGCGCGAGCGTGAGCCAGGGAAGCAGCAGGTGGCGCGCCCATTCGACCGGGCTCGAGGTGAGCGGAACGTACCCGCCGCCCGGGAAGAGGTCGATCCCGCGGAGGTGCAGGCGGTAGAAGAGCACGAGGAGCAGTAGTTCGCCGAGCAGGAAGACGGGGATCGAGTAGAAGAAGATCGCAAGGCCGGTCACGGCGCGGTCGGTGAACGATCCCCGCCGTCGCGCCGCGATGACCCCGGAGCCGACTCCGAGAATCACCCAGAGAATGGCAGCGCCGATCGCGAGCGAGAGCGTCACCGGGAACGCCTGCCCGATCAGGTAGGTGACCGACTCGGAGTTCGTGTAGGAGTAGCCGAGGTTCCCGTGGATGAGCCGGCTGAGGAAGCTCAGATACTGAGCGAGCATGGGTCGGTCGAGCCCGAGGTTGCGTCGCACGGCGGCGATCGTCTCGGGTGTCGCCTGCCGGCCTGCGATCAGCCGGGCGACGTCGTTCGGGGCGATGAAGTACATGAAGAAGACGAGCGTGACGACGACCCACAGCACCCCGATCCCGAGTGCGATTCGGCGGGCGAGGAAGCGTGCGAGGTTCACCAGGGGCCTCGCTGGACCGAGCCGGCGTCGAGTGCATCGCGGAGGCTGTCGCCGAGGAGATTGAACGCAAGCGTCGTCAGAAGCAGCGCTCCGCCCGGGAAGACCACGAACCACCAGGCGACCTCGAAGTACTGCAGCGATTCGGCAAGCATGTTCCCCCAACTCGCGGTGGGGGGCGTGATTCCCAGCCCGAGGAACGACAACGTGGCCTCGAACACGATCGCCGCCGGGATCAGAAGGGTGGCATAGACGATCACCGGCGCGAGGACGTTCGGCAGGATCTCGCGGAGCATGATTCGCAGGTTCCCGGCCCCGAGCGACCGCGCAGCTTCGACGAACTCGCGCTCCTTCACACTCAGGGTCTGGCCGCGGACAAGGCGCCCGACCGACGCCCAGGAGAAGAACGCGATCACGAGGATCGAGATCCACAGGCTCGGGCCGACGAGCGACACGAGAGCGATCGCGAAGATCAGGTAGGGGAGGGACAGCACGATGTCCATCAGCCGCGCGAGCGCGGTGTCGACGGGACCCCCGACGTAGCCGGAGACGAGGCCGACCGCTACTCCGAGGACCATCGCCACGCTGGTCGCAACCACGCCGACGAGCAACGAGATGCGGGCGCCGTAGGCGATCCGCACGAGCACGTCGCGGCCGAGGTCATCCGTGCCGAACCAGAACTGGCTGTTCGGCCCTTTCGGGATCCCTGCCGGGGTCAGCCCGGTCTCCAGATACTGCGTGTTCGGTCCGTGCCCCACGATCGCCGAGATCACGGGCGCGAAGATCGCGAGCAGGAACACGGCGACGATGACCGCGAACGACGCGATCGCGACCTTGTCGTGGAGCAACTGGTCGAAGACGAGCCGCCCCGGGCTGCGGGCAGAAGGCCCCGCGGCGCCGGCCGGGGTTGTCGTCAGGTCGCTCATCCGCCCATCGCTATCACGGATCTCGGGTTCGAGCCGGACGTGCCGGGGCTAGGAGCACCTCGCTCGGAGCCCCGCTAGGGCGGCGAGGGAGCGTGAGTCTGCCGGGTGCCGTTGTCAAACCGGAGGCGACTTCCACCCGCTCACGACGCGGCACGGGTTCGAGCCGGATGAGCCTCGAGGAAAACATCTGTGCTTGTCTGGGGGCCAAAACGGGTTAGCCATGGGCGATCCGCTCCACCGAGCGGACCAGCCGCGTGCATCCTGACCGCGTCCGATTGACGGAACGAGCCCGCGCCCACCCGTGCGAGGGTGCGTCGGAGAACACCGAGAGGTGGTAGCCTCGGACGAGATCGACCGGGGGAAGATCGACCGGGCCGTTTTCGAGCCTTCTGCGACATCATCTATCCGTCCCTTGATCAATCTCCCGTTAGCGATGACCGGTAAGGGCCTGCGATGTGGGCGCCCGTGACACGGCTCGCGTGTCTGACCGGGACGGTGCTCGTGGCGCTTGCGCTTCTCAGCGTGGGCGGCGGCGGCGCGTTCGCCGCGAGCCAGACATCGAGCGACGCTGTCCGTCAGGCCGACGGGGGCACGCTCCATGCTCCGAACAAGCTCGAAGGCCACCCTTGCGGTACGGCCGCCTGCACGGCGCCGTTCGTCCTGTCGGTGAGTGTCCCGGGCTACTCGCCCTGCGACTCGCGTGTCGGTCATCAGACCACGTCCGGCACCTGCATGTCGGTCGACCAGGTGACATCGACCGGATCGCCGGGAGTCGTTTTGACCTCGGTGAGCAGGGTTACGGGAGCGGGTCACTGGTGCGACGACGAGGCGACATGCTCGGAGGCCACGAGCCAGCAGTTCACCGTGGGCTGGCCGAGCTCGGCCGGGGACCATCCCAAGGTGACGATCTCGGTCGTGGGAACCGGCTACCAGGCCTCCTCTCTCGGCTGGAATCCCGTGGCCCACTGGGGCGCCACGGCCACTATCGCCCTGGTTTCGGGCCCCGTGCCGCCGGCCAAGACCTCGCTCGCGGTCGCGATCACGACGACCGCCGCGCGCAACCAGCTCTCGGTCGGTGACGAGACCGCCGCGACCGTCAAGGTCACGGCCGCGGGCGGGGCGGTCTCCGCGGTTTCGCTCGGATCCGGTCTCACGCTCTCTTCCGGTGCGGCTGCGGTCACGAGCTCCCCTTCGGGCTTGAGCGGGTTCTCGCTGGCGAAAGGCGAGTCGCGCTCGTTCGTGTTCAAGCTGAAAGCCGCAAAGGCCGGTCCGGTCACCCTTCACGCCGCGGCGAAAGGGCGGAACGGGAGCGGCGACACGGTCAGCGGTTCGGCGTCGCTCGATCTCCGAGTGGGGGCGGCGCTGACGATTTCGGTGGTCGCGACCCCGACGAAGATCGCCGCCCCTGGTGTGGAGCGCGCGTCGACCCGGCCCGTTGTGGAGACGGTGAAGGTCACGCTGGCGAACCCCACGAGGGCCGCGATCGACGGCGTGCAGGTGATCTCGCTGACGCCCGTTCCGGTGGATCACACGAAGGCGTTGAAGAAGCTCTCGTTCACAGGAGCGGCTTTTCCGCTGAAGGTCGGGACGATCGCGCCCGGGGGCTCGACCTCGAGAACGTTCACGCTCGATGTCTCGAAGGGCCTCGGTAGCTACCAGGTAGAGGCGCTCGCCCTCTTCAACGACCCGTCGGCGCAGGGTGGAAACGGACGCGCGTTCGCCGTCGGCGGCCAGTTCGAGGTCGTGCCGGAGCTCACGATCGAGGGCACGATCAAGTCCATCTCGAACTGCAGCGCCGATCCGTGCCCGTCGAGACCGCTCTCCGGTGCAACCGTGACCGCCGTCGGGGCCAACGGCAGTGGCCAGGCGACGACCGGCAAGGACGGGACCTACTCGATCGGGGTGCCCGAGGGCACCTACATGGTCACCTCGGCCTTCCAACGCAGGGAGTCCGCGCCCTCGTCGCGTTCGGTGACGGTCCACAACTCTGCCCAGGGTGGTGTCGACTTCGCCGTGTGCGCCAACAGAATCGGCGCGCCGAGCGCGAAGACGAAGCCCGCGTGCCAAGGTCCCGTCCTCGAGGTGCTCGGTCTCACCGCCGACGGCAAGTCGATCAACATCAAGTACCGGGGCACCGGCTGGGACCCCGAAGGCGGGCCGATCGGATTCTCGTTCAGCGGCAACTCAGCGGGGCAAATACCGGCACAGGCGACCTTCGAGGGGGTGCTGAGGATCGCCTTCTGGCCGAAGAGAACGACCGTCGATACGGTGACCGGTGGGGGCGACGGGGCCTACTGCTGGGGAGAGCTCGTTGCTCGTCAGGGCACCTCGCTCGCCTCCACCGGGATCGTGAAGGGAAAGTGGGCCGGCTGGGTCCTCTGGAGCGCCGACCCGCGAATCCACGCCCGCGAGGCGTGGTGCAACGGCGAGGCCGACACCCTCTTCCGCGCCTCGCCGCATCCGATCGTCGCGTTCGGCTTCTGGCAGGGCCATGACGAGCACGGAATCTCGTCCAACGGACTGATTGCGTTCAATCTCTCGAAGCCAGGGGACGAGAGCCCGACGTTCCCGCTCCTGGCCAACAGGCCGATCACAATCGGGATTCCGAGCCGCGGCATCTGCCTGCGCATCACCGGCGGCCTGAGCGCCGTTCTCAACATCGCGACCACACGCGGGAGCTGTACCTGATAGCTGCGAGCGGCGAGAGTCCCGCTCGGCGTGGGAGGGATGGACCGATCACGTTCCTTCGAGGGTCGAAGATGTGTTGTGCGCCTCAGCGGTAGGAATCCTTCGGCCGCTTGTCGAGAAGCCGGTCGGCGATCTCGGAGCCGGTCGGGGCCGCGCGGGACCGGCGAGGTCGAGCAGTCCAGACCTCAACGCGAGGATCGGGCGCCGAAGGGTTACAGCTTCGCAAGCACTTCGCTGACGACCTTGGCTCTCGGCGGATCGTTACCAGCCCCTCACTTTCGGTGCTGCGAGCATCCAAGCGAGAGCCACGACAGCTTCCGGTCGACCCGGGGTCAGGACGGGTTGGAATTGACGGGCGAGGAGCCTTTGAGCTTCGGGAAGGTCACGGAGATCGAGGTCTCGAACCCTGCGCCGCCAAGGTCGTTTCCGTCCCATGAGAAGGGCACGTAGTAGCCGAGGCCCATGCTGATCACGAACACGAAGTGGCCCCAAATCGAGTAGGCGTTGAACTCGAAGTTCTCGGTGCAGGTGCCGCTCACCTGCGGACACTTTTGGTGGGGTTCGGCGTTCGCGGGGCTGCCGGCGAGCGTCTTCATTCCCGGGATGTAGATGCCGATGGTCTGGAAGCCGACGTTCGGTTGGCTGTATTCATCGTAGGGCTGGACCACGCACGGGAACGTCGATGGTTGGCCCCCCGAGGCAGCGCAGACCGGTTTGTCCTGATACGGGACGCTGTAGTGAATGGTGACCGTAAACCGGTAGTTGAACGTCTTCCCGATCCTTGTCGGCGCCTTCACGACCGTCGCCGTGCCATTGAACTTCTGCGCTTGCTTCGGTTCCGCCGATGGGCGGAACATGCAGTTCGGGTGCGGGTTTACGTGCAGCGCCGACGGCGAGCAGTACGGAGCCAACGCGACCGTGTGCACGTTCTCGCCGAGGGCCGGGACCGCGAAGCAGACCAGCACGACCACGACCCCGACGGCAATGGAGCCTGCCTCCCCGAGGTGCACGATGAACCGCCGTTTCTCACTTCTCACGGGGCGCACTATACGACACAAGCGCTCGGCAATCACGGATTACTCACCGAGTCCCTCTTCGCAATTGAACGCGCGACCCGCCCGCAAAACTGACGATAGGACCCCGCTGGAATGGCGTGTCGAGTCCCACGGCAGAAGGCCGGCCCAGCGTTGCTCCTACGTCAAAGCCGGGCTCGCTTTCAGGGCATCGCAGCAGCGGCGGAGATCCTGCCGAGCCCCCGAGGATGTGGAGGTCTTTACGTCTGAACGTCGGGCTCGTCGCCGAGTTCTTCCCTCTGCGACTCGAGCGACTCGACGGGCTGGGTGCGAGCTAGCGAGTAGGCGTGGCGGACAGTTCGATGACGAGACGGAACTCGCCGTCGGCCAGCCTCGGCCCAAGTTGCCGGACGATCCCGTGTTTTCTGCCGATTCTGATCTCGTCGCCGATCTCGACCGGTTCGTCGAGGGTGATGTGTCCGGTCGCGGCGATCGCGTCGGCCTGGCGGAGTTCGTAGCGGTAGTTCGTCGGTGGCACGGGGCGCCACGCTAGCGGGAGTCGGATAGGCGGGTGCGGTGACCGAAGCTCAGAGCGATCCTCGAGGTGCACGCCGACCGCTCAGTCCCACGCGACCGCTCGACCGAACGAGATGGCGATCGAACGGGATGGCGATCGAACGGATTGACACCCTCCAGGCTGTCCCTCCGACCAGTCTCCCTTTGCTGCCCGGCCCGCCGCATTCGGCGAGCGCGCTCTACTGGCCGGCCGAAGTGATGATCTGCCAGGGTCGTGTTGTGACGAAACGCGGTGCCCGCCCCGACGAGGCTACGCCGGGAGGCCCGCACCCCGAAGGGTGACGGGCCGTCCCGCGTGCGTACCGGTCAGCCGACGATGAAGCCTGTTCCCTTGACGGCCGCAAGGATCTGGGACTTGGTCTTGCCGGCCGCGAATGCAGCCGGTGCCGGGTACGGTCTTCCGCCGTGCCGCCGGATGTCTGCGATCCACGCGGCGTGCCACGCCTCGACGGGAAGGATCGACCCCGCCGCACCGAGGACCTTCTTCGAAGTGATGTTGCCGACCTGCCCGAGATAGGCGCTGACGCCGGTGTATTCGAGCACCTCGGAGGTTGCCTGGAACTTCGCCTGGTTCTCGGTCGTGCCCTTGAAGTCGAACCTCGGCTTCGCGACGGCCTTCGAACCGAGAGCACCCTTGAGCGCCGCCACGTGGGCCGCCTCGTGGCCCGCGACGACCCGGGCGAACGTCCTGGTCTCGCCCCTGAGCGCACCCTTCTTCACGGCCTCCGAGTAGAAGGCGGACTCGAGGTACTCCAGCGTGAGCGCGAAGTTCAGGATGTCCGTATCGGAGGACGCCGTTGCAGACGCGAGCTCCGGCAGCACGCCCAGGATCGAGCCGGCGCCGACCACCGTCCCGACGCCGATCCCCGCCCGTTTTAGGAAGCCCGCGCGTGTGCTCGCCGAGACCTTCGTTGCCGATTCCTGAATCGCACCATCGACGTCGACGTCTTCGAGCTTGAATAGGTCAGACATTGTGTGCCTCCTCTTTTTTCTGTCTCTTTTCTCGAACTGTCTCGAGGAGGATTCGTCGCTAGATTGAATCCGGTTCGGAAAGTGACAAAAAAGAGCCGCCGCGATAATCAACGACAGTCTAAGATATCCGAAGGCAGAAAAAACCCGGACTATGGTGCTACCCAAAGTGGTGCAAAACGACACCTTTGCTCTCAACCGTCCTCGAGGTGTGCTTCTACCCGGACGGGCTTCGTTCTGGTTCTCGATGACCCACGAGCGCTACGAGAGATTGTGAATACGGGATCGGCTCGAGCCGTCCACATGGAAGACAAACGTCTCGCAATGCTCGACCAGTACTTCGCGACGGCACTCGGCGAGGACGCCGAAGCCATCCACTTCCGACCCCCGCGCTCACCGGCGATACCTGCGACGGGCGCGAGTTCAGACGCGGCGGATGCAGCGAACGCCGATGTGGCTCATGCCGGTGTCGATCATCTTGGGACGCTGCGCGGCGGGTCGTAGCGGAGGCACTAGGCGTCCGCGCACCAGTGATCCGATGTCGTCGCCCCAGATCACCAGGACGTTCGGCTTGTCCGGATCCGCCATTTTGCCCTCCGTCGCCGAGAAAGGATTGCCGACGCCGACTCTCGACGTCGCAGAAGTTCCATCCGAGACATCTCCGATCACGACGGACCGAGTGCGATCTGCATTTACACTCGAGACATGGCTGATGGGGTGGGGAACGGAGCGCATCTGATGCGCTCGCGCTGGCTGATTCTCGCGCTCGTCGTCTCGGTGCAGTTGATGGTCGTGCTCGACGCGACGATCGTGAACATCGCGCTGCCGACGGCTCAGGAGGCGCTGGGCTTCTCGAACGGCTCGCGACAGTGGATCGTGACCGGGTACGCGCTCGCCTTCGGCAGTCTGCTGCCGCTCGGCGGACGGATCGGCGACGTCATCGGGCGCCGGCGCGTCCTGGTCGTAGGCTCGCTGGGCTTCGCCGGGGCATCCGCGTTCGGCGGGGCGGCACAGAGCTTCGAATGGCTGCTCGCAGCCCGCGTCCTACAGGGCGCGTTCGGCGCGCTGCTCGCTCCGTCCGCTCTTGCTCTGCTGACGACGACCTTCACGGAACCGCGCGAGCGCAGCAAGGCTTTCGGGATCTTCGGCGCGGTGGTGGGCAGCGGCGCCGCGGTCGGGCTGTTGCTCGGCGGGGTGTTGACGGAGTACCTCTCCTGGCGGTGGTGCCTCTACGTGAACCTCTTCCTGGCGCTGCCGGTCACCATCGGAGCGCTGATGCTGGTGCCCGGACAGAAGCTGCCGTCGAAGCCGAGTCTCGACCTGCCCGGCGCCCTGACCGCGGCGGCCGGCCTGTTCCTGATCGTTTTCGGCTTCGATCGTGCCGAGGCTGACGGCTGGGGCGCGGCCGTGACGATCGGGTCGCTCGTCGGCGGCGTTGCGCTGCTCGGGGTCTTCGTCCTGATCGAGGCGCGCTCGGCCCGCCCCTTGCTTCCGCTCCGCCTGCTCGAAGACCGAACCCGGGCGGGCTCGTATCTGGCGGTCCTCTTCGCCGGCATCGGCACCTTCGGCGTCTTCCTGTTCGTCACGTACTTCATGCAGGAGACGCTGCAGTTCAGCCCCCTGACGAGCGGCGTTGCCTTCTTGCCGATGATCGGCAGCGTGATCGCAACCTCGATCGGCGTCAACGCCCTGCTACTGGCACGCGTCGGGCCGCGGATCCTGGTCCTCGGCGGCATGCTCCTCGCTGCAGTCGGGCTCGTCCTGCTGACGCGGTTGGAAGTCGACTCGACCTATGCGTCCGGCATCCTGCCTTCGCTGTTCTTCGTCGGGGCCGGCCTCGGCCTCCTTTTCCCGACTGCGACGAACACGGCGACCGCCGGTGTTGTGGCCGCCGAGAGCGGCGTCGCCTCCTCGCTCGTGAACGTCGGCCAGCAGGTCGGCGGCTCGCTCGGGACGGCGCTACTGAACACGGTCG
>DATBBA010000013.1:0-41028 GCA_036271235.1 Gaiellaceae bacterium
ATTCCGCAGCCGCACGCCGCTGATCGAGTCCGCGCCGAGCACTTCCTCGACGACGAACGGCGTCTTGAGCTCGATCTTCTCGTTGCCTCGCGCCCGGTCGATCATGATCTGCGAGGCGCGGAACTCCGGCCGGCGATGGACGAGCGTGACCTTGAAGCCGAAGCGTGTGAGGAACAGCGCCTCCTCGAACGCCGAGTCGCCGCCGCCGACGACGACGATGTGCTTGTCCCGGAAGAAGGCGCCGTCGCAGGTGGCGCAAGCGGACACGCCGCGCCCCTTCAGCCGCTCTTCGGAGTCGAGCCCGAGCCAGCGGGCGCTCGCGCCCGTGGCGACGATCACGGAATGCGCGCGGTACTCCTCGTCCTCGACCCAGACCCGGAACGGCCGCTCCGAGAAGTCGACGCGCGTCACGTCGTCGGTGACGAACTCGGTGCCGAAGCGCTCTGCCTGGCGGCGGAACTCGGCCATCATCTCCGGGCCCATGACCCCGTCGGCGTAGCCCGGATAGTTCTCGACGTCGCTCGTGATCATGAGCTGCCCGCCCCAGCTGAAGCCCTCGATCACGAGCGGCTGGAGGTTCGCGCGCGCAGCGTAAAGGGCTGCGGTGTAACCCGCGGGCCCTCCGCCGATCACGATCACATCACGTACGTCGCTCATGCAATTCCTCTCTCGAAAACGTGTCTGGTGTATTAAACGATTTGGGCCGGATTGACGTTCCCGGCGCGCATGGATTCGAGGGGTAAAGATGGTACTGCGAGGGGAGAGGGGAGACGTGGCCGGACCGGTTACCTGGGAGCAGTTGCGCGAGCTCGCAGCCTTCCGTGCGAGGCACGGTTGCGCGGTGAGCCTCTACGTCGGGCTCGATCCGAGCACCGTGCCCACGGCGGCCGATCTTGCCTCTCATACGCGGTCGCTCTTCGCGCGCGTCGAGCGCCAGCTCGACCAGCAGCGCGCGACGCTGTCCCACGACGAGCGCAAGGCGCTCGCGCGGGACCTCGAGCGGATCGAGACGTGGTTCGGAAGCGAGTTCAGCCGTGAGGGCGTCGGTGGCGTGGCGGTCTTCTCCGCCGAGCTCGACGACCTTTTCCTGCCGCTGCTGCTGCCGTGGCCCGTCGCGGACGAGGCCCGGATCGCGAAGCAGCTCTACCTTGCGCCGCTCGTGCGCCTCGTCGGGCAGGGAGACGGTGCGGTCGTCGCCTACGTCGGGCGTGAACGCGGCGACGTCTACCTGCTCCGCGGGGGACGACTCACTCCGTTCGTCGACGAGACGGCCGAGGTTCCCGGTCGCCATGATCAGGGCGGCTGGTCGCAGGCGCGCTACGAGCGGCATATCGAGACGATCGTCGACCGCCACCTGCGGGAGGTGGCCGAGGTGCTCGACCGCTGCGTCCGCCGGCTTCGCCACGTCCGCCTGGTGCTCGCCGGGCCGGAAGAGACGCGAGCCGAGTTCGACGGCTTGCTGGCGCCGGAGACGCGGGCGGCCCTGGTGGGCTGGGTCGCCGTCGAGGCGCATGTCGATGCGCCGCGGCTGCTCGAGGCAGCGAAGCCGCTGCTCGACGAGTGGCGGGCCGGCCGGGAGGAGGAGCTGCTCGCACGCTGGCGGGAGGAGGCTGCGCGGCACGGCCGCGCCGCCTCCGGCTGGGAGGAGACGCTGCAGGCCGCCTCCGACGGCCGCGTCGAGCTCCTCCTCGTGCAGGAGGGCGCCGACCGACCCGCCTATGTCTGCCCGGCATGCGGACGCGCGCAGGCGACGGACGGGAGCTGCCCGCTCGACGGGACGACGCTGCAGCCGGCCGACGCCGGCCTCGATCTCGCCGTCCACCAGACGCTGACGCACGGCGGGACGGTCGAGGTGATCGGCGAGGAGCACCACGACCTCGAGCCGGTCGGCGGCGTCGCCGCTCTGCTGCGGTTCTAGGCGCTCCTAGGCGGCGTCGGCAGTCGTGTCCTCGCCCGGTGCGAGCTCGGGCGCGGTCACCGGCCGCACGGTTCGTTCCACCGCGGGAAGCTCGGCGAGCTCGGAGGCCGGCGAGATGCCGTGGTCGCGGAACTTCCGCGCGCTGGGCAGGACGCGTGTCTCGAGCGAGCCCACCGTCTCGTTGTACGAGCGCACGGCGGTCTCGAGACCTCGACCGACCTTCGCGAAGTGCTCGGTCAGCGTGGCGAGCCGTCCGTACAGCTCACGGCCGAGATCGCTGATCGTCTTCGCCGACTCGGCGATCGTCTCCTGGCGCCACCCGTAGGCGACCGCGCGCAGCAGTGCGATGAGCGTCGTCGGCGTGGCGAGGATGACCTGCTGGTTCACGCCTTCCTCGATCAGAGAGGGATCCTGTTCGAGCGCCGCGCTGAGGAATGTCTCGCCCGGGATGAAGAGCACCACGAACTCGGGCGCGGAGGCGAACTGCGACCAGTAGCTCTTGCCCGACAGCTTCGCGATGTGGTCGCGCACCTGACGCGCGTGGTCGCGCAGCTTCTGCACACGCTCCTCGTCGTCGCGCGCGCCGAGGGATTCCAGGTAGGCCTGGCCCGCGAACTTCGAGTCGACGACGACCGTCTTCGACCCCGGCAGCTTGACGATCAGGTCGGGCCGGAGCCGGCCGTCCTCGGTTGAGACGTGTGCCTGCGTCTCGAAGTCGCAGTGCTCGAGCATGCCGGCCATCTCGACGACCCGGCGCAGCTGGATCTCGCCCCACCGGCCGCGGACGTTCGGACGGTCGCGGAGGGCGCTCACGAGGTTCCCGGTCTCGCTGCGCAGCTGGCTCTGCGACTCGGCGAGCTGGCGCACCTGCGTGCTCAGCGCGGAGTACGCACCGGTGCGCGCGACCTCGAGCTGTTGGAGCGTCCCGTCGACCTTCTGCAGAGACTCCCGAATCGGCTCGACCAGGTGCTCGACCTCTTTCTTGCGCTGCTCGAGCTCGTGCGTCGCCTCGTTCTGGAGCAGGTCGAGCTTGCCCGAGGCGAGGTCGAGGAACGTCTCGTTGTTCCGGTGCAATGCGTCGGCCGCGAGCGCTCCGAAACGCGCCGAGAGCTCGGCGTTCTTGCTGCGAAGCAGGAGCCACGCTCCGACTGCTCCGACGACGAGACCGATGAGGAGTCCGGCGATCATTGGGGCGCAGAACCGTAGAGATCGCGTCGGACGGAGCCGTGCCGGACCACGAAAATGCCGGCCCCAACGAACCCGTAAGTCCATCGGAACCGGCTCGCAGAGCCTATGCGTGAGCGGCTGTGGAGGTCAAGCAGGAAAAGCGCGCTCTTTGCGCACTTTCAGGCCTAGCCTTGGATCGCGGATTCGATCTGGGACTGGAGGGTGGCGGCGTCCGGAACTCCGAGCGAGACCACATGCGCCTTCTGACCCTTGTGGTTGAGCAGGATGGTCGGCGTTCCGGTGAAGTTCTGGGCCGAGGCGGCGGTGTCGACGTCGCTCACGCCGGCCTTGACCCGGGAGGAAGTCTGATCGTCGAGGACACGCCGCGGGTCCAGGCCGTCGACGCTCGAGGCCGCCGTGCCGACCATGTCCTCTGTCAGCCAGCCCGTGTTCTCCACACCCTGGTTCAGGTACAGCATCTGCGCGAACTGGAAGCCCTTGTTCTGGAGCGATGCTGCAAGCGTCGCCGCCTGGCCGCGCGGAGAGTCCGGGGCACTGAGAATCGACCACGGTTCCATCCTGATGTCCAGCTTCCCGGAGCGGACGTACTTCTGGACGATGGTCGGCATCTGCTCGAGCTCGAACATCTTGCAATCGGGGCACTGGAGGTCGATGAACTCCGTCAGCGTCGCGGGCGCTTTCGGCGAGCCGAGTACGACGCCCGACTGCGGGATCCCCTTGTAGAGCGCGCGGACGTCGGTCGACCCGGGCAGCGCAATCGGCGAAGTGGCGCTTCCCACTTTCGGGAAGTTCGAGGTCGCGGTGCTCTTGCCGCCGCCGCTCAGGGTGACACCGAGGACAATGGCCACGATCACGGCCGCGACGACCACACCGGCGATTGCGAGCGCGCGCGGTGACGCCTGGCGGGTGCGGATTCCGCCGACTCCCTTCGAGCGCACCGGTGGCGGCGTCCGCCGTGCGGCCGCCTCCTCGTGCCGCAGCTGTCGTGCCTTCTTACCGCTCGGCATGCCCGAGAAGAAGCGCTACGAGTTCGCGAGCGTGGCGTCGATCGCCTGCTCGGTCTCCTGCAAGGTCGGCTCGGTGCCCGGAGTCCCGACGTTGCTGAGCTTGCCGCCCGTCGGGCCGACGAACACCGTCGGCGTCCCTACCACCTTCCTGGTGGTGGCGAGCGCGTCGACCTGGCTCGCGATCGCCTTCGGGGCGGAGCTGTTGGTGTTGGCCTGCCACCGGGCCATCTTGAGCCCGGTCACGCTGGCGCCGATGGCCGCCATCATCTTGCCGTCCAACCAGCCCGATTCCTCGGCTCCCTGGTTGTCGTACAGGACCTTCGCGTACTCGAAGCCCTTGTTCTGGGAGGAGGCGGCGATCAGGCCGAGGCGACCGCTGAACGACTGCGAGCCGGAGCCGCCGAGGAACGCCCACGGCTTGAGGTGCAGTTGCACCTTGCCCTCGCGGATGTACTTGGTGACGACCGTCGGCAGGTTGTTGATCTCGTAGTCCTGGCAGAACGGGCACTGCACGTCGATGAACATCTCCATCGTGACCGGCGCGTTCGGCTTGCCCAGGGTGAGTCCCTTCTGCGGAATCCCCTTGAAGAGGTCGTTCGCCGCGCCCGCGCCCTGGAGTGCGCCCGGCCAGGTCTGGCTTCCGGTCGCAGGCAGGCCCTGCATGTCGCTCGACGAGACGATTCCCGAGCCGCCGCCACCGCTTCCGCCGCTCGAGAGGACGACTCCGACCACGATCGCGACGATCACAATGAGCACGACACCGCCTGCGATCGCAAGCGCGCGCGGCGATGCCTGGCGCGTGCGGATCCCGCCGACGCCCTTGGAGCGCACGGGCGGCGGTGTCCGCAGTGCGGCCGCGGTTTCCTGACGCTGCTGTCTGGCCCTCTTACCGCTCGGCATGCGCGGGAAGGGTAGCGGGCAATTCGGCTTGTTCGGCTTCCCCGGTGGACGCGAGGACCAAGAATCCGATGAGAAGGAGGAAGGCCGTGAGCGCGAGCGTCGGGATCGTGAGATAGCCGAAGCTCTCTCTGGTGAGCCAGTTGGCGGCGCAACCCGGTCCGTTGATCGTGCACGCCTTCGGCTCCTCGATGACGCCGCGTTCGATCAGCATGTGGTAGATCGACGTGCCGGCGCCGACGATCGGGAGCGGAAGCAGGTAGCGCGCCGCCCGGTTGTCGCCGCGCGCGGCGATCAGGAGCGTGAGGATCGACAGCGGGTACATGAGGACGCGCTGGAACCAGCAGAACTCGCAGGGGATGGCGCCGGCGACCTGCGAGTAGAAGAGACTGCCGCCGGTTGCGATGGACGCGACGACGAAGGCTCCCCACAGCTCGTAGCCCCACAGCAGGTTGCGGATCGCGCCGAGCGGCCCGCGGACGCCGAAGAGCGCGAGCAGTCCGACGACGATCCCCAGCCCGACGAGCACCTGGCCGACGACGCCGAGGACGGAGAGAACGACGGCGATGTCGTGCGTCAGCCCGGTGTCGTGCGGCATCGCGGCGCAGGGTATCCGTCCGAGCGGCGAGCGTTACGCTGACCGCGCCGGGGTGGCGGAACTGGTCAGACGCGCCCGACTTAAAATCGGGTGGCCCTCGGGCCGTGCGGGTTCAAGTCCCGCCCCCGGCATCGCTCAATAATGCGGACGCATTGTTTTCGCCGAAGCCGTGACGCGATTCATCGCGGTTCATACTGGAGCGAGATGTCCCGCCGGCTGCACTGGATCACTCTGGGGCTCGCGCTTGTCCTCGGCGTCGGCATCGGGGCAGCCATCGCGGCCACCCGTCCGTCGGGGACACCGGCGTTGGGGCCGTCGGCGGTGTTGCCTGCCAACGGACAGCTCGATCCGGGTGCCCAGCTCAGCGCCGTCGCTCCCGGGTTCACGCTGACCGACCAGTTCGACAAGCGCGTCTCGCTGCGCTCGCTCCGCGGCAAGGTCGTCGTCCTCTCGTTCAACGACCCGAAGTGCACGACCATCTGCCCACTCACGACGACCGCGCTGCTCCACGCCAAGAAGCTCCTCGGTCGGGCTGCCTCCCGGGTCGACCTGATCGGGATCGGCGCCAACCCCGACGCGACGGGGGTCAAGTGGGTGCGTGCGTACTCGCGGGCGCACCGGATGATGCGCGAGTGGCGCTTCCTGACGGGCTCGCTCCCGGAACTGAAGCGGGTCTGGCGTGCCTACCACATCGAGGCGGCCGTTGTCAGAGGCAGCGTCGACCACACGCCGGCGACGTTCGTGATCGGCGCGAATGGCCGGGAGTCCCGGCTCTACGAGACCGCGATGGCGTACTCGAGCGTGAATGAGCTCGGATACGAAATAGCGCAGAGCATCGCCGCGCTGCTTCCCGGCCACCCCCACCTACAGGGCAAGAAGTCGCCGGCCCAGCCGGGGCTCCACGGCCCGCGCGACCGGGTCACGCTGCCGCTCGCACGCGGCGGAACCGTTCGCCTCGGCCCTGGTTCGGGAGCACACCTCGTCCTTTTCTTCGATAGCTGGGAGACCGAGGTCACCGACTTGAGCGCGCAGCTCGAAGCTCTCAACCGCTACCAGGCCGTGGCAAAGGGCAAGAGCCTCCCCCGGCTCGTCGCGATCGACGAGGGCGGAGTCGAGGCATCCCCGCAGGCTTTGCCACGCTTCCTACACTCACTCCCCCACCGGCTCTCGTATCCCGTCGCCGTCGACCACAGCGGTGCCGTCGCCGACGGCTACCGCGTGCAGGACTCGCCCTGGCTCGAGCTCGTGTCGGACAAGGGCCGCTTCCTCTTCTACGAGGATCTCGCGGTCAAGGGTTGGCCCCGGCTTCATACGCTGCTCGCCACGGTCACCGCCGCGCTCGCGCGACGATAGGTCCGCGGAGATCTATCTCGACTGCTGCGGAAGCGCACCCTCGTACGAGATCGCCGCTCCCTCTGTCACGGGTGGTGGTCTCATCTCGTCGGCCGGAGTCAGGCTTGCCGCAGGCTCGGCGGCGATTCGCACCGGGAGGTGGAGCCGGAAGGCCGTCCCGCGTGGAAGCGGCTTGACGGAGCAGCGACCGCCGTGAGCCTGCGCGACTGCGGCGACGATCGCCAAGCCGAGTCCCGCACCGCCGCGCTCCCGCGTGCGCGCGCCGTCGGCGCGGGCCCAGCGGTCGAAGATGTTTGGCAACGCGTCGAGTGGAACGCCGATACCGGAGTCCGAGACCTGAATGACGAGCCCGCCTGCCCCGTCCGCCTGCGCCGCAAGTTCGACGGTGTCGCCCGGGTCTGTGTACTTCACCGCGTTCTCGAGCAGCGCGTCGAGCGCGTTACGCAGCGCCTCCGGGTCGGCGAGCAGTCGCCCGGCGAGGTCGACGTCGAGCCGCCAGGCGCGGACTGCAACTCCCGACCAGCGGATGAAGATGTCGGAGAGGAACGCCTCTACGTCGACCTCCTCGAAGCCGAGTCCCTGCTGCTCGGACTTCGCTAGCAGCAGCAGCCGCTCGACGATCCGCTCCATCCGGTCGAGCTCGTCGAGTGCCACCTCGAGCTCCGGCGCGCCCGGCCGCTCGCGCCGCAGCAGCTCGAGGTGCCCGCGCGCGATCGTGACGGGAGTGCGAAGCTCGTGGGAGGCATCGTGGAGGAAGCGCTCCTGCCGCTCGAGGAGCGAAGCGCGTATCTCCGCGAGGACCTGCACCTCGGCGAGCGCAGCCTGCCGGCGACGGCCGTGCCAGACGAGCACGAGGAAAATCGCGAGCACCAGTGGGATCACGAGTGCCGTCGAATCGAACCCGGCGACTACGGCCGCGATCGCACACGCCGCAAGCACGGCGCCCGCGACTTCGGCTCGGTTACGCCGCAGCCAGCCGATAACCCGCATGCCGCACCGTCTCGATCGCCGCCTCCGGCCCGAGCTTCTGCCGTAACCGGCGCACGCAGACCTCGACGACGTTCGAGCCCGGGTCGAAGTCGTACCCCCAGACCTCGGCGAGTAGCCGCTCCCTGCTCACGACCTCGCCCGAGTGCACGAGCAGATGGTGGAGAAGCCGGAACTCGCGATCTGAGAGATCCGCGGTCCGATCGCCGACGCCTGCCTGGCGTCGCGCGACGTCGAGGACGACATTTCCACCGCGCAGGACGTGCTCGTCGCCGAACGTGGCCGGGCCTCGCAGCCGGACCCGGATCCGCGCGAGCAGTTCGTCGAGAGAGAACGGTTTCGCCACGTAGTCGGTCGCGCCGAGGTCGAAGCCGCAGAGCTTCGTCTGTACGTCACCCCGCGCGGAGAGGATCACGACCGGCAGCTCCGGCTTCGCGCGATGCAGATCCCGCAGCACCTGGAGTCCGTCGAGACCCGGAAGCAGAAGATCGAGCACGACGAGGTCCCAACGCGCCCGGGTGCCGAGGCCGAGTCCCTCGCGTCCGTCGGCGGCCGCGACGACCGTATACCCCTCGGCCTCCAGCCCGCGGACGAGAAACGCCTGAATGCGGGCCTCGTCCTCGATGACCAGGATGCGCATGCCGCAATTTACACCGGCCTCCGATGACACGGGGATGACCTGCGGATGACACGTTCGTCATCAGCCCGGCGCCGCGTCGACCTGCTTGATAGGACACAGTCGATGCGGGTCGGGGTCAAACTCCTGCTCCTCGCGGCGGCCGTGGTGGTCGCCGGCGTCGTGATCGGGTTTTACGTCTCGCACCTCACGACCCTCGCGGGCTCGCCTGCGTACTCCGTCCCTGTCCAGAACGTCAACGGCCACCCGGTCGTGAACCTCGAGTTCCAGACGGTGGCCGCCGTAGGGTCGAAGCTGAGCCCGAACCCCGACTGGGTCTCGTACGTCATCAAGACGAACGACGGCTGGAAGCGGATGACGGTCTGGGACCTCCCGGCCAACGCGACCGTCCATGTCACGTGGTTCAACTTCGACGGCGCTAGCGCTCTGCGTAACCCGTATCTCGCTCGACCGCAGGGGATAGTCGGGAATCGCGTCTTGCTCGACGGCAAGCCGGCCGACAGCATCGATCCCAATGACGCGTCGCACACGTTCGCCGTGCCCGCGCTCGGGATCATCGTCGCGGCGCCCGGCGTCGCCGACGACGCCAAGAACCAGTGCGGCTTCGCCCCTTGCCCACTGACGAACGCGCATCGGACGATCAGGTTCACCTTCCACACGACGACGCCCGGCCACTACCGCTGGCAATGCTTCGTCCCTTGCGCGGCCGGCTGGATCTACGGCTTCGGCGGGCCGATGCAGACGATCGGCTACATGGACGGCTTCCTCAACGTGAAGGCGTAGCGCACTGGCCGCCGACCCCGCCGCAGCCCCCGAGGAGCCAACGGACTCGACGAACCACGGCGTCCGCGTCGTCGTCGCCTGGCTCGTCCTGAGCTCGATCGCGACGCCGCTCGTCGCGATCTACGTCGGGCCGCACATCCCGCCGGGCAACGGGAGCGTGCAGGGACAAGGCCAGACCTTCGACAACCAGGTGATGACGGCCTTCGTCACGCCGATCCTCTGCCTGCTCGCCGTCTTCTTCGCTTACGGGCTCGTGAAGTTTCACGCGCGGCGCAACGAGGCGGTGCTCGATGGCCCGCCGCTCCGTAACGACGCCCGCGTCCAGCTCTTCTGGATCGTGATCACGACCGGGATGGTGCTCTTCCTCGCCGGCTTCGGAACGTACGAGCTCCTGAAGGACGGCTCCGGTGGCGGTCAGGGCCCGGCCCCGGTCGCCCTGCCCGCCCACCACCAGAGCGCTTTCCAGGTGCAGGTGATCGGTCAACAGTGGCAGTTCACGTACCGCTATCCGTCGCTCGGCGACCTCGAGTCGAACCAGCTCGTCCTGCCCGCGAACACGCTCGTCGAGCTCCACGTCACGTCCCTCGACGTGGTCCACTCATTCTGGGCGGTCGAGCTCGGCGTCAAGGCCGACGCGAACCCCGGGGTCGACAACGTCGCGTACGTCGAGACGAGGGCCCCGACGACGTTCCATGTCCGCTGCGCCGAGCTCTGCGGCCTCTGGCACGGCTACATGTTCAACAACGGCCGCGTCGTCGAGCCCACCCAGTTCGACACCTGGGCGTCGCAGGCGAAACAGACCTACGCCGCGATCAAGCCGTACATGGACAAGCCCGAGTCGCAGGGTGGAGCACCGTACTCCCACACGTATCTTCCCGCTCCGCAGAGGAGGGCCGGATGACCGCCATCGCCGTTCCGCCGCCCGCGCCGCTCTGGCGTCGCCTGCTCGGCTTCAACCTCCTCACGGGGATCATTCTCGGCGTCGGCGGCTGGTATGTCGGCTGGTTCGGCGCCCACGCCATCTCCGGGCTGAGCATCGCCTACTTCGCCGACACCGACTACAACGAGCTGTCCGTTTTCCTCGCCTACCTCGGCGGGGTCATCGGCTTCCTCATCGGCCTCGGCTTCCTCAACTACCCGCTCGCCCGCATGCGCGGCTATCCGCCGTCACTGCGCGAGAAGGAAACCGGCGGCTGGTCGCGCTACTTCAGCCTCTGCACCGACCACAAGGTGGTAGGCATCCAGTACCTGTGGGGCATCGGGCTGTTCTTCTTCATCGGCGGTCTCAACGCGATGCTGATTCGCACCGAGCTGCTGAGCCCGCACAGTCAGGTGTTCCCCGCGGGGACCTACCTGACGATCGTCGGATTGCACGGCACGATGATGATGGGGATCATGTCGAGCGCGATTCTCGGCCCCTTCGCGAACTACCTCGTGCCGATCATGGTCGGTTCGCGGCGGATGGCCTTCCCGCGGATCGAATCCTTCACCTTCTGGCTCCTGATGGCCGCCGGGACGATCCTCACGACGACGGTCTTCTTCGGCGGCTTCCCGACGGGCTGGACCGGCTACGGGCCGCTCTCGACCGAGGCGAACCCTGGAATGGACTGCTACATCCTGTTCTTCGCGCTCGTCGGAATCTCGATGTGCCTCCTCGGCGTCAACATGATCACGACGATCGTGACGATGCGCGCGCCGGGCCTGACGTGGACGCGGCTGCCGATCTTCGTCTGGGCCGTCCTCTCGACCTCGGTGCTGAACGTGCTGGCCGCGCCGGTGCTGATCGCTGCCCTCGCGATGGAGACACTCGACCGGACGGCGCAAACGAGCTTCTACCTCGCGGCGGCGGGCGGGAGCAGCTACCTGTACGAGAACCTGTTCTGGATCTTCGGCCACCCGGAGGTCTACATCCTCGCGATACCAGGCTTCGGGGTCGTCCTCGAGCTGCTGCCCGTCTTCGCGCGCAAGCCGCTCTGGGGCTACCGGCTCGCGGTGGCCGGCATGCTCGGCGTCTCGCTCCTCTCGTGGTTCGTGTGGCAACACCACCTGTTCGTGAGCGGCATCAACGGCGATCTCCGCCCCTTCTACATGCTCTCGACCGAGCTCATCTCGATCCCCACCGGATTCACGTTTCTCTGCGGGATGATGACTCTCTGGCGCGGCCACATCCGCTTCACGGTGCCGATGCTCTTCTGCCTCGCCTGGTACTTCAACTTCCTGATCGGCGGGCTCTCAGGCGTGTTCCTGTCGGACACCCCGAGCGACGTGACCACGCACGGCAGTTTCTTCTCGATGGCGCACTTCCACTACACGATCATGGGCGGCCTCGTGTTCACGTTCTTTGCGGCGATCTACTACTGGCTGCCGAAGATGACCGGCTGGGAGCTGAACGAGCGGCTCGGGAAGATCCACTTCTGGACGATGTTCATCTTCTTCAACTCGACGTTCGCGCCTCTGTTCGCGGCCGGCTTCCTCGGCCAGCCGCGGCGCGTCGTCACCTATCCGAACGGCCTGCAGTTCCTCAACGACTGGGTCTCGGTGTCTGCCTTTTGCCTCGGGGTCTCGATGCTGATCTTCCTCTTCAACCTCATCTGGTCGCTGGCGTTCAGGAAGGTCCCGGCCGAGGCGAATCCCTGGGGATCCCGCTCGATCGAGTTCCAGCTCCCGTCGCCGGTGCCGGTCCACGATTTCGACCGAATCCCGGTCTTCTCGAGCGATCCCTACGGCTACGGCGAAGGGCAAGTGCCGAAGTGGCTGCCGGCCGGAGCGCCGGCAGGGGGGGATTGAGGAATGGCCGAGCCGCTCGCATACGAAAGCACCGGCTACGAGGTGGTCGAGGAAGAGCCTCCCGAGCTTCTGGGCCGGAACCTCGTGGCGTCGGGCTACCTGCTCGCCGGTGCGACCGCATTCTTCTTCGTCGCTTTCCTCTTCGCCTACTTCTACCTTCGTTCACTCGACAACGGCGGGATGTGGAAGCCGAAGGGCGTCGACGCCTCGGTCGGCTGGGGCACTGCCGTCGTCGCGTGCTACGCGGCGAGCGCGCTGCTCGTTCGGTTCGGGCTCATACACCATCAGGCGCTGCGCCGCGACCGGTGGCGGCTGGAGGGCCTCGCCGCGCTCCTCGTCGGCATTGCCGGGCTCGTGCTCCAGGTGGTCGCTTGGACGCACGAGGCCTTCGGTCCGGCGGACGGCGGCTTCGCGAGCGTCTACTTCGGCTGGACGGCCTTCCTCTTCCTGTTCGTGCTCGGGACGCTGCTCTGGCTGGAGATGACCCTCGCGACGTCCTTCCGCTACCGCAAGATCCCGAGCGGGGCGCCCGCCCCCGGCGAGGCGTCGGGCGACCCACATCGGATGGCGCACGACATCCGCGACCCGCTCTCGCTCGTCCGCGCCGAGCTCGTCGGGCTCAGCTTCTACTGGACGTTCCTCGCGGCGATCGCGGTCGTCACCTGGATCGTCCTCTACCTGATCTAGATGGACCCGCTGCCTCTCGTCGTGTGCGGAGCGGCGGCGGCGCTGTACGCCCTGGGACGGCGAGGGAGGGTGCGCGTCTGGCGCGAGGTGAGCTTCTATAGCGGCGTGGCGCTCGCGTTCGTCGTCCTCGAGCCGCCGTTCGACGACTGGGCGGACAAATGGCTCTCGGCGCACATGTCACAGCACATCCTGCTCATGATGGTCATCCCGCCGCTCGTCGTGCTGGGCCGCCCGTGGCCGCGTATGTGGCTGCCGTTTCCGCTGTCCGCCCGGCGTGCCGTCGGAGGGGCGCTGTCGCGCTCGCCCTCCTTCCGCCGCAGCGCCCGCTTCCTGAAGCGCCCGTGGGTCGCGCTCGCCGTGCAGTCGGCGATGGTCGCCCTCTGGCACGTGCCGCAGCTGTATGACGCAGCCGCGCGCAACGAGTGGATCCATGTCCTGGAGCATGTGTGCTTCGTCGCACCCGCGCTCGTCTTCTGGGGAGCCCTGCTCGACGCTCCACCGGTGCGTGCACGCATCGACAATCTGCAGCGATCCCTCTGCTTCGCCGCCGCGATGGTTCCGATGTGGATCCTCGCGATCGTGCTCGCGTTCGCCCCGGCGCCGATCTACGCTGCATATCCGTCGATGACGGACCAGCAGCTCGCCGCCGGTGTGATGTGGGTGCCGGGATCACTCACATACTTCGTCGCCGCATTTGTCTTCTTGTACCGCTGGCTCGAGCCCGGCACAATGGAAGTGCCGACCGTCGAGCCCCGACCCGAGGAGCTTTCATGGACCTGACCGCGTCGTTCCTCGAAGGCGCCATCCTCAGCTGGGCGATGCCGCTCGCCCTGCTGATCATCGTCACGATCTGGTGGGTGGGACTCGTCTGGTTTCGCGGCGACCAGGACAACTAGCTCGTCGTCACCGCGCCCGCAGGTCGACCACCGACGGCTTGCCGCCTCGCGTGATCTTGAGCACGTCCCACATGCGTGCCGTCTCGTGCCCGGGTACGAGACACGCGAAGCGGTAGACGCCCTTCCTGCTCGCATGGAACGTGAAGCGCGCGGTGTGCCCCTCCTCCAGGCCGGTCTGCGGCTGCGGAATCTCGGCTCCACGGAACGCCGGCGTCGCGGCGTTCGCGCCGTCGACGACTGCGCACGAGTGCCGCAGCGGCCCACGGTTCTTGCACACGACGCGCACAGTCCAACCTCGCGGCACCGTCCACATCAAGAAGCGCGAGTAGCCGTCGAAGTTGAAGCCGTTGTTCTCCGCGTCGTAGGACGCGATCAACGTGATCGTGACCCGATGCCGGTGAGCGTCGACGGAGAGAAACCTGTGCGGCGGCGGAGGCGATTTCGCCGCGAGGGCGAGGGCCACGACGGCTGCTTCGAGCACACCTCCAGCATCGCAGAGCGAAGCGAGCATCGCCACCGCAGGAGCCGTTTCTTAGCGAACCCTCACGGCTCTCTCGCTCTCGTCCTGGCGTCGCCGGGACGCCAGGACTTGTAGACGTAGAGCAAACCGAGGACGAGCGTACTCGGTTGGGCGGCTTGCCTGCGGTTGACCTCTTTGAGAGGCTCATTGCGTCCCGCCTCTTGTTCCGAGCCCCGCGCTCACGCTCACGACCTCCCGCGGACTCTGCGCCACGGACAGTGGGAAGAGTGCCCGTCCTGTCCTTTCGCGCCGCAGACCGGGCACGCGTAGTGCCCGCCGTTGTAGAGATCGACAAGCCTCCGTGCCGTCAGGGCGACGACCACGACGGCGGCGATGACGACGGGGCTCATCGCGGCGCCTGCGCCAGCTCGGCCCGTGTGACGATCGGCCCGCCGTACGACTTCTCGAGCTCCTTGCTCGCGAGGAGGTAGCGCTCGAGGTTCGCCCGACACGGGTCGCCGAAGAAGGCGTGAACAGCCTCGACGAACTCCCGCTGCGCTCTTCGTTGCGATCGGGAGAGCTGCATCCCGGCACCATCGCGCGGCACGCCGGCTGCGTCTTCGTGGCCAGCGCCCAACGTCGGTACCCGCCAGCGGGTAACGACGATTTCGGGTCAGCAGGCGGTCCAGGGGCAGGCGAGGAAGTCGCTCCTGCCTTCGCCGCCAGCGCCAATCCCGACCGTGGAAGGCTCCCTTTGTCGCTCTAGAGCAGGATCTCGAGCGCGAGGTCGAGCGGGCAGCCGCGATCGATCAGGTCTTCCAGCGCGTGCCAGTCGAGACGGTCGGGGCGGTCGCCGAACAACTCGGCGAGCACGAACGGGACCCCGAGGTTCCGGAGCCGTTCCACACGCCACGCGCGGAGGCGGCGCATCTCCCGGCTCGTCTGAGCGAGGTCGTGAAGGGCGGCGGGCGATTCCATCGTTCCTCCCCGGTCTTGAGTAGCGGACGTTCCGTGACCTAGGGTCGCCCCTGGGATCTGCTGCGTCATCGCGGGCACCCCTGATCTTGCTCCCCCGGTAGCCCGTCTCCTTGCACTGCGGATATCGGCACCTCGCCGCTCACGCGAGCGAGGCCGCCGGGCGCAGTACCGGCCAGCCGGAACCGGCGACGGTGGGAAGCCGCAAGCCACGACGCGGGGTTCCGGCGATGCGGAGCCGTCACGTCCGGGGCGATCGTGTTCGAAAGGACTCGAGCTTGAAGGGAGCACACACGATGTCAGTGATCAACACCCGCCGAAGGGGTGGTCGCCGGGCGGTGATTCTCGCCGTCGCCGGCGTCGTTGCAGCGGCCCTCGCCGTTACCGGTTGTGGCGGA
The DNA here is from genome assembly GCA_036271235.1 of Gaiellaceae bacterium. Taxonomy (GTDB): domain Bacteria; phylum Actinomycetota; class Thermoleophilia; order Gaiellales; family Gaiellaceae; genus PALSA-600. The sequence continues at coordinate 15,572 of DATBBA010000013.1, forward strand.
TCCTCGTCCAAGAACAGCGGTTCTCGCGGCGCTTCGACAGCGGCGACGAGTACATGGTCGTTGCCGAACGCGGACCTGCAGAACACACGCGCCGTCAGCAGCCCGATCACTTCGACGAACGTGTCGAAGCTCCGGGTGGCATGGACGATCCCTCTGACGCATGCGGGCGGCTTCGGCTACTACGCCAACACGCCCGTGGTCGGCCCGGACGGGACGATCTACTTCCAGGACCTGGGCTACAACGTCTTTGCCGCGAACGGCAAGACCGGCAAGGTGCTGTGGACGCACCTCTTCCCCCGCGGCGGCTCGATGCCGACCGGAGAGGGGCCGAACGGTGTGGCCTTCGTGAACGGAGCGCTGTACGGCGAGACGCCCACGTACGCGTTCGCGCTCTCGGCTGCGACCGGAAAGCTCCTCTGGCGCACGCCGAACCTGGCGGCGAAACAGGGCCAGGGGTTCAACATCGCGCCACAGGTGCACGACGGCCGCGTCTACCTGTCGACCTCCGGCCAGGTGAACGGGGGTCTCGCGTACGCACTCGATGCGAAGACGGGCAAGGTGCTGTGGAGGTTCCAGGAGACGAAGAACCCGGCGGACCGGTCAGCCGGCGGCGCGCTCGGCACGGGCGGGGCATGGAACACCCCCGCGATCGGGCCTGACGGAACCGTGTACATGGGGATCGCCAACCCGTACCGCTCGATCGACCAGGCGACCGATCATCCGACGCAGCTCCTCTACAACGACAGCACAGTCGCGCTCACGCCGAGCGGGCAACTGAAGTGGTTCTACCAGGCGATCCCCAACGACTTCCACGACTGGGACATGCAGGTGTCGCCGATCTACACCGAGACCGGCGGTCAGCCCGTGATCGTCGACTCGGGGAAGATGGGCTACGTCTACGTGATGAACGCCAAGACGGGCAAGCTGGTGTGGAAGACCCCCGTCGGCAAGCACAACGGGCATGACAACGATGCAGTGCTGGCGTTGCAGCACAAGTTCCACCCGACTGTGCCGTATGTGTACTACCCGGGCACACTCGGCGGCGTCGAGACGAACATGGCCCTTTCCGACGGGGTGGTCTACGTGCCGGTCAATGATCTGTCTTCGGAGTTCAAGACCAAGTCGGAGAAGATCGGCACCAATGCTCCGTTCGGCCAGGGCACGGGCGAGATGGTCGCGCTGAAGGTGGCCACCGGCAAGGTGCTGTGGGACCGGCACCTGCCCCATTCGGCCTACGGCGACGCCACCGTCACGAACGATCTCGTGTTCACCACGACCCTGGACGGCAAGGTGATCGCGTTCAAGCGAGGCAACGGCGCAGTCGTGTGGCAAAAGCAGCTGCCCGCCGGGACGAATTCGCCGGTGTCCATCAGCGGGAACACGCTCATCACCGTTGCCAGCTTCCCCATGGGCAACGGACAGAAGCCGGAGATCGTCGCCTACTCGCTGAATGCGCCTGCGGGCGGGGCGAAGACGCAGACGGGGTCGTCGTCGGGTTCCGGCTCCACAGGCAGCGGGACAACGACGACGTCCACGAGCACCAAGGCCAACGCGATTCAGGTCCAGGCCGGCGAATTCTTCTTCCGGCTCTCGGCCAAGTCGGTCGCGAAGCCCGGCACGGTGACGTTCGCCGTCAAGAACGTGGGCCATGTGGAGCACGACTTCCGGATCAACGGCAAGCAGACGCCGCTGATCCAGCCGGGCCAGACGGCGAACCTGGTCGTCTCGTTCAAGAAGAGCGGCAAGTACCCGTACCTCTGCACCGTTCCCGGCCACGCCGCAGCGGGCATGGCGGGCGTCTTCACCGTCGGCTGACGACCGAAACGATCCGGCCGCCGCGACTCGTGGCGGCCGGATCGTGACTCAGGCGCGAGCGGCGTGCTCTCGCAGCGGCAGGACGACGGACAGCGTCGTTCCCGCGGCCGGCGGGCTGATCAGGCGCATCGTCCCCCCGATCGCCTCGACACGATCCCGCAGCCCGAGCAGTCCCGAGCCGGCGGCCGGATTCGCGCCTCCGCGTCCTGCGTCACGAACCTCGACGTGCAACTCTCCGTCGTCGGCCCTCACGGTGACGTCCACGATCGGGGTTTCGGCGTACTTCGCAGCGTTCGTCAACGCCTCCGACACGAGATAGTAGGCGGTGACCTCGACCGGCTCCGGGAAGCGGCCGTCCGTCCGGACGTCGAGGTTGACGCGAAGCGTCGAACGAGCGACGAGGCGCTTCAACGCGGGGGTCAGGCCATCCTCGGAGAGGCCGGCGGGATGGATCCCCAGGGCCGTCTCGCGGAGGTCGTCCACCACGGCAGTCAGGCCTTCGAGGACACGCGACAGCTCGTCTCGGTGCTGGTCGAGCTCTACCGGCACCATCGACTGTGCCGCCCGCAGCGCGAGCGCGAGCGCGACGAGTTGCTGCTGCGCACCGTCGTGCAGATCGCGTTCGATCCGGCGACGAGTTGCGTCGGCGGTGGCCACGATTCTCGCCCGCGAGGCGTCGAGCTCGGCTCGGCCCTCGGCATTGGCGATGGCCGTCGCGAGGAGCTCCGTGAACTCGGTCAGCCGCTCTTCGAGGTCGGTGGGAAGGGCATCGGGTTCGAGTGTCCCGACGGCCATGACGCCCCAGAGGACACCGTCGACGACGACGGGCACGCCGACGGCCGTCCGTGCACCCCCCGCTCGAGCGGCGGTTGCGATCGGCCCGTGCCTGGGACCGCTGTACTCGACACGCGCCGAACGACCGGTTTGGCGAACGAGGGCGATGGCGCTGTCTCCCTCGACAGGCCAACGCCTGCCCACCGGGCCGAGGTAATCGCCGGCAGTGGCGAGGACGGTCGCGGTCCCGTCGGCGTTGTAGCGCATCAGCACGTCGAGCGGGGTGTTGAACATCCCCTGCACCTCGCGTCTGACGGCGTCGAACACGTTCTGCGGAGTTGCGCCTTCGGCGACGAGGGTGGCGACGCGTCGCAGAGCCGCCTGTTCGTGGGCGAGAGAGGCGAGCTGCTCGTGTGCCTCGCTGTTTGCGATCGCGGTCGCGAAGAGCTCGGCGAACTCGGTCAAGCGGTGCTCGGTGTCGGGGAACAGCGGCTCGCCCTTCGAAATGACCGCCAACACTCCCCAGACCCGGCCCTCGACCGCGATCGGGACTCCAACCGACGAACGCCAGCCCATCGCCCGGGCGGCCGCGGGTGCCTCGCCCGTAGCCTCGGCGTAGTTCGCGATCCGGCCGGGACGGCCGGTCTCGAAGATCAGTGCAGACACGGTTCCCTCGAGCGGGTACCGCTCCCCGACGTAGTTGTAGCCTCCCTCGGTCGTCCAGCCGCTGACCGCGCTCACGGTCCCGTCCGGCTCGAAGCGCGTCAGTGCGGAGCCGTCGGCGCCGATCAACGCGGCCACCTCTACGCTCACCGCCTCGAACACCTCCGCCGGTGGCGCGCCCGCCGCAACAAGGGTGGCGACGCGTCGGAGGGCCGCCTGCTGGCCGGCGAGCTGCTCGAGCTGCCCGTGCGCCTCGCTATTGGCGATCGCGGTCGCCACGAGCTCCGTGAATTCCGCAAGCCGGTCTTCGAGGTGATCGGGCAGCGGCGCTTCGGGTGACGAGGTCGAGATGACGCCCCAGACGCGACCCTCGACCACGATCGGGGCGCCGGCGACCCTGTTGTATCCGTGGTCGCGCGCGGCGGCCGCAAGCGAACCGGAAACGCCGGTGTACTCCTCGAGCCGCACAGGACGGCCCGTGCGCAACACCTCCGCCGACATCGACGGCCCGTCGAGTGGCCAGCACGAGCCAGGCCCGAAGGCGCTCGGCCGCTCGCCGTAGACCGCGACGACCGTCATCGTCGAGCCGTCCTGGTCGTAACGACAAACCGCGGCATTCGTCAGCCGCAGAACCTGTGCGGCCTCGCGCGCCACCGCCGAGAACACCTCCGCCGCGGGCGCGCCGGATGCGACGAGGGTGGCCACCCGGCGCAACGCTGCCTGCTCCTCCGCGAGCCGGCGCAGCTCGTGGCTCTCGTCGTTGCGCTGATCCGCCGGCGGGGCGGATGTACCCATCACGTCACCGTACCCCATAATCGTTGCCATGAGCACGAGCCCGACCAGGGTTGTGGTGGCCGACGACGAGGTTCTCATGCGCGAGGGTCTGGCCAGCCTGCTCGAGCGTTCCGGATTCGATGTGGTGGGTCAGTCGGCGAACGGCGCCGAGCTGCTCGAGCTGGTACGTGAGTTTCGGCCCGACCTCGTGATCGTCGACATCCGCATGCCGCCCACCCACACGAACGAGGGGCTCGAAGCCGCCGAGGCGATACGCGAGGAGTTCCCCGAGACCGCCGTCGTCGCGCTCTCCGCCTACGTCCAGGTCGAGCGGGCGACCGCGCTGCTGTCGAGCGGCGAGCGGAGCGGCTATCTGCTCAAGAGCCGCGTGACCGATGTGGATGAGTTCGTCGGGACGCTCGAGCGGATCGTCAACGGCGCATCGGTCGTGGACCCGGCACTCGTGCGGGAGCTCGTCGCTGCCCGCGGTGCTCACGACCCACTCGACGTCCTCTCGCCTCGCGAGAGGGAGGTGCTCGCATTGATGGCGGAAGGGCGCTCGAATGCCGGCATCGCGCACGCCTTGTGGATCACCGAGTCGACGGTCGAGAAGCACGTCCGCTCGATCCTGAGAAAGCTGCGCTTGCCGGCGGGGGAGGACGATCAGCGCCGCGTGCTTGCGGTCGTCGCATATCTGAACGCCCGCTAGCGGCGTCAATCGCACACGGCGCCGGCGAGGCGGAGGATCTCGGACGCCGACAGACGTGCCTTGGGAATGAAGCCCGCCGCGGGGCTCGCCTCGATCTCCTCGGCGTACTCCTCTCCGTGCGTGGAGATCAGGATCACCTTCCCGCTCAGCTGTCTCGCGAGCTCGAAGCCGTTCTCGTCACCGAGGCGGATGTCGAGGAGGACGACGTCCGGCCGGAGCTCCTCCTCGAGTCGCAGCGCGTCGGCGCCCGTCGTCGCCACACCTACCACCGCGATGCCTTCTCGCTCGAGCAGCACGCTTGCGTTGTCGAGGAAGGCTCGGTTGTCGTCGATGATGAGGCAGCGGATGGGCATGTCGAATCACGGTGCCTCGCCGCTCGTGCGCGGGCATCACGGCCGTCCGGAAACCGAGGTAGCGGCTAGCCGCAGTCGTGAATTTGCGGCTCGCCACGAAGCCGGGGGTGGTACTCGGCAGGCAGCGTTCGAGTTGGCCGATGCTTCGGAACGGAGAAGCAAGGAAGAAGTTCACGCCGCGGCGCCGGGGCGTGGGATTCGTCGTCGCTGCATTGGCGCTTACGCTTCTCTGGCCGTCCCCGGCCGCGGCGCATGCCTTCCTGGTTCGGTCGGACCCCGCGGCTGGATCGGAGATGCCCCGTGCTCCCGGCTTGGTGAGGCTCTTCTTCGACGAGGGAGTGCGGCCGGCGCCTGGCATCGAAGTCGTACGCAACAGCGGCGGCTCCGTGCTGGCCGGCCGTCCGTTCGTGCCTGCCGGAAAGCCGACCGAGATCGTCCTGCCTCTCCGGCCCCACCTCGAGCACGGGGACTACACGGTCCGCTGGCGGGAGATCGACGTCGACGACGGACACCTGATCGTCGGCGTCTTCGCTTTCAAGGTGGGTAGTGGTGGGCCGGCGCCGCGTGCCGTCCTCTCGGCCGGAAGCGGCAATCCGCCGTTCGGGGCGGTCGCAAGCCGCTGGCTCCTGCTTGCAGGACTCCTCGTCGGCGCGGGCGCAACCTTGTTCGGCCTGCTCGTCTGGCGGCCTGCTCTGCGCGCCGGTGGAGAAGGGGAGTTGCTCCGAGAGAAGCTGCGCGCGCTAGAACCTTTGATCCTCACCCCGGCGCTGGGGCTCGTCGCCCTCGGCGCGTATCTCTCCGTCGCGCTCGTGCCGGGAACGTCGGGCACGACGTTCGGGCACAGGATGGAGATCGGCGCGGCTGTCGGCGCATTCGCTGCGGCGGCCTCCCTCGCCTCGTTTCGGGTGAAGGCGCTCAAACCGGTCGTCTGGTCGGCCGCGCTCCTGCTCCTCGCCCTCCCGACGGTGACCGGGCATGCCCTGCAACAGGGCGTGCCGAGGGAAGTGGGCGTGCCGGCGGATCTCGTCCACCTGGCCTCGGCCGCCTTCTGGACCGGCGGCTCGCTCGAGCTCGGCCTCGTCTTGTCGCTCGTGGCGCGGCTGGCGGACTCGCCGTTTCGCCAAAGCGGACTGGCGCTCGTCGTGCGCTACTCGCGAGTCGTGGTTGTCGCGGTCGCGCTCGTCGGCCTGAGCGGAGTCGTCCGCGCGTTCGAGGAGCTGAGCTCGTTCTCCCAGTTCTGGTCGACGGGCTACGGCCGTCTGCTGCTCGCCAAGACGGCCATCTTTTCCTGCCTGGTCGCGATCGGCTGGCTGAACCGCTACCGGTTGACGCCCGCGCTCGCCCGGAATCTCGAGCAACGCGAGCGCGGGCTCTCGGTGGCCAGGTCCCTCCGCAGGAACGTTCTCTCGGAGCTTGTGGCGCTCGTCGTCGTGCTCACCCTGGTCTCCGTCCTGACGAACGTCCGTCCCGGGCGCGACTACGTCGCGTCCCACACGGCAGCACCGACAGCAGCAGGGACCTCGTCCCGCCAAACCGTCGTTCTCGCTGCCCAGGACCGCGACCTCGCCGTCGGGATCGGAATTGCGCGAATCGGTTCGCGGATTGCGTTGCGCGCCACCGTGCTCGGCCCGAACGGCCCGGTCTCGAGCGCGGGACTGCGCTTCATCGTCGAGGGGCACGGTGCTGCGCATTTCGCCGCTGCCTCTCACTGCGGTCCCGGTTGCTATCAGGGCAGTGCACCGGCCGTCGCGGGGCTCGACAGGATCCTCTTACGGATCAAGACTCCGGGAGCCTCGCCCAACACCTTGTCCTTCGTTCCGCCGGCGCGCCTCCCGGCTCCCGACGCCGCGGCGATCGTGCGCCGCGCCACCGCCGAGGTCAGCCACCTGCGGACGCTCGTGATCCAGTCGCGACTCGCCTCGGACCCTGCCCACGAGCTGACGACGACGTACGAAGAGGTCGCGCCCGACCGTCTCGAGTATCTGAACTCCGACGGCTCTGCCTCGATTATCGTCGGCACGCGGCGCTGGGACCGCACAGCGCGGCACGGGCCATGGCGCCAATCCCGGCAGAACCCGCCTGTCCGTGAGCCGGTGCCGTTCTGGCCCCGTCGTTTCACGGATGCGCATGTGCTGCGTGTCGCTCGAGTCCACGGCGATCCCGTCTGGGTCGTGTCGTTTCTCGATCCGGTCACGCCCGCCTGGTTCAAGCTCTGGGTCGACCGCCGGACACATCAGACGCTCCGTCTCGAAATGATCGCGACGGCCCACTTCATGCGCAATCGAATGGGCAGCTTCGATGCGCCGGTCACGGTCGAGGCGCCGAATTCGGAGCGTTAGGACCCGGCTCGGCAACAGCTTCGGGCCGCTCATCCGCGGGGTCGGCGTTACGGGTCTGCTGCGGCGACTTATCGTGGTCACTCGGTGACGGTCGAGGAACTGGCACGACAGCGGCTCGGGTTTTCCGGTTTGCGGCCGGGCCAACGCCGCGCCGTCGAGGCGGCGGTGGCGGGCCGTGATGTTCTTGCGGTGCTCCCCACGGGTGGCGGAAAGTCGGCGATCTACGAGCTTGCCGGGATGATGCGCGCCGGTCCGACCGTCGTGGTCTCGCCTCTGATCGCGTTGCAGGACGACCAGCTGGGACACCTGCGTGCCGCGGGCCTGACGGCGATCGTTCTCAACTCGCACCAGTCGTCGCGCGAGCACGCTGCAGCCCTTACGGCGACCTGCGGTCCCGAGGCCTTCGTGTTCCTGGCTCCGGAACAGCTCGCGAACGGAGAGACGCGTGAGGTTCTGCGGCATGCGGGCCCGGGCCTCTTCGCAGTCGACGAGGCCCATCTGATCAGTCAGTGGGGGCACGACTTCCGCCCCGACTACATGCGCCTCGGAGCACAGGCGGATGCGCTTGGCGTCCCCGTGCGGATGGCGTTGACGGCGACCGCAGCGCCGCCCATCCGAGAGGAGATCTGTCGCCGGCTCGGGCTGAGAGACCCGGAGATCATCGTGGGTGACTTCGACCGGCCGCACATCCGGCTGGCGGCGCGGCGCGTGCGCACGGTGCGCGACAAGCACCGCGAGCTCGAGCAGGCGGCGGACGAGCTCGACGGGCCGGGGATCGTCTACGCGGCGACGCACGCCGCAGCACAAGACGCACATGACGTGCTCGCCGCCGCGGGGCAGAGTGTCGCCCTTTACCACGCCGGGCTCACCGCCCGCGTCCGCCGCGAAGCGATGGCTTCGTACCTCGACGGCTCCGCGCGCATCATCGCGGCAACAGTCGCGTTCGGGATGGGCATCGACAAGGCCGACGTGCGCTGGGTGCTCCACGTGGACCCGCCTCCGTCGCTCGACGCGTACTACCAGGAATTCGGGCGGGCCGGCCGAGACGGGGACGCCGCCGTTGCTCGTCTCGTCTACCGGGTCGAGGACTTCGGCGCGGCTGCTCACTTCAGCCCCGGCGGCGTCTCACAAGTGGCGGTCGCGCGCGTCGCGGAACTCGTTGCGTCGGGAGTGGAGGTCGCTCCGACCCGTGAGACGACTGCCGCGCTCGTGCGTCTCGCCGATCTCGGTGCGGCGGCCTGGGATGCGGACGGGCGCGTGCACTGGACAGGCGACTGGACCGTCGATCGCGCATTGTCCGCGTCCGCCGCCGAGACCAAGCGGGAGAACGAAGTCTCTCGCTCGCAGCTCCAGATGATGCGCCGGTACGCGGAGCACGACGGCTGCCGCCGCTCGTTCATGCTCACCTACTTCGGCCAGGACTACCCGGGCCAGTGCGGCAACTGCGACAACGATCTCGCCGGTGCCGCTGCACCGATGCCGACAACCGAGCCGTACCCGGTCGGCGCGCGGGTGCGAAGCGAGCGCTGGGGCGACGGGACCGTGCAGCGGTACGACGGCGACCAGGTAACCGTCCTCTTCGACGACCACGGGTACCGCGATCTCTCCGTCCCGATCACCCTCGAACGGCGACTGTTGCGCGAGCTGTAACCGGGGCGCGGCGCTGGACGGCTCGGCTGGGCCGGTGTTCCGGAATGACCCCCGAGCGGTGTGGTCGTTTAGCGTGTGTGCGTGTTCCGCAACCGTTCGGCACCACCTGCGACGGTCACGCCGGTACTGGTGTATCCCGACGTGAGGGTCGCGGTGGCTTGGCTGGAGAGTGCGCTCGGCTTCGAAGAGCGGGTGCGGATAGGCGATTCTCACCGCTCTCAGTTGCGTGTCGGGGTCGATGGCGCCGTGGTGGTTGCGGATGTCGGGTCGGATCGCGCCGCTCCGGACGGTCGCGGTCACGCACACCTGATCAAGGTGCGTGTGCCCGACGTCGATGCGGCGTTCGCCCGTGCTCGTGAGGGAGGAGCGCGCGTTATCGAGGACCTGACTACCTGGGAGTACGGCGAACGCTCCGGCGTTGTCGAGGACATCGGCGGCCACCGGTGGGAGTTGACGCAGACGCTCCGGGACGTCGAACCCGAAGAATGGGGTGGCACCACGATCGCGCCCTGGTGAACGGTCGATCGGCTGCGCGAGTGTGCGCGAATGTCCCTTGAGCGCGCAGCGGTGATTGGGCTGCGACCGAGTTTCGGGAGTGATCAGAACTTCTGAGCGATGCTATGCGGGTGATGAGGTGGGAGGAGCCGGCCTGCTGGTACGACGTCATGAACCCGTGGGGATCGAGTGACGATTTCTACCTCGATCTCGCCATGGAAGCGCCTTCGGTTCTCGATGTCGGCTGCGGGACCGGAACGCTTCTCCATCAAGCAAGAGCGATGGGACATTCGGGCCGGCTGTGCGGGCTGGACCCTGATCCCGCAATGCTCGGGCAGGCCCAAGCTCGCGCCGACATCGAGTGGGTACTCGGCGATGCCGCCTCGGCCAACTGGGATCGCGAGTTCGATCTGGCAGTGATGACGAGCCACGCGTTTCAAGTGTTCGTCTCCGACGACGAGCTCCTGCGTTCGCTACGAGCAATTCGCGCTGCACTCACCGACAGTGGTCGCTTCGCATTCGAGACACGCAATCCAAGCGCGCGGGCATGGGAAGGATGGAACACCTCCTACGAGGTGCAAAATCCCGACGGGGAGACGGTGCAGGTCACGTACGCGGTCCAGGAGGTGGATAACGACGTGGTCAGATTGAGCGAAACGCTTTCCGGCAGCTGGTGGACCGAAGATCAGACGAGTTACGGCGCGCTCAGATTCCTGACAGCCGACGCGCTATCGGGATTCCTGGAGACCGCGGGATTTTCTGTCGAAGAGCAGTACGGAGACTGGGAACGTGGGCCACTCACCGATACGAGCGCGGAGATCGTCACGATCGCCCGCCGTGTCTGACCAGCCGCTCACCGGGCGAGTGCTCAGGACCGACCCCCGACGCTCAGCCCGTGTACGGGTTGGGCAGGTGAAAGGTCCTTGTGGTCCCGTCATTGAAGGTGACCATCAGCTTGATCGTGTCCTTGCTCGTTATCTGGTCGTCGCCGGTGTAGAACGAGTTGTTCACGATGGGGACGCTGTGCGTGACTCCACTGATGTCGGTCTCGACTCCGCTGACGTTGTCGGCGACGAGTCCCCAGACGGCCAAGGGTCCCGGTGTTTGTATGGAGCGCCCGCCTCCGACGGCGAACGCCTCACCGTCGAGCGCAGGATTGTCGGTCATCCAGGAGGGGAGGCAGATGCCGCCGGCGTCGGGGCCGGTGATGAAGATGCAGCCGGTTCCGGCTTTCCCCTGGAAGGCGTAGAGGCTGATGCCTCTGACGTTTTCCCGGCCGAGCGATAACCCGGTCTGTACCAGGCGCAGCCGTTGTGCGGCTTCGTCGGGGGTGAGGCCGGTGGCCGCAGCTTCGTTGTCGAGGGCAGTCCTCGGCAGGCTGGCAGGCCAGGGAGCGGGTGGCAGTTTGTCCAGCGAAGACAGACCGGCGCTGAAGCCCGGCGAGGGGCCGAGGTAGTGATAGGCGACCGCTGAGGCCGCGCCGACGGCAGCCAGAAACCCGACCCCGACCAGCACCACGCTGCGCCGACGCCACGACCGCGTCCAGTTCAGCCCGCGGAAGCCGCGACCAGAACGTGGCCGAGGCGAAGTGGCGCGCGCGAGCGCATCCGCCCAGAGGTCACGCGACGGGGCGACCCGTTCGAGTACCCGCAGCTCGTCAGACCAGTTCATGTTCATCGGAACCTCCTGGAGGCGACCACTCGCGCATGGCAGCGGCGCTGCCGTAGCGGCGGCGCAGTGCCTCGCGTGCGCGATGGAGTTGCACGCGGACGGCGACCCTGTTCGAGTCGGTCGCACGGGCGATATCCGCGATCGAGAGGTCGGCGTAGTAGAAGAGAAAGACAACCGCGCGCTGTTGCGGGGTCAGCAGCCCGAGAGCGCCAAGAGATGGATTGGGTGTGAGATCGTCGGCCCTCTCGGATTCCAGGGGATCGGCCAGCGCACCCTGCCGCCGCTCATCCCGCAGCCGTTGGGCAGCCTGGCGAAAAGCGACCCGATACAGCCATGGCAGTGGAGAACGGATTCGCCCGGTGCCTTCAAGCGCGCGGGCAAAGGCTTCGGCCACGGCGTCATCGGCGATGTCCGCCCGACCGCCCGAGAACCCATAGATGCCACGCCAAAGCTGCGTCCCGTAGTCACGGTACGCACGCTCGATCGCATCCTCAGACATCGGACTTCCCACTGCGCTGTTATAGAGGCCACGGCGCCCCGAAAGGTTACGCTCGCCTGGGCCAGCGTTTCGGAATGACCCCTGAGCGTCGCTCCAAACCGGCGTGAACGCCGCTCGGAGAGAGTCGCAGTCGCCTGGGCCGGTGTTCCGGAATGACCCCAAGACTCTCGTCCTGGTCAGGTTAGGCTGCGCGCATGGCGGGTTGGGTGGGATCGATGATGCGTCGGATGCGACGCACCGCGAAGAGCCCCGAAGGGGTGCCTAACCGAAAATGCGCGATCTGTGGCCACGAGGTCGTGGGGACAGGCCCCGGGCCGGAGAAGTGCCCGACTTGCGGCAATCGCTGGCGCTCGGCCTAGGCTCTCGCGCTTCTGACGGCTGTTTTCCCCTGGCCCAGCGTTCTGGAATGTCCCCCGATTTGCGGACGTGCGGTCTTGATGGGGAGGCGTAGACTCGATTGCGATGGCGGGTGCACGATTAGCAAGCGACCTCTTCGACGTGGATGCCTGAGCGGCGGCTGCAGGCGCTTGCCTACGCGAACGAGGTTCGCTATGCGCGTGCGCGACTGAAGCGTGACCTGATGGCCGGCCGGGTCGGGCTGCCGGAGGTGCTCAGCGAGCCGCCAGCATGTGCGCAGACCGCGATGGTGCGTGACCTGCTCCTTGCCTCGCCCGGCATCGGGCCAAAGAAGGCCGACCGGGCACTTAGTCGCTGTGGGATCGCCCACTCGAAGGCGGTCATCGGCCTCAGCAGCCGCCAGCGTGTCTCGCTCGTCGAGTTCTTGCGTCGCTGACCCGCGCGCTGGGCCGACTGGGACAAGTGCCGAAGCCCCGGCAGGCGGCCCTCGACCGGCAACGGAGTGACGCCGGGGTGCCGGTTCGCGCCGAAGAAGCTCACGCCGGCTCCGAGGTGACGGTGGCTTCGAGCTCGGCCGTGCGTAGCGGAACACCCGCGGCGGCGTACGCGTCGGGAGCGTCGAGAGTCTCGGCCTCGAGGAGCGCATGGGCCAGGCTGTCCAGCTGGTCACGGTGCTCCGTGAGCAGCTCGGTGGCCTCCGCATGCGCCTCCTCGACGATCCGGTGCACCTCCTCGTCGATCAGCGACTGCGTCTCGGAAGACAGCTCGCTCGACCCGGGATACGGCGCCGGCTGCCCGTCCCCCGGGAGGATGACGATCGGGCCCACCTTCTCGCTCATGCCCCAGCGTCCCACCATCTGCCGGGCGATCTCGGTCAGCTGCTGGAGGTCCGACTCGGCCCCGGTCGTGATCTTGCCGAACACGACTTCCTCGGCCACCCGGCCGCCGAGCGAGACCTTGATTCTCGCCTCGAGCTCCTCGGTGGAGTAGGAGACCCGGTCGGAGTCGGGCGTCGAGAGCGTGACGCCGAGCGCCTGACCACGGGGGATGATCGAGACCTTGCGAACGGGGTCGGCCTCCGGCGTGAGCATCCCGACGAGAGCGTGCCCCGACTCGTGGTACGCGGTCCGTTCCCGGTCCTCGGGGCCGAGGACGATTCCTCGCGGCGCACCGAGCAGGATCTTCTCCAGAGAGTCGGTGAAGTCGGACATCTGCACCTTGTCGTGATTGCGGCGGGCGGCGAGCAGCGCGGCCTCGTTGGCGAGGTTGGCGAGGTCGGCGCCCACCATGCCGGGCGTCGTCGCGGCCAGGGCCTCCAGGTCGACGTCGTCGGCCAGCGGTAGCGAGCGGGTGTGGACTTCGAGGATCTTTCGCCGGCCGTCCTTGTCGGGCGCCTGGACCGCGACGCGGCGGTCGAAGCGGCCCGGTCGGAGGAGGGCGGGGTCGAGGATCTCCGGACGGTTGGTGGCGCCGATGACGACGACCGCCTGCGCGGACTCGAACCCGTCCATCTCGGTCAGGATCTGGTCGAGCGTCTGCTCGCGCTCGTCGTTGGCGCCGGTGATCCCGGCCGACCCCTGGCGCGAGCGGCCGACTGCGTCGAGCTCGTCGATGAAGATGATGGACGGCGCGGCCTCCTTGGCCTTGGCAAAAAGGTCGCGCACGCGCGAGGCGCCGACACCGACGATCGCCTCGATGAACTCCGACGCCGCGATCGAGAAGAACGCCGCGTGCGCCTCGCCAGCCACCGCGCGAGCGACCAGCGTCTTACCGGTTCCGGGCGCCCCGTAGAGGAGCACGCCGTGCGGGATCCGGGCGCCGAGACGCACGTACCGATCGGGCGTCTTCAGGAAGTCGACGATCTCGGCCAGCTCCGCCTTTGCTTCGTCGATTCCGGCCACGTCGTCGAACGTGACCTGGATCGTCGTCGGATCGACGCGACGCGCCTGGGAGCGCCCGAAGTTCCCGAGCCCGCCGAGTCCGCCGCCGGCCGAGCGCGCGCGCACGAGGAGGAAATAGAACAGGCCGACAAAGAGCAGGGTGGGGCCGAAGCCGAGCAGGATCTCGGCCAGGAGCGACCTACCCGGGTTCGGGTTCTGGGCGTTGACCTGGACGCCCTCCGACTGGAGCAGCTTCGTCAGCGAGGTGTCGTCCCAGAACGTCGGCACCTCGGTCGAGAAGAGCGTCGTCGGCGTCGCCTTCTTGCTGTCGGTCGGGAACTTGAGCTTCTCGGTGAACGTCCCCTCGATCGTGTCGGTCTTGGTCGAGATCGACTTCACCTTTCCCGCCTCGACCTGCTTCAGGAAGTACGGGCTGAACGGCACGCTGACTCGCGGCTCCCCCGACGACCGGGTCATCACGACCGAGATCACGTTGATCAGAAGCAGCACTGCGACGAAGATCCAGAACCCGCGCAGCCGATGGGGCGGCGCCGGCTTGTGCTCGTCGGGCATGCCTCGGCCGTCCGGCGCGGGCGCCACCCGCCAGCGGCCCTTGTCCTGCGGGAGCGGCGCCCGCGACTCTGCCGTCTTGCCCTCGTCCGCGCTCAAACCATCATCCTTTCAAGTTCGGTCGAGGGCGCGAAGGCCACGCAGGTCGACGCAGGTGACCGTCTGCCGGACGACGAGCTTCGAGAGGACGCTCCCGCAGCTGGGGCAGCGGAGGACGACGCCGGCCCCGCGGAAGACGTGGACAGCGCCGACCGCCGTACTGGCGCCGCACGAGGCGCACGTTTCGATCGCCGTCGTCATCTCGGCGTCGAACACCTCTTGCAGCAGGCCGGCGACTGCGTTTCCGTCGAGCATGAGTGCGTCCATTCTCAGCCTCCCGTCGGTCCGAAGCGCTCGGTCTTCACTTCGTGCGGCTCGTGCCCCAGACCGACGAGCGCGTTCGCCACGGCCTCGACGAACGGCGTCGGTCCGCAGACGTAGACGTGCGGCCGGTCCTCTGCGGCAGGGCCGACCTCCGCCAGCATCTCGGCGTCGACGCGGCGCGCGTACCCGGTCCAGCCGTCGGGCTGCGAACGCGTGAGCGTGTGCACGACGACGAGGCCGTCGCCCGCGAGGCGCCCGAGCTCCTCGCGGTAGATGATCTCGTCCCAACCGCGTGACGAGAGCAGGAGCCGCATGTCGACGTCGCTGCCGGCCGCGGCCCGTTCGCGGATCATGGCCATCAGCGGCACGACGCCCGAGCCGCCGCCCACGAGCAGCACCGGGCCTCCCACGGAAGGCTCCCAGACGAAATAGCCGCCGACCGGGCCGCGCAACTCGAGCTTGTCTCCGGAGCGGAGCTCATCGGTCAGGTACGGCGAGACTTCGCCGTCGTCCAGCCGCTCGACGGTTAGCTCCAGGCGAATGCCGCTCGGCGCCGACGCGATCGAGTAGCTGCGCTCGACCTGATAGCCGTCCTCCGCGGTCAGGCGGACGTCGACATGCTGGCCGGTCCGGTGGCCCGGCCAGTCGGGGACGTCGAGCGCGAGTGTCTTGACGCCTGCAGTCTCCGGGACGATCTCGACTACGTCTGCAAGCTGCCAGGTCAGTCGCCCCAGTACCGCTGCTCCTTCCACGGATCGCCGTAGTTGTGGTAGCCGTTGGTCTCCCAGAAGCCCGGCTCGTCCGCGGTCTGGAGCCGCAGTCCCCGGATCCACTTGGCGCTCTTCCAGAAGTAGAGATGCGGGACGAGCATCCGCGCCGGCCCGCCGTGCTCGGCCTCGAGCGGCTCGCCGCCGTACTCGTAGACGATCCAGGCCTTGCCGCCGGTGACGTCCTCCAACGGGACGTTCGTCGTGTAGCCGCCGTCGCTGTACTGGATCACGTGCTTGGCCGACGTCTCGACGTTGTCGAGGAGCGTGTCGAGCGAGACGCCGCGCCACATCGTGTCGAGCTTCGACCACTTGGTGACGCAGTGGATGTCGACCGTGAACTCCTCGCTCTGAAGTGCGCGGAACTCTTCCCAGGTCCAGCCGCGATCCTCGTCCAGCTCGCCGGTCAGCGAGAGATTCCACTCGTCCAGGGCCCTGTGCGGGGTCGGGCCTGCCGAGAGCACCGGGAAGTCCGGCGTCACGTACTGCCCCGGCGGGACCCGTGACGGATCCGCGTCCTCCCGCCGACGACCCCGGAAACCGCGCGATACGAATGACATCACACACCACCTCCGACTGTGAGGACGGCCTCGGCGAAGGCGTCCGGGGCTTCCTGCGGAAGATTGTGACCGATTCCGCCTTCGATCGTCCGGTGCATATACGGCCCCGAGCGGGCGAGCGCCTGGGCCGTCGCCAGCTGCACGCCCTGCGACCGGTCGGCGACCAGCTCCTTGCTCGGCCAGCGCGTGGCGGCAACTCGGCGGCGCACGTCGTCGATCGCGTCGTCGGGAAGCTCGACGTGGAACGGCCGGATTGCCGTTCCGGTTTCGACCGTGGTGCTCATGGGCGACCTCCCCGGTACTCGAGCGACCCTGCAACCGACCCTACGCCTCCAATTCAGGCAGGGCAAGTGTGGTTTTCCCCCAACCGCGGGGCGGTTTCGTGACGGCCCGGAGACGATCGGGTGACGAACGGCCGGCAGCAGGGTGCATCGCCAATCATCCCGCCGAGGTGATGCTCGTGTGAATCGCCGGTTCCTAGGCTCGCCCGTGGCGCCTCGGAGCCCAATCGAGCGTCGCGTGCCGCGTGTTCTGCAATAGGAAGGAGCAAGAGATGTCGACGCAGTCGTACGCCGACAAGAGCTCGGGTTGGACCGGCTTCGCCGCAGTCGTGATGTTCGCGGTCGGGTTCTTCCGGATCATTTCGGCGATCACATACTTCGCCAACAGCACGAAGATCAACGACCTCTCGCACGGCCTGTTCGGCGGCCAGACGTGGCTCTGGGGGCTATGGGATCTCCTGATCGCAGCCGCGGCGATCATGGCCGGCCGCTCGCTGCTCAGTGGCGGCGTCTACGGAAAGGCGATCGGCTACATCTGGGGAACGTTCGTGATCGTCCAGTCGTTCGTGATCATCGGTTTCGCGCCCTGGTACGCCGCGCTCTCGATCACACTCGCCGCCCTGGTCATCTACGGGCTCGGCGTCACACCGGAAGAGACGCCGCGATGACCCAGACATAGTCGGTCACGTCGGGTCGGGTCGACTCCTCGCCGGCTTTGGTGCCGCCTCAGCTCGCAGAGCCGGTGCGCGGTCGCCGGAGCCGGCGCGGCGGCGTCGGCGGCGGGGGGTCGTGGCCGAAGACGAGCACGTCGATCAGCGTCTCCGCCGCGGAAGCAGCTGGGATGGCGAGGACCACGGCGAGGGCGCCGAAGAGGAGCCCGACGACGGAGACGGTCACGAGGGTGACGAGGGGGGAGAGGCCGACGGAGCGGCCCATCACGTGCGGATTGATCACGTAGCTCTGGAACTCGCGGACGCCCACGAGCACGAGCAGCGCGAGCACTGCGACATGGACTGACTGCGGGAGCCCCACGGCGACCACGAGGATCGCGCCGATCAGCGGCCCGACGACCGGGATGATCTCGAACAGGCTGACGGCTCCTCCGAGGAGGAGCCAGTAGTTCAGCCCGACGAGATAGAAGCCGACGGCGAGGACGGTGCCGATGACGGCGACCATGATGAACTTGAGCCGGGTGTACGAGCCGAGCCGGCGGTCGATCTCGAGATAAGTGCGCCGGGCGTTCTCCCGCTTCGGCTCCGGCGCGAGCCGAACGAGCAGATTGATCATCGCGTCCCGTTCGGAGACCCAGTACCAGGTGGCCGCGATCGTGAAGAGGACGGCGACGACTGCGTCTGTCGCCTTGTGGCCGTAGGCGGCGATCGGGTGGAAGATCTCGCTCCCCGAGGGCAGTTTCCTGAGGTGCGTGTCGACCCAGACGAGCACGTCGTGCCGGATCCCGGTCGAGTGGGCGGCGGCGGTGCCGGCGACGGGCTGCGCGAGCGCACGCTTGAGCTCGTGGATCGCCGGCGGCACGGCCAGCCAGAAGAAGAGGGCGAAGATTCCGAACACGAGGATGAAGAAGGAGAGAATCGCGAGCGCCCCGGGCACTCTCCGGCTACGGAGCCACTCCACCCCCGGGCGCATGGCGGCTGCGAACGTCAGTGCGAGGAGCAGGAGCACGACGATGTCGCGAACCCGCCAGAGACCGAAGGCGAGCGCGGCGACCGCGATCGCGCCCGCGGCTGCCCGAGCCGCCGTGAGCGCCACGTCCGGCCGGGAGGCTGCGGGCTCGGCATTTGGATCGTGCGCTTCCATGCGTGAAGATGATGGACGACGACCCCGACGGAGCCAGGAGACCGACCATGAGTACCGACGCCTCCGCGAGCACGCACAGGACCGTGGGACAGCGGCTCCGCAAGGTCCTTCGTCCGCTGCCGGAGCCCATCAATCCGGCTCTGCTCGAGCATGAGCGCGAACGCGCGGCGGCGAGGCAGAACCGGGCCGCCGACGCGATCACCGCGTTCAGCGGCTCGATGCTGTTCGTCTACGTCCACATCATCTGGTTCTCGTGCTGGATCGGCTTCGGCGTCGAGAAGTACCCGTACGGGCTGTTGACGATGATCGTCTCGCTCGAGGCGATCTTCCTCTCCACGTTCGTGCTGATCAGCCAGAACCGCGCCGACGCGAAACGCCAGGTGATCGCCGACGAGCAGTGGAAGACGGTCATGAAGGAGGACCAGCAGAACGTCCAGCTGCTGAAGCTCTCGAATCAGATCCTGGCCCTGACCCAGGAAGTCCATGCCATGGCGGGCGCTTTCCGCGACCAGGACGAGATCGCGGCCCTGACCAAGGAAGTACGCGCCCTCAGCGCCTCACGCGCCAAGCCGTCCGAATAAAGCGCCGACGTCACTTGTGCCCTCCCACGCGTTCGTGAGAGTGTGCGCAAGCAGTCGTTTGTGACCGAGACCACGGGAGGGTTGGCAATGGCGACCGCTGAGGCAAGGCTCGGGAGCTCCGTCGAGCGGCAGTTGGGGAAGACGCTGCCGCCCTGGTGGCTGCTCCTCATCACGGGGATCGGGTGGTTGCTCGTCGGTTTGATCTTGCTCCGCTTCAACTACTCGTCCGTCCACGCGATCTCGCTGTTGTTCGGCTTCGTCGCGATCGCGGCCGGGGTGATGGAGGTCGTCATGATCTTCATCGCCGCGGGCTGGTGGAAGCTGCTCAACGGCGTGCTGGCGCTGGTCTTCATCGTGGCCGGCGTCGTCGCGTTCATCCATCCGGGAAACACGTTCGCCGCGCTCGCGGCCGTCTTCAGCTTCTTCCTCGTCTTTGCCGGGACGTTCGACATCATCATTTCGATCGCCTCACGGCACGAGGTCGAGGTGTGGTGGCTGCAGCTCGTCGGTGGGATCATCGAGGTGGTCCTCGGCTTCTGGGCTGCCGGCTACTACGGCAGAAGCGCGGTCCTGCTCATCGCGTGGGTGGCGGCGTTCACCTTCATCCGCGGCGTGAGGGACATCGTGCTCGCCTTCCGCGTGCGGGAGCTGCAGCACGCGTAGGTACCAACCATAGGAGCGCCCTAGCCGGTCAGTCCGGCAATGCCGTTACGGGCGAGGGACACCGCGAGCAGCACGATGATCACCGACGCGATCAGGCGCAGGTGTCCCTCGAGCCAGCGGCGTGTGGCGCCGAGGATCCGCTCAGCCCGGTCGTGCGAGACGACCAGAAGCACGAGAGCGAGGCTGAGCGGGAGCAGGGAGACCACGGTGAACCCGAGCCAGGCCGCGGCGTAGCCGGCCGCAGTCGGGCCGGTCTCTGAGATTGCCTTCAACGCGAGCGGAATGAAGCCGCCCGGGTTTGCGAGCGTTGCGCCGGCGGCGATGACCGCGATCCAGGGAGAGGAGGCGACCGCCGTCATTTTCTCGACCATGCCCTGTGTCGTCTTCTCGGACAGGGGCCGGCGCCACGTGCGTGCGACGTAGACGAGGAGAGCCACGCCGGCGACGAGATCGAAGACCGAGACCCACGTCTTTCGCTCGCCGTTCGAGGACGGAGCCGCGGCGTCGCCCAGGACGAACGCGGCCGCGATGCCGATCGCGATGGTCACGGCAAACGCGCCGAGATAGAACCAGGCGCCCGTGCGGAAGGGCCGCTTCGCAAGCACGAGCGCGAGCACCGAGAAGGTCAACGTGGTCGGCGACAGCATCGCCGCAAGCGAGATCAGTACGAGCTCGAGATCGACCCAGCCCACGGCGTGGGACTCTCAGGTTCCGGAACCTGCTCGACATCGTCCGAAACGGGCGACGCATCCGGAGCCCGGTCCCAGGATGCTGCCCGCGTGAGCAAGACGATGGGTGCCCCGGATTCGTTGGCCGGCTCCGTCGCGCCGGAGCGCGCCGGGCTCGTCCTCGTCTCGCTGATCGCCGTCGCGGGAGTCGCCAACCTCAACCTCTCGGTGGCGAACGTCGCGCTGCCGGCCATCGGCCAGCACTTCGACTCGTCGCAGACGACGCTGGACCTGATCGCCGTCGGCTACTCGCTCGGCCTCGCAGCATCGGTTCTCTACCTCGGCGCGCTCGGCGACCGCTACGGGCGCAAGCTGATGCTCGTCCTCGGGATGATCCTCTCGGTACCCGCGTGCCTGCTGGCGGCGTACGCGCCTTCCGACAACGTGCTCTTCGCGGCCCGCGTGCTCGGCGGGTTCTCCGCCGGTATGGCCTACCCGACCACGCTCGCGCTGATCACGGCTCTGTGGGCGGGGCCGGGGCGCACCAAGGCGATCGCGCTGTGGTCGGCGATCGGCGGCGGTCTCGCGGCGCTCGGGCCGCTCGTCGCAGGCGCGCTGCTCGAGCACTTCTGGTGGGGATCGGTCTTCCTCGTCACGCTCCCGTTCGCGGTGATCGCACTCGCGATGGCCGTCATCTTCGTGCCCAGCCACGTGAACGAGACGACGGACCCCGTGGACAACCTGGGCGGGATCCTCTCGTTCGTCCTCGTCGGCGCGCTGATCCTCTCGATCAACTTCGCGCCCGTTCCGAACAAGGGGACGCTCACGCTCGTGCTCGCGGCGATCGCCGTCGTGGCCCTCGTCGGCTTCTACGTACGGCAGCGGCGCGCGCCGACGCCGCTGTACGACCTCGAGGTCGCCTCGCGGCGCACCTTCTGGGTCGCCGCCTGCGCCGGGATCATCGTCTTCGGCTCGCTGATGGGCGCCGCCTTCGTCAGCCAGCAGTACCTGCAGAACGTGCTCGGCTACTCCAGCATCGAGGCAGGGTCGGCGATCCTGCCCGCGGTCGTGTTCATGGTCCTCGTCGCGCCGCGGTCGGCCAAGCTGGTGGAATCGCGCGGCGCCCGGTTCACGCTGCTCTGCGGCTACGTCTTTCTCTTCCTCGCGTTCCTGACGATGCTTCTGCTCTGGCGGGACAACAGCCCGTACTGGCACATCGCATTCGCCTACATCTGCATCGGGATCGGGGTGGGGCTGGCCGGCACACCGGCGTCGCACTCGCTGACGGGCTCGGTGCCGGTGCGGCGGGCGGGGATGGCCTCCGGCACGGCCGACCTCCAGCGTGACCTCGGCGGCGCGATCATGCAGTCGATCTTCGGGGCGCTTCTGACCGCCGGCTACGCCTCGGCTGCAGCCGCTGAGATCTCATCTTCGAACGCGCACGTCACCTCCAACGTCGAGAACCAGCTCACCAAATCGTTCTCCGGTGCGCAGGCGATCGCGCAGCAGTACCCGAGCCACGCGAACCAGATCATCGCCGGCGCCAAGAGTGCGTTCCTCCACGGTGACCACTGGGCCTACCTCGCGGGGCTGATCGCGGTCGCACTCGGTGCAGTGCTCGTCTTCTTCTGCTTCCCGACCTACGACCGCGAGCGCGAGCTGTTGGCGCAGTTCGCCGCCGAGGACTCCGGGCCACCGACCGCGACCGCGGAAGAGTCCGCGGAACCAGGCACTCCGGCACAGGCTCCTGTCTAGGTCGAGGACTGTGGTGACCGCACGAGTGCGACCGGCTTGCAGTCCGGTTACGTCGCGGTCGCTCCCCGCCCGAAGCTGGCATAAGCGACCGGAAGGAGGACGCGATGGCCGTACTGGATGAGAGGACTGACAGCAAGGGAGACGCTGCGGCTGCAGTGCCCCACTTCACGGTCGAGGAGCGCGCTGCTCGGGGCCGTGCGGCAAGGGAAGAGTGCCCGCGGACGAGTCATGCCGGTTTCGAGCTCGCTCCCGACCGCGATCCCGTCGCGATCCTCGAGGCGCAGGCCGGCTCGCGTGTGCCGGAGCTCGTCCCGATTCGGTACGGGCGGATGCTCGTCTCGCCGTTCACGTTCTACCGCGGGGCGGCCGCGGTGATGGCTCACGATCTCGCTCCGACACCCCGCGCCGGCCTGCACGCGCAGCTCTGCGGCGACGCCCACCTCGCCAACGTCGGCGGCTACGCATCGCCCGAGCGCAAGCTGGTGTTCGACCTCAACGACTTCGACGAGACGCTGCCCGGGCCGTTCGAGTGGGACGTGAAGCGGCTCGCGACGAGTTTCGAGGTCGCCGGGCGCGACCGCGACTTCACAGAGCGCCAGCGGACGGCCGCCGTCCTCAGCGCGGTCGGCGCCTACCGTCGCTGGATGCGCACGGCTGCGGAAACAGGAAATCTCGACGTCGACACGGTGGAGGGAGAGCTCCGAAGACAGCAGGCCAAGAAGCAGGCCGACACCCTCGCGCGGGGGGCTGCGAAGGCGCAGACGAAGGACAGCCTGAAGGCATTTGCGAAGCTGACGCGCGTGGTCGACGGCGAGCGGCGCCTGATCTCCGACCCGCCGCTGATCGTTCCGATCGCGGAGCTCGCCGAGGAGGCGGGCATCCCTGCGGACAAGCTCTCCGACTCCCTGCAGGAGCTCTATCGCAGGTACCGCCGGACGCTGCAGGGGGATCGACGCCACCTGGCCGAGCAGTTCCGCTGGCTCGACGTCGCGCGGAAGGTCGTCGGCGTCGGCAGCGTCGGCACGCGCTGCTGGATCGTCCTGCTCGTCGGCAAGGACTCCGACGACCCGCTCTTCCTGCAGGTCAAGGAGGCTCAGGCGTCGGTGCTGGAGCCGTATCTGGGCAAGAGCAAGTACGCGACCGCGGGCCAACGCGTGGTCGAGGGGCAGCGTCTGATGCAGTCCGTCAGCGACATCTTCCTCGGCTGGGTGCGTGCCGAGGAGACACTCGACGGCGTGCCGCGCGACTTCTACTTCCGCCAACTCTGGGACTGGAAGGGCTCGGTCGACCTCGACACGATCCTGCCGCGGGGGCTCGAGCTCTACGGAAACGTCTGCGGGTTCCTGCTCGCCAGGGCCCACGCACGGTCGGGTGACCGGATCGCCATCGCCTCATACCTCGGCAAGGGCGACACCTTCGACCGGGCGCTGCTCGAGTTCGCGCGCGCGTACGCGGACCAGAACGAGAAGGACCACGCTGCTCTCCGCCACGCCGCCGACGTGCAGCGGATCGCGGTCGAAGAGGGCGTCTGACCCGTCGCGCTCGCGTCCTGGCCGTGGACGACCAGGCGGAGTTCCTCGCCGTCATGCGCGAGCTCGTGGACGCGGCCGACGGCCTCGAGACGGTCGGCGAGGCCGAGTCCGCGGAGCGTGCGATCGAGTTGGCCCGGGAGATCGAGCCGGACCTCGTCCTGATGGACGTGTGGATGTCGGGAACGGACGGAATAACGGCGGCTCGGGCGATCAAGGCATGCCGTCCGGAGACGGTCGTGGTGCTCACCTCGACGACGCATCCCGACGACCTTCCGCTCGCAGGAGAGGATCGCGTCGCGGACGCGGTGGTCTGGAAGAGCGACCTCGAGCCGCGGCTGCTGGTGGAGATCTGGTCTCGATCTCGAGACCAGGAATCGTCGCCCCCTCCTGAATCTGGGTGTTAACCGAACGTCCGCAGGGTTGCGCGCCCCTCGTTCTCTCTGGCGCGCTACCTAGCCGGGCCGGTTCGCCGGTGGCAGGCTCGACCTCCTGTCCGTAGCTCACGCTCGGTGAGAGGAGGAGTCCATGACGTCGACCGCAACATCCGCCGCACCCGAACGCGCCGCGGCAGGTCAGGGGACCGCGGACGTGCTCGTCGTCTTCGGGATCACCGGCGACCTCGCGAAGGTGATGACCTTCCGGTCGCTGTACCGGCTCGAGGCTCGCGGCCTGCTCGACTGTCCGATCGTCGGCGTCGCCGTCGACGACTGGTCGATCGAGGACCTTCGCGAGCGGGCCCGCACCTCGATCGTCGACACGGGCGAACAGCTCGACTCGGCCGTCTTCGACCGCTTCGCCGACCGTCTCTCGTACGTCTCCGGCGACTTCACGGATCCCGCGACCTACGAGCGGGTGGGCTCCGCGATCGGCGGCGCGACGACGCCGGTCTTCTACCTCGAGATTCCGCCGTTCCTCTTCGGCCGGGTCGTCAAGGAGCTCTCAGACGCCGGCCTGACCCAGAACGCGCGGATCGTGGTCGAGAAGCCGTTCGGACACGACCTCTCCTCGGCGCGGGAGCTTGCCGCCGAGCTGCACCAGTACATCCAGGAGCCCCAGCTGTACCGGATCGACCACTACCTGGGAAAGATGGGGGTCGAGGAGATCCTCCACCTGCGGTTCCAGAACGCGATCCTCGAGCCGATCTGGAGCCGAAACTACGTCGAAGCCGTCGAGATCACGATGGCGGAGGCGTTCGGCGTCGAGGACCGCGGCCACTTCTACGACCCGGTCGGGGCGTTGCGCGACGTGGTCGTCAACCACCTGAGGCAGGTGGTCGCGGCGGCCGCGATGGAAGTCCCCTCGCGCTCCGATGCGGACACGCTCAAGAACTCGATCGCCGCGCTCTTCCACTCGATCGAGGCGGCCGATCCCGCCCACTACGTGCGCGGACAGTACGAGGGCTATCGCTCGATCGACGGCGTCGCCGCGGATTCGAGCACCGAGACGTACGCCGCCCTACGGCTCGACATCGAGAACTGGCGCTGGTCCGGCGTGCCGTTCTTCATCCGCACGGGCAAGCGGCTCCCGTTCACGCAGACCGAGCTCCGCCTCGTCTTCAAGCGGCCGCCGCGGCTCGGCTTCGCCCGCGGCCGGGAGGCGGAAGCGAACCAGGTCGTCGTCCGACTCGATCCCACGACCGGCATTCGGGTCGTCGTCGAAGCCCACCGCGCCGACACCGGCGGGCCGGCTCCGATCACGCTCGACATGGAGTTCTCGGAGGAAGGCGGCGAAGGGCCGACTCCCTACGAGGTGCTCCTGCACGCCGCGCTGACCGGCGACAGCACGCGCTTCACGAGACAGGACGCCGTCGAGGAGGCCTGGCGGGTGATGCAGCCGCTGCTCGACGCGCCGCCGCCTATCCACTCCTACGCCCCCGGCTCGTGGGGCCCGGATGAAGGGGATCAACTCGTGGCCGGCTACGGC
>DATBBA010000014.1:0-123366 GCA_036271235.1 Gaiellaceae bacterium
AACCCCGACGCGACCAAGATCGACGCTTGGATCACGATCAACGCTGACAACACCGTTGTTCTGAAGACGAGCCAGATCGAGGTCGGAAACGGGATCACGACCGGCTTCCTGCAGGTGCTTGCAGAAGAGCTCAGCACCGACATGTCGCAGATGCGGTACGGCATGTTCAACCCGAACAGCCTCGACGTCGTCGACACCTGGCTCGCTGTGAGCTCGGGCGGCGAGGGCGGCTCGAACGCGATGTCGGGCACCGGCCCCAAGATCCGCCAGGTCGGCGCGGTCGTCTACAACGCCCTTCTCGGCATGGCGTCGACGAACCTCGGCGTCCCCGTGGGCAGCCTCACCGTCAAGGGCGGCGTGGTCTCGGGCGGCGGCAAGACCGTCACCTACGGCGCGCTCGTCGGCGGCAAGCTCCTCAACCTCTCCGGCGGTAACGCGTCGCTTGCTCCGGGTGTCGCTCCGGCGAAGCCGATGTCGGCGTACACCACGGTGACGAAGGACCCGAACCCGGTCGTCCGGATCGACATCCCCGACAAGGTCACCGGCAGCTACACGTACATCCAGAACGTGCGTGTGCCAGGGATGCTGCACGGTCGCATGGTGCGCCCGCGCGGACAGGGCGCCTATCCGTACAACTCGAACGTGCCGGTCAGCGTCGATGCGACGTCGATCGCGCACATCCCGGGTGCGAAGGTCGTCCAGGTCAACAACTTCCTCGGCGTGGTTGCGCCGAAGGAGTACGACGCGATCCAGGCTGCGGCGCAGCTCAAGGTCGTGTGGAACACGAACCCGATCCTTCCCGGTACCGGCAACCTCTGGAACCACTACCGCCAGCTCGACTCGGCGGGGAAGATCGCGGCCACCGTTCCCACGAACAAGGGCAACGTCGACCAGGCGCTGGCCTCGTCGGCCCACACGGTCTCGGGCAGCTTCGCCCACCACTACCAGGGCCACATGCCGATCGGCCCGAGCTGCTGTGTGGCGGACGTCACCGCGACGAACGCAACGATCTGGAGCAATACCCAGAACGTCTACAGCCTCGTCACCGACCTGCAGAACGTGCTCTCACCGCTTCCGGCGAACCAGATCCGGATTCTGTTCTACGAGGGCGCGGGCTCGTTCGGCAACGGCTGTGTCGCGTTCGACACCGCCGAGTCGGCAGCGATCATGTCGAAGGCGGTCGGAGCACCGGTTCGCCTCCAGATGATGCGCTGGGACGAGCACGGCTGGACGCACTACGGCCCCGCGATCCTGTACGACATGCGGGCCGGCGTCGACGCGAACGGCAACATGACCGCGTACGAGGCAACCGGCTTCGGCCAGGGCGGAACCTCGCTCTACACCGGCCGCGAGCTCCTCGGTAACGGTCCTGGGTCGCCAAGCGCGACTGCCAATGCTCTTCCGAGCTCGGTCGCGGGCAGCGGCACGGTGTCGGAGAACCTCTCGCCGTGGATGAACGTCGCGAACACGAACTACAAGTTGATCAACAAGCCGATCAACTCGACGATGGGCATCTTCCAGAGCGGTCCGCTCCGGGCTCCGGGCGCACAGCAGACGACGTTTGCGGACGCCCAGACGATGGACATGCTCGCGGTTGCCGCCGGCATGGACTCGCTTGCGTTCCGCCTCCAGAACATGCAGACGGATGCGACCGACCAGCGCTGGTCGGCCGTGCTCCAGGCGGCAGCGACGGCGGCGAACTGGAAGCCATGGGTCGCCGGCTCGAAGCTGAGCAAGGAGAACATCGTCACCGGTCGCGGTATCGCCAACAGCCATCACGGCGGCGCGTATGCGGCAGTCGTGGCGGACATCACGGTCAACAAGAAGACCGGCAAGATCACCGTCGACCACATGTATGCAGCTCAGGACTCCGGTTTCGCAGTCAACCCGGACCTGATCTACAACCAGATGATCGGCAACGTCATCCAGGGCACGAGTCGTGCGCTGTATGAGCAGGTCACGTTCAACAAGAACCAGGTCACGAGCATCGACTGGGTCACCTACCCGATCCTTCGCTTCGCTGACCACCCGAAGGTCACGCATGTCCTCGTGCAGAGGCTCGACCAGCCGTCACTCGGCTCGGGTGAGCCCGTCACGTGCCCGTGCGTGGGCGCGATCGCCAACGCGTTCTTCGACGCAACAGGTGTGCGGGTTCACATCGCGCCCCTGACGCCGGGACGCGTTCGCTCGACGCTCAAGGCGGCCGGCGTCAGCTAGCCGTCTGTCCCACCGTTTCGAGCTCAGGGCCCGGGATTCCGGGCCCTGACTCGTTAAGCCCGGCGCGCTTCTGCAGCAGCGGCGCGATCAGGAGCGGTGCGAGCACGGTTGAGAGGAGCGCCACCGACCCGACAGCCCTCGGGATCGGCGTCGACGACTGGTGCGTGTCCATGACATAGGTCAGGTCGGACCAGAGGATGTAGGTGAACCCGGCGATCGCGGCGAAAGCGGTCACGAGATAGACGATCGCCGTCTCCCGTGCGCCGCCCGCGAGGGTCAGGGCCGCGAGCGCGGCGACGATCGCGATCGGTGTGAACGCCAGCCAGAAGTCCGCGGTGTTCATCGTGTGAACCGCACGCGGAACGTGGAGCACGAAGAGGCCGGCCGCGAAGGCCACGCATCCGGCCCCGACCGCGAACCGAACGCGTTCGAGGGTCAACGACGACTCGTCACAACCAACGCTTGAGGCGGAAGAACGTGAGCATTCCGACGAGCGCCGCGGCCATCAGCCCGAAGATCGTCCAGAAGGCCCAGGCGGTGTCGAAGCCCGGAAAGTGGACATTCATCCCGAAGAAGCCCGTGATCAGGGTCAGCGGCAGGAGGATCACCGAGAAGACCGTCAGGATCCGCAGGATGTCGTTCTGGCGGTGGTTGATCACCGACTCGTTCGTGTCCTCGAGCGCCTCGATCACCTCCTTGTAGTTGTCCAGGATGTCCCAGATCCGCTCGGCCGCGTCGACGATGTCGTCGAAGTACTCCTCGAGGTCCTCCGGCAGGAACCGCCCGACGTGCCGATCCAGGAGACGCAGCGTCGAGCGCTCCGGGGAGCTGATGATCTTCCGGTAGCTGATGATCTCCTGCTTCGCGTCCGAGATGTCGCGGACGACGCCGTCGGAGCGGCCCTCGAAGACATCGTCCTCGATCTTGTCGAGCTTGTGCCCGATCTTGTCGAGGATCGGGAAGCAGTAGTCGAACAGATCGTCGAGCACCTCGTACAGCAGGCGGCCCGAGCCCTTCGAGAAGAGCTGCTCACGGAACGCCTCGTCCTCCTCGCAGCGGCCGAAGAGCCGCGAGACGGGCTTCAGTTCGGCGCTGGGAAGCGTGACGAGGTAGTCAGGCCCGACGAAGAAGTCGAGCTCGACCGCGTTCAGCCGGTGCACCCTGCGGTCGTACGCCGGGAAGTGGAGGACGCCGAACAGATACCCCTCGTCGGTGTAGTCGTCGATCTTCGGCCGCTGGCGCTTCGAGAGCACGTCCTCGACGTCGAGCGGGTGCCAGCCGAAGCGCTCCGCGAGCACCTGCGCTACGTCGAGCGACGGCGAGTCGAGGTGAATCCAGGTGAGGCCGGCCGCGCCGAGCTCAGCGGGAAGACGAGGCTGCGGCGCAACGACTGCGAGATCGCGGCTGCGAGTACGGCGAATCCTGGGCAGGCTGGGCATTCAGTCTGTCCTTTCCGCCTGTACTGAGCGGGTCCTCGGCGAGCATCGGCATGACGCCAATTCTACCGGTCGCGGCGCCGATTGTCGTCAGCTAGACCGGCGCCGGCTCTGCCAACGCCGGGATCGAGGCCTCGTCATGGGGAACCCGGCGCAGGGACTCCGGGATGAAGCGCTCGATTGCGAGCGCTCCGGCCGAGGCTACGAGGCAGACGATCGCCGCGAGCGGCCAGAGCACGAACGGCGCCGCCGCGAGGATGAAACCGCCGATCGCCGGCCCGACCGATCCGCCAAGGCCCCACGAGAGGGAGTGGATCGCGAAGTAGCGGCCCCGGAGGTGTTCGGGCCCGATGTCGGCGACGAGCGCCTGGTGCGCCGGGCCGTGGAAGCACTCACCGACTCCGAAGAGGCCCGCTGCGAGCGCGAAGGCGAGGAACGCGACGGTTGCGTCGAGCCAGGCACCCGTGGCGTCGACGATGAGCCATGCCACGGCCCAGAGAACCGGCATGATCGCGAGCGCCCGCATCCGCCGCCTCCCCTCGATCCAGCGTGACAGCGGCAGCTGGACGAGCACGATCACCCCGGTATTGAAGGCGAACACGAGCCCGATCTGGCGTTCGGTGATGTGGCTCTGGTCGCTCGCGAACTGGGGGAAGAGGGAGAGCAGCGAGTAGCCGGCCGTGACGAACAGGAAGTTCAGCGTCCACAGCCCGAGGAACGTCCTGTGCCGCAGAACCGCACCGTACGAGGCGGGCGCCGCGGCTTCCCCCGCGCTCACGCCGGGGTCGTGGACGAAGAAGAGCACGCCCACGTAGCCGACGAACGTGATCGCGTCGAGCAGGAAGAGCGCGGTGAACGTCCCCGGGCTCGAGACATGCGCGATGAAGCCACCGAGGATGCCTCCGATCCCGACACCGAGGTTCATCGTCAGCCGCTGCTGAGCAAAGGCGGCATGGCGGCGGCCGGCCGGGGTGAGCCGGGAGATGAGAGTCGACTGGCTCGGCCAGAATGCCGCCGCTCCGGTGCCTTCGATCGCGATCAGGACGAATGCCTGCCACGGCTCGCGGACGAGCGGCATCAGCCCGAAACCGACCGCCTGCAGCACGAGGCCGCTCCCGAGCGTGAGCCGCGGGCCGAAGCGATCGATGATCGGGCCCGCGAGGACTCCCGCCGAGAGCTGCCCCAGCGAGGAGACCGCGATCACGAGGCCCGCCGTGCCGAGGCTGAAGCCCCGGACGTCGTGGAGATAGATCACGAGGAACGGGAAGACGATCCCGTTCCCGAAGGAGTTGAGCACCCCGCCGATCTGGAGTAGCCAGACCTCGCGCGGAAGCTGCGGATCGAGGCGCCTGATGAAGCCTTCGCTCACGGCTGGACGCTACCGGCGACGGCTCTGGATCCAAGATCAGGCCAAACCGGATCCAAGAATGGCCGATAACGTGCTATATTCCGCACAAGAGTTCATTTTTGTATCCAACCATGACCACTGCGAGGTGACGAGGACGATGGCCGGCAACGAGGCGAACGGCAAGGTGGAGTCGAAGCTCCGTTTCGCGAACGAGAAGCGCTGGGAGGGAATCACGAGGCCCTACGGCGCGGAAGACGTCATCGCGCTCCGCGGCCGGTTCGCGATCGAGCACACGCTGGCGCGGCTCGGTGCCGAGCGCCTCTGGGAGCTGCTCCAGGGAGAGGCGCCGATCGGTGCCCTCGGCGCCGTGACGGGCGGGCAGGCGGTTCAGATGGTGCGCGCCGGGCTCCAGGCGATCTACCTCTCGGGCTGGCAGGTCGCCGCAGAGGCGAATCTCGCAGGCCAGACCTATCCCGATCAGAGCCTCTACCCGGCAAACAGCGTTCCGGCGCTCGTCAGGCGGCTGAACAACGCCCTCCTGCGCGCCGACCAGATCGACGCCGCCGAGGGCCGCGACGAGCGCTACTGGCTCGCGCCGGTCGTCGCCGACGCGGAAGCAGGGTTCGGTGGGCCGCTCAACGCCTACGAGCTGATGAAGGCGATGATCGAGGCCGGCGCCGCCGGTGTCCACTTCGAGGATCAGCTTGCAGCGGAGAAGAAATGCGGCCATCTCGGCGGCAAGGTGCTCGTGCCGACGAGCCAGTTCGTACGGACGCTCGTTGCCGCGAGGCTTGCAGCCGACGTGCTCGACGTGCCGACGGTTCTCGTCGCCCGTACCGATGCGCTCAGCGCCTCGCTGCTCACGAGCGACGTCGACCCGGCCGACGAGCCGTTCCTGAGCGGGGGTCGCACGCCTGAGGGCTTCTTCAACGTCCGTGAAGGGCTCGACGCAGCGATCGCCCGGTCGCTCGCGTACGCGCCGTATGCCGACATGCTCTGGTTCGAGACCTCGACGCCCGACCTCGGCGAGGCTCGTGAGTTCGCGGCCGCGCTGCACGAGCGCTTCCCGGGCAAGCTCCTCGCCTACAACTGCTCCCCGTCCTTCAACTGGAAGCGCCATCTCGACGAGACCGAGATCGCCCGCTTCCGAGAGACGCTCGGAGAGCTCGGCTACCGCTTCCAGTTCATCACCCTCGCCGGCTTCCATTCGCTGAACGCCGCGATGTTCGAGCTCGCACGCGACTACGCTGCAGGCGGGATGCCGGCCTACGTCGACTTGCAGGAACGCGAGTTCGAGCTCGAGGAGTCGGGCTACACGGCCACGCGCCACCAGCGCGAGGTCGGGGCCGGCTACTTCGACCGCGTCGCCGAGATCGTCAGCGGCGGCGAGTCCTCGACGCTCGCGCTGCGCGGGTCGACCGAGGAAGAGCAGTTCGAATCCGAAGCCGCGTGAACCTGGAGGTGCTGGCGGCCGGCGACGGCGAGATCCTCTCGCCGGGCGCGCTCGGGCTCGTCGAACGGCTCCACGACGAGCTCGACGCGACGCGCCTCGCGTTGCTCGAGCGCCGTCACGAAAGGCAGCGGGACTTCGACGCCGGCGTCCGGCCCTCGTTTGTCACCTCGAACGGCGCCGGCGGCGACTGGAAGGTCGCGGCGGCGCCTACCGACCTTCGCGACCGCCGCTGCGAGCTCACGGGCCCGCCCGATCGCAAGATGATGATCAATGCGCTGAACTCGGGCGCGAAGGTGTTCATGTGCGACTTCGAGGACGCGTGCTCGCCGACGTGGACGAACGTCGTCGAGGGGCAGCGCAACCTGCGCGACGCGGTGCGGCGCACGATCTCGATCGAGACGCCGGAGAAGCGATACGCGCTGAACGACGAGATCGCGACGCTCGTCGTGCGACCGAGGGGATGGCACCTGTCCGAGCGTCACGTCACCGCAGGTGGGGCGTCCGTGTCCGCCTCGCTCTTCGACTTCGGGCTCGCGTTCTTCCACAACGCGCCGGAGCTATTGGCGCGGGGGAGTGGGCCGTACTTCTACCTCCCGAAGCTCGAGAGCCGCGAGGAGGCCGCTCTGTGGGCCCAGGCGTTCGCGATCGCCGAGGACGCACTCGGGATCCCTTCTGGCTCGATCCGCTGCACCGTCCTGATCGAGACGCTCCCGGCGGCGTTCGAGATGGACGCGATCCTCTACGAGCTACGCGACTACGGCTGCGCGCTCAACGCCGGCCGCTGGGACTACATCTTCAGCGCGATCAAGAAGTTCGGTGCCCTGCTACCGGATCGCGCGCAGGTCACGATGACCGTCCCGTTCATGCGCGCCTACACCGAGCTCCTCGTCCGCTCCTGCCATGCCCGCGGTGCGCACGCCCTCGGCGGGATGGCGGCGTTCATCCCGTCGCGACGGGACCCCGAGGCCAACGAGCTCGCACTCGCGAAGGTGCGGGAGGACAAGCTCCGCGAGTCGGGCGACGGCTTCGACGGAACGTGGGTCGCCCATCCCGACCTCGTGCCGGTTGCAACCGAGATCTTCGACGGCGTGCTCGGCGACCGGCCGAATCAGCTCGAGAGGACCCGGGACGACGTGATCCCCGATGCGAGCGCGCTCGTCGACTTCGAGATCCAGGGCGGCGAGATCACCGCCGACGGCCTCCGCGGCAACGTCTCGGTCGGCGCCCGGTACCTCGACGCGTGGCTCCACGGCTCCGGTGCAGCCGCGATCGACAACCTGATGGAGCACGTCGCCACCGCCGAGATCTCCCGCACCCAGGTCTGGAGTTGGGTGCAGGCCGGCCGGTTCAGCGAGGCCGAGGTTCGTGCCGAGCTCGACCGCGTCGATGCCGGCGCCGAGGCGAAGCGCCTGTTCGCGGAGGTTGCGCTGAGCGAGCAGCTCCCGGAGTTCCTGACGTTGAGCGCGTACCCCAGGCTGCCCGACGCCTGAGGGCGAACTAACCCTGGCCTGGAAGGCTGAGCATGTCGATCTGCTCACGCTTCGCAACGGCGAGAACATCCGGATCGGCGGTTGCGAGACGATCGCCCGGACCGGTTGTCGCGATCAAGATCGCATCGGCAAGCGAGATCGAACAGTGCGACCGGTGATAGTGCCTGGCGCGCAGTTCCGCAGCTCGACGGGCTGTCGCCAGGTCGAGCGTGAGGGCCACCATCGGCCCTGTGAACAACGGTTCGATCGACCTCACGGCATCCGCCACGGGCAATCCGTAGACGCGTTCGGAGACCTCGAGCGCCTCGACGAGGTTCACCGTTGCGATACCGGTGTTTCCTTCCCGCAGCAGCTCCTGCACCCGGGTCTGGGCCGGCCCGCCGATCAGGAATGCGACGAGTGCGTAGGCGTCGAGCAGCGTCAACGAAGCCGGCGCGAAATCGCCGCTTCGTCGTCTTCGCGCGCCTGCCGCCGCAGCCGCTCGACATCGATGTGGCCGTATTCGGCCGCGAGCACTCCGGCCGCGGCGGCGATGGGGTCATCGGGCGCGGGCCTGAGGACGATCTGGTTTCCCTGATCCTCGAGGAGGAGGGTCGTCGTGCCCCAGCGGTGCCGGGCCGCTGCGGGCACCGAGATCTGCCCACCGCTCGAAATCTTCACACGCCGCTGCATACAAAGTATTCTACCATGAGAACGGATGACCTCGCCCGGGACGGATGGGCGTCGTGCCGCCAAACGAGGAGTCAGGCGTCGTACTCGTCGAAGATCGCCGCGAGCCGGTCGAGCACGGCCGAAGCGGTCTCGAGTTCCGCCGTGCCGATGCCCGAAAGGGCGGCGCGCCAACGGTCATCGAAGAGCGCTCGGCGCTCGACGACGAACTCCCGGCCGGAGTCGGTCAGGGAGCAGCTGACGATCCGGCGGTCCGTGGTCGAGCGGGTGCGCGTGACGAGGTCGTGCTCCACGAGCGAGTCGAGCATCTGAGTCGCAGAGGCGGGGGAGAGCTCCGCAGCGAAGGCCAGCTCTCCACTCGAGAGCTCGCCGCGGTCGGCGAGGACGAAGAGCAGCTGGCAGGCGGCGAGACTCGGTGAGCCGGGGCGGTGGGTGTCGCGGCCCTTCAGCTTCCTCACTGCCGCCATCGTCCGTTTGAATGACGTGCCGAGGCGGGTGATCGCCTGCTCCCGTTGTGCGGCCCGCGATGCCGTCGCGGTTGTCACGCGATGCTCTCGGCAAGCCCGGCGAGCGGCTGGGACGGCGCGTCCTGCTTGGCCGCGCGCTCGGCGCGCATGAGCAGGAAGCACGGCACGATCGCGATCGCGGTGATCCCGGTCGTCCACCAGAACGCGGTGCCGAACGCCGAGGCCAGCTCCGAGGGGCTGACCGCACCGGCGAGCGCCCGCTGCAGGACGACGGCCAGGACGGCCGTGCCGATCGAGCCGCCGACCCGCTGGATCACGTTCAGCTGCGGAGCGGCGTCGGGGAGCTCCGAGTGGGTGAGCGAGGCGTACGCGGCGGTCATCGCCGGGATGAAGGCGAGACCGACGCCGATGCCGCGGACGATCATCGCCGCGGTGAGCGCGGCAATCGAGGTGTGGGGTCCGATCAGGGCGAACGGGACCGTGGCAACCGTTGTGATCACCACGCCGATCAGGGCGAGGAGTCCCCCGCCGAAGCGGTCCGTGAGCCGGCCGGCGAGCGGCATCACGAGCACCATCCCGATCCCCATCGGGGCGGTGAGGAGCCCGGTGTACGCGACGCTCTCGCCCCGCACCTCCTGCCAGTAGAGCGGCAGCAGCACAAGGCCGCCGAAGAGCGCGCCGCCGAGCAGGAACATGCAGGCCGAGGCTGCCGCGAACGTCGCGCGCCGGTAGAGATGAAGGTCGAGCAGCGGATTCTTGATCCGGAGCGCGTGGAAGACGAACGCGGTGATCAGGACGATGCCGGCGATCAGCGGCACGATCACCCTCGGGGTCATGAACTGGCCGGACGCGCCGAACTCCGCGATCCCGTAGGTGAGAAGCGGCAGTCCGGTGGACATCAGCGCGAGCCCGACGTAGTCGAGGCGGCCGGCCGGAGAGCGGTCGCCGCGCGGCAGGATCTTGAGCGCCGCGACGAGCGCCACGATCCCGATCGGAACGTTCACGAAGAAGATCCAGCGCCAGCTGAAGTTGTCGACGATCACCCCGCCGAGCAGGGGCCCGAAGATCGGCGCGAGCATCGCCGGGATCGCGACGACGCTCATCACGCGGCCCATCCGCTTCGGGCCGGCGGCGCTCGCCATCATCAACTGGCCGATCGGCAGCAGCATGCCGCCACCGATGCCCTGGAGCACGCGGAAGAACGTGAGTTCGCCCACCGAGTCGGCGATGCCGCAGAGCATCGAGCCCGCGGTGAAGAGGACGAGCGAGAGCAGGTAGACGTTGCGCGGCCCGAAGCGGCGGGCGGCCCAGCCGGTGATGGGAATCACGGCGGCGAGCGCGAGCATGTAGCCCGTCAGCACCCACTGCACGCTCGCGAGCGGGGCGTTGAGGTCGTGGCCGAGCGTCCTCAGCGCGACGTTCACGATCGTCGTATCGAGGATCGACATGATCGCACCGAGGATCACGACGAACGCGATCCGCCAGACGTGCGGCTCGATCCTGAAATCCTCTGGTGCTGCCGGTGCTGCTGCCTCCACTTCGCTCACGCACATCTCCTTCGGTACCGATAGGTTAGGTACCTAAAGAGTATCAGCCGCGAGAGAGCTCGGTCAAGCTGCGGTTGCGAGCACGAATGCGTTCCCCGAGGGATCCCGGACGAGCGGTGCTCCGCCCGCGTCGCCCACCGGCAGGCCGGCGGCCTCGACGCTCGCGACGACGCGGTCTCGCTCGGCGCTGTCTGGCAGCAGGATCGTGGCGTGGCGCAGCGCGGCGGTTCCGGGTGGCGGAGGGGCGGCACCGCCGCTCTCCCAGGTGTTGGCGCCGAGATGGTGGTGGTAGCCGCCGGCGCTCAGGAAGGCGGCCTGGGCGCGCAGCTCGACGATCAGCCCGAACCCGATCACGTCGCGGTAGAACCCGACGGCGGCGGGGATCTCGGCGACTTTGAGGTGGACGTGTCCCATCCCCGTCCCCGCTGCGAGGCCGTCGAACGGCTCCGTCGTGTAGTCGTCGAGTACGCCGAGCAGGTTTTCGACATCGAGCGGCAGCGTCGTCATCTGCTCCGCGACGAGCCCCTCCCACTGCTCCCGGGGCCGGTCGGCGTAGATCTCGATCCCGTGCCCGTCCGGGTCGCGCAGGTAGATCGCTTCGCTGACGGCGTGGTCTGAAAGCCCCGTCAGCGAAACCTTGTCGCGGGCGGCATGCGCAAGCCAGCGCGCGAGGTCGGCGCGCTCCGGCACGAGCAGCGCGAAGTGATAGAGCCCCGTGAAGCCGTCGGAAGGCCCCGCGCCTGGCTCCTCGACGAGCACGAGGAGCTCGCGGCCGGCGCTTCCGAGCGAGGCCCGGCCCGCGCCGCGTTCGAGCGCTTCGAGCCCGATCGGCCCCATGTAGTAGTCGAGCGAGCGATCGAGCTCGGCGACCGTGAGGTGGACCGCGCCCATCGTCGTCGCGGCTGCGATCTCTCCCGTCGACGTCCCGGCGGCCTCGAGCTCCTCCGGGTCGCGCGGCGCGTCCATTACTGCCAGTACTTCTCGACGGTCTTCGGGTCGCGCTCGTTGGCCTTGTCGGGATCGAGGCCTGCCTCGCGCAGCGCGCGGCGCTGGCGCAGCAGATCCCACGACTGGTCGAGTGCGACCTTGACCTGAGCGAGGCGCGCGCGATCCTCGTCGGTCGCATGCCCGGACTGCTCGCGCTGCCAGAGCTCGTGCTCCTCGGCGACGAGCTGCTCGATGTGATTGTGAACACCTTCGTCTGCCATCTGAGCTCCTTTCTTGACTCGGGACCGCCACCGTACAACTTCGCGGCGAACTCGCGGCGCATCCCGTATCGTCCCGGGGGATGTGTCGTTGGCTCGCATACTCCGGTAGCCCGGTGTTGATCGAGGAGCTGCTCTACAAGACGCCGCATTCTCTGATCGACCAGAGCCTCCACTCGGCCCTCGGCGCGGAGACCACGAACGGCGACGGGTTCGGGATCGGCTGGTACGGGGCACCCGAGACGCCGGCGATCTTCCACAGCACCGAGCCGGCCTGGAACGACCTCAACCTGCGCGAGCTCTCCGCCCACATCGCCTCGCCGCTCGTCTTCGCGCACATCAGGGCCTCGAGCGGCAGCCCGGTGCAGCAGAGCAACTGCCATCCGTTCCGCCACGGCCGCTGGCTCTGGATGCACAACGGCGCTCTGCGCGACTTCGACCGCGTGAAGCGCGACCTGACGCTGGCGGTCGCTCCGGAGCTCTATCCGCATCTCCACGGCTCGACGGACTCCGAGCTCCTGTTCTACATCGCCCTGACCCTGGGTCTCGAGGACGATCCGGCGGGCGCGATCGCCCGCGCCATCGGCCTCGTCGAGGCGACGGGCCGAAGACATGGGGTCGAGCACCCGATGCAGGGAACGATCGCGACCTCCGACGGGGAGAGCATCTGGGCGTTTCGCTACTCCAGCGAGGGCGACTCGCGGACGCTCTTCTACAGCACCGCGATCGAGACGCTGCGCGAGCTGTACCCGGAGAACGAGATCTTCCAGAGGGTCGGCGAGGAGTCGCGGCTCGTGGTGTCGGAGCCGCTCGGGAACCTGCCCGGGGCCTGGAACCCCGTGCCCGAGGGGTGCTACGGCGTGATCAAGCCCGGCCCCGACGAGATCTATCCGTTCGCGCCGATCCCGCCGGCGGAGTTTGACGACCGGTTCTCGGCGGTACTGTCGCGGGCATCCCACTAAAGAAGCCCTCAACGATGACGCTTCGTCGATCCTCCAGCGGTGGCCGGGCGGCTCGAGGTGAGGGCTTCCAACCCGAGGAGGCTCCGATGAAGGTTGTCCACTGTCCATGTGGCCAAGACGTATCCGGCGAGACCGACGACGAGCTCGTCGCGAACGTCGAGAAGCACATCGACGAGACGCATCCGGATCTCGCCGGCAAGTACTCGAGGGAAGAGATCATGGGGATGGCGCACGAGCACTAGACGTCCTCGAGCGAGGACCGAGGGCCGGTCGACGTGCGACGATTCAGGGGTTGACCGGCGGCGACGACGATCCATTGACGGCGATCGAGGCCGTCTACCGAGAGCGTTTTCCCCGTTTCGTCCAGGTGGGCGAGGCGGTCTGCGGCGATCCCGAGCTCGCGCGCGAGGCGGTGCAGCGGGGCTGCGCGGATGCGATCCGCGGTCGGTCGAGGCCCGGCGGCGAAGCGGCGATCGAGACGTGGCTCTGGGCCGCGGTGCTGGAAGCACTGGCGGGCCTCGAGCGCGGCCGGCGCGAATCGAGGGGCGAGCCGGCGGCTCCCGCGACCGATCTTCCCCTTGCGCTCGGAGGGCTGGCCACGAGGGAGCGCCAGCTCCTCTTCCTTCGCTACCTGGGAGGACTCGGCGATGCCGCGATCGCCGAGGTGCTGGAGCTCGACGAGGCGACGGCGGCAGCGGGGCTCGAGCAGGCCGAGACAACCCTCCGACACCTTCTCGACGAGGTGGCGGCTTGAGCGGCGAGGCGAGCCTGAAGGAGCTCTTCGAGTCGTCGTTCCCGCCGAGGGAGGAGCTTTCCGCCGACTGGCAGGACGTCCTCGGGCGCGCACACGTCTCGCTCGAGCCGAAGGCGAAGACCTCATGGTCGCGAGCGCTGCCGGCGCTCGTGACCCTGGTCGGGATCGCGGCGATCGTCCTTGCGGTGATCGCGCTCTGGCCCTCCGGCTCCTCGGAGGGCGTCCTCCAGCGGGCCCTTGCTGCGCTCGGCGACGGGCCGATCGTCCACGTCGTCTACCAGGACGAGCTGGCCGCGACGCTCGTCGACCTGCGCACGGGACACGGGACGCCCTTGCCTGCGCGTCACGAGGAGTGGTACGAGCCAGGCGCCGGGCTTGTCGGCGTCGCGACCTTCGGTGGACACGTCAGCCCGGCGCCGACGACCCGGCCGCGGGAGAGCACGGCGGCGATCGTGGCTGCGTTCCGCCGTTCGCTGCAGGACGGCACGGCTGCGGTCTCGATCGAGCAGAGCTTCGAGGGGCGGCAGGTGTACTGGGTGTTTCTCCGAACCCATGCAGGCGGCACGGGTGCCTACACGCACGAGGTCGCGATCGATGCGGCGACCGCGCTCCCCGTCTTCGTGCGCCGGGCTGGGGCGGGGACAGGCGAGGAGATTCTCTCGCTCCAGACGCTCCCGGCCGGCTCCATCGACTTCGCTTCTCGCCGGAAAGCGGGAAGGCAACTGCAGGTGAGCGCCGGGACGACGTCGGACCTGACCGCGGCTGCCGGAAGCGGTCTGCCCGCGAAGGCACTCGGGGCGGCGCCCGTCTGGCTCGGCCCACGCTACGAAGGGTCCCCACTCGCCTATCTTCACGCGCAGTCCTTCAGCTTCGGTCGAGCCGGGCGCTCCCCGGTGCGGGTGAAGGGGCTCGAGCTCTGCTACGGCGGCGATCGGGCCTCGTGCGCCGGAGAGCCCGGGCACGTGCTCCTGCAAGAGGCGACCCGCCCGAACCCGCGGTACAGCGGCTCGCTCTTCGCTTCGCCGGTCACGATCCCCGAGGGATCGGTCCTGATCGGCCTCGGCGGGACCGACGGCTACCTCGCTGTAAAGGGTGTCCTGATCCACATCTCCGCGTCGGGCGAAGCGGCCGTGATCGCGGTTGCGAAAGCTCTGCGCCCGCTGCCCTGAGAAGCCCTCACGGACGTCGTCCGAGGGCTCCGGAGCCTAGTTCGCCTCGTTGGCGGGTAGAAGCGAGGGGACCACAGCCTTGGCGGAGGCGCGAGAGGGAAGGAGCAGGAGATGAGAGGATGCCCGGCAGTTGCAACGGTGGCGGTCGCGGTCGCGGCCGTCCTGGCCGCAGGTGCGAACGCGCTCGCAGCGGCCTCTTCGGGGGACAGCTGCACGGCGAGCGGGAACGGCTCGACGTACACGCTTCACATCACGATGCCGGCCGGCACGCAGCAGTACGGGTTCGCGTTCGGCGCTTCCGGTGCGACGGTCACGAACGCCGTCATTCCGGGCTCGAACGGGAGCTTCTCGACCCAGAACCTCGCGCCCAACACGAGCGGCGCCTGGATCAGCGACAGTCCGCTGAGCGGGGCACCCGTCGCGAGCGTGACACTGAGCGGCCAGATGACCGGCTCGCTGCGGGTCGTCCCCGCGAGCGGTACCCAGCCGACCTACATGAGCCCGGTGACCTGCAAGCTCGCCAACGTGGCGAGCCGGACTGCCGTGTTCTCGGTCGCCTCGCGGCCGAGCTACATGCCGGCCGCGCACGCGTGGCGTCTGTCGGTGGCGATCGCGGGAGCCGGCACGGTCAGCGCGAAGGAGGCCGAGCCCACGATCGGCACGGCCGCGCCTCAGGGGGCGACCGCAAAGCCGTACGTGCACGTCAAGCAGGTTTCGCTGAAGACGCCCGGGAAGGTCACCCTGAGCGTTCGGCCGACGGCGGCAGGCTCACAGAGGCTGGCAGCGCACGGATCGCTCAAGATCCACCTGCTCGTCACCTTCGATGCGGCCACCGGCAAGTCGGCGAGCAAGCTCGTCACCCTCACCCTGCGCAAGTGAGAAGAGCTTGAGGGCCGGTGGCTGCGGTCGCCGGCCCTCGACCGGAGGTGCGCTCAGGCGCCGGTCACTGCGTCGAGTGCGTCGGTGAGCCGGCGGATGTGTGGACCCGGCCCCTCGAGCCCGCCGCGCATCGTGTTGATCGACAGATGCGTCGCGCCGAGCGTCCGCCACTCCTCGGCGGCGCGGTGCCAGTCCTCCGGCGTCCCGGTCGCGGTGTCGATCCGGGCTTCGATCCCGAAGTCGTCCGGGTCACGGCCGGCCTCCTCACGCCATCCCCGCATCCGCTCGAGCGTCGCAGCCCAGCACTCTTCCAGCGGATTCGAGAGTGGGAAGTAGCCGTCGGCGAGCCTGGCGATCCGTTTGAGGGCGGGCTCCGACGAGCCGCCCATCCAGATCGGGATCGGACGCTGGACCGGGAGCGGGTTGATCCCCGTCGCGGTGATCGTGTGAAAGCGCCCCTCGAAGTCGAGGACGGGTTCCTGCCACAGGCGCCGCAGCAACTCGATCTGCTCCTCGAAGCGCTTTCCGCGGGTCGGCCAGTCGGCGCCGAGCGCCTCGTACTCGACGGTGTTCCAGCCCTGCCCGACTCCGAGGCGGAAGCGGCCTCCGGTGAGGATGTCCACTTCGGCCGCCTGCTTTGCGACGAGCGCCGTCTGCCGCTGGGGCAGGATCACGATCCCGGTGACGAGCTCGAGCCGGGGAGCGACCGCGGCGAGGTACCCGTACAGCACGAACGGCTCGTGGAACATGCTCTCGGACGTGTAGGGCCCGGAGAACCCCGGGTGTCCCGCCGGATCGGCTCCGAGGACGTGGTCGTAGCTCGTCAGGTGGGTGAAACCGAGCTCCTGCACGGCCTCGGCGTAGGCACGCACACCGGCCGGGTCGGCTCCGATCTCCGTTTGCGGGAAGACGACTCCGATGCGCATGGTTCGAGTCTAGGCACTAGACGTGCGAGATCGTCGGCGTCCGCGGTGCGCGCGGACGCTTCTCGGCGCCGTCGACCGGCAGCTCGAACCAGAAGTAGGAGCCGGCGCCCGCCTGGCTCCTGAAGTCGATGCGGCCTCCGTGCGCCTCGATGATCTCGCGTGCCACCGACAGGCCGAGGCCCGTGCCTGCGATGCCGCTGGCCCGCGCGTCTGCCCGGAAGAACTTCGTGAAGATCTGCGGCTGGTGCTCGTCGGGGATCCCGATGCCCTGATCCCGCACGTAGACCGTGACGAGGCCGTCGCCGATCTTGCCGCCCACCTCGACGAGCCCGCCCTCCGGCGAGTACTTCACGGCGTTCCCGAGCAGGTTCGCGAACACCTGCGCGAGCCGCTCGCGATCTCCTCGCACCGGAAGCGCGGCCACGTCGATCGTGACCTCGACCCGGTGGTTCACGACCTTGTCGGCGACGAGCTTCGCCTCCTCGACGAGGAGAGGCTTGAGATCGAATGGCTCGAGGTTGATCTCGAACCGTCCGGCCTCGACGCTCTCGCTCTCCAGGAAGTGGTCGATGAGCGAGCTGAGACGGTTCCCCTGCTGCTGGATGATCTCCAGGTAGTGCTTGACCTGTGCCTTCTCGAAGTCGCGCTTCAGGAGCAGGCTCGTGTAGCCCAGGACGCTGGTGAGTGGGTTGCGCAGCTCGTGCGAGACGATGCTGACGAGCTGTGACTTCAGCCGCTCGCTCTCACGCAGCTGCTCGTGCTGGATCTCCTGCTCGCGCCTGCTCTGCTCGAGCGACAGCGCCATCGAGTTGAAGGCCTGTGTCAGCGAGCGGATCTCGGCTGCGCCGTGCTCGGGAAGCCGGGTCGAGAGGTCGCCGTCGGCGACACGGCTCGCCCCATCAGCGACGATCCGTACGGGGCGGGCGATCCCGCGGGCGAGGAAGATGCCGTAGAGCGCAAGCAGCCCCGCGGCCCCGATCATCGCGGCGATCGCGAACTCGACCGCCTGGCTCGTCTCGCGCTTGGCAGAGGCGGTATCGGCGGACGCGAGGGCGGCCTCGCTCGCGAGCAGATGGTCGAAGCGGCTGCGGATCGCGGTGATCCGGCGGAGCCCTTCGCGGGTCGCGAGCGGCGAGCGTGCGGCGGACGGCTGGTCGTGGAAGATCCCGATCAGCGGGACGCCGTACTCACGGATGTAGCCGCGAACCAGGGCGGCAAGCTGCGTCGCTTGGCGGTGCTGCGCCGGCTGGTTCGCGAGCTGGCCGGTCATTCCCTGGAGTGCTGCCGGCACGTCGCGGCGTGCTCTGCGCCAGGCGAGCTGGAACCGCTCGTTACCGCTCACGAAGTAGGCGCGCAGGCTCATCTCGAGTTGATCGACCACCTGCTCGCTCTCCAGCGTGGAGCTCGTGATCCCTCGAGATTGCGCCTGCACGTCGCTCGAGCGCTGCATGTCCGAGACGGCCACGAGCAGGACGCCGAAGGCGCACGCGACGAGCACGGCGAGAAGCAGGCTCCCGGCGGTGGCGCGCGAGAGGAGCGAGCGCGAGAGCATCCAGCGCCTCACGCGCGATCCGGTCCTCGCAGCCTCAGCGGCGCGACGCAAGGAGCTCCTCT
Source organism: Gaiellaceae bacterium (assembly GCA_036271235.1). Taxonomy (GTDB): domain Bacteria; phylum Actinomycetota; class Thermoleophilia; order Gaiellales; family Gaiellaceae; genus PALSA-600. The sequence continues at coordinate 18,137 of DATBBA010000014.1, forward strand.
ACGGTCGCGCGAAGGACGTCCGGCTCGAAGGGCTTCTTCAGGAACTCGGTGGCGCCGGCGTCGAATGCCGCTTTGAGGTCGGTCTCCGCAGCGAAGGCGGACACGACCAGCACAGGGGTGTCGGCGTGCTCCCGCGAGGCTCTCATCTGTTCGACCACCTCGAGGCCGTTCGTGCCCCGCAGCATCACGTCGAGCAGGACGAGGTCCGGCCGGACGCGGTCGACGAGCTCCATCGCCTCCGCGCCGCTCTCCGCCTCGGCGAACTCGAAGTCCGAGTCGAGCGAGATCCGCATCAGCTCCCGGAGATCCGGTTCGTCGTCGCAGATGAGGATCGTCGCCGACGCCGGCATCGGTTCAGATCCCGAGGCGGAAGAGCAAGAACTCGTGCGCCGGGTTGCCACCGAGATAGGTCACGGTGACCGTCCCCCGGACGTTGTCGTAGATCCCGGTTCCGCCGATCACCGCGAGCTCGTAGAAGAGCCTCGAGGCGATGACGCCGCCGACCATGATCTTCCCTTTCGGAAGGAAGTAGGTCCCGCTGCAGTTCGACGAGCCCGTGCCGGTATTGAGGCACGTGAGGTCGGAATGGCCGATCGGCGAGGCCGTGATCCCCTTGTTGAAGAGCAGCTGGCGATAGAAGTCGAGATCGCCCGCACCGGGGCCGTGCCTGCCCTCGTCGACATGGGTGCGCTTGACGAGCCGATCGGTGATCCGGATGTTTCCCGGAGTGTCGAGTGCTCGACCCGCCGAGGCGGGGACGACGATCACGAGGAACGCGGCCGCCACGACGAGAAACGCGGTTTTCGTCATCGGAGTAGCTCCTGTCCGCTGCCGGCTAGCCTGTTGCGCTCTCGACGAGCTGCAGGCGCCCCGCCCGGATCGCTCGGAGCTCGGGTTCGCACGCGACGAGACCGTCGATCACGTCCGGATCGAACTGTGCGCCTGACTGCCGGCTGAGCTCCTCGATCGCCGCATCCCACGAGACGACCTCCCGGTACGGGCGCTGGTCGGTCATGGCATCGAGCGCGTCGACCACCGCGAGGATGCGGGCTCCGGGGGAGATCTCCGTCCCTGCCAGGCGGTCCGGATAGCCCGCCCCGTCCCAGCGCTCGTGGTGCGAGCGGACGACGCGAAGCCCTTCGCCCTGAAGCAGGGGCAGCGACGAGAGCAGCTGCTCGCCGACGAGAGCGTGGCGCTGCATCTCCTCGCGCTCGTCCGGATCGAGCCGGCCGCTCTTCGTGATGATGCGGTCGGCGATCGTGATCATGCCGAGGTCGTGGAGCAGGAAGCCCCACTCGAGACTCGGGTCGTCGGTGAGCGCCGGCTCGACCTCGAGTGCGAGGCGCATCGCGTAGGCCCTGACGCGTTCGGAGTGCCCGGTCGCGCCGAAGTCGCGCGAGTCGAGCGCGGCGCTCAGGCCGAAGAGCGTCTGGCGGTGAGCGTCCTGCTGCAGCTCGTGCTGGCGCTTGCCGATCTCGGCCAGCCGTTGGATCTTCTCCCGCTGCGCGATCGCCGGCCCGACGGGAACATGCGCGTCCCCGGCAGAGCCCGTGGCGCGCTCGAGCACGGTCAGCAGCTCGAGCACGTCGAGCGGCTTACGCAGGAACGACGTGGCGCCGGCCGCTGCGGCCCTCGCCTGGCTGTCGGTGGAGCCGCTGATCACGATGATCGGCACAAGCCGTGTCTTCGGTGCTTCGCGGAGCCGTTCGCAATAGAAGAGCCCGTCGATTCCGGGCAGCCCGATGTCCAGCAGGATCGCATCGGGGACGTTCGCCTCGATCAGTCGTTCGGCCTCGATCACATGATGGGCCTCGCTGACCCTGAATCCGTCGAGCTCGAGCGTCGTGCGCACGAGATCGCAGATCGCCAGGTCATCGTCGACTACGAGAATGCGTTTCTTCGCCATCTGGAAACCCCCTCGTCAGTTCACCTTCTCTTGTCGGCAGGGACCCGAATTTCTTTAGCGGGAACTGCGCGACGTTCTCGCTTGACGCCCTGAGGGCGCTGCCGTAGGGTCGCGGGCGTGGACTGCCGGGTCGTGAGCGTGTCCGGCCCGGACGGGGCCCAGATGCGCGAGGTTGCTCAGGGCCTCGCCGAGGCTCTCGGCTTCGCACTCGTGGACGAGGAGATCATCGTCCACGCGGCGGCGGAGGGGGGTGTCGATCCGGACGTCGTCGCCGACGTGGAGCGGCGCCGCTCGTTCCTGGAGCGCGCGATGACGAACTTCGCCGCGGGATCCGATCTGAGCGCATACAGCTATTCCGGCGTTGGCGGGGGGACCCGCGGTCATCTGGATTCGGCCGTCGGTCCGGGCGAGCAAGGCCTGCGCGGGCTGATCCAGACGGCGATCGAGGAGTCCGCCGACCGGGGCGACGTGGTGATCGTCGCCCACGCAGCTTCCCATGCCCTGGCCGCGCGCGCGGATGTCCTGCGGGTGCTCGTGACCGCGTCGGACACGACGCGTCGCGAACGGGTCGCTTCGGCGCAGGAACTGAGCGAGAAGGATGCGGCACGCGCGGTCGAGCAGTCCGACACCGCCCGTAGCGACTACCTCAAGCGGTTCTACGGCGAGAAGAGTGAGCTCTCGACGCACTACGACGTCGTCGTCAACACCGACCGGCTCGTGCCCGCCGAGGCTGTTTCGCTCATCGTCACGGCAGCCGGCCGCTGACCGAGCCGCGCCGGCCCCGTAGGCTTCTCGACGTGCTGGGCTCGGCGCGACGCATCGGGGGGATCCTGGTCACGGTGGTGGTTCTCGCCGCCGTCACTGCCGACGTCGCGCGCAGCACCACGCCTCCGCCTCCGCTGACGCCGAGCCTGATTCGCTACTGGACGGCCGTCGCGAAATGCGAGACCGGTGCGGGTGGGGCGCCGAAATGGAACTGGGGCTCGAGGCACCGGCCGAACGAGGGAACGCTCTACGAGGGCGGGGTCGGGTTCAGCACCGCGATGTGGAAGCAGTGGGCCGCCGAGCTCGGCTGGCTCACGCTCTTCCCGGACGCGTTCGATGCTCCGCCAAGGGTGCAGATGACGGTCGCGCAGTACGGGGCCATCGTGCATAAAGCCCAATGGGGCTGCAAGCCCTGAGAGAGTCAGTCCGCGGCTGGATTGACGCCGTGGAAGATCTGGAACGCGAGGGGGAAGCGTGAGAGCCCCGAGGCGAGCCTGAACCGCCGGAGGAGGTCGTCGACGGCGCTCTGCGCGGCGTCGAGGTCATTCTCGGGGATCCCGATGAATGCAAGGTGATCGCGGTCGACGACGGAGTCCTGCGGAAGCTCGACGTCGGACTCGTAGCTGCTCCGTTGCACCTCCACGAAGCCGGCGGCCTCGAGGAGCGCCGTCGTTCGTGCCGCATCGGCGAGCGCGAACGGCCCGGTCGCGCTCTTCCCGGGTTCGGGAGGCGCCGACGGAGGGACGAACGACGTGATCGCCGGGGCGAAGTACCACGGGTTCTGCCCGGTCGACTCCCAGCAGGCGAACGCGAGCCGGCCACCCGGCCGTAGGTGCCGGCGGATGTTCCGGAACGCCACCTCGGGCTCGTCGAAGAACATGACCCCGAACTGGCTGATCGCGGCGTCGAGGCCGCCTTCGAGCTGGACCGTCTGGATGTCGGCGACGTACAAGGTGATGTTCGTCATCCCTGCCTCCTCGGCCCGCCGCGTCGCGAGGCGGTTGAGCGGCTCGGAGATGTCGGCGCCGACGACGGTTCCCTCGGGGCCGACCGCCCGGGCGGCGGCGATCGAGCTCCTGCCCCCGCCGTAACCGATGTCGAGGACGCGCTCGCCCGGCTGGAGCGCGGCCGCCTCGAGCAGGAATGTCGTCACCTCGTCGGTGAGCCGTTCGCGCTTCGGCCACACGCTCGACCAGTAGTCGTCGTTCCAGCGGCGGTGCTCCGCCTCGTTCACGGCAGGGCTCACGAGCCCTCGTCTCTGCGGATCGCGCTCATGGCCTGGGACCCTATAGAGAGACCTGACCGCCGAGGGAGCACCGGCTGTTCCGGCATGGGGAAGTGGTAGCCGCCCGGATCGAGCTGCCAACGGCGGCGTCGACGGCTCCCGGCGCCCCCAACGCCGTGGAGGCAACCGGCGCTGACGGGCACGTCTTTGACCTCACATCCGACCTGTTCTCGCACCAGCCTTCCACGGCAACTCGCTGATTTCGTCACAGCGACGGCGGGCCGGGGCGAAGAGCCCCGGCCCGCATAAAGCCGGGCTTGCTAGTTGAGGCTCGCCGAGACGCTGTCTGTGAGCGTCACGGGGTCGCCGCCGCCGACCGGAGTCGCCACGACGGTTACCGCGTTGGTGAGCGTGTACGGTCCCGCGCCCGCCATTGCGTCGGCGGGGATCGTCCCCACGCCTGGGAGCGCGTCGATGTCACAGGTGTAGACGAACGTTCCGAGCGCGGGCAGCGTCTGCGGCCCACTCGGGTTGAGCGGGTGCCCCAGCGGGCTGTCACAGAGCGGATCGCTCGCCTGCAGCGTGTACGCCGTGTTCGAGAGGTTCGTGACCGTGATCCGGTAGAAGATGTCCCGGCTCAGAGGAACGGTGAGCACCGTGTGCGCAAAGCCGGTGGTCGGCGAGGCGCTCTGCTCCTTGAGGATCGTCAATCCCGCCGGCGGCGATTTCGGACAACATCGCTTGCCGCTGCTCCCGGAGCCGCACTTCGAGTAGCTCCCTGATTTGTGCGAGTGGTGCTTCGTGTGGCTGCCGTAGTTCGAGTGGCTGCCGTGCTTCGAGTGGCCGCCGTAGCTCGAGTGGCTGCTGTAACTCGTATGGCTGCTGCCGTAGCTCGAGTGGCCGCCGGAGCTCGTACGTATTGTCGCGCCTGCCGTGGTGGTGAGAACGACGCTCAGTACCGCGAGCAGCGCAGTGAGACCGATTCTGCGAAACATAGGCACCCCCCTTTGGGCTTGGAGTCGGGTTGGGATGATTCTGCCCATCATGTCTACACCTAAGCATCGATATACGCAATGCCTAGGAGTCAGGCGATCCGAATGGGGCGCTTCTGATGCGCCCGACAGGTGGCGATGACGAAGGCGCTCGAAGAGGAAGCGATTTGGACCCGCGAGACGGGTCACCTGAGCGACCGCGACATCGCGCGCGCGACCGGAGCGGGGGTGAGCACGGTGGGGCCTGGCTTCGCCGTACACGATCGCCGCGCGGCGAGCGTGCCGAGCGCCTCGTCGAGCGCGGCTTGCGACCCTGTTCCTCGACATCGGACGTCCGGGCAACGAGAGCGCCGAGTTCGTCCTCGAAAAACCCACTACCGGAGTCCAGAGCCTCTCATCGATGAGCGCCGAAGCTCGTATCTGGGTTGGCCACGACTACAGCCCGTAAACAGCACCGTCCGACGGCGAAGCTCGCACAAACGCTGTTTCCGACCCTCGCGCCGAACTCGGTCCAACGAGAAACCCCGGGGTTACCAGGTATTTCTTGATGCGCCCGGCAGGAATCGAACCTGCGACCTTTCGCTCCGGAGGCGAACGCTCTATCCCCTGAGCTACGGGCGCCGGAAGGTGACTAGTGTAGCCCCGTGGAGGTCTCCGCACGGGTTGCCGTCTTGGAGCTCGCCCAGACGTTCACGATTGCGCGCGAGTCGCAGGACGTCGCCGAGGTCGTGGAGGTCGAGGTGAGGCATGGCGACGTGTCCGGGTTCGGGGAGGCGGCGCCGATCGCCCGCTACGAGCAGACGGCTGCTTCGGCGCTGGCATGGCTCGAGACCGTCGAGCTCGGAGACGACCCCTGGGCGCTCGACGAGATGGGCGAGCGACTGCCCCCGGGCGAGCACGCGGCGCGAGCGGCGCTCGATGCGGCGTTGTACGACCTCCAGGGGAAACTCGCGAACGTGCCCGTCTACAAGCTGCTCGGCCTCCGGCGAGTGGGCCCGCCGAGCTCGTGGACCGTGTGGCTCGGCGATCCGGACGACATGGCGCAGCGGGCCGAGGCGGCGGAGGCCAAAGGCTTCAAACGGCTCAAGCTGAAGCTCGGCGGGCGGGACGGGCTCGACCTCGAGCGCGTCCAGGCGGTTCGCGCGGCCACGACGCTGCCGCTTCAGGTCGACGTGAACGAGTACTGGACGCTCGACGAGGCGCTCGAGCTGATCCCGCAGATGGCGATCGAGTACTGCGAGCAGCCGCTACCCGCCGGCGATCCGGGAGGGCCCGAGCTGAAGCGCCGCTCGCCGATTCTGATCTATGTCGACGAGGACTGCCACACGCTCGCCGACGTCGCACCGTGTGCCGAGCGGGCGCACGGGATCAACCTGAAGCTCGCGAAATCCGGCGGGATCCGCGAGGCCGTGCGGATGGCCAATGCCGCGAGAGCGCTCGGGCTCCACGTGATGCTCGGCTGCATGGTCGAGTCGGGGCTCGGCATCTCGGCGGCGGCCCAGATCGCAAGCCTCTGCGACCACGTCGATCTCGACGGGAACCTCCTGCTCGCCGACGATCCGTGGCCCGGGGTCGAGTTCACGAACGGGATCCAGCTCCCATCCGAAAGGCCCGGTCTCGGTGTCGCACGAGCGTAGGGTCCTCATCCTCGCCGAGGGTTACTCTGCCAACGACCACTACGGAAAGACCGGCCGAGGCGTGCTCCGGTACCGGCCCGAGGCCGTCGTCGCCGTCCTCGACTCGGAGCGAGCGGGGGAGACCATCGAAGGCGTCCCGATCATCGGCACCGTCGCCGAGGCTCTGCCGCTCCATCCTACGACAGCGCTCGTCGGCGTCGCGACGACCGGCGGCCGCTTCCCACCCGCCTGGCGCGAGCTGCTGAAGGAATGCATCGCAAACGGCCTCGATGTCGAGAGCGGCCTGCACGAGTTCATCTCCAATGATCCCGAGCTGAGCGCCCTCGCCGCGCAGCACGGTGTCGAGCTCCGAGATCTTCGAAAGCCGCCCGCCGGCCTGAATACGCCGACGGGCGAGAACCTGACCCACGGCGCCAAGGTCGTGCTCACCGTCGGCTCCGACTGCGCGATCGGGAAGATGACCGTGTCGCTCGAGCTCGACCGCGCGGCACGCGAACGGGGGATCAGAAGTGAGTTCGTCCCCACCGGCCAGACCGGGATCGCGATCGCAGGCTGGGGGCTCTCGATCGACGCCGTCGTTGCAGATTTCCTGGCCGGCGCGACCGAGCAACTCGTGCTCGAGGGGGTCTCCCGGGGCGGTGAGCTCCTCTCCGTCGAGGGGCAGGGCTCGCTCCTGCACCCGGCGTACTCGGGCGTCACCCTCGGCCTGCTCCACGGCAGCGCACCTCACGCGCTCGTCCTCTGCCACAAGGCCGGGGACACCGTCGTCGACTTCAACGAGCTCTTCCCGATTCCGCCGCTCAGCGAGGTCGTCGACCTCTACGAACGCAGCACCCTGATTCCGCGTCGCGCGAGGGTTGTCGCGATCGCGCTCAACACGCGGGACCTCGGCGACGCGGCCGCCCGAGCCGCCGTCGAGGAGGCGGAAAACGAAACAGGACTTCCGGCCGGAGATCCAGTACGTTTCGGGGTAGACGGCATCGCGGATGCCGTATTGAATGCGGTCGGGTTGGGGCAGTAGAAACACACTGCGTAAAGCGCACCACTGAGGCAAGGGGACGATGGGGAAGGGACTCGCGGCGCTCGCGTGCGTCTGCGCGGCGCTCGTGCCGTGTTGTTCCGCTGCGGGTGCGCTCATCGTCGGGATCAACGACGACGTGAAGTACGAGTCGACGGTCCCGACGTTCTTCATGCCGACCATGCACGCCGACGGGCTCAAGCTCAACGCCCTCACGCTTCGCTGGGACGACACGCAGCCGGCGACGATCGACCCCGACCTCGCCGGCTACCTGACCTCGGTGATCGGCCAGGCGGCCGCTTCGGGCGTCACCGTCGAGTTCGACCTCTACCCGCTCCACTCCCAGGCCTTCACCGACGGGCTGCGGTGCGCGCCGTCGCCGAACCCGGTCTCCTGCGGCGACACCGCGAAGATCCAGCAGTTCGCCGGCTGGGCTGCGAGCGTTGCCCAGGCGTTCCCGACCGTCCACCAGTTCATCGTCGGGAACGAGTGCAACCAGCCGCTCTTCCTGAACCCGCAGTGGAACTCGGCCGGCCAGAACCAGTCGGCGGCGATCTGCGGGCGGGCGCTCGCCGCGACCTACGACGCGCTCAAGACCGTGAGCCCCGGGAACTTCGTGTGGGGAGTCGGCCTCTCGCCGCGCGGAAACGACTCGCCCAATGCGCCGAGCAACTCCTCGACCTCCCCGGTGAAGTTCCTCGGCTATCTCGGGGCCTGGTTCAAGGCGTTTGCCCTCGCCACCCACCGAACGGCCCCGCTGATGGACGGGCTCGACTTCCACCCCTATCCGGTGCCGCAGTCTCTGCCCTTCGTGGGTGGCTACCCGGATCCGCGCGACGCGAGTATCTCGAACCTTCCTCGTATCTATCAGGCCTTCTACAACGGCTTCAACGGCACGCCCCAGAAGACGATCGGCCAGCAGCGTGGGGGAGGGCTGCCGCTGAGCCTCAACGAGATGGGGATCCAGACCGACGCCACGGGGCAGCCCGGATACACCGGCACCGAGGTGAGTGCGAACGCCGCAGGTGGGATGGTCGGCGCGGACGCGAGCCAGGCCTACCAGGCCGGCTACTACAAGCAGATGCTCGCGCTGCTCTCGTGCGATCCGAACGTGCGCGTGATCAACCTGTTCCATCTGGTCGACGAGCCGAACCTGGCCGGCTGGCAGAGCGGGCTCTACTGGGTCGGCACGACGGCGCCGGTACCCAAGCAGTCGGCCGGGGTCGTCTCGGGCTGGCTTGCCCAGACCGGGGGCGCGTGCCAGGGGAAGCTCGTTCCGTGGCGCCCGTCGGCGGCCCTGCAGCCACCGAAACCGAAAGCCAGGCCGAAGGCAAAAACAACGTCGCGGCATCACCCTTGACACGCGAACATGTGTTCGCTATGGTAGCGAACACATGTTCGCCAAACCACTTCTTCGGGCTCTCGTTCTCGCAGGAATCGCCCTCCTGATCTGGAGCATCGCCGCCCGGCCCTCGGGTGCCCACGGGCCGAAGGTCGTCTATCGGGTCAAGGCATACGACACGCTCTGGACGATCGCGCAGTCGCACTACGGCGGTGATGTCCGGAACGGCGTCTGGCAGATCCAGCACGCGAACCACCTGTCGGGCGACGAGATCGCTCCCGGCGAGCGGCTCGTCCTGCCCTGACGTCCTAGACGACCGTCGCGCCGTGGGGGCGAGGCTACGATCGGCGGGTGGAACTCGACGTCGTCTTCCTTGGCACCTCCGCCAGCGCTCCGACCGCGCGCCGCGGGACCGCCTCGCTTCTCGTGCGGCGCGGCGGCGATCGCCTGCTCTTCGACTGCGGCGAGGGCACCCAGCGGCAGCTCCTACGCTCGTCGGTCGGGCTCGTCGATCTGGAGGAGATCTTCATCACGCACCTGCACGCCGACCATTACCTCGGTCTGCCGGGAATGCTCAAGACCTTCTCGCTGCGGATGCGCGACGTCCCGCTCACCGTGTACGGACCCGTGGGACTGCGCGAGCTCTACGACGCGCTCGGCCGCGTTTTCGGCCGGCTCACCTACCCTGTCGAGCTCGTCGAGGTCCGGGCGGGCGACAGGATCGCCCACGACGGCTACGAGCTCTGCGTCTTCCCCGTCGCCCACGGCGTTCCGGCCGTCGGTTACGCGCTCGTCGAGGAAGAGCGTCCCGGCCGTTTCGACGAGTCCCGCGCCGACGCGCTCGGCGTCCCCTTCGGGCCCGAGCGGGGCAGGCTCCAGCGCGGGGAAGCGGTCACCCTTGCCGACGGTAGCGTGGTGCAGCCCGAGCAGCTCGTCGGAGAAGCCCGAGCCGGCCGCACCGTGGTCTATACGGGTGACACGCGCCCCGCGGAGGTCGTGGCCACGCTCTTCCCCGCGGCCGACCTGCTCATCCACGAGGCGACGTTCGCCGAGGAAGATCGCGACCGTGCTAGAGACACCGGACACTCCACTGCACACGAGGCGGCCGAGATCGCCCGGGCTGCCGGTGTCTCGTTGCTTGCGCTGACTCACGTCTCGCCGCGCTACCTCGGCTCGGAGCTTCTCCGCGAAGCACGTGAGGTGTTCCCGTCCACGGTGATGCCGCGCGACTTCGACGTGATCGAGCTCCCGTTTCCCGAGCGCGGCGAGCCTGCGCTCGTCAAAGGCGGCGCGCACCCCGACCGCGCGCGTGAGGAGACGCCCACCACATGACGGAGGCGGGCTTCGACGCGCGCGCCGCCCGCTACGAAGAGCTGCGCCCGGTCGACGCGAACTGGTGGGAGGTCTTCGACGCGCTCGTGCGGCTCGGGGAGCTGCGCGGCGAGCGCGTGCTCGAGGTCGGCTGCGGGACAGGACGGCTCTCGGAGGCGCTCGAGCAGCGAGAGCGCGCCCGGGTCTGGGCCGTGGATGCCTCCCCATCGATGGTCGAGCGGGCAAAGACGCTCGGGGTGAACGCGCGCGTCGCGCGCGCCGAGGCGCTGCCCTTCAAGGCGGGCTGGTTCGACGCGGTCGTGATGCGGATGATGATCCATCTCGCCGACCGTCCCCGGGCCTTCGAACAGGCCGCCCGAGTGCTCGGCCCGAACGGCAGGCTCGCGATCGCAAGCGAAGACCCCGCGAGCTTCGAGACCGTGTGGTTCACCCGCTACTTCCCGTCCGTGCCGGGGATCGACCGGGCGCGCTTCCCCAGCGCCGAGGCGCTCCAGGCGGAGCTCTCGGCCGCGGGTCTGCCCACGCTGAAGCTCGAGCGGTTGACCCAGCGGCGCGAGCAGACCCGCGAGAAGGCACTGGACGTGCTCCGCTCGAAGGCCTTCTCGACGTTCGACCTGATCCCCGCCGAGGAGTATTCGACAGGCCTTGCTCGCGCCGAGGCCGAACTGCCCGAGCGGTTCGAGTACAGCTTCGACTGGCTGCTCGCCGTCGCCTCGCGGTGAGCCTCCCGCGTTACCGCTTCGAGTGGCTCGTCCTTGTCCTCGTCGCGCTCGGAACCCTGCCCCTCGTCAGCGTCGTGGGCGCCCAGGACACGAGCCGCCTGGCGATGACCCAGTCGATCGTCCTTCGCGGACATGTCGATATCGATCCCTACTGGCAGCTCACGACCGATCGCGCCTTCGCCGACGGCCACTGGTACTCCGACAAGGCGCCGGGCGTGGCGCTGCTCGCCGTCCCCGTCGTCGCCGCGATCCACGCCGTCGACGGCACGAAGCACATCTGGACGAACAGCTGGCTGCTCTGGGCGATCCGGCTCTGGAGCGGCGGGCTCGCGCTGCTCGCGTTGACCTTCCTCGTCGGACGGGTCGCCGAAGGGCTCGTCGAGGGCGCGGGGCTGCTCACCGCGGTCGTCTTCGCTGTCGGAACGATGGCCGGCTCTCTCGGTCCTACGATGTTCGGCCACCTGCCCGACGCGCTTGCGCTCTTCGCCGCATTCGTCGTCGCTACGCGGGCGGCGCGACCGCGTGACTGGCTCTGGGTCGGGCTGCTCGCGGGGCTCGGTGTCCTCTTCGAGTACCCCGCCGGCCTGGCCGCGGTGATCCTCCTCGTCTACGCCGCGATCCGAGGCGGCAGGTGGGCGGCGCTCGCGACGGTCGCGGGCGGCATTCCCGCCGCGATCGTCCTCGGCGGCTACGACTGGATCGCGTTCGGGGCGCCCTGGCGGCTCTCGTACCGCTACACCTCGAACGTCTTCACGGGCGAGCAGCAGCAGAATCTCTTCGGGGTCGGGATCCCGTCCCCGCACGGCGTCTGGACGCTGCTGCTTGACGGGCACGGCCTGCTGCTCGTCTCCCCGGTGCTGCTCGCGGCGTGCGCGGGCCTCGTCCTGTTCTGGCGGCAGAGCCGTGCCGAAGCAGCGCTCTCGATCGCGATCGGGCTCGTCTTCTGCCTCTACACAGCGGGGTACTTCCTGCCGAACGGCGGGCTCTCGCCGGGCCCGCGGTTCGCTGCCGCCGCGCTTCCGTTCCTGCTTCTCGGCCTGCCGTTCGCGCTTGCGCGCTGGCGCGTCGTGACGCTCGTTCTGGCCGCCGTCTCGATCGGAGTCGGCCTCTTCGACGAGCTCACCTGGTCGATCGCGAACCGGCTCGAGTTCTTGACGTGGCCGGCCACCGTCTGGTCGCTGCTTGGCCTCTCTCACGAGCTCGGAGCGCTGATCCTGCTCGCATTCGGCGCTGCGGCCGGCCTCGTAGCCCTCGTCGCGACTGCCGCCGGTCCGCGTCCGGGCGCCGTGGTACATTCCGGATCGCTTTAGGTTCAACGACTCGAACGCCTTTAAATCGACCCAGTGAGGTCGGGAAGGAGTTGAGATGCATCGCCATGCCGTCGCCCCGGACGGGCGGACCCTGCTGGACGGCGAAGCCATCGAGAGGACGCTTTCGCGGGTCGCGCACGAGATCATCGAGCGCAACGAGGATCTCGACGAGGTCGCGCTCGTCGGTATCCACACACGCGGCGTTCCGCTCGCGCAGCGCCTGAGAAGGCTCGTCGCCGAACGGGCCGGGACCGAGCTCGACCTCGGCCAGCTCGACATCACCTTTCACCGGGACGACGTGCACGTTCGCGACGGGCGCTCGCCCCGCCGGGCCCAGCCGATCGTCCACGACACGAAGCTCGACTTCGACCTCGAGGGCCGCACCGTCATCCTGGTCGACGACGTGCTCTACACCGGTCGCACTGTCCGAGCAGCGATCGACGCGCTGCTCGAGTACGGCCGGCCTGCTCGGGTGCAGCTGGCCGTGCTTGCCGATCGCGGGCATCGCGAGCTGCCGATCAGGCCAGATTACGTCGGGAAGAACCTGCCGACGGCCAGGGACGAGCGCGTCCAGGTGCAACTGCTCGAGGTTGACGAGGTCGACCGTGTCGTCCTCGTCTCCGAGTCGGAAGAGGGGGAATCATGAGCGATCGTTCACTTCAGCTCGTCGCGGGCGAGCTCCGTCCACCGAGCGGTACCGACCGCCGTCACCTGCTCTCGATCCGCGATCTCGAGCGCGACGATGTCGAGCGGCTGCTTGCGACGGCGCATTCGTTCGCCCTCTCCCAGGAGCGGGATACGAAGAAGCTGCCGACGCTGCGCGGCCGCCTCGTCGTGAACATGTTCTTCGAGTCCTCGACGCGTACGTCGGCCTCCTTCGAGCTCGCGGCCAAGCGGCTCTCCGCGGACACGATGTCGATGAAGGCGAGCGGCTCCTCGGTCGAGAAGGGCGAGTCCCTGAAGGACACGGCCCTGACCCTCTCCGCCTACGACCCCGACGTGATCGTGATCCGGCACGAGCAGATCGGCGCGCCGCAGCTCGTCGCGTCGGTCACCGATGCCCACGTCGTGAACGCCGGCGACGGGAAGCATCAGCACCCGACCCAGGCGCTTCTCGACCTCTATTCGATCCAGGCCTCGCTCGGCCGGCTCGACGGGATCCACGTGGCGATCGTCGGCGATGTCCTGCATTCGCGTGTCGCGCGGTCGCTGATCCAGGCGCTCGAGCTCGTCGGCGCGAGCGTCGTCCTTGTCGGCCCGCCGCCGCTTCTGCCGCCGGCGCTCGGGGAGCTCTCGTACGACATCGCCTCGATCCGCGACGCCGACATCGTCTACGTCCTGCGCATGCAGCGCGAGCGGATGGAGGAGGGAGCGAACTACGTCCCCTCGATGCGGGAGTACAGCGCCCGCTGGTGTGTCACGCCCGAGCGCCTGCGGCCGGGGCAGAAGGTGATGCACCCGGGCCCGATGAACCGTGGGGTCGAGATCGACGCGAGGGTCGCCGACTCGAGCGCCGCGCTCATCGTCGACCAGGTTCGTGCGGGGCTCGTGGTCCGGATGGCCGTTCTCTACGACCTGCTCACGACCGGGCCTGTCGCGGTCGAGGCGGCTGTGGGGATCGCATGAGCCGCATCGGCCGGCCCACCGTTCTCGTCGGCGGAAGCGGCGCAGACGACCTCGTGGTACGTGGCGCGCGCGTTCTCGACCCGACCGAAGGCGTCGATTCCGTCCTCGACGTCCGCATCGACGGCGGCACCATCTCCGCTCTCGGCGAGGGCCTCGACGTCAACGGCCATCGCGTGGTCGACGGCTCCAGGCTTCTCCTCGCGCCGGCGTTCGTCGACCCACATGTTCACCTGCGTACACCGGGCCGCGAGGACGAGGAGACGATCCATTCGGGCACCGCCGCCGCTGCTGCCGGCGGTTACTGCGCGATCCTCGCGATGCCGAACACCTCGCCCGTCGTCGACACCACCGATGTCCTCCGCGGGCTGCGCGCCCGGGCCGAGGAGGAGGCTCAGATCCCGGTCGGCTTCACCGCGGCGATCACGATGGGCCAGGACGGTGCGCAGCTCACGGAGATGGGCGAGCTCGCCGATGCGGGTGCCGCCGCGTTCACCGACGACGGGCGTCCGGTCGCAACGGCCGGCCTCATGCGCCGTGCCCTCGAGTACAACGCGATCACAGGCCGCCGCCTTGCGCTTCACTGCGAGGAGCCGACACTCACCCGGGGCGGCCACATGCACATGGGTGCGGTCTCGGCCGAGCTCGGCCTCGGCGGCTGGCCGTCGCTCGGCGAGAGCCTCGGCGTCTCCCGTGAGCTCTCGCTCGCCGCCGACACGGGGCAGCCGCTCCACCTGATGCACCTGTCTGCACGCGAGTCGGTGGAGCTCCTCGCCGCTGCACGCGCAGCCGGCGTCCAGGCGAGCGGTGAGGTCACGCCCCATCACCTCTGCCTCACCGACGAGGCCGTGCGGTCGCTCGACTCGAACCTGAAGATGAACCCGCCTCTGCGGACGGAGGATGACCGGGCCGTGCTGCTGGCCGCGCTCGCCGACGGGACGATCGAGGCGGTCGCCACCGACCACGCCCCGCATTCGCGTGAGGAGAAGGACGTGCCGTTCGAGGCGGCGCCGTTCGGGGTAACGGGCCTCGAAACAGCTTTCGCCGTGCTGTACACGGCGCTCGTCGAGCCGGGTCTGCTGCCCCTCGCGACGCTGCTCGAGCGGATGTCGGCCGGCCCGGCGAGGATCTTCGGCCTCGACCGCCCCCGGATCGCCGTCGGCGCGCCCGCAAATCTCGTGCTGCTCAGCACCGAGTCGACCTGGAAGGTGCGAGAGGATCGCTTCCGCTCGCGCTCCGCCAACTCGTGGCTCCTCGGCCGCCGGCTCCAGGGCAAGGTGCAGCTGACGGTCGCCGCCGGCCGGATCGCGTACGAAGCATGAGGGTCGCCATGATCGACCGAAAGGGCGAACACCAGCTTGTGTTGCAAGCCACAAGCGTTGTCTTCGTACCTTGCAACGCAAGCCGGGTGGGAACGCCGTGACGGGCGAGGCCGCGTTTCTCGTGCTCGAGGACGGCGCAGTCTTCCCCGGCGAGAGCGTCGGGGCTGAGCTCACGGCGCTCGGCGAGGCCGTGTTCACGACCGCGATGAGCGGCTACCAGGAGGTCGTGACCGACCCGAGCTTCTGTGGGCAGCTCGTGTGCTTCACGGCGCCGATGATCGGGAACTACGGCGTCGCCGAGCACCGGTCCGAATCCCGCGAGATCCACGCGCGCGGCGTGCTCATGCGGGAGGCTCGTGGGCCCGCCTGGACGGACTGGCTCGCCGACAACGGGATCCCGGCGCTGTCCGGCCTCGACACCCGCAGCCTCACGCTCCATCTCCGCGAGCACGGGGCTCTTCGCGCCGCGCTCGTCGCCGGTGGCGAAGAACAAGCGACAGCGCTCGAGCTCGCGCGGGCCGAGCCGTCGATGGCAGGCCAACGGCTTGCCGGGCGTGTCTCGACTCACCTGCCCTATGTCTTCTCGGACGCCGGCGGAAGGCGTGTCGCGGTCGTCGACTACGGGGCGAAGCGCTCGATTCTCCGCCGGCTTGCGGCGACGGGCGCATCGGTGACGGTCTTTCCGCACGACGTCGATGCGGACACGCTCGCCGGTTTCGACGGGGTCGTGCTCTCGAACGGGCCGGGTGACCCGGAGCCGCTCGTCGAGGAGATCGCCGCCGTCCGTGAGCTGCTCGGCCGGGTGCCGGTGCTCGGGATCTGTCTCGGCCACCAGCTCCTGGCGCTCGCAACCGGCCTCCAGACGTTCAAGCTGCCGTTCGGGCACCGCGGGGCGAATCATCCGGTGGTCGAGCGTTCGACGGGCCGGGTGCTGGTCACGGCGCAGAACCACGGCTTCGCGGTGGAGGCTGCCGGCGACCGCGCCGCCACGCACGAGTCGCTCTACGACGGCACGGTCGAGGGTCTCGCCTATCCGGAGCTGCGCGCCCGCTCGACGCAGTTCCATCCGGAGGCCGGTCCAGGCCCGCATGACGCCTGGCCGATCATGGCGGAGTGGGTCGAGGAGCTCGCGCGACCGGGGAGGATCCGTGCCGCGGCGTAGCGACCTCGAGTCGATCTGCCTGATCGGTTCCGGGCCGATCGTGATCGGGCAGGCCTGCGAGTTCGACTATGCGGGTTGCCAGGCGCTGAAGGTGCTGCGCGACGAGGGCTTCCGGACGATCGTCGTCAACTCGAACCCGGCGACGATCATGACCGACCCCGGCTTCGCGGATGCCACCTACATCGAGCCGCTCGATCTGGAAGGCGTCGCCGGCGTGCTCAGGCGTGAGCGGCCCGACGCGCTCCTGCCGACGATGGGCGGTCAGACCGCGCTGAACCTGGCGCTCGAGCTCGAGCGTGAAGGAATCCTCGACGAGCTCGGGATCGAACTGATCGGCGCGGGTGTCGAGGTGATCGCGCGCGCCGAGGATCGCGATCTCTTCAAGCGCGCGGTCGAATCGTGCGGACTGAAGGTCGCGGACTCGGTGATCGTCACGGATATCGCACAACTCGGGGGCATTCCAGTTCCCGCGGTCGTACGACCCGCGTTCACGCTTGGCGGCCACGGCGGCGGGTTCGTAACTAGCCAAACCGAGCTCCACTGTCAGGTGGAGCTCGGTTTGGCAGCCTCGCCGATCACGCAGGTGCTGGTGGAGCGTTCCTTGCGAGGCTGGGACGAGTTCGAGCTCGAGGTCGTCCGCGACCGCGCCGACAACGTCGTGATCGTCTGCTCGATCGAGAACCTCGACCCGATGGGCGTGCACACCGGCGACTCCGTGACGGTGGCGCCTCAGATGACCCTCTCCGACGAGGCCTACCAGGAGCTCCGGGACGCGGCAGTCGCGATCGTACGGGCGGTCGGGGTCGACACCGGCGGCTCGAACATCCAGTTCGCCCGCCATCGCGAGAGCGGCGAGGTCCGCGTGATCGAGATGAACCCGCGCGTCTCGCGCTCCTCGGCGCTGGCGTCGAAGGCCACCGGCTATCCGATCGCGAAGGTCGCCGCGCGGCTCGCCGTCGGCTACACGCTCGACGAGATCCCGAACGATCTCACCGGAACGACCCCGGCGAGCTTCGAGCCGACACTCGACTACGTGGTCGTGAAGATGCCGCGCTTCGCGTTCGAGAAGTTCCCCGGCGCCGACAGGACGCTCGGCACGCAGATGAAGTCGGTCGGCGAGTCGATGGGCATCGGCCGCACCTTTGCCGAGGCGTTCGACAAGGCGCGGCGTGGTCTCGAGCTCGACAGCGAATGGAAGCCGGAGGGACTTCATCCCTGGTTCGCCGCGGAGCTCCAGCGCGCGCTTCCGGCCGGGGCACCGGCGTTCCGGAGGGTCGACTCCTGCGCCGGCGAGGTCGATGCGGCCTCGAACTACTTCTATTCGACCCGCGGCGAGCGTGACGAGCAGCCGCCCGAGCCGGGCCGCTCGGTGGTGATCCTCGGCAGCGGCCCGAACCGGATCGGCCAGGGAATCGAGTTCGACTACTGCTGCGTCCATGCCGCCGAGAGCTTCCGTGCGCAGGGCTACGAAGCCGTGATGGTGAACTGCAACCCGGAGACGGTCTCGACCGATTACGACACGTCCGACCGCCTCTACTTCGAGCCGCTCGACGAGCAAGCCGTCCTCGATGTGCTGGCCCGCGAGCAGCCGGTAGGTGTGTGCATCCAGTTCGGCGGCCAGACGCCGCTGAAGCTCGCGCGGGCGATCGAAGGCGCCGGGTACCGGATTCTCGGCACGCCGTTCGCCGCGGTCGACCTCGCCGAGGACCGCGAACGGTTCGGCCGGCTCGCGGAGAGCCTCGGGGTGCGCTGCCCGGAGTGGGGGATCGCCGCGAGCGGCGGCGAGGCCGTCGAGATCGCAAACCGCGTCGGCTACCCGGTGCTCGTGCGCCCGTCCTATGTCCTCGGCGGCCGGGCGATGCGGGTCTGTTACGACGAGTCCGACGTCCACGCAGCGATGGCCGCGGTCGAGGGAGCCGTGCTTGTCGACCGGTTCCTCGAGAATGCCGTGGAGCTCGACGTCGACGCGCTCTGCGACGGGCGGGAGACCTACGTCGCGGCCGTGATGGAGCATGTCGAGGAGGCCGGGATCCATTCCGGCGATTCCTCGTGCGTCCTCCCGGCGCCCTCTGATTCGGACGAGATCCGGGAGGTCGTCCGAAGGCTCGGGCCCGCACTCGGCGTCGTCGGCCTGCTGAACGTGCAGCTGGCGGTCTCGGCCGGCGAGCTCTACGTGCTCGAAGTCAACCCGCGCGCCTCGCGCACCGTCCCGTATGCCTCGAAGGCGACGGGCGTGAACCTCGTCGACGCCGCTTGCAGGCTCGCAGCGGGAGCGACGCTCGCCGACCTCGGGCTGCCGCGCGAGGGCTCCACGTGTGCGGGTCACCACGTCAAGGCGGCGGTGCTGCCGTTCGTCCGCTTCGTCGGCGCCGATCCGGTGCTCGGGCCCGAGATGCGCTCGACCGGGGAGGTGATGGCGAGCGGCGCCGACTTCGCCACGGCCTTCGCGAAGGCCGAGCGAGCCGCGGGCCGCACACTTCCGGCAGGCGGCCGAGCCTTCCTGAGCGTTCGCGACGCCGACAAGGTCGCGGTGCTGCCCGTTGCGCGTGCACTGGCGGCCCTCGGTTTCGAGCTCGTCGCCACCGCCGGCACGGCAGCTGCGTTGGAGCTCGCCGAGATCGCCGTGGAGCGCGTGGACAAAGGCGACGCGGTCGTGGAGCTCGTCCGGAGCCGGAGCGTTGAGCTCGTCGTCAACACACCGCAGGGCCGGAACGCACGCCGGGACGGGTACGCGATCCGCGAGGCGGCCGTGATCGCGCGTGTGCCGTGCATCACGACCCTTGCGGTCGCCCGTGCCGCCGTCGATGCGATCGCGAACGCGAGGGCCGAGCTGCCCGTCTCGCTGCAGGAACGCCAGTCGGGTATGCGGACCGAGGAGGCTCTGAGTGCCGCGTCGTGAACGGCTCGCGGTCGCCGGGGCCGAGCGGATCGGCCCGTACGCGCTGATCCGGCTCGAGCGCGGCTCGCTCGAGACCGGGATCCCGGGGCAGTTCTTCATGCTCGAGGCCCCCGGCCGTGTGCTGCCGCGCCCGTTCTCGCTCTGCACGGCGCCACGCAACGAGCTCGGCTTCCTCGTCGACCCGGTCGGCCCGGGCACGACCGCGATCTCGCAGCTCGAGCCCGGCAACCGGATCGCGGTGTTCGGCCCGCTCGGAAACGGCTTTCGCCTCGATGTTCCGAAGCCCGTGCTCGTCGGCGGCGGGATCGGGATCGCTCCGTTCCCATATCTCGCCGAGGCGCTCGAGCATCCGCCGGCGGTCCTCGGTTTCCGAAGTGCCGAGCACGCCGAAGCGGCGGTGCTCGTACCGAACGCGGAGGTGGTGATCGACCCGGTGCTCGTGACCGAGGCGATGCCTCTCGACCGCGACATCCTCGCCTGCGGCCCCGAGCCGATGCTCGAGGCCGTTCGCGCGCTCTCGCCCGCGGCGCAGCTGGCCTGGGAGGCGCCGATGGCCTGCGGGTACGGCGCCTGCTACGGGTGCGTCGTGCCGATCGACGGCGTGCTCACCCGACTCTGCGTGGAAGGGCCCGTGCTTTGCTCCTCCTGAACGCGAGCGGGTGCCTCGATGGCCGCGTCGCCCCGGACGTTGCCCGCTCGCTCGATGCCTTCGTGACGAAGACGGTGACACCCGAGCCCCGCGACGGCAACCCTCCGGTGCGGATCGCGGAGACCGGCTCCGGGATGCTGAACTCGATCGGGCTCGCGAACCCCGGCCGCGATCTCTTCCTCGCCGAGACCCTTCCCGCGCTGCGCCGGCTCGGAGTCCCGCTGTGGGTCTCTGTCGGCGGTTTCGCGGCCTCCGAGTACGCCGAGACGTGCGCCGCCCTCGACGGCGTGACGATCGAGCTGAACCTCTCGTGCCCGAACGTCGACGAGGCGCCCGAGTCGGCCGCCGAGATCGTCGCCTCCTGCCGTGCCGCCACGAGCCTTCCGCTCTACGCGAAGCTCTCGCCGGCGACACCGGATATCGGCGAGCTCGCGCGCGCGGTCGAAGCGGCCGGCGCCGATGGACTGTCGCTCGTGAACACGATCCGCGGGCTCGCCCTCGACGAGCAGCTCCGGCCGAGGCTCGCACGCGCGACCGGCGGCTACTCGGGCCCGGCCTTGAAGCCCGTCGCACTTGCCGCTGTCTATGCCTGCCGGCGCGTCACGGAGCTTCCCATCGTTGGCATGGGGGGCATCACGAACGGACGCGACGCACTCGAGTTCGTTGCCTGCGGCGCGACCCATATTGCGCTCGGAACGGTCCTTTTCACCGACCCGAAAGCACCCTCGCGAGTCCGCGACGAACTAGCTCTTGAGTGCTCAAACGCCAGATTTGACAACGCGGAAGATGCCTTTTGCGCCGCTCAGGAAGTGGTTTCCAGACCGGACAACTGACCGAAACGGTGGCGGCTTGCACGGGGTAGAAAGGCTGTTAGTATGCGGCCTCGCATGGTGCCGCCCGCTTCCCAGGTTCAAGCTCCGGTCAGGTCGCTCGACCAACGAATGGAGGCTCTGAAGAGAGCCAACGACATCCGGGTCAAGCGCGCACAGCTCAAGAAGGACCTGAAGTCAGGGGCTGTGTCGATCGAGGAAATCCTGCGTGACCCGCCGGAGTTCGTCTCCACGGCGAAGGTGTTCGACATGCTGATGGCCGTTCCCAAGTTCGGACGCGTGAAGGCACAGCGGATGCTCAATCAGTGCCGCATCAGCCAGTCGAAGACGGTGGGCGGACTCTCCGACCGCCAGCGGCAAGAATTGATTGACCTCTTCAACCGGTAGAGGCCCCGTCTTCGTCCTCACCGGCCCCTCGGGTGCCGGGAAGGGAACGATGGTTCAGTCGCTACTGGCTCGCATCCCCCGGCTTCGCCTCGCTGTCTCGGCGACGACGCGGGCACTGCGGCCGGGCGAGATCGAGGGGGTGCACTACTGGCACCTGAGCGACGAGGATTTCGACCGGCTGCTCGCCGACGGAGGCTTCCTCGAATACCACGTCTTCCCGTGGGGCCAGCGCTCGGGGACGCTGCTCTCCGAGCTCGACCGGATCGCCGCCGCCGGCGACATTCCGCTGCTCGAGCTGGAGCTGAACGGGTCCCTCGCGGTCAAGGAACGGATTCCCGGGGCCCTGACGATCTTCATCGACGCGCCGCTCGAGGAGCTCGCGCGCCGGCTGCGCGAACGAGCGACCGAGAGCTCCGGCGAGATCGACGAGCGGATCGCACTCGCCGTCGAGCAACGGGCGCTGGCCGGGCACTTCGATTACGTCGTCGAGAACGACGATCGCGAGCGCGCCGCCGACGAGTGCGTCGAGCTCGTCGAACGCGAGCTCGCCGCCTGCCGGTAGAATGGCCGACTCATGATTCATCCTCGCATCGATCAGCTACTCGGCCAGGTGGACTCCCGGTACGCACTCGTGATCGTCGCCGCCAAGCGCGCACGGCAGATCAACAACTACCACCACCAGCTCGGCGAAGGCACCTTCGACGAGTTCCCGCCGCCCCTGATCCGCTCGCGCTCGAAGAACTACCTGACCATGTCTTTGGAAGAAATCGCCGAAGGCAAGATCAGCTACGACTACCGGCGCTGAACTGCCGCAAGGCGTTCGCCTGCTAGTCCGCGGGAGCCTGCTCCCGTACTTCGAGTAACGGTCGGATAGGGATCAAATCGCCAAGCGTGGCGCGTTTATCGCGCCGCGCGGCTTTGTGCGTCCGAAAACCGGCGCGCAGAAACCCGGCGGGCTTCCTTGGTCCCCCACCCTGGGTGGGGCCGCACCCCTCCGCCCACAAGAGCAATTCTACGGGTCGGGAGGCCGCCTGTCTGTCACAGCTTTGGAACGATCTCTCCACAGCCTGGCACGCGGACACTCCAGAAAGACCGTCCGGATGGGGCGCCGCCGCGTTCGAAACCCCATCCGAGTGCACAATATGAGCGCATGAGCCGGATCCTCCTCGGAGTCAGCGGCGGCATCGCCGCCTACAAGGCGTGTGAACTCACCCGCCTGCTCGTCAAGGCGGGTCACGAGGTGATCCCCCTCGTCACCGAGGGCGCCGAGCGGTTCGTGCGGGCCGAGACCTTCACGGCCCTGGCCCGCCGACCGGCGGGAGAGGACATCTACCTCCACCTGACCCGAGCCGACATCCTCGTCGTGGCGCCCTGCACCGCGAACACGCTCGCGAAGCTCGCCCACGGGCTCTCCGACAACCTCCTCACGGAGGCTGCACTCGCCCATCGCGGCCCTACCCTCGTCGCGCCGGCGATGAACCCACGCATGTGGGCGCATCCTGCGACCCGAGACAACGCGGCCATCCTTGCAGCGCGCGGCATCGAGCTCGTCGGCCCCGATGAGGGGGAGACCTCCGAGGGCGAGTGGGGGGTCGGCCGGATGGCCGAGCCCGCCGAGATCGCCCGCCGCACCGAACAGCTGCTCGCTCCGGGAAGCCTTGCCGGGAAGCGCGTGCTCGTCACCGCGGGCGGAACGAGAGAGCCGCTCGATGCCGCCCGCTTCGTCGGGAATCGCTCGTCGGGCCGGATGGGCGTGGCACTGGCGGAGGAGGCCCGGCGTCGCGGTGCCGAGGTGGTCCTCCTGGCCGCCAACCTCGCCGTTCCGGCGCCGAGCGGGGTCGAGACGATCGGGACGCCCACCGCGGAGGCGATGCTGGATGCCGCCGAGGCCCTCGCAGACGTCGACATCGCCCTGCTCGCCGCCGCCGTCGCCGACTACCGCCCGGCCGCCGCACTCGCCGGCAAGCGTTCGAAGAGCGACGAGCCGTGGACCGTCGAGCTCGAACCGACCGCGGACATCGCCCGGCGGCTCGGGCACGCGAAACGTCCCGGCCAGCTGATCGTGACCTTCGGCGCCGATCTCGGCGAAGAAGGGCTCGCACGCAAGCGTGAGATGCTGAGTACGAAGAACGCCGACCTCGTCGTCTTCAACGACGTCTCCCGTTCGGACATCGCATTCGAGAGCGAGGACAACGAGGTCGTGCTCGTCTCCCGCCTCGGCGACCACCCTGTCTCGAAGGCGCCGAAGCCGGCGATCGCCGCGGCGATCCTCGACGAGGTGGAACGTCTCCTCGCCGATGACTGAGGCCTACGACCTCTACCAGGAGGGCCGCAGCCGCCTCAAGCGCGGCATGAACGCCCAGGCGACGGTGCCGCTCGAGAAGGCCAAGCGCCTCGAACCCGACAAGGCATCGATTCGCGAGGCGCTCGGGATCGCCTACTTCCGCCTTCAGCGCTGGGACGAGGCCGAAGCCGAGTTCCGCACGCTGCTCGACCTCTCGCCTGCCGACGACTACGGCCACTACGCGCTCGGCCGCGTGCTCGAGAAGCAGGGACGAGCCGCCGAGGCGAACGGCCACTTCAAGCTGGCGAGCACGATGAACCCGGCGAACGACAGCTACGCCGCACGGATCCGCGAGCTCGACTGACAGACGCGTGCGCGCGGTCGTCCAACGCGTCTCGCGGGCCCGCGTCACTCCGGGCGGCGCGATCGGCCCCGGCCTCACGGTGTTGCTCGGCATCGCCGCCGGGGACGCCGAGGCCGAGGCGGACCGGCTGGCCGGCAAGGTTGCCCGCCTCCGGATCTTCGAGGGCGACGACGGAAAGTTCGCGACGTCGGTGCTGGAAACCGGCGGCGAGGCTCTCGTCGTCTCACAGTTCACGCTGATCGCCGACACCCGTCGTGGGAACCGTCCGAGCTTCGCCGAGGCAGCCCGTCCCGAGCTCGCCGAGCCGCTGTACGTTCGCTTCTGCACGGCACTCCGCAACCTGGGAGTCCCGGTCGAGACTGGCGTTTTCGGCGCGCGGATGGCGCTCGAGCTCGTAAACGACGGGCCGGTAACGATCGTGCTCGAATAGTCCGCCGGGGGCGGCTGGAGAAAGCCGTTTGCTACCCTTCGGCTACCACATTTCGGGCACGTCGAAATGGGCGCGTGGCGCCCATTTTTTGTGAGCTAGCAGCGTACGAGGCGAGCATGGCAACGGGTCAAAACGAGAAGGAGAAGCAGCTGTATCGCGAGGTTTCCCGCACGGTGACAACGGCGATTCCAGGCGTGGAAGTGCTTGCCCTCGAGGTCACGGGCAAGGAGCGCTTCTGTGTCTACGTCGACCAGCCGGGCGGGGTGGATCACGCTCTCTGTGAACGCGTCAGCGGGATTCTCCGTCCGTACTCGGACCGGTATGCGATCGAGGTTTCGTCACCGGGCCCGGAGCCGCCGCTCCGCACCCGCGAGCATTTCCAGGCCGTTGTCGGACACCAGGTGCGCCTGAAGACAAGCGACCAGAAGCTCCGCGGCGAGGTCACCGCCGCCGGCGAGCGGTCGTTTCAGCTTTCGAAGGGGACCGGCGAGCCGGTCGACATACCGTACGACGCGATCGTGCGGGCCAATCTGATCGACGAAGGGTAGGTACGCGATGAGCCAGGAAATCGTTGAGGCCGTACGCGAGATCGAGCGCGAGAAGGGGATCGACGCGGGAGCATTGCTCTCGGCGCTCGAGGACGCCCTGCTTGCCGCCTACAAGAAGACTCCAGGCGCGTCGCGGCATGCGACCGTCGAGCTCGACGACGCGGGCGACTACCGCGTGTTCGCGATCGAGCTGCCCGAGGATCTCGAGCGCCGGCTCCTCGACGAGGCCCGCGAGGCCGCACTCGACGAGCTCGAGCGGATCGAGGAGGAGACGGGCGAGAAGAACCACACCCTCCTCACCGACGACGATCTCGACGTCGACTGGGCGCAGGTGCCGGACGAGCTGATGAAGCGGGAGGACGTGACTCCCGACAACTTCGGCCGCATCGCCGCGCAGACCGCCAAGCAGGTGATCCTGCAGCGGATCCGCGAGGCCGAGCGCGAGATGATGTACGACGAGTACATCGACCGCGTCAGCGAGGTCGTCACGGGGATCGTCCAGCAGGCCGGCGACCGCAACAACGTCCTCGTCGACCTCGGCAAGGTCGAGGCGCTCCTGCCGCGCTCCGAGCAGGTCGACGGGGAGCGGTACGAGCAGGGCTCGCGGATCAAGGCGGTCATCACCGACGTCCGCACCGGTACGAAGGGGCCGCAGGTCATCCTCTCGCGGCGCGACCCGGAGCTCATCAAGACGCTCTTCGAGCTCGAGGTGCCGGAGATCGCCGACGGTCTCGTCACGATCGAGGGCGTCGCGCGCGAGCCCGGCTACCGCTCGAAGATCGCGGTGCAGTCGCATACGCAGGGAGTCGATCCCGTCGGTGCATGCGTCGGCCCTCGCGGCTCGCGCGTTCGCATGGTCGTGTCCGAGCTCCGCGGCGAGAAGATCGACATCATCCCCTGGAACCAGGAGCCGGCGCGCTTCGTCGCGAAGGCGCTCTCGCCGGCGCGCGTTCGCGAGGTCTATCTCGACGACGCCGGCAAGGAGGCGACCGTGGTCGTCCCCGACGATCAGCTTGCGCTCGCGATCGGCAAGGAGGGCATGAACGCCCGTCTCGCCCACCGCCTCACGGGCTGGAAGATCGACATCGTCTCCGACAGCGAGTTCGCCCAGCAGGAGGCGCAGGCTGCCTTCGGCGGCGAGAACGGCGAGGAGGGCGACTTCTCGGGCCGCTGCTCGGCGGTGCTCTCGAACGGCAAGCGCTGCCCGAACGCCGCGCTTCCCGGATCGAAGTACTGCGGCGTGCCGGCCCATCAGGAGCTCTCGCTGCACGAGCCCGACGACGAGGTCAATCCCATCGTCACGGAGTCCGAACCGGAGCTCGAAGCGCTGTCGGACACCGCAGCGTCCGAGCCGGTCACCGAGGACGCGGCCGAGTTCGGCAATCCCGAGCCCGAGGAGTTCCCGGCCGGTCCAGGCGATGCGCCCGTCCCGGGCGAGAGCCTCGCGTTCGAGGACGTGAAAGCGGGCCCGGGTGACCCGGACGAGGGGATTCCGATCGTCCACGTCCATCCCGAGAACGCCGGGGAGGGTGGCGGCGACGCCTAGCCCGACGAGGACATGCGCCGGCTGCGGCCGCAAGGCGGCGCAGGGCGAGCTGCAGCGCTTCCACGAGCGCGGCGGTACCCTGACGGCGGGGCCCGGTACCGGACGTGGCGTCTACACGTGTCGCCGGCTCGCGTGCTTCGAGCGTGCGAAGGCGCACCGAGGCTTCAACCGAACACTGAAGAGAACTGTCCGCGTGGAGGATTCCCTCGCGCGGCTCTACACTTGAGGCTCTAGATGAGAGGCGGAGATCGTGCCAGGCGGTAGACCAATCAGACCAAGAGGGGGCGGAGGCCCCGGTAACCGGAGACGGCGCGTCGTCATCGACGGCGGCACCGGACGTCCCGGCGCGGGCCAGCGGCAGCGTCCCGGCGACCGCCAGGGAGGCGATCGCGGCCCGAAGACGCCGCGCGAGGTCGCGCCGCAGACCGGTCCCGTCACGGTCGAGTCCGGCGTCAACCTTCGCGATCTCTCGCAGGCATTCGGTGTTCCGATGCCCCAGATCATCAAGATGCTGATGGAGATGGGGTCGATGAAGACCGCCACCCAGACCCTCACCGACGACGAGGTGATGCTGATCGCGGCCGAGCTCGAGCGTGAAGTCACGATCAAGCACGCCGGTGACGACGACGGCGAGCCCGAGACCTTCGACGACGCAGCCGATTCGCTGCAGTCGCGGCCGCCGGTCGTCACGATCATGGGCCACGTCGACCACGGCAAGACGACGCTCCTCGACGCGATCCGAAAGACGGCTGTGGTGGAGACCGAGGCCGGCGGAATCACCCAGCACATCGGTGCCTACCAGACCGAGGTCGACGGGCGGAAGATCACGTTCCTCGACACGCCGGGCCACGAGGCGTTCACCGCCATGCGGGCCCGCGGCGCGAAGGTGACCGACATCGCGGTGCTCGTCGTCGCCGCCGACGACAGCATCATGCCGCAGACCCTCGAATCGATCTCCCACGCCCGCGCGGCCGAGGTTCCGATCGTGGTCGCGGTGAACAAGATCGACCTCCCGGGCGCGAACCCCGACCGCGTGCTCGCAGACCTCGCGGCGCAGGGCCTGCAGCCCGAGGAGTGGGGCGGAGACACGCAGGTGGCGAAGGTCTCGGCGAAGCAGGGCGAGAATCTCGACGAGCTGCTCGAGAAGATCCTGCTCGTCGCCGACCTTGAGCTCGAGCTGACCGCCAATCCAGACGCGCCGGCGTCCGGCCCGATCATCGAGTCTCGGGTGGATATCGGACGCGGCACGGTGACGACGATGCTGATCCAGCGCGGCACGCTGAAGGTCGGCGACGCGATCGTCGCCGGCGACGCGTGGGGTCGCGTCCGCGCTCTCTACGACTATCGCGGCGAGCGGATCGAGGCGGCCAGGCCCGGCGAGCCGGTCGAGATCCTCGGCCTCGACAAGCCGCCGTCGGCCGGCGAGCTCGGCCATGTGGTCGAGAACGATCGCAAGGCACGCGAGCTCGCCCAGCGCCGTGAGGAGCGGTTGCGCCGCGAGTCGCTCGCGAAGCAGGCGAGCCGTGGTGTCTCGCTCGAGAAGCTCTTCGAGCAGCTTCAGGCCGGCGGCGTCGCCGACCTGAACATCGTCCTCAAGGCAGACGTCCAGGGCTCGGTCGAGGCGATCGTCGGAGAGCTCGCGAAGATCGATCACACCGAGGTCCGGGTGAACGTGATCCACACCGGCGTCGGCGGGATCAGCGAGAACGACGTGAACCTTGCCGCCGCCTCGAACGCGATGGTGATCGGCTTCAACGTGCGTCCTTCCACGGAGGCGCGGGCACTCGCCGAGCGCCAGGGCATCGAGATCCGACAGTACCGCGTGATCTACGAGCTCACCCAGCAGATCGAGCAGGCGCTCGTCGGCATGCTCTCGCCGGTCGAGACCGAGGCCGTGATCGGCGAGGTCGAGGTGCGCGCGCTCTTCCGTGCCTCGCGCGTCGGAACGATCGCCGGGTGCATGGTCACGAGCGGCCTCGTGCGGCGAGGCTCCCGTGTCCGCATCTTCCGTGACGGAGCCCGGATCCACGAGACCACGGTCGCCCAGCTGAAGCGGTTCAAGGACGACGCACGCGAGGTCGTCGAGGGCTTCGAGTGCGGAATCCTGCTCGAGGGCTTCAACGACCTGCGCGAGGGCGACATCTTCGAGGTCTACGAGACACGCGAGGTCGAGCGGACATCGCTCGACGAGCCCGCCGAGGCGTAGCCGGCCGTCGCTCGAGGGGTGCCCGGGTACGTCGCGATCCTCTCGATCGAGCTGCACTTCCCCGAGGCGGGGTCTCTGAAGGGAAAACGCAAGCACGTGCTCTCGGCGAAGGCTCAGCTCTCGAACCGGTTCGGGGCCTCGGTCGCCGAGGTCGACCATCACGAGCTCTGGCAGCGCTGCGCTCTCACCGCCGCCTTCGCGGCCCGCGAGGCACGTGAGGCCGAAGAGCTCGCAGGCCGTGCCGAACAGTGGCTCTCGGGCCAGGATTGGGTGCTCACCCGCTCCGAGCTCTTCCTTGTTTCTCCCGATGATTGAGGCCGGACAACCATGACCCAGAGAATGCGCCGAGTCAACGAGTCGGTTCGTGAGGTGGTCGCCGAAGCGATCACAGGCCTCGGCGACTCCCGGATCGGCATCGTCACCGTGACCGGAGTCTCCGTCTCCCCGGATCTGCGGGAGGCGCGCGTGTACGTGTCGGTCTTCGGCGGGAAGAAGAAACGCGCTGCCGCGCTCTCCTCGCTCGAGCACGCCCGGAACGTCGTCCAGGCGCAACTTGCGAAGGAGCTTCACATGAAGCGGACGCCACATGTGACCTTCGAATACGATCCGACGGCCGAGCGCGGCGTGGAGATGACGAAACTGATCGATGACCTCGCTCCGGAGACCCCTTCAGATGACGCACCAGAGGCAGGCGCCCCAGACTGACTTCGACGCGGTCGTGAACGCGTTGCGCTCTCACGACCGCTTCATCGTCGTCACGCACGAGAACCCTGACGGCGACGCGCTCGGCTCGATGCTCGGCGCGACCCTCGGGCTGCGCGCGCTCGGGAAGGACGTCGTCATGTGCCTCACGGGCTCGACGCCGTTTCCTGCCGAGTACGGCTTCCTGCCGCTCGGCGAGGTTCTTCGGGAGCCGCCGTCCGATGCCGGCGAGCGCGTTCTCCTTGCCGTGGACTGCGCGAACGAGCGGCGGATCGGGCCCGACTCCTCCGTCCTGCAACGGGCGGTGCTCGTGGTCGACGTCGACCACCACCACGACAACACGCGCTTCGGGGGCGTCAACCTCGTCGTCGGCGATGCGTCCTCGACCGCCGAGATCGTTCGTGATCTCCTCGGCGCACTCGATGTCGCGCTGACACCGGAGATCGCCCAGGCGCTCTACGTCGGGCTCGTGACCGATACCGGGCGGTTCCAGTACGCGAACACGACCCCGAAGGCGCTTCGCCTGGCGTCGGAGCTGCTCGACGCGGGCGCCGACATCCAGGAGATCTTCAAGCGCGTCTACGAGACTGTCCAGTTCGCGAAGCTGAAGCTGCTCGGCAGGGCGCTCGATCGCGCGCGGCTGTACGAGGACGGCCGGGTCGTCGTGTCGTACCTGCTGCGCACGGATTTCGCCGAGGTGGGGGCGGAAGAGCCATTTTCCGAGGGGATCATCGACTTCCTGCGGCAGACCGAGGGCTCGGAGCTCGTGGCGCTCATCCGGGAGCCTCCGACGGCCGGGGGGCCGATGCACCGCATCTCGCTCCGCTCGAGTAGCGATACCCTCGACGTGTCCGCGATCGCACGCAAGTCGGGTGGTGGAGGTCACGTGCAGGCAGCTGGATTCTCGAGTGAGGACACGGTCGAGGGAATCGTCGAGTTCATCCGCCAGGAGTTTCTCGCGGCCGCCGCAATCCGAAGCTGACGTGGTCCCGCGAGCAGCCAGCCCCGTCGGAGTCGTCCTCGTCGACAAGCCGGCCGGCCCTTCGTCCTTCGCGATGGTTGCAGAGCTTCGCCGAAGAACTCGGGCCCGCACGGGCCACACAGGAACACTCGACCCGTTCGCGACCGGGCTTCTGCTTCTGTTGTCCGGTACGGCAACCAGACTTGCACCATGCTTCGTCGGTCTGGACAAGCGCTATGTGACGGAGGTCGATCTCACCTCGACGACCTCGACCGGCGATCCGGAGGGCGAGCGGCACGAGCGACACGAGGCACCGGAGCAGGCGGAGCTCGAGGCTCGGCTCGAGGGCCTCCGCGGTGAGGTCGAGCTGCCGATTCCCGCCGCCTCGGCGGTCAAGATCGGCGGTGAGCGCGCCTACCGGCTGGCGAGGCAGGGTGTCGAGGTAGAGATGCCGCTGCGTCGCTCCCAGGTGTACGCGCTCGACGTCATCGCGTATACGGGCGACCACGTCACGCTCGAGCTCCACGTGTCTTCCGGCACGTATGTCCGCTCGATCGCGGAGGCCCTTGGAGGCCACTGCATCTCGTTGCGGCGCACAGCCGTCGGGCCCTTCGGGGTCGAGGAAGCTGATCCTGACCGGCTCGTTCTGGTCTCGGAGGCGCTCGGACGGCTTCCTGCCGACGCAGTCGAGCGGGTGCCGTACGGCCTTCGGGCTCAGGTGCTCGCGTTCGAGGCAGAGACGGGCACGGCGACGCTGCTTCCGTCCGTGCCTCCCCGGCACGGGGAGTTGCCGGCGTGAAGGTCGCGCACGCTCCGGCGGAGCTCGAGCGGCGGCCGCGGGCGATTGCGATCGGGACCTTCGACGGCGTCCACCTCGGCCACCGGGCGGTGATCGGCGCGGCGTCGGGCCCGGAGCTCCGGCGGACGGTCGTCACCTTCCACCCGCATCCACGGGAGGTACTCGGCTACGACGTCGTCCTGCTCTCGACCCTCGAGCGCCGTCTCGAGCTGCTCGAGGAGCTCGGGGTCGAGGAGACCCTTGTCGTCGAGTTCACGCCCGAGCTCGCGGCGCTCGCGCCGGAGGAGTTCGCCGAGCGCTACGTCGTCGCGACCGGTGCGGAGCTTGTCGTGGCCGGCGAAGGGTTCTGCTTCGGCGCGAGGCGGAGCGGGAGCCTCGACACCTTCGCACGTCTTGGCCTGGAGACCCGGCCGGTCGAGCTCGTGCCCGACGTCTCTTCGACCAGGATCCGTCAGCTCGTGTCCTCGGGCGACGTCCGTGCCGCGGCGGCTCTGCTCGGGCGGCCGGTCGAAGTGGAGGGGACCGTCGTCGGCGGCGATGCCCGTGGCGGGACGCTCGGTTTCCCCACTGCGAACCTGCGGATCGGTCATTCGCTGCTCGTGCCCGAGTACGGGATCTATGCCGGAGCCGCACTCGGCCACCGCGCCGCGACCTCGATCGGCGTGAACCCGCACTATGGCGGCGCAGAGCGGCGGATCGAGGCGTTCCTGCTCGACTTCGAAGGTGACCTGTACGGCAGGCGGCTGGTCGTCGAGCTCTGGGACCGCCTCCGCGGGGAGGCGAGCTTCGAGAGCGAAGCGGCCCTCATCGCTCAGATCGCCGCCGATGTCGCGGCGACGCGGGCAGCGACCCGTCCGTAGCGAGGAACGAGGTCGCGGTGGCCCGATGCGCCGGCGAACGTTCCACGGCCCCGGAACTCGGTGACCGTTCGCCGGGAACGCACCTACTGGAGGCTCTGGCCGCGATTCGAGCTGCTAACCGAGCCGGTTCGTGCGGCCGGCGAGACAGGCAGGTCGCAAGCTGTTGCCGACGCTGTAGTCGGAGCTCGCAGTCGGAAGCGCTTTCGGCGAAAGCCAGAGTCTCCAGAGCTGCACCGGCCCCAGAGCGACCAGCAGCACCGCGGCCGGTGAAGCGTCCGCGGCGGCGTACCGGGGCACCGAGCTTGCCGATCGGGGTCAGCGTGTGCCGATCGCCGGTCCCGGTCGAGCGGCCGTCACCGGCGCGACCGAAGCGCGAGCCCGAGCAGGAGCGGAGTCGCCGTCGCAGCAGCCACGATGAGTACGCCACCGACACGGCTTGCCGAGGTCGCGACGTAGAACTGCAGATCGATCTGCGCGGTCCAGTAGCTCGACGCGAGAGCGAAGAACGAAAGGGTCAGCCAGATGGCAAGCGCCACCGTGACCGCGGGGATCTGGCGCACGACGACGAGGGTGACGGCGATCGCCAGCACGATGATCACCGCGGTGCGGTAGTCCTGGCGCCACGGCGCATCGAGCATGTACCGGATCGCATAGGTGAGCCGGTGGATCCGATGGGCAAGGAAGCTCGGGCTGAGGGACTGAGAGCCGTTCAGTTGTGAGTTCGTCGCGGCGATGTTGTTCGCCGAGAGCCAGAGGCGCCACGGGACGATCGCGAGCGGCCCGAGCAGGAGGATCAGTGCCGGCAGTCCCTGCCGCCGGTGAACGACGAGCCCTGTCGCAGCGACGACGACGGCGAGGATCCCGGCGAACGCGAGACCTTCGAGCTTCACGAGCGTCGTTGCGACGAGAAAGACGAGCGCGAGTGCCAGCCAGGCGTTGCGACGTTCGTAGAGCCAGAGAAGCGATGTGAGGCCTGCTGCCGCCACCAGGTACGCGAGGGTTTGGTCGGGGAGGAGCGAGGTGAGCCGCCACCAGAACCAGGGGGCGGTGACGAGCAGCGCCAGCGACGGAAACGTGATCCAGCGAGGGGCGAACCGGTCGAGGATCGTGGCAACCGAGAGGATGAACGCGACGCCGAGCAACGCCTGCTGTACCGAGAGGACAGAGGGGTGAAACCCGCCCACGAAGGCAAAAGTCGTGGCGTACGAGGTCGGAGCGAGTGGTGGATACCACGGGTCGAGGAACGTGGCCCATTGGGATGCATCGAACTGGTGGGAGAGAAAGATCAGGTGCGCTCTCGGCAGCCAGGCGGTGAGCAGGTCGAGGTTCGGATCCCACTCGCTCTTGAGCGCGGTGACGAGCGCGGATGCCAACGCGACCGCGATGATCGCAACGGCGAACGCGGTCACCACCCGCTCTGCGACTCCTTCTTTCGCCCTGGGCTCGGGCGGCTCCGGCGGGTGACGCCGGAGAACCACGGATGCCGCGATCGTCAGCCCGGCAACGACGACCACCGTCGGGAGGACGAGCGGGATCCCGAGCATCAGCGCGAACGAGAGCAGCGAGCTGAGGAGCGCCCACCCGACGAGGTAGCTCAGCCCGATCAGGCGAAGATCGCCCCGGCGGGCCGTCCCGAGCCCGACCCCGTAGAGGAACGCCCAGCCGACGGCGACCAGGATCACGTTCTCGGCAAGCAGGTCGAGTGCCAACCGGCTCATCGCTGCGCCCGTCCGAGCTTCACGGCGTTCACGGACGGCCCGAGACCGACTTCCTTCGTGTAGGGAACGCCGAGGGATTCCGAGGCGGCGTTGTAGGTGATCGCCCAGTCTGCGTCGGCGATGTGCTTCGTGTAGCGCCGTGGGACGAGCCAGAAGCGGAAGATGTCGTCGGCGATTCCCACCGGAGGCCCGCCGGGCTCCTCGTGACCGACGACGATCGTGTACGTCGCATCCTTCGGAATGACGCGCTGAGCCGCGACGAGCGCCTGCGTGGGGGCGAAGTAGGCGAACGGGTCGAGATCGGCGTCGCGCACGAGATGCGACGGGGCACGGATGTTCTTGTAGCCCACCTGGGCAAAGACGCGGAGGTGCGTCGCAGCGGTCACGAGGTCGACCGAGACGACGACGAGAGCGACGATCGTCAGCCACGAAAGGCCCCGAATCCTCGACGGAGCGAACCCCTTCGGACCGTTGGCTGAGCCAGAGTCCATGCTACAAAACGAGCCTAGCCGACGAACCGAGTCCGATTCGGCGAGCTCCGCCGGCCAACGAGGAGGCCAACGATGGGGGTGACTCGAGCTCTGCGATGGATGTGGCCGGCCGCGGTGGCCGTTCTCGTTGGCATCGCCGCCGTTCTCTTGTTCGACGCGTCGAGCGGTTCCCCGGGGAGCGGACCGGTCGACCCGATCGCGATCGACAGCGAGCTCGCCCGTGTCTTCCACAACCAACTACTCGGCACGGGCTACGACTACGACCCCTCGGTGAGCTGCCAGGAGACGAGCCCGCGCGCGTTCACCTGCGTCGCCTCCATGCAAACGCCCGACCAGGGCGTGATCCAGCAGACGATCCAGGTTTCCTGCCTCCCTCGAGCCTCCGTAGCGGGCCAGCGCTGCTGGACAGACAGCGGCGAAGCCCTCCAGTGAGCCCAGGCTTATGGACGCCCTCCGCGGTCTCCCACATCGAGCGTGCCGTCCCAGGCCACGCCTACGGACGCGCGAGCTGGACGGCGCTGCGGTGCTCGTCGACGCGCGCGCGATCCCAGTCGCCGGTGCAGTAGACCGACAACTCGGTGATCGTCCCGTCCTCGACCTCGGCGCGGGCCATCTCCCGGCAGTACCAGTCCATCCCGCCGTCCGTCCAGCGCTCCGTCCACTCGATCACGAATCCGGTCTCGGTTGCATCCGCGCGAAAGCCGGAAACGGTGCTCGGGCCCGGGTGGCCGGCCCGCCTCAGGGCTACAAGCCCCTCACGATCGCCGGCCTGGAGCCGCCAGTGAGGCAGCGTGAAGTCGACGAAGACGTCGTCTGCGAAAAGGCCGGGCGGCGGTGTGCCCGTCTCGTTGAACTCGATGAACTTCCGTATGAGCGGGTCTACGTCACGGATGCCGGTCACCGTTGGAACCTCCTCGACGATCGTCGGTATAGACACAATGTATGGACACGATGTCAACCTATATCAGAGTCCGGACGCCATGTCTAGACTCTTTGTCTGATGTACGCCCGCAAACAGAGAACCCCGCCCAAGAGCCGCCAGCGTGTCCTCGAGACCGTGCGCGAGCTTCTGCAGGAAGGCTCGTTCCACGAATCGACCGTCGAGCAGGTGGCGGCTCGTGCGGGCGTCTCGCGCGCGACCGTCTACCAGCAGTTCGGCTCGCGTCTCGGCCTTGTCGATGCGATCTGCGAGGGGCTCGATCTGGGGTCGGTCAAGGAGGCGGACGACATCGACACGCTGCTCGAGCGGACGACGAGCTTCTGGGCGAGCGAGGAGACCCTTCACGCCGAGCTCTACGGGGCCGCCGCGATCGATCCCGCCGCCGGTGAGTTCGTGGCGCGCCAGACCAACGATCGCCACTCCCATCTCGCAGAGGTGTTCGGAAAAGAGGCGCTCCCGACCCTCGCTCTGCTCACGAGCTTCGAGAGCTACGTCGAACTGCGCCGCCGTACGGGCCTCTCCGAACGCCGCGTCGTGTCCTACCTCCAGGACGCCGCCTCCAGGCTTCTCTGAGCCGGCGGCCCGCTCGGTCTCAGTCCGGATACGGGAGACGGGCAGGGTCGCAGTTGCGGAAGTCGGGCTCAGGCTCGACGGCGAACCGAACCGCGGCGATCGTCAGGTGCCCGTCGAGCAGTGCGCGCACCACGCGGTGCATGCCGTCCATGACTCGACCGTCGGCGCCGAGGATGATCGGGTACGCGAGATCGACGGCCTCGACGAGCCGCATGTGATCGGCGATGTCACGGACGGTGAGCGGGCCCGACCAGTAGGCCGTATCGAGCTCCCGGATCGATTCGAGAGGCACCTGACGCACCGAGAAACCCCTGCTCAGCTCGACGAGCCGGTCGACGTCCCAGGCGTCGAGACCTTGGTCCCCTGGCCAGAAGTGGTACTGCTTGCGCACCGGGCGATTGCAGCAGTTCTGGCCTGGGCTCGCCGTCGACAACCGCATGCCGGATAAGGTCCGACCGTGGCAACGCCTCACCTGATCGAGTTTCCCGCCGACGACACGGAACGGGCGCGACGGTTCTGGGAGTCCCTTCTCGGTACGCCGTTCGAGCCGCGAAGCGGCGCACAGGGCGAGGGCTGGCAGATCGATCGCACCGGCGTTGCGGTCGGGCTCCACGAACGCGGAACGGGACCGGGCGACCGCTTTTCGCTCCCGTACTTCGAGGTCCCGGACATCGCCGAGGCGCTCGAGCAGGTGCGTTCCCTCGGCGGCGAGGTCGTCCATCCAGGCACGCGCTGGGCGATCTGCCGCGATTCGGAGGGCACACCGTTCGGCCTCGCTGGACCGGCGTGAGTCGCAGACGGCCGGTTCCACGCGAGAGCTGACACCCTCGCGCAGCTCGAAGAGCTCGACGTCTCCTGCGCCCCGACCACCGCCGCGCCCAGGCGGAGATGGCCCGGATCTCCCGGAGGAGTGAGCGGCACGCGCACCGCTCCAGCTCGCCGCCTGTGGAAGAACCGGTACCCGCGCGTCACACCTTCCGCGCTAGCCTCGACGGCATTGGGGCGGGAGGTGGGTACCCGGAAAACTGACAGCCCGGAAGCCCGGCCGCCGATGTTTCCACCGGGCAGTGGAGGATGCCGCGTTATCCGCCGCTCAGGTGTTCCCGCACGTCGAACGTCCAGAACTCGACGACATTGCCATCCGGATCGGTGACGTACAACGCCCGACCGCGGTCGGGATCGTCGAAGACCGCGACCTCGGGCTCGTAGCCGTGCGAGCGCAGCCGCTCCCTCGCGGCATCGAAGTCCCCGTCGTCGATGTGCAGTGCGAAGTGCACGTGCACGCCGCCACGGCCCTTCGCGATTCCGACCTGTGGCCGCCAGAGGCCGATCCTGGTTCCGGTTCCGGCCATGACCCAGATCGCGTCGCGGTGCGTCCAACGGAGGACGACGGGGAGCCCGAGCACCCCGGCGTAGAACCGCTCGGCTGCATCGAGGTCGAGAACCTCGAGCACGAGCTCGCTGACTCCCGAGACCGGGATCCCGTCGGACATCTCCGCGTAGCTTCGCAGGTACAGTCGCCGGATGGACGAGCGCGAGCTCCTGCACCGGACGGCCGACCACGCGGCGGACTTCATCGAGACGCTCGGCGAGCGCCCCGTCCGTGCGGAGGCCGGAGTCGAGAAGCTGATCCAGACGCTCGGCGGGCCGCTTCCTGAGCACGGGAGCGACGATGCAACCGTCGTCGACTCGCTGGTCGAGGCGGCCGAGCCGGGGCTCGTCGGCATGGCGTCCGGGCGTTACTTCGGCTTCGTGATCGGCGGCGCCGTGCCGGCCGCGCTCGCCGCCGACTGGCTCACCTCGGCCTGGGATCAGAATCCGGGTCTCTACGCGGCCGGACCCGCCGCGGCCGTCGTGGAGGACGTCGCACGCGGCTGGCTTGCCGAGCTCTTCGGGCTGCCGCCCCAGGTGTCGGTCGCCTACGTCACCGGTTGCCAGATGGCGCACGTCACGGCTCTCGCGGCAGCGAGGCACCACGTGCTCGAACAGGCCGGCTGGGACGTTGCCGCCGAAGGCCTGTCCGGATCGCCGAAGATCCGGGTCGTCGTCGGAGCGAAGCGGCACGTCACGATCGATCGCGCGCTCAGGCTCCTGGGGATCGGCGCGTCGTCCCTTCACGTCGTGCCTGCCGACGACCAGGGACGGATTCGAGTTGCGGAGCTCCCCGATCTCGGCGGCGAGCCGACGATCGTCTGCGGCCAGGCGGGGGAGGTGAACACCGGAGCGTTCGACGATTTTCAGGCAATCGCTGACGCCGCGAATGCGGGTGGGGCCTGGTTTCACCTCGACGGAGCATTCGGCCTCTGGGCTTCGGCCTCACCCGAGCTCCGTCATCTGATGCAAGGAGCGGAACGTGCAGATTCCTGGTCGACCGACGCACACAAATGGCTGAATGTGCCATACGACTCCGGGATCGCATTCTGCGCGCACGAGGACGCCCACCGCGCCGCGATGTCCGTGACAGCCTCGTATCTCGTCCAGACCAGGGACGAGCGGATGCGCGATGCGGTCGACTGGACACCCGAGTTCTCGCGGCGCGCGCGCGGATTCCCGATCTACGCGGCGATCCGTGCGCTCGGCCGGAGCGGCATCGCTGCCCTCGTCGAGCGCTGCTGCGCCCACGCCCGGCTGTTTGCCGAGCTCCTCGAGGCAGGCGGTGCCACGATCCTGAACGACGTCGTCCTGAACCAGGTCCTCGTCCGTTTCGGCGACGGCGAGGAGACACGCGCCCTGATCGCGCGGATTCAGCAGGACGGAACGTGCTGGCTCGGCGGAACCGACTGGCTCGGCGAGCACGCGATGAGGATCTCCGTCTCGAACTGGCGCACGACGACGGACGACGTGGAACGCTCGGCGGCGGCAATCCTCGCTGCCGCCGCCGTTCACGCGTAGCCCTACCGCATCTTCCCGCCGCAAAGGCGGCATTGAGCGGGCCGGGCGGACAGATGCCCGCAGTCGCGGCAGCGCCGCCGCCGGTACTTCATCGCGTAGCGGACGTTCCTCAGTCGTTTCTCTTGCCTTGCACGGTCATGTTTGGCCACCTTTCGAGACGGGGCTCGAACCCGTCGGCTTGCTCTCGGTTGCAGAAGATGCTGTGACGGAGGGAGAGGGGATCGAACCCCCAAGGGCTTTCACCTCGCCTGTTTTCGAGACAGGTGCCGTCGCCGACCATCGGCTTGTCCCTCCAAGCGGAGCGGGTGGGGGACGATCCCACAAGGCCCGAAGGCTCCGCCGGCTAGCAACCGGCTGCCGTCGCCAACTGTCGGCTTGCCGCTCCGAGAACGCGTCTGGCCCGCGCAGGGTGGAAAAAGCAGCCCGGCGGGCTATGCAGACGTACTCGATGAGCGGAACTGCGTCACAGGCCTCTCACGGTAGCGGAAGTCCCGCCTCGCAGCCACGGGGGCGCCTCGGGCCCGAAGCCTGTGGACAAACCGGTACAGACACGTCACACCTTTCCCGGTAGCCTCGACGGCATCAGGGGCGGGAGGCGGGTCCCCGGAAAACGACAGCTCGAACGGCCAGGTCGGTCAGCGCTCGGCGATCGGGACGAACTTGCGCTCCTCCGGCCCCGTGTACACCTGCTTCGGCCGGGCGATCTTCTGCTCGGGATCGGTGAGCATTTCGTCCCACTGCGCGATCCAGCCCGGTAGCCGCCCGAGGGCGAAGAGCACGGTGAAGTAATCGGTTGGGAAGCCCATCGCCTGGTAGATCAGCCCCGAGTAGAAGTCGACGTTGGGATAGAGCTTGCGCGAGATGAAGTAGTCGTCCTCGAGCGCGATCCGCTCGAGCTCGAGCGCGATCTCGAGCTTCGGGTTCAGGCCGGTCTCGGCGAAGACCGCGTCGGCGGCCTGCTTGATCAGCGTGGCGCGCGGGTCGTAGCTCTTGTAGACGCGGTGGCCGAAGCCCATCAGCCGGCCCTTGCCGGCCTTCACGCCCTCGATGAACGCGGGGACGTTCTTCTTTTCGCCGATTACGTCGAGCATCCGCAGCACCGCCTCGTTCGCACCCCCGTGCAGGGGCCCGTAGAGCGCGGCGATCCCGGCCGACACCGCCGAGAACGGATCGACGCGTGAGGAGCCGACGCCGCGCACCGCGTTCGTCGAGCAGTTCTGCTCGTGGTCGGCATGCAGGATCAGCAGCGTCTCGAGGGCACGCTGGAGGACGAGGTTCTCCCGGCTGTCGCCGCCGATCTCGAAGGTCATGTTGGCGTAGTTGCCGATGTAGTCGAGGTCGTTCCGCGGGAGCACGTAGGGCAGGCCGTGCGAGTGCCGGAAGATGTAGGCCGCGATCGTCGGCAGCTTCGCGATCAGGCGGACACGCTGCAGGTAGCGGTTCTCGGGGTCGTCGATGTCCTTCGCGTCGGGATAGAACGTCGACAAGGCGCCCATCGTCCCGAGCAGCATCCCCATCGGGTGGGCGTCGTAGCGGTACCCCTCGAGGAACTTCGTGACGCTCTCGTGCACATAGGTGTGGACGCGGATGTCCTCCTGCCAGCGCTCGAGTTGTGACGCCGTCGGCAGCTCCCCTTCGAGCAGCAGGTAGGCGATCTCGAGGAACCCGGCGGCCTCCGCGATCTCCTCGATCGGATAGCCGCGGTAGCGCAGGATCCCGGCGTCGCCGTCGATGTAGGTGATCGCGCTCCGGCAGGCTGCCGTGTTCAGGAAAGCCGGGTCGTAGGAGACGAGGCCCTTCAGGTCGGTGGCACGAATCGCACCGTCGACGATCGGCACCGTATAGCTCTCTCCGGTGCGGTTGTCGGTGATGGACAGCGAATCGTCGGCCACGACTCCTTGAGCGTAGCCGTCCCGGGCATCGAATCGGCTGTGTGACCTTCCGCCTGCTCGGCGCTGCCGCGATCGCGGGGGCGATTCTCCTCTCGGCAGGCTGCGGTGCGACCCGAGAAGCTGGCAACGACGACGACAAGCTCCGCCGGCTAGACGAAGCCCGCACCGGCGACCGGCTCCGCGTCCGGGGGCGTCCTCTACACCAGTACATCCGGGACGCCGGCTCAGAGCCAGGGAACGGCGGGTGTTCCGGCCGCGGCGCTTCCCGGAATCACGGTGCTCGGGACGGGGGAGAGCTCGGACACGCCGGATCAGGTGACGGTCAGGTTCACGATCGGCTCCCTCGCGGGCGAACTGACCGAGCTCGGTCCCGCAGTTGAATCCGACGACACCGCAGACATCGACCGCGTCGTCGCGGCGCTGAAGAACGCCGGCGCCGAGGAGATCAGCATCGACCCATTCGCGCAAGGGCCTTACTCGCCGATCTCGGGACCGACGACGCAGGTCACCTTCACCTCCACGGATCCCGCCGGCGTCGCGAAGCTCCTCGCGACGGCCCGAACGGCCCTGAAGGAGAAGAAGAAAAAGCCGCTGGGTTACGAGCTTCAGGGCACGGCCGTCGTCTTCGGGCTCTCGAACTGCGCTGCGGTCGAGGAGCAGGCCTGGAGCGCCGCCTTCACCGATGCGCACGCGAGGGCCGCGAAGCTCGCGAGCCTCGCCGGTGTCGAGCTCGGCCCGGTGCTCGCGGTCTCCGAGGCGACCTTCACGCCATCGGTCTATGCGCCGGGCACGACCGGCTGCCAGTCGCTTGTCCCACGGTCGAGCTCTGTGCTCACCTCGCAGGCCGTCGAGAACACGGCCCGAGCCGTCCAGATCGGCGTGACCCTTCAGGTCACCTACGCGATCGCCTCCGGCTGAGTGCGAGGGCGCGCAAAGCGCTCTATTGCTACCCTGTCATCGACCTCGGACTCGGCCGCACGCGTCTTCCTTGCGCGGCGTTCGCTGGGCCGCAGGCGACTCACTACCAGGAGGTTAGAGATGGCCCTCTCCAAGGAAGCCAAGCAGGAAGCTACGAAGAAGTTCGGGAAGACCGACACGGACACGGGCTCGCCCGAGGTCCAGATCGCGATGTTGACCGAGCGCATCAACGGATTGACCGAGCACCTCAGGACACACGCCAAGGATCACTATTCCCGCCGCGGCCTCCTGAAGCTCGTCGGCCGGCGCCGCCGGTTCCTGAACTACCTGCAGAAAAAGGATCTCGAGGGCTACAGAGCCCTCATCAAGGAGCTCGGCCTGCGCCGTTAGCTCCATCGCCCAGGAGGGTGGAAGTTTGAGCGAGCCCCCGTCGAGGCGGCTGGCTCAAACCTCCACCCTTCCCAAGTTCAGTGGAGGAAGAGAGAGAATATGAGCATTATCGAAGCCGAGCAGCAAGCGGCTCCCGTCACCGTGTCCGTGAATATCGGCGGCAAGGAGATCTCGTTCGAGACGGGCAAGCTTGCGAAGCAGGCAGACGGCGCCGTCGTCGTCCGGTCTGGCGACACCATGGTCCTCGCGACCGCCCAGGGGCGGACGGACGCACGCGAGGGGCAGGATTTCTTCCCGCTCACGATCGATGTCGAGGAGCGCGCCTACGCTGCCGGGAAGATCCCCGGCGGTTTCTTCAAGCGTGAAGGGCGCCCCACCGAGCGCGCGATCCTGACCGCCCGCATGATCGACCGCCCGATCCGGCCGCTCTGGCCGAAGGGCTACCGCAATGAGGTGCAGTGCATCGCCACCGTCCTCTCCGCGGACATGATCACCTCGCACGACATCCTCGCGATCAACGGCGTCTCGGCGGCACTGATGATCTCGCCGATGCCGTTCTTCGGCCCGATCGGCGCCGTGCGCGTCGGCATCGTCGACGGAGAGTTCGTCGTCGACCCGACGCTCCCCGAGCAGTTCGAGGAGAGCACGCTCGACCTGATCGTCGTCGGCACGAAGGAAGGCCTGACGATGGTCGAGGCGGGTGCCGACCAGGTTCCCGAGGACAAGCTCCTCGAGGCGCTCGACCTGGCGCACGAGGAGATCAAGAAGCTCTGCGCTGCGCAGGAGGATCTGCAGGCGAAGGCCGGCAAGCCCAAGTGGCTCTCGACGGCGGTCACCGAGGACATCACGAACCGCTACGGCGACGAGATCGCCGCGCGGATCTCCGAGCGCGGCCTCGAGGCCGCCGGCGGGATCGTCGAGGAGATCGTCGAGAAGGAGGCCGGCACGCTCTCGATGTCGTCCACCGAGGCAGACATCCAGAAGGAGCTCCAGACGCGGATGTCGCTCGCCGCGGTCCTCGAGAAGAAGCGCTCCGCCGCAGCCGAGGCAGCGGTCAGGGCCCAGTTCGAAGGCGACCTGCGCGGGCTCACGGATGCCGAGCAGGACTCGAAGGAGCTGAAGTCGGCCAAGCAGCATCTGCTGTACGACCGGATCATCGACACCGTCCAGCTTCCGTTCCCGGGCACCTCCGAGGGCGAGGGCCTCGACGGTCTCACCAAGGGTTACGTCAAGAAGGCCGCCGACGCGATCTACAAGGATCTCGTCCGCAAGAAGATCGCCGTCGACAAGCGCCGCCCCGACGGGCGCTCGGAGACCGAGATCCGCGCGATCGCCTGCGAGGTCACGGTCAGCCCGCGCACCCACGGCTCGGCGCTCTTCACCCGCGGCCAGACGCAGATCCTGTCGCTTGTCACCCTCGGCACCGCGAAGGAGGGTCAGCGGATCGACGATCTCTCGCTCGAGAAGGATCGCCGCTACATCCATCACTACAACTTCCCGCCGTACTCGGTGGGGGAGACGGGCCGGATGACGGGCCCGCGCCGCCGTGACATCGGCCACGGTGCGCTCGCCCAGCGTGCGCTCGAGGCCGTGATCCCGGACGTCGCGGACTTCCCGTACACGATCCGGGTCGTCTCCGAGACGCTCGAGTCGAACGGCTCCTCGTCGATGGGCTCGGTCTGCGGATCGACCCTCGGCCTGATGGACGCCGGCGTGCCGATCAAGGAGCCGGTCTCCGGCATCGCGATGGGCCTCGTCAAGGAGGGCGACGACTACGTCATCCTCACCGACATCCAGGGCGCCGAGGATCACCTCGGTGACATGGACTTCAAGGTCGCCGGCACGAAGAACGGGATCACGGCGCTCCAGATGGACATCAAGATCACCGGTGTCTCACGGGAGATCATGCAGCGTGCGCTCTCACAGGCGAGCGAGGCCCGCGCGGCGATCCTCGCCCGGATGCTCGAGGCGCTCGGCGAGCCGCGGACTGAGCTCGCGAACCACGCTCCGCGGATCTCGACGGTTCAGATCAACCCCGAGTACATCGGCATGGTGATCGGCAAGGGCGGCGAGACGATCCGCTCGCTCGAGGCCGATTACGAGGTTCAGATCGACATCGAGGAGGACGGGACGATCCTCGTCTACGCCACCTCGGGCGAGAAGGGCGACGCCGCGATCTCGGCGATCACCGCCCTCACCAAGGACCCGGAGGTCGGCGACGAGTTCACCGGCAAGGTCGTGAAGACGACCGACTTCGGCGCCTTCGTCGAGCTGAAGAAGGGCACCGACGGCCTGCTCCACGTCTCGAACGTCGGCCCGGGCCGCGTCGCTCACATCGAGGACGTGCTCGCTCGCGGCGATGTCGTGGACGTGATCGTGCAGGAGGTCGACAAGGCCCGTGGCCGGATCGGCCTGAAGCTCGTCCAGAAGCACGAGAACGGTGGCATGGTCTCCCCCGAGGAGCTGGTCGAGCGGGCGAAGGACGCCCCGCCGCGCCCGCCCCGCGAGGAGCGCCCCCCGCGCAGCGGTGACCGTGGCGGTCGCGGCGGCGGCCGCCGGTAGAACCGAGAGGGGCGGCGAAAGCCGCCCCTCTTCATTTCAGGCGGGAGGACGCTGGCGCACTCCGCTGGCCTGACGCCCGATGACGCCCGAGGCCCGTGCGGCAGCCGTTACCTGGTCGGGCGACGCAGCAGGATGTTGTATGAGGCCGCGAGTCGGTAGCCGACGCTCGCGAACCGTCGAGACGTGGCGTACGAAAGACGCGGGTGCCGTCCCTTGGCCTGCCAGGTCAGAGCGTGCCACCTCCGGCGAGCGTCATTGTCCGCGCTAACCGGAACTCTCCGGCCTTGGTCGACCGCTCCTCGCTCCACGAGAAGGTCGTATATCGGCGTGTACTTCTCCCAGTCGAGCAG
This sequence comes from Gaiellaceae bacterium, assembly GCA_036271235.1. GTDB lineage: Bacteria > Actinomycetota > Thermoleophilia > Gaiellales > Gaiellaceae > PALSA-600. The sequence continues at coordinate 62,684 of DATBBA010000014.1, forward strand.
GAACTGCGCGCCTTTGACAAGGCCGAGCGGGGTTTCTGCATACATGTCAGCAGCAGGAAGATCAGCTCGCAAGTTGGCGTCCGCGCCAAGTTCGAGCAACGCACGGACGACCTCAACGTTTCCACGAATGCACGCTAGGTAGAGAACCGACGCGCCGTCGTCACAGCGCGCATTGATGTCTGCTCCTGCGGCCAGCGCCTTATCGATACCCCGGAGGTCGTCCGTTGCCACCGCTCTGAGGAGCTCTGCCTGCGAGATGTCCATCAATCCAGTGTGACACTCCCGACGCTGATTAGCACCGAGCCGCTCAGAGTGTCTTCGCGAACACTGCGGCAGGCAAGCGCCATATGCTCCGAGAATGAGCCGACGGATACTGGACGCAGTACTGACACCCCTGGCTGCAGGCGCGCTCGTCTTCGTCCTCGTTGGCGCAGGATCCATTTCGGCCGCGGCCGCTGCGCCGCCACGTGCCCAAGTCATGATTCTGCAGCCAGGTCAGCTCCGATCATTCTCGGTCACCATTCAGGCGCCCACCCCTGAATCAACGGCCTATATGCAATCGTGGTTTCGGTTCCCGGCAGCCACGGAGAAGGCGGAGATCACGGCGGCTGGTGCCGTCTACGGACGTCCAACGCGAACGGGGCTGAACCATCTCCTCGTCTTCGTCATTGTGTTTCGTAACTCGACTACCGCGCAGTCGGCGTTTGCCACGGTCGTGAGTGCTCTGACCAGGCACGGCCCAGGCCTCTCCGCCAGACACCTGACCCCACCCGCGTCTCCACCAAGGAGCGCCTTCGTGCGAATCGCTTCAGTCGGCCCACTCGGCCTTGAGGAATACCTCTTGGCGTGGCAGCGCGGCGACGTGATCGCGTACCTCAACGGAAGCGGGGCAACCGGCACCAAGCCGTCAGAGGCGATTCGCATCGCCGAGGCACAGGATTTGCGCCTCCCGAGGTTCACACACCCTTGACCGTGCGCTGGGGTGAGTCGGAGTCCCTTCGCGCACAGTCGCGCACGTGTTGATGCTCACGCCGGGCGGTGATAATCCGACCGTGGAAGCTGATCCAACACAGCGGGACATCGATCTCCTCAAGAAACTCATCGAAGATGGCTGGCCCATCGCGGTCATCGCTCCACGCGACGCTGCCGAGATGCGCAGTTCCAGCACACCGCAATCTCGCTCGTACGTCGAGGACTCGCCAGTGTGTACGGCGACGACTTCATTCCACCTGCCGAGGCCGAGTCGATCATCCTCGATCCGGATTCGTGGGACTCCTGGATGATCAGCACGACGGAGGCAGGTAACGCTCTCCTGGGTGCTCCGAACGAGTGGTAGCGCTCAGGCGTACTTTCGGAACGGTCGGGCATACGAGACTTAGTACGCCTGCAAGCGTTCGGTCATCTTCTCGCCCGTCTCAACTGGACTGCTTGCTGTGGTCGAGTGGTCGTACTCCGCCGGGCCGCTCAATAATTCGAACCGATCGATGATCCGCACACGATCGCGCTTCAACGTCTCGACTGTGCGCTCGTGACGTCCGTCCCGGATTGCCTCAAGCAACTCACGCAGCCGATCAAGGTTCGAATGGCGGTCCTCACTCCAGAGTTCGTGTACCGCGACGAACGGCGCGCCGCCAACCACGACATCAATCTGGGGCGCGGAGTCCACGACCGAAACCGGGGAAGCGTTCACCAACGCGGGCACGACGTCAATACGGCCCGTCTGAACCCGGACGTCGACTCGCCGAGCCTGCTGTAGCTCCTCGAAGACTGCCCCGACAAGATCCCCTATCCCATCGCGATCGGAACGCGCCGCCATTCGACGCATCCTACGATCGGCGCGCGGTCGGAGTGTCGTCGTGAACGCTGGGGTAGGTCAGCGCAATGCCGCCCGTTCGCGCTTCGGGCATCCTGGGAGGGTGCGTTACTTATGGGGTGTCGTCATCGCCGCGGCTCTGATCGTCCCCGGAGTGTTAATCCCCTACGGGTACGAGTACAACGCTCACACGGCATCGACTGTCGGCGGGCCGCTCACACTCGGCCTTTGCATTGCGCTCGCCGTCGGCTTCGATCTCTTGGTCTGGTCGGTCTTCGGCCTCTTCCTGATCGCGCGATCGGCGAAGAAGGCTAGTTGGGAGATGAAACAAGAAAGCGGTTCCGTCTGAGGCCGTCGCCCCGTCGGGCGTCATTGCGAAACACTTGCGCAGCCCACGATCCTTCAGCCGGTGGTCCTCTGTTACGGCGCTGGCATGTTGAGCTGCCGGCAGATCGCGCTACCAGGCCAGGCCCGATCTCGCTGTGGCGCGGCACAGCGGTTGCGCGGCTGCCGTCAGCGCTTTCGCCACTTCGTGTGCTTCGCTCCTTCGCCGACGCGCCTCACGCCATGCTGAGAAAGATGACGCTCGAGGTCGCGAAGCTTCAACCGACGAGGATCAAGTCGAGCGGCTCACTCTGGCCGTTGATGCCGTGCGAATCGCTTTCGTCCGGCGTCAGCATCAGGCGCAGTGCGTCGATGACGTTCCCGCGAGCCTCGTCGCGTGTTCGGCCCTGACTCGACGCCCCGGGGACCTCAACCACGCTCGCGACGATCCAGCCCTCCTCGTCCGGATCCTCGTAGTTGATCGTGAGACGAAGCCGTTCGTCCATGGTCACAGCGTAACGCCGACGGAACGTCGCCACCAGGCCCGAAACAGCCACGTCCGCTCAGGGTGTATCGCGGAGCGCTCCCCCAGGCGAGTCGGGTCCCGCCGGGTGGCGCCAGTTGGGAGATCCGCTTCAGCGATCAGGCGACGGCAGGCGCATCAGCTCTGCGACGAGCTGCGTAAGTGAGCTTGCGAGTTCGCTCGAACTGGCATGGGTCGTCTCTGGAAGGTCAGCGACTATCTCTTGATAAGTGGTCGTGTTCCGATTCAGCTTCAAGCTTCGCATCACGAGCCATCTGTCGTCCCCGTGCACCAGATCGAACATCCAGGCGACGCCGCCAAGCCCCGCGCACTCACCGTCGACGTCACCCCAGAATCCAAGGTCAGTACCCTCCGACCCGACGCGGCTCCACTCGGACGGTTTGAGCGCATACGTAACCTCCGACCAACCCGGCTGTCGCGACATGTCCGATGCTTTCGCCATCAACATGCGCTCTGCCACCACGAGAGCACGCAGCAGCTCGCTGACTACCCGCTCGGCCTCTCCCAGGATGGTGACTCTGCCAGTTCTCGTCTGAGGCCACTCCCGCGCACTCGCGCAGGCAACGGGCCTTCCGTTCTAGGCTCCTCCGAGCGCTGGTCTCTAGGTTTGCCAGACGGATCGCGAACGCGCGATGTCTTCGTGGATCACCGGGCGATCTGGGTCTGCCAAGCGGTAGTAGATGACCGTGAGGACGTGGGCCGCGAAGGGGGCGGTGAGCGAGCTCCACACGAATGTGGTGGCGTATTCCGGAATCGAACCCGATCCGACCGCGAACGTGAAGACAAGCGGCGGAACTGTGACCAGCACGAAGGATGCGATCACGATGACCAGCACTTGGCCGGTTCTCCCCTTGACCAACTGCGACGATTTCACTCGTGCTGGCTCTGCGGTGTAGCCCTCGAGCATGATCATCGGGGCAAAGAGACACCAGCGTGCCGCTGCGATCAGGCCGGGCACAATCAGGAGGATCAGTCCGAAGAAGACGCCAAGGCCATACATGATCGACGCTCCCAAGAGAGACCAGAAGTGAGCGCGCGCGTCTCGGTACAGAGTCTCGATCTTCTTCGGGACCCACCCCTCATGGACGTTGCGAACGATTTCGACGAGCGCTCCCTGTACGAACACCGGCCCCGCGAACCCTGCAACGAAGGCCGCGATCCCGAGCACGAACGCGAGACCCTCACCTGCGGTGTGACCCTTCGCGACCTCGAGCCCGTCGATCACGGCGTAGACGATCGCAGCGGTGAGAACCGAGCGTCGAAACAGTAACCGGTAGACCCGCCACGCGTCAGTGAAGACCCCGTCGATGCCCCGACCCTAACGCCTCCCCAGTCGTCACCTGAGACCGAGTCGCGTTTCAGGGAACCTTTCGCAACGCTTGCGCAGACGAATGGGGCACTGCCCGATCAGTTCCCAACGGCCGGGTCGGGCATGAACGCTCGGACTTCCTGCGCGCAGCGGCAGGCGCCTGCGAACCTGGCAGCCCACTCCAGCGCCTCCGCGTGCGAACGCACGTCGACGACGCAGAACCCGCCGATCGCCTCCGGATAAGGACCGTCGGTGACCGTTCCTGCGGTGGCCACGACGCTCGCTTTCCGGTTCTCCAGACCGCCGCCGAAAACCCACACGCCGGCGTCCTTGGCCTCCTGGACCGCCTCATGCGCGGTCTTGTCCACCGCAGGCATCTCCTCTTCGGGGATGTGGTCCATCGCGTGGGCATCGAACGAGATCATGTATCGGGTCATCTGATGGCTCCTTGTCCCGGCGACCTCATCCGGCCGCGTCGCAGTAGAGACCGACAAGCCATCAAGGACTCATCGGCCTGCACGTGGCGCTGTGATCTCGACGGTTCCGTACTCCGTCGCCGCCGAAGACGCGCAACGCTGAGCCGAGCCCCGTGAACGCCCTTCCAGCCTGGGGTCCTCGGGCGTGACGCGCATCATCTTCAATCGTGGTCGACAGCATTTGATCGGGGAGTCGATCGTCATCGTCCGCGTTTCCGCGCATGACCTGGCGGCGGCCGGCGGGGATTTATTCGAACCACAACCACTCGTCGACTGACGCCGAGACATCTGAGAATCTCTCAGGATGTGTTAGGTTCGGCCCGTGAAGAGCTCGGTGAAGTCCGTGAACCGGGACCGTCGTTTTGCGATCACGGTCTGTGTGGCCCTCTGCGCAACCGCCGCCGCTTTGACGCTCCGCGTGGAGGCTACGACCGCGTCCGTGGCCAAGTACTCGAGCTGTTCGGCCGTCATTTCCACGGGCGAGATCGCGAAATACGTTGGCTTCGCGGTTCAGCCGTCCTCGACGACGCATTACCCGGCAGTTCCTCTTCCCGCGACCGAGATCGGTTGTGAGTTCGATCCGCCGAGCTCGCCGAACGGGTACGGCGAGGTTGATCTTCAGGCCGGATCGAACTGGACGAAAGCGCTGTATCTCGCGCACGCCCAGAACCCGGACTTCCACAAGATCAGCCTCGGTGAGGGGAGCAGCGCGGTGATCAGGACGTCGAGGCTCGCCACACCCGAGGTGAACCAGTATTCGTTGTTCATGCTCACGAGAAAGAACACCTATTTCTACGTCGCGGTCGTGTCACCTGACCCATGCGCCGAGAACACCCAGGGCACCGCGTGTACGGCGGCCGGGCTAACGGTCATGAAGTCGAAGACGATTGCCCTCGCGAAATATCTCGTGGGCAAGGCGTCGTAACCGCGTCGCGTCGCAGAGCGACGCCGTGCGCGGGTTGCCGGTTATTCGTAGGTAGAAATGCCCATAGACCGGAGCCGTAGGCGTTGTTAGAGTCGCGGCCCTGTGGCGGGCGGCGACCTTGGATCGTTTGTGTTGACCTGTTCCGTGCTGCCTGAGAACGGGTCATGAACGCACGAATGGAATGGTCCTCGCGGCTGCGCCGCGCGTGCCTTGTGGGTGCCATGCTGAGCTGTGGGCTCGTCAGCACCTCGTCGGTCTCGGCCGCCGCGCCGTTGAACGTCACGGGGAAATGGAACTCGGTCTACCACTGCAAGACGGGCTGGTGCAAGGGGCAGGACTTCCCGTCTCCGGGGTCGCCGTTGATCCAGGCGAACGGATCCACGAAGGTGATGGACCCGACCGGGGCGGTCACCGGGACGCTCGTCGGGCACACGCTGACCCTGCACGGCGCCGGCTCCTATTCCTGGGACGCCGTCCTGACGATCTCGGCCGACGGGAACTCCTGGGAGGGAACGCTCCACGACTCGAACAAGACGTCTGGAACCGACACGGCCACCCGGGTCGATGCGCCGGCGGCGGCCACGCTTTCGGTGAAGGTTGCTGTCGGCGGGCAGAAGGCCTCGGTGGGTTCAGAGGTCTCCGTGAAGGCAACGGTCACGGCGCACGGCGGCGACCTGAGCGACGTCACGCTGGGGAAGGGCCTCGTCTCCTCCGACGGCTCGGTGTCGGTGGTCAAGCAAGCGACCGGGCTGTCCGGGTTCGCTCTCGCCGAGGACGCGTCTCGGACGTTCGACTTCACGGTGAAGGGCATGAAGGCCGGGAAGGCCGACCTGACTGTCTCGGCCTCGGGCAGCGACGGATCGGGAACGGTGCGCGCGTCGGGACAGGCGACCCTGACGATCGCCGGCCCGGGGATCGTCGTGAACACCAGCTCGGACTCGGCGATCGATCCGAAGGCTCTCGCCGCCGAGCCTCCTCGCTGCGCGATCGATCACGCCGCCGCGAAGCCCGAATGCAGCCTGCGCGCGGCGATCCAGCTCGTGAACAAGCTCGGCGGGACACAGTCGATCGACTTCGACATCCCCGGGGCCGGTGTGCCGCGGATCACCCCGAAGACCTCGCTCCCGACGGTCGACTCGAGGGTCGCGATCGACGGCACCACGCAGGGCGGTTGGGTCGAGCTCTCGGGCGCCTCGGCGGAAGGCAGCGACGGGTTGACGCTTGCAGGGCCGGGCGCTTCGGTGCGCGGGCTTGTGATCAACGGCTTCGCCAAGGGGGCCGGGGTCAAGCTCACGGGGCAGAACGAGCTTGTCGCGGGCGATCGGATCGGCACGAGTGTCGGCGGGACGGCCGCGATCCCGAACGAGGACGGGGTCGCCGTTACCGGGCCGGATGCGACGATCGGCGGGACCGGCGGAACCTCTGCGTTCGCGTGCACCGGTGACTGCAATCTCATCTCAGGCGATCGAAACCAGATCCTCGCAACGACGAACGGAAGTGTGACGTTCGGCGGCCTCACCGTTGAGGGCGACTGGATCGGTGTCGACTCGACGGGTGAACATGCCGTCTCACCGGACGAGGCCACCTTCGGGGTGTATCTCGAGTCCGAATCCAGGAGTCGGATGCCTGACAGCGACCAGATCACGATCGGCGGAAAGACGTCCCGGCCCGGTCTTGCCCCGGGCAACCTGATCGACGCGTCTCGCGTTGCGGTTTCCGTCGATGGACTGCTCTCCCGCAGAGACGGTGGCGGTGTCGCGGTGAGCGGCAACCTGATCGGGCTCGACTCGACCGGCACGAAGGCCGTCGGTGGCCACGACGGGGTGCTTCTGTGTCAGACGACAGCCGAGTTGGGCGGAACCGATCCGCGGGATCGAAATGTGATCGGAGGCTTGGACGTCGGTGTACTTCAGGCGGGAGGCTACGTCGATGGGAACTACATCGGAACCGATATCACCGGCATGAAGGCCGTCGGCAACGATGTCGGAGTTGATTCCGACTCAGGCCCGTCGGGGTCGGGCCCCCGCTCATGTTCCAGTGCCTACCTCGGCGACCGAAACGTGATCTCCGGCAACAAGATCGGTGTCCAGGCCGGCTATCAGGTGTCCCCGGGCTACAGAGACTTGATCGGACTCGCCGCGAACGGGTTGAGCGCCCTGCCGAACGACATCGGGATCAGCGCGCCTTCAGTCGACATCGGCCGTGAGGGCACGTGCCCAGCGAACCCCTGCGACGTGATCTCCGGCAATCGAGTGGCGGGCATCAAGGCGAGACCGGGCTTCGGAGACAGCAACAGCTTCCAGATCAAAGGCGCCTATATCGGGACCGATATCACGGGAAACCGGAGCGTTCCCAACGGTGTCGGGGTCGAGATAGCCGCCGATCCGCAACGCGAATACCCGCCATATCTTCTTCTCGGCGGCCCCTCGAACGTGCTGGCCGGCCGCGGGTGCAACTACCCGTGCAACATCATCGCCGGCAACAGCGGTGCCGGATTGACCGTGAACATGGGTACCCAAGAGCCGACGAACCCAGCGTCGTTCCGCATCGGAAGGATCATGGGAAGCCTGTTCGGCACGGGCGCCGACGGGAGCGCCATGCCGAACGGAGGCCCCGGAATCGAGATCACCGGCAGCGCCGACACCAGCGAGACGCAGATCGGCGGGGACCCCGCCAGGGGCAACCTGCTCGCGGGCGGCCCCGAGCCGGCCGTTCGGGTCGACGGCCCCTCGAACTTCGCCAAGACTCCCCGCGTCTCGTTGCTGGCCAATCAGTACGAGATGCCGGGCGACCGGCCGCCGATCGTCCGCCCGACGTCTCCGGCAGCACCGAAGCTTCAGATCACAACGACGGCAGGCGGCGTCGAGGTGACCGGCTCGACCAACGCGCCGGCCGACCCCACCGGGTCCGGCGAGACCGTCGAGATCTACGCAGGGGCAGCGTGTGGGAAGACACGCCAGGCGATCGCCCAGGCTCCGGCGGCGCGTCTGTCGGGTGAGTTCACGATCCACATTCCGCTCGCGACGATTCGGCGATTCCCGTTCCTCAGCGTGCTCCGCACAGACGATGACGCCACGACCTCGCGTTTCCTGCCTGGCTGCGACCACGTGCGGACGCCATGAAGCCATTCCGAGCGTTCGGCGACGAGTGATGAAGCCGTGGTCCGCCTGGCGCGCGGGGCGCCAGGTGTGCGTCCTGATGGGGATTCTGGCGGGCGCGCTCCTGCCGATCTCGTCGGTGTCGGCTGCTGCGCCCCTGAACGTCACGGGCACCTGGAACTCCGTCTACCACTGTAAGTCGGGCGGATGTGCGGGGCAGGACTTCCCTGCGGCCGCCCCGCTCATCCAGGCGAAGGGCTCGACGAGGGTCATGGACCCGACGGGGCAGGTCACGGGGACGCTCGTCGGGCACACGCTCACGCTCCACGGTGTGGTCGGCACCTACATCTTCAACGAGGTCGTGACGATCTCGGCCGACGGGAACTCGTGGTCGGGGACGCTATCGGACTCGAACAAGACCTCTGGAACCGACACCGCGACCCGCCCGCCACAGAAGTTCGAGCTCTCGGGGAAGATCCTCGCCGTCTCGTGCGGCCTCCAGTCCAGCTCGTGCGCGCACAAGCCCGAACCCGCGAGCGGCATCTCGGTCAAGGCCACCGGGGCGAGCTCGGGCTCCGCGGTCACCGACGCGAACGGGGCGTACTCGATGAAGCTGCCCGCGGGCGACTACACGGTGACCCCGCACGACGGCAACCGGGGCTTCGACCCGGATCCCAAGATGGTCGACCTGACGAGCGACACCGGGAACGTCAACTTCACGACCTGTGCCACCGAGGACGCCACGATCAACACGACGCTGCACCGTGGAAGCACCCTCGCGTCCGCCTCGTCGACGACGACGCTCAAGGGCCATGACCAGAAGAACGGCGTCACGATTCAAGTGACCCCGTGCGGCAAGACCGGCGCCACCGTCGCGGTCACCAAATGGATCGTCGCGCCCGAGTGCGAGGCGCCCGGCGGGACGTCCGCGTTCATCACGATCTCGCCGTTCAAGAAGCAGCCATTCCCGTTCTACCCGATGGTCGGAGTCAACCCGGCGGGAACGACGGGCGTCCTCGGACTGCGGCTTCCGAAAGCCAAAGGGTTCCTGGCCAACGGCAACGACCGGGTCACGGTGAGAGACCACAACGGCCACGTGGTCATGATCATCGCGCTGGGGGAGGGTCACCGGAGAGCGACCGTGACGATCCAGAACGGGAGCCCTGACCTGATCACGAGGTTCGAGAACGACATCACGAACAACTCCGGGATGATGTCCTGCCGGCCGCAGAGCGACACCCTGTCTGTAGCCGGCTGAGAGCCTTCGTCGCACCCGTCTGATCCGTGACCGAAGTCGGATCGCGTTCGAGAGCGTCGAGTGGGACTAGCCGCGCTTACGGAGCACGAAGTACCGGACGCGGTCGAGGAATCCGACTCGCTCGGATGTCGACCTGACCGGTTGCACGACCTCACCGACGACCTTTCGGGTCGTTGCCTCGACCGAGGCGACGATGCCGCTGCCTGCGTCCGGCTCGACCTCGAGGCTCGTCGGCGGAAGCTTGTACTCCTCGAGCTGCTCGACCTCGTCGGGGTTGAGCGACAGCCTGACCGTTCCGTCGGTGATCTCGGCCACCTGCTCGGACGGGACATATCGCGGATGGCCGAGCGCGCTCGTCGCGAGCGCGAGGCCGTCGAAGATGTCGGCGCTGTCGTCGCCGGCGATCTCGTCGACCTCTCCGACCGAGGTGCCGTCCGCACTCTCGACCTTCCAGCCGGGCCTGATCATGCGCCATGAAACCGGGTCGACCATGCGTGCTGGAACAGTAGATGCGCCGGCTGCCCAGGCGGTGAGCGTGCAAGCACGAACGCGATCGCAGCGGGAACGACGTCACGACGGTGGACGCCAACCTCTCGGAAGCGTCGTCTGGCCCACCTCGATGATGTAACCGTCGGGATCGCGGACGTAGCAGCGGATCTCGGTCTCGTGCTGCTTCGGCGGGGTCAGGAACTCCGCTCCGCGACCGCTCCAGAGGGCGTAGACCGCGTGGATGTCGGCAACCCGGATGTTGAGGAAGCTGCTCACGCGATCGGGGTCGGGCTGTGTCTCGAGCGTCACGGTCGGCTTGTCGTCGGTCGGGCCTCCCCCGACGTTGATGATGATCCAGCTGTTGGCCAGAGCGACGTAGGTCACATCGTCGTCCGACTCGCCCGAGACGACCGTCTTGCCGCCCAGGACATCGGTGTAGAAACGGCGAGAACGCTCGACGTCATCCGACACGATGAAGTGAGCCAGAACCATCTCCTGCTCGGTGCCCATGTGTTGACCTCCGCTCTGTTAGTCGCCTGACGACAGTGTGGCCAGGATCAGGAAGCCCACCATCAGCCCGCCGGTCGCGACGAGCGCAAGCGCAGAGGACGCCAGACGTGTCGACACGGCCCACCCCGAGCGCACGAGCAGCCAGATCGCGTAACCAAGCGGGACGAGGCCGACCGCGCCCCCTGCGATTCCCGCGATGAAGGGCGTGATCGCCGCGAGGACACAGCACACCGCGACCGTCGCGATCCGGCGCCTGTCGTTCATCGATCGGAGTCTAGGGCGTACGTGGGAAGAGGCGGGGCATCTCGCCTGTCGTTTTCACGTAATGCCGAGGGGTGCGCCGCGAACGACGCACCCCTCGTGATCGTGCACGCGCTCCAGCGGGGCTCCGTGTTCGCGCCGACCGTAGTGCGGCGCCGGAGACAGAGGAAGCAGTGCGAGCGCGCTTCGGTTCTTCGACCCGGCCGGCGGAGTTCTCGAGTGGCTCGGCTGACCGGGCGGCGGAGTTATCTCCGCCCGCTCGTCCTGTCCGGTGGAATCAGCTCCAAGCGCACCTCCTGCTCGAGTGACTGACACGCTCAGTCTAGCGCGATCGGGCCGCCGCGGTCGCCGCGAAGACGCTCTTTCCGCCTTCTGCGGAGGGACCCGACGACCCCGGCCGCTCCGCGCGTACGATCACGCCGTGGAATCGTGGGTGCAGACCGAGCTCGACTCGGGCGAACGGGTGATCTCGGAGCGGTTGCCGCACGTGCGCTCGGCGACGATCGGGTTCTGGATCGGTGCCGGCTCTCGCGACGAGACCGAGTCGAAGGCGGGCATCTCGCACTTCATCGAGCACCTGCTCTTCAAGGGCTCGAGCCGCTACGGCGCACTCGAGATCGCCGAGGTCTTCGACGGCATGGGCGGCGAGCTGAACGCGGCGACCTCGCGCGAGCACACGGTCGTCTACGGCCGCGTGCCCGAGAACCACGCGGAGAAGGCGCTCGAGGTGATGGGGGACATGGTGTTCGCTCCGCTCTTCGAGGATCTCGACTCGGAGCGTGCGGTCGTCCTCGAGGAGATCGCGATGTACGACGACACGCCCCAGGATCTCGTTCATGACCTGATCGGCGAGGCCGTGTTCGGAAATCACGCGCTGGGGCGGCCGGTGATCGGTACCGCCGAGGTGATCTCGAGCGTCTCGCGGCGAGCGTTGCGGGCGCACCACAAGGCCTACTACGCACCGGCGAACGTCGTCGTTGCGGCCGCCGGCAGCATCGAGCACGACCAGCTCGTCGAGCTCGTGCAGCGCTCGATCGAGCGTCGCAACGATGCGACGCCGACGAAGGCGAAGATCCGCCCGCCGCTCGTGAAGCTCCCGAAGCCGGGCCTTCGCTTCCAGCGAAAGGACACCGAGCAGTACCACGTCTGCCTCGGCGCGACCGGCGTATCACGCTCGGATCGGCGCCGGTTCGCCGCCTCGATCCTCGATGCGATCCTCGGCGGCTCCGCCTCCTCGCGGCTCTTCCAGGAGATCCGCGAGAAGCGGGGGATGGCTTACTCGGTCTACAGCTTCCTTTCGCAGTACGCAGACACCGGCCAGGTCGGGATCTACATCGGGACGCGCGAGGACAACCTCTCCGAGGCGCTCGCGATCGCTGTGGACGAGATCGCCGACATCGCGGCCGGGAACCTCCGCGCCGGCGAGCTCAGCCGCGCGCAGGAGAACCTGAAGGGCCGCCTCCTGCTCTCGATGGAGTCGACGTCGGCGCGCATGACCCGGCTCGGGAAGTCGATCATCACGGAGACCGAGATCCTGTCGCTCGACCGGCTGACAGCCGAGATCGACGCGGTCGACGCCGAGACAGTGTGTGCGCTCGCCGCAGAGCTCTTCGATCCCAGCCGGCTCTCGGCCGCCGGGATCGGCCCGAGCGAGGAGCACTTCCTCGAGGCGATCGGGCGTGCGACGCCCGCGCTTGCGAAGGCCGCGTGAGGATCATCCTCAACGGCTACAGCCCGCCGTCACCCGAGATGGGCAAGGTGGGGGGCATCCTCGGGCCGGCACTCGCGGAGGCCGGGCACGAGCTCGTCGCGACCGAAGAGGATGCTGAGGCGATGATTGACTTCACGACGCCCTCGGCCGCGGTGCCGAACATCCTGCGGGCGGTCGAGGCCGGCGTGCCGAGCATCGTCGGGACGAGCGGCTGGGATCCCGAGGAGGTGCACGGGCCGGCCAGGAGCGCCGGCGTCGCCGTCTTCTATGCCCCGAACTTCGCGCTCGGAGCCGTGCTGATGATGCGCTTTGCCCGCGAGGCCTCGAAGTACCTCCCGGCCGCCGAGATCGTCGAGCTCCACCACGAGACGAAGCTCGACGCACCGTCCGGGACGGCGCTCGCGACCGCCGCAGCGATGGAGGGAAAGCCGGCGATCCACTCGGTCAGGCTTCCCGGCCTCGTCGCGCACCAGGAGGTCATCCTCGGCGGCCGCGGCGAAACGCTGACGATCCGCCACGACACGAGCTCGCGCGACGCGTTCGTCCCGGGCGTCGAGCTTGCGCTCTCGAAGCTCGGCACGCTGCCGCCGGGAGTCACCGTCGGACTCGACGCGCTGCTCTGAGCGAGCTCGTCGAGGAGACCATCCGCGTCGGCGGGCTCGAGCTCTCGCTGCTCCGCCCTCAGGCGCCCGAGGAGCTGTTGGACGAGGAGGCCTTCGCCGACGACGAGTTCCTGCCGTACTGGGCCGAGCTGTGGCCCTCCGCGCTTGCACTTACGGAGGCCTTACCTGAGGGGATGGGAGGCCGGAAGACCATCGAGCTCGGCTCCGGGCTCGGCCTCCCTGCTCTTGTCGCCGCCGCGCGCGGGGCGGAGGTGACCGCACTGGACTGGGCGCTGCCGGCGGTCGAGCTGCTCCGCGTGAACGCCGCCCGCAACGGAATCGAGCTCGAGGCGCGGCACGGGGACTGGCGTACGTTCGCCGGCTCCTACGATCTCGTCCTCGGCTCGGATCTCCTCTACGAAGAACGCAACGCCGAGGCCCTGCTCGACGTGCTGCCGGCGCTCGCGCCGGAGGTGCTTCTCGCCGAGCCCGGCCGTCCTCCCGCCGCGGGGTTCCTCGAGCGAGCGAGGGCGGAATGGGCTGTCGAGAGTCTCGCCGATCGCGTCTACCGGCTCACGCGAGCGACTCGAGCAGATCCGCCAACTCCAACGGGTGGGTGATGAACGGCGAGTGGCCCGCATCGAGCTCGAGCGGCTCGACACCGAGCACGGACCGTGCCTGCTCGGCCTGCCAGTCGGGCCGGATCGCGCGGTCGCGGAGCGTGACGATCGATGCGCGACGGCCCGTGGGCAGCTCGAAAACGGCTTCGATCGGAGCCTGGGAGCGGAGACGCCCGAAGGCCCACGCGCTTTCGGCCGGCGTGAGGTCCGGATAGAGAATCGTCGCCGCAGTGTCGGCCGTCGCCCAGTACGAGCGCCCGAGCTCATCCAGCTCGGTCGCGGGGAACCCGGGCACGAGACCCCGGTAGCCGTCCTCGGCCGGCACGAGCGCCCCGAGGAAAACGGTCAGCCGTGCCGGAACGAAGGGGATTACGAGCCCGGCCATCGAGTGCCCGACGACAACGGCCTCGTCATCCGACCCCGTCGCGTCTGCGTAGTCGTAGACCGTCAGACCCAGCGCGTCGCACGGCAGGTCCGGTGTGGAAACGTCATGTCCGCGCTGCCGGAGCTCCCTGGCGAGGCGTTCCCAACACCATCCGCCGTGCCAGGCGCCGTGAACGAGGACGAACCGAGCCACCTGGAGAGTCTCTAACATTGGGTCCATGCTCGGCGCTGTCCTGACGGCGATCGTCACCCCGTTCGGCGACGACGGTCGAATCGACTATGACGCCTTCCAGGCACTCGCCAGGCATCTCGTCGACAACGGATCCGACGGGATCGTCGTCGCAGGCACGACCGGCGAGAGCCCGACGCTCGAGGATCACGAGCGGCTCGAGCTCATCCGAGCCGCGATCGAGGCGGTCGGACGCGACGCGACGGTCGTCGCCGGCACGGGCACCTATTCGACGGCGCACTCGGTCGAGCTCACCACCGCCGCACACGAGCTCGGGGCCGACGCATTCCTCGTTGTCACACCGTATTACAACAAGCCCCCGCAGGCGGGCATCGTCGCGCACTTCGAGGCGATCGCGGCCGCCACCGATCGCCCCGTGGTCGTCTACAACATTCCGAGCCGCGTGATCGTGAACATCGAGCCTTCGACGATGACGCAGCTGGCGGAGATCCCGAACGTCCGTGCGGTGAAACAGGCGACCCCACCGGTCGACGAGGCTCGTCATATCGTCGACCTCGGGCTCGAGCTCTATGCCGGCGACGACAACCTGCTGCTGCCGTTCCTACCGCTCGGCGCGGTCGGTGTGATCTCCGTGCTGGCACACGTCGTCGGCCCCCAGCTCGCCGAGGTCGTCCGCAGCGGCCGCGCCGGCGACCTCGACCGCGCGGCCGAGATCGACGCCGAGCTCGGCCCCGCCTACGACCTTCTCGGGATCACGACGAATCCGATTCCGATCAAGACGGCGCTGAATCTGCTCGGCCACGACGCCGGCGGCTTTCGCCTTCCGCTCGTGCCGCCGACCGACGACGAGCTCGAGCAGGTGCGCTCGTGCCTGTCGCGGCTCGGGCTCCTGGTCGCGGCGTAGCCGGCCCGGGGCGAGATCCGGGCGATTTCTCCACCCGGCTGTCAGTGTTTTTCGGGTACCCACCTCCCGCCCCAATGCGGTGGACGCTAGCGGCGAAGGTGTAACGCGCGGGTACCGGTTGTTCCACAGCCTCGCGGCCCGGAGCGGCTAGCTGGCGATGACCGTCAGGCCGATCTCGCCGAGTACCTGAGGCTCGTCGCGATACAGCGCCTGGAGTGCGGAGACGACGAGCGGGCAGAACTGCTTGCCGCCGTTGAGGACGATCTCGTCGATTGCGGCCTTCGGCCGTCGAGCCCGGCGGTACGGACGGTCGGTCGTCAGCGCGTCGAATGCATCGGCGACGAGCACGATGCGGGCGGGCATCGGGATCGAGTCGCCTTCGAGGCCGTCGGGATAGCCCTGGCCGTCCATCCGCTCGTGGGAGGAGCGGGCGATCTGCAGGACGACGGGCGAGAGCTCGATCTCGGAGAGGATGAGCTCGGAGATCACCGGGTGGCGCTTCATCACGATCCACTCGTCGTTGTCGAGCGGGCCCGGCTTGTGGAGGATCGACTCGGGGATCCCGATCTTGCCGATGTCGTGCATGAGCGCGCCGATCTCGATCGCGTCGAGATCGGGGCCGGAGAAGCCGAGACGCTTCGCGAGCCCGACGGCGATGTCCGAGACGCGCTCGGTGTGACCGCCGATGTAGTTGTCCTTCGCCTCCATCGAGCGTGAGAGCGCAGCGATCGTCTCGAGATGGGTCTTCCTGACCTCCTCGGCGAGGGTAGTCGACTCGAGCGCCGTCGCGAGTTGCGGCTCGATCGCCTCGCGCAGGCGCTCCCAGCGCTCGGCATCGCCTCCCTGGATGAGGAGGCCGCCGACGACCCGGCCGGCGGACGCGAGCGGCGTCGCGCCCTGACGGATCTCGGGGCCGACCGTGACGTCGACGTGCGCGCCCGTGAGCCGCGCGAGCGACTTGCGGGCGTAGATCGCGAGCTGCTGGCTGTCGTGTGTCTGTGCGGCGAGGCCGGCAGCGAACTCGAAGAGATCGGTGAGGTCGGCGTTCGAGCGCCGCAGCTCGTCGTTCGCGCGCTCGATCTCGGCCACCGACGCCCGGGTCTTCTCGATGTACTGCTGCACGGAGACGATCAGCAGCGCGGGTGGGAGCGCGAACGCGAACAGGCCGATCAGGCCGACCTTCTCGTAGGCGATCGTGCAGGCGATCGCGAGCGGCCCGAAAGCGAGGTAGTGGAACGTGAGCCAGCGGAAGTTCTCGTTCCAGAACTGCCGGAAGCCGATTCCGTGCGACACGCTCATCACGAGGTTCAGCAGCCCGATGTTCACGATCCAGAACGCGATCCCGCCCGCGCATCCGGGAACGAGGGCCTCGAGTGGAGAGCCTGCATGGGGGAGGGCGTGGTACACGGCGGCACCGGCACCCGCGGCGATCGCGAAGCTCGCTGCGTTGAAGACGGACTTGTGGGGCTTCGACCGACGACGCACGGCGTGCACCGCTGCGGCGAAGACGCCCGCGAGGATCCCCGCGCCGACGCCGAAGGTGAAGCCCGTTGCTAGGAGTGTGACGCCGGTCACGCTGATCGAGCCCTTCCCGTAGATGTCCACCGCAAGCAGCATCAGCGCCGCGGTCAGGACGAAGAAGACTGCGAAGTCCACCGGGTGGGCCGTCGCGGCGGTCGCGGCGCCGTGCCACGTAAAGATGATCAGCGCCGTTGCGAGACACGCAACGGCGCTGATCAGGAATCCAGTCGCGGCAGCCTCAGGCGACGCGCGGGCGATGACGGTATCGGTGGTCGAGGAAATCGGTGACTCCGGGTCGATTGGTGGACTAGTCCCAGGCCGCGGCATCCCACGCGGCTGCATCCCAAGCTGCTTCATCCCAGGCGGCCGCGTCCCACGTCGCCGCATCCCAGGTGGCCGCGTGATCCCAGGCAGCGGCCTGATCCCATGCTGCCGCCTGGCTGGCAGCATCGGCCGTCGATCTGGCGGAGTTGCCGGCCTTCCTCCAGTCGGCCGCGGCGGTCTGCCAGTCGCCGGCTGCATTCTTCTCGTCGGTCGACGCGTTGGCGGGCTTGCCGGAGGTGCCCCAATCGCCTGCGGCCCTGTCCCAGGCGGCGGCAGCGTCGTCGAGATGCTGGGCGCACGCAGCGTCTGCGCTACTGCTCCGCGAGCCGGGGGTCAGGCCGGCGACGAGGCAACTGGCCTTCGCGAGGATGTCCTTGGTCGTTGCGTTCAGTTCGTCCTGCTGGATCTGCAGCTTGACGCCGAGCGCGGTCAGGAAGGCGGTCGTGTTCGCGCCCGGGTGCGCCCAGTTCGACCACCGGTATCCCGAGTTGGCCGTGCCCGGGTGGGCCAGGGCGCTCGCGACGCCGCTCAGGTTGAGCGAGCCGGCGTTGCTGCCGGCGAGCGGGGTCTCGGTGTTCGTGAGGATCCACTTGATCTGATCGGGTGACAGGTTCGGGCGCTGCTCCAGCATCAGCGCAACCGCACCTGCCACCTGCGGGGAGGAGAAGGAGGTGCCGCTGATCCGGACGTAGTTGTCCTCACCGGAGCCGACGAGATAGCCGGCAGGGGCGGACTTCGCGATCGACGAATCGGCGGGAATCGTGGTGACGATGTGCCGTCCGGGCGCGACGATCTCCGGCTTCGAGAAGCCGTCCGGGGTCGTGCCGTAGGACGAGAAGTCGGCGAGCGTGTCGTCGGAGGTCTGGGCGGTGTCGTGCGAGTCCGAGGCGCCGACCGTGATCGCCCAGGGGTCGTTCGCGGGTGCGAACTCCTCGCTGTTCGGGCCGAAGTTCCCCGACGAGACGACCACCGTGATCCCCTGCTTCCACAGGAGGTCGATCGCCGCGTCGAGCGTGTTCGTGTAGTAGCTCGAGGGGACGGTCTGGGAAAGGGAGAGGTTGACGACGCCGATCGAGTCGGCCTTCGCGTTCTGAAGAACCCAGTTGAGGCCCGCGATCACGTCGCTCGTGTAGACGCCGTCGGCGCGCGCGACGTCGATCGCATAGAGGGTCGCGCCCGGCGCAACCCCGATGTAGCGGCCGTCCGGGCTCTGGCCGGCGACCACGCCCGCAACCGCCGAGCCGTGCCCGACGTTGTCCGTCACCGAGTTCCCGTCCTGCGTCGGGAGCTCGACCTGAACGAGGCGGCTCCCGAAGTCGGCCCTGGGTGTCACCCCGCTGTCGATCACTGCAACGCCGACGCCCGTGCCGGTGTCGCCGTTCGACCAGAGCGCGGGGGCGCCGTCGATCTGCGGGTACAGGGACGCGAGCTGCGACCCGGAGAGAGGCGCGGAAGCCGCCGCGCGGGAGACTGGCTGACCCGGCGCCCCGGGGAGCGCGGTCGGTGCCATCGGCAGGTCGGGCGCCAGGTACTGGACGGTCGGGTTCGTCGAGAGCTGGGAGATCTGGCTCGCGGTCAGGGTTGCGCTCACCGCGCCGACGTTCGAGTCGTTGTCGCGCCAGTGGAAGCCTGCGAACGCGGCGCCGGGGCCGGCAGGCGCGGGTGCCGGGCCGGGACCAGGCCCGGGGGGACCGGCGGGACCGGTCAGGCCGGGGCCTCCGAAGACGAGAACGTGGTAGTTGCCGTTCGAGCTCGTGCTCGACTGCGCAGAGTTGATGGTCGAGACGAGGGAGGGGTCGACGTTCGATCCGAACGAGTAGCCGTTCGAGGCATCTGCCGACCCCGATACCGCGACGGCGAGGCCTGCCACGAGGATCGCTAGAAAGGGTGAGCTCCGACGCATAGGCATGTTTTGGCTGCTGCGCTCATGATTTCCCTCCCCCCGAAGGGGGACGAGGCCAAGTTCCCTGACTTGAGGGAGGGCTCAGTCGAAACGGCTTGACCAAGCGGTTCCCGCCACCCGGGCCGCACCGTATGCTTGTCGGCACGTGAGTAACGACTCCCTACGCGTAATCCCGCTCGGCGGTCTGGGCGAGGTCGGAAAGAACATGTCCGTCTTCGAGTTCGCGGGGGAGACGCTCGTGATCGACGCCGGGCTCGCGTTCCCGAGAGACGAACATCTCGGCGTCGACCTGATCCTTCCCGACTTCGGCTACCTCCAAGGCCGCGAGGTCCGGGCGGTCGTCCTGACCCACGCGCACGAGGATCACGTCGGTGCGCTGCCCTACTTCCTTCGGGAGATCCGGGTCGGCGAGCTCGTCGCGACGCGCCTGACGCTCGGCCTCGTGAAGTCGAAGCTCGACGAGCACGGCCTGCTGCACGCGACGGAGCTGCGCGAGGCGGGGCCGGACTCGGGGCCGATCGACCTGGGGCCGTTCCGGATCCAGATGGTGCGGGTGGCCCACTCGATCCCGGACGCCGTCGGTATCTGCATCGAGACCCCCGCCGGCCGGATCTTCCACACCGGCGACTGGAAGCTCGACCACACCCCGGTCGACGGCCTCCGCACCGATGTGGGAATGCTCGCCGAGCTCGGGAACCGCGGGGTCGACCTTCTCCTCGGCGACTCCACGAACGCCGAGCAACGAGGCTTCACACGCTCCGAACGCGTCGTCGGGGAGGCGTTCCGCCAGCTGATCCCGTCGCGTCGCGGGCGGATCCTGATCTCGAGCTTCGCCTCGAACATCCACCGGATGCAGCAGGCGATCGACGTCGCCGACGAGGTCGGGCGCTCCGTCGTCGTGATCGGGCGCTCGATGCGCAAGAACCTGAACATCGGCCGGAACCTCGGATACGTCGAGGCGCCCGACGATCTGCTCGTGCGGCCGGCGGATCTCGACGAGCTCCCGCCCGAGCGCCAGCTGATCCTCTGCACCGGCTCGCAGGGCGAACCGCTCTCGGCGCTCACGCGGATCGCCTACAACGACCACCCCGCGGTACACGTCGAGCGGGGCGACACCGTGATCATCTCCGCGCGTGCCGTGCCCGGCAACGAGCTCCGCGTCCACGACTCGATCAACCGCCTCACCCGGATGGGGGCGGAGGTGCTGCACGAGGAGAACGCCGACGTGCACGTCTCCGGCCACGCGCGCTCGGAGGAGCTGCGGACGATGCTGAGCCTGCTGCGGCCGAAGGCCGTGATGCCGATCCACGGGGAGTACCGCATGCTCGCCGCCCACGCCCGGCTCGCGCAGGACGCAGGGGTTCCCGCCTCCTCGATCCTGATCGTCGACAACGGCGACGTCGTCGAGCTCTCGCCCTCCGGCGTCCGGGTCGTCGATCGGGTCGAGGCCGGGATGACGTTCGTCGACGGGCTCGGGGTCGGCGATCTCTCCGACGTGGCTCTGCGCGACCGGCGCCATCTCTCGGAGGACGGCGTTCTCATCGTCGTTGCCACCCTCTCCGACGGGATCGCCGCGGCGCCCGAGCTGATCTCCCGCGGCTTCGCGGACTCCGATGACCTCATGTCCGAGATGCGCGACGAGGCCTCGGGGATCCTCCGCGGGCTTCTCGCGGAGGACATCAGCGAGATCAAGTTGATCCAGGAGCACCTCCACGACGGAATCGGCCAGCTCGTCTACGACCGCACGAGACGCAGGCCGATGATCCTTCCGGTCGTCGTCGAGACGTGACCGGTTGGGCGCAGGCGCTCGCGGACAATGCGGCCGACGAGCGCACCGCCGGCGTCCTGACCGAGCGGCTGGCCGCTCTCGAGGAGGCGGCGCTCGCGTTCTGCCGGCTGCTCGAGCGCTGGGCCCGAGGCGAGGCGGAGCCGTCCACCGTCGAAGCGCGCTCGGCTGCTCTCCACGATGCCGCGGAGCACGTCGAAACCGCGCTCGACGCGCTCGAGGAGCCGCTCGGGCGCTACCTTCTCGAGCTCGAGCCCGAACGTGCCGAGGGCCGGTCGTGGTTCGGCGAGCCGGGCCAGGCAGAGCTGATCGACTGGGAGCCCGTGCTCGGCCGCGCCGGTGTCGAGGCCGACCCTCACCGGGTGACCGCCGCGTACCTGGAGCTGGCGGTGCTGATTCGCGCGCTGGGAGGCCTGTCGGCCGCGGTCGAGTTCGAGGCGAGCCCGGACCGTGGCTCACTCTGGGCCGGTCTCTTCGACCTGCGCGAGAACCTGCTCGGCCGGGTGCACGACGACGTCCGCGCACTGGCCGCCTAGAGATCTCCGCGATGGCCGTCGAGCTCACCGTGGTCGGATCGATCAACGTCGACTTCGTCGCGCGGATGGAGCGCCTTCCCCGGCCGGGCGAGACCGTCGCCGCGCGGCAGTTCAGCCGCCACGCCGGCGGGAAGGGGGCAAACCAGGCGGTCGCCGCGGCCCAGCTCGGGGCCTCGGTGAAGATGATCGGGGCGGTCGGCGACGACGCGCTTGCCGAGGAGGCCCTCGGCGGCCTCGTGGCGGCCGGCGTGGAGCTCGAGCTCGAGCGCAAGGGCCAGACCGGCGTAGCCCTGATCTACGTCGACATGCAGGGTGAGAACGAGATCGCCGTGTTCCCTGGGGCAAATGCGGAGCTCACGCCGCGTACCGTCGAAGGCGCTGTCCTGTGCCAGCTCGAGGTGTCGGACGAGGTTGTGCTCGCAGCCGCCGAGAACGCCTCGTTCTTCGCGTTGAACGCCGCGCCGGCACGGGTGCTCGACCTCGAGCCCGACCTGCTCGTCGTGAACCGCCTCGAGTACGAGGTCGCGAAGCGCGGCAAGCTCGTCGCCGTGACCGACGGAGCGAACGGAGCCGTGCTCTACGAGAACGGCCGGCAGATTGCCGGCTCAGCCTCGCCCGAGATCATCCCGGTCGACGGAACCGGGGCCGGTGACGCCTTCACCGCCGCGCTCGTCGTGAGCCTCCTCGAGGCCGAGCCCTACGAGGTCGCGCTCCGCCGGGCCTGTATCGCCGGTGCCTATGCCGCCGCCACGCTCGGCGCGCAGAGCTCGCTACCGACGGCGGATGCGCTCGAGGCCTGGCTGAAACCGACCTAGGCGATGCCGACTCCGGTCATCATCGACTGCGATCCCGGCCATGACGACGCGCTCGCGCTCATGCTCGCCGTCGCCTCGCCCGAGCTCGAGCTCCTCGGCGTCACGACGGTCGCCGGAAACCAGACGCTCGAGAAGACGACCGCAAACGCCCTTCGCATCCTCGAGCTGACCGGGCATGCCGACGTTCCCGTGGCGGCCGGGGCCGGGCAGCCGCTCGTGCGAAAGGGGACGGTTGCCGCACACGTGCACGGCGAGACGGGCCTCGACGGCCCCGACCTGCCGCCGCCGGCGACGAGCGCCGTCGACGAGCACGCGGTCGCCTTCCTGGCTCGCCACATCCGGGAGCGTGAAGGAAACGTCACGCTCGTTCCGATCGGCCCGCTCACGAACATCGCCCTGCTGCTTGCACAGGCGCCCGACGCGCGGCCCGACCGGATCGTGCTGATGGGCGGCTCCGTCGGCGAGGGCAACCGCACTCCCGCGGCCGAGTTCAACATCTGGGCCGACCCCGAGGCCGCTCGTCGCGTCTTCGAGAGCGGGATCGACGTGACGATGATCGGCCTCGACGTCACCCACAAGGCGCTTCTCACCCAAGACGACGCCGACGCCCTCCGCGGCGCCGGCCGCGTCGGAAGGGCTGCGGCCGAGCTCCTCGACTTCTACGGCCGCTTCCACCGCGCCAACTACCCGGACCTCGCAGGTTCGCCGCTCCACGACCCCGTTGCCGTCGCCCATGTCGTCGCTCCCGGTCTCGTCGCGACGGAGCCCGCCTTCATCGAGGTCGATTGCAGCTGGGAGCAGGGGAGAGGCCGCACGAATGTCGACTGGCGCGGCCGCCTCGACAGACACGCCCCGAACGCGACCGTGGGGCTCGGGATCGACAATCCCGCGTTCGTCAAGCTGCTCACCGAGCGGATCGCCTCGCTGGGCTGAGCTCATTCGGGCCGACGCGCTCGCGCTCGAAGGCCGCTTGTGTTGCAAGGAACGAATCGACGCAAGAGAAGTCGGGCATCCGCCCCGGGGCCAGCTTCGTCAGCGGTTCGTCGAGGTACGGGTTCATCGGCGTGTCCGAGACCCGCGCCGCCGCGGCGATCCGCCTCACGGCAAAGTAACTCGGAGCCGCCCGGCCGACTCTTGGCGTGAGCGGTTGCAGGGCTCGCACGATCTCCGCGTCGGTCAGCCCCTTCCGCGCAAGGCGGCACGTCGCGACCACGAAGAGGGGATCGATGGGGACCCGCGGTGGCACCACCGCAAGATGCCCCGATACGTGTAACGCGCGGGTACCGGTTTCGTACCAGAGGCAACACCCGCTTGTGTTGCAAGTCACAAACGCTCGTTACGACTTCGTGACTTGCAACACAAGCGAGTTCTTGGGGCGGCGCGTGGTCTGGAAGGCAGGAGGGGCGCAGTGCGGGGCGAAGTGGCCCAGGAATGGCACAGGCACGCCGCACGACCCGCACCGCAAGGCCGCGGCCGAAATCTCCTGCGCGCGTGACGAAGCGCAAGCGGAAGCGTGCGCGGAACCAGAGCCACGACATCGAGCTGATCGGGCTCGGCCTGATCGCGATCGGGATCTTCTTCTCGTGCGTCCTCTGGTTCGGCCTGAGCGGCGGGCCGGTCACGAGCGCCGCCCGGTCGCTGCTCGGCTGGGCGGCCTATCTGCTTCCCGTCGCGCTCCTGCCGCTCGGCGCCCTGATGCTGATGCGGAGCTCCGTCGTCTCGGTGGGGCCGTTCAAGCTCGGTGCGAGCGTCGCGGTCGTCGGATTGATGCTCGCTCTCGGCTCGTCCCACGGCGGCTTCGTCGGTCGGCAGCTGGAGGGGGTCGTCTCGCGCGGGATCGGCACGAGCGGCTCGACGATCCTGGGCGTGATGCTGACGCTTGTCGGCGTCCTCTTCCTGACGGGCGCCTCGCTCGGCGCGCTCCTGCGCCGCTCCGGCCACGCAGTCCGCGACGCCTCGACGCGCGTGCGGCGCGAGCGCCCCGCCCGCGCGGTGCCCGGCCCGGAACCGAGCCTCGAGCCGATCTCCTTCCATCCGCTGCCGAAGTACGAAGCGCCGGTCGACGCCGTGAGCGACTACCCGGATCTCGTCTCGACCGCGGCGCCCGTCCAGCTTCCGAGCCTTCCCTACGACGCCGACGAGTCGACGGAGGACACCCAGCAGGCGCTGTTCGACGCGGGGGCCGCGCCGAAGGCCGAATACCGCCTTCCCGACCGCGCGCTGCTCCACAAGTCGGCACCCGGCACCGGGCCGAACGCCGAGGCGAGCAAGCGCATCTCCGACGCGCTCCTGATGTGCCTCCGGAACTTCGGCGTGGAGGCGACGCAGGTGGGGGAGATCGCGGGCCCGCGCGTGACCCGGTATGAGCTCCAGCTCGCGCCCGGCACGAAGGTCGGCAAGGTCGCCGCACTCCGTGACGATCTCTCGTATGCGCTTGCGACCACGGAGATCCGCATCCTGGCGCCGATTCCCGGCAAGCAGGCGGTCGGAGTCGAGGTGCCGAACCTCTCGCCGAACCTCGTCACCCTCGGCGACATCTTCGGCGACATCCCGCCGCAGTCGAGCCCGCTCTCGGTCTGGCTGGGGAAGGGGATCGACGGCGTCCCGGTCTACTGCGACCTCGCGCGCATGCCCCATCTGCTGATCGCCGGCACGACCGGCTCGGGAAAGTCCGGCTGCATCAACGCGATCCTCACCTCGATCCTCCTTCGCGCCTCGCCGGAGCAGGTGAGGCTGATCCTCATCGACCCGAAGCGCATCGAGCTGAACCACTACGAGTCGATCCCGCACCTCCTCACCCCCGTGGTCTCGAGCCCGAAGGAGGCGAGCGCCGTCCTCCTGAACGTCGTCACCGAGATGGAGCGGCGCTACGAGCGGCTCGCCCAGGTGCGCGCACGCGGACTCCCGGAGGCAAACCGCGCGTTCCGCAAGCGCGGGGAGGACGAGCTGCCCTACCTGCTCGTCGTGATCGACGAGCTTGCAGACCTGATGATGGTGAGCCCGCAGGACGTGGAGGACGCGATCATCCGGCTCGCCCAGAAGTCGCGCGCCGTCGGCATCCATCTCGTGCTCGCAACCCAGAGGCCGTCCGTGGACGTGATCACCGGGATGATCAAGGCCAACGTTCCCTCGCGGATCGCCTTCGCCGTCTCCTCGCAGACCGACTCGCGCGTGATCCTCGACTCGAACGGCGCCGAGAGCCTGCTCGGCTCGGGCGACATGCTCTACAAGCCCCTAGGCACCTCCCGGCTCCAGCGCGTCCAGGGCGCCTACGTGACCGAGGATGAGGTGGCGCTGATCGTCGAGCAGACCCGTGTCCAGCGGGACCAGGAGGTGGACGAGACCTTCCTCCAAGCGCCGCAGGTGTTCGCCGACGACGTCGACTCCACCGACGGCGAGTTCGACCCGGACGAGGATCCGCTGCTCGACCGCGCGATCGAGGTGGTCGTGGCCGCGCAGACCGCGTCGGTCTCGCTGCTCCAGCGCCGGCTGCGAGTGGGCTACACGCGGGCAGGGAGGCTCATCGACATGCTCGAGCGGCGCGGGATCATCTCCCCGTACGAAGGCTCGAAGCCGCGGACGGTCTTGATCGGCGAGACCGACCTCGAGCGCCTCGCCTGACGGCGCGCACATTCGCCTGCGTCCGCTAACCAATGGGCATAGAGTCCCGTCCTTATTGGGACAAGCTTCGGCACCATTCTCCGAAAGGACGGACTTACGTGAAAAGACCATTGCTCGTCGCGGCCTCCGCGGTATTCCTGCTGGGCCTCGCGATCGTCGGCGGTTCGAGCGCGACGCCGCACGCCACGTTCACCGCTGCGCTCGTCAGCGACGTCGGCAAGTTCAACGACAAGTCGTTCAACCAGGACCAGCTTGCGGGCCTCAACCAGGCGAAGGCGAAGCTCGGCGTCGCCACCTTGCCGCTGCAGTCGAACTCGAGCTCGGACTACCTCCCGAACATGACGACAGCGGTCCGGCGCGGCGCGAACATCGTCATGGCGGCGGGCTTCCTGCTCGCTCCGACGCTCGCCCAGGTCGCTCCCCAGTTCCCGAACGTCGACTTCACGATCACCGACGACTCGGTGAAGGGGCCCGACTTCGCCAAGGCGAAGAGCATCAAGAACATCGAGGGCCTGACGTATGCCTCCAACGAGGCCGGGTGCCTCGTCGGCTACCTCTCGGCCGAGATGGTGAAGATGCAGGGCGGCAAGCAGGTCATCGGTGCCGTCGGCGGTCTCAACATCCCGTCGGTCAACGACTACATCGTCGGCTACAAGTACTGCGCCAAGCTGTACGAGCCGAGCATCAAGGTGCTCACCGGCTACTCGAACGACTTCGTCGCGCAGGACAAGTGCAAGACGGTGGCCCAGAACCAGATCGGCCAGGGCTCGCAGGTCGAGTTCCAGGTCGCGGGCGGCTGCGGGCTCGGAGTCCTGAGCGCCGCTGACCAGGCCGGCATCTGGGGAATCGGCGTCGACGTCGACCAGTACGCCCTCGCGAAGCGCGTGCTCACGAGCGCGATCAAGCGTGTCGACACCGGCATCTACGATGCCGTCCAGCAGGCGAAGCAGGGCAAGTTCAAGGGCGGCACCGACCTTCTCTTCAATCTGAAGAACGGCGGTGTCGGCATCGGCAAGATCAGCCCGAAGGTGCCCGTGAAGTTCATCGCGGCGGAGAAGCTCATCGCGAAGCGGATCATCGCCGGCAAGCTCCACGTTCCGACGACTCGCTAGCTCATTCCCGGGGGCGGGCCCACGGGCCCGCCCCCAACCAATCAGGTCGGGGCTCCAGCCAATAGACTCGCCCGATGTCGGACGGGCCGGTGCTGGAGCTGCGCGGGATCACGAAGCGCTATCCGGGGATAATCGCCGACGACCACGTCGACTTCGACCTCAGGCGCGGCGAGGTCCACGCGCTGCTCGGCGAGAACGGCGCCGGCAAGTCGACGCTGATGAACATCGTCTACGGGCTGACCAAGCCGGACGAGGGAGAGATCCTCGTTCGCGGTGAAGTGGTCTCGTTCTCCTCCGCGAGCGACTCGATCGCCCACGGCATCGGGATGGTGCACCAGCACTTCATGCTGATCCCGGTGATGACCGTCGCCGAGAACATCGTGCTCGCCGTGGAGCCCACGCACCTGGGCCTGCTCGACGAACGGGGGGCAAACGAGCGCGTGCGCGAGATCTCGCAGCGCTTCGGGCTCGCGGTCGATCCGGCGCAGACCGTCGAGCAGATCTCGGTCGGCCAGCAGCAGCGCGTCGAGATCCTGAAGGCCCTGTACCGGAACGCGGACATCCTCATCCTCGACGAGCCGACCGCTGTCCTGACGCCTCAGGAGGCCGGAGAGCTCTTCGCCATCGTCCGTGCGCTCACCGCGCAGGGGACGGCCGTGATCTTCATCAGCCACAAGCTGAACGAGGTGCTCGAGATCGCCGACCGGATCACCGTGTTGCGGCGCGGGAAGCGGATCGACACCGTTTCGAGCGAGGGTGCGACCGAGGACAGCCTCGCGCGGATGATGGTCGGGCGGGACGTGCTCCTCCGGGTCGACAAGACAGCCGCGACACCCGGCGACGTCGCGCTGAGGCTCGAGGACGTCCATGTCACGGACGACCGCGGGCTCGAGCAGGTACGAGGGGTCAGCCTCGACGTGCGTCGCGGTGAGATCGTCGCGATCGCGGGTGTCGACGGCAACGGCCAGAGTGAGCTCGTCGAGGCGATCGCCGGGCTGCGCCAGATGACGAGCGGGACGATCGCCGTCGGAGGCGTCACGATCCAGGGACACACGACCGCGAGGAAGATGCTCGACGCCGGGATCGGCCACATCCCCGAGGACCGGCATCGCCGCGGCCTCGTCCTCGACTTCTCGCTCGCCGAGAACATCGCGCTCCACGACTACAACAAGCCGCCCGACGCCCGCTATGGCTGGCTCTTCCCGCGGCGGCTCGTCGAGCGGGCGCAAAAGCTCATCGTCGAGTTCGACGTGCGAGGGGGAGGCCCGCTGACCGCGGCACGAGGCCTCTCGGGCGGAAACCAGCAGAAGGTTGTGATCGCGCGCGAGGTCTCGCGGAACCCGCGCCTCCTGATCGCCGCCCAGCCGACGCGAGGGCTCGACGTGGGAGCGATCGAATACGTCCACAGGCGGCTCGTCGCCGAGCGCGATGCCGGGTACGCGATCCTCTTGATCTCGCTCGAGCTCGACGAGGTGCTCTCGCTCGCCGATCGGATCCTCGTCGTCTACGAGGGGCAGATCGTCGGCGAGCACGGAGCCGATGCGAGCGAGGCGGAGATCGGGCTCGAGATGCTCGGCGCCGGAAAGAAAGAGACCGCGGCATGAGCGAGGGGGCGAGAGAGCCGGACGCGCCGCCGCCTCCCGACGAGCCGCCGCGGCCGGACTTCGCGGTTCGGCTCGGCGTCGCCCAGCGGGCCGGAGGGGCCGTCGTACCGGTCCTCACGGCCGTGTTCGCGTTCCTGATGGCCGGCGTCGTCGTCCTCGCGACGGGCCACAACCCCTGGACGGCCTACAAGGGGATCTTCGAGGGGGCCGGGCTGAACTGGTTCTTCCACTTCCCGTGGGACACGAACACGATCGGGCTCACGCCGTTCAACCTGAGCCAGACGCTGCTCCAGACGACCACGCTCATCCTGACCGGCCTCGCCGTCGCGTTTGCCTTCAGATGCGGCCTGTTCAACATCGGCGGGCAAGGCCAGTACCTCGTCGGCCTCGTCGTCGCGAACTGGGTCGGCGTCTCGTTCGTCGGCTGGCCGACGCTGCCGCACGTCCTCCTCGGAGTCGTGGCCGCAGCGGCTGCCGGGGCCGCCTGGGCGGGAATCGCCGGGTTCCTCAAGGCGACGACAGGCGCACACGAGGTGATCTCGACGATCATGTTGAACTGGATCGCGATCTGGGGCGCGAGCTATCTCTTCGGCCAGGGAGGGCCGTTGCAGAACTCGGCCGACCTCAGCTCTCCCGAGTCGGCGCAGGTCGTGCCGGGCGCGAGGCTGCCGGTGTTCTGGGGCAGCTCCCAGCTCCAGGGGCTCGACATCGGCTTCTTCATCGCGATCGGGATGCTCGTCACCTTCTATCTGATCCTGAACCGGACGACGCTCGGCTTCGAGGTGCGCGCTGTCGGCTACAACCCGGACGCCGCCGCCTACGCAGGGATCGACGTCAAGCGGAGCTACATCCGTGCGATGGCGATCTCCGGGATGTTCGCAGGGCTCGCCGGCGCGCTGGACATGCTCGGGTACCTCTTCCAGTACGGCGAGCTCGACGTCCAGGCCTCACAGATCGGGTTCCTGGGGATCGCGGTCGCGCTGCTCGGACGGAACACGGCCGTCGGCGTCGGGATCTCGGCGTTCCTGTTCGGCTCGCTGCTCTACGGAACGACGCGCGGGCTCGACCCGAATGTGTTCGATCCCACGCTCGCCACGAACCTCACCTCGCTGATCCAGGGCCTCATCGTCCTCTTCGTCGGAGCCGACCTCCTGATCCTCTCGGTCTGGAACGCGAGGAAGAAGGTCCGGCGCCGGCAGCAGGAGGCGGTGACATGACGAACCACGCCGCCGGCCTCACCCTGCGCTCCAGCGTGACGGGTGCACGTCAGATCGCGATCGTCGGGATCGTCTTCGGCGTGCTCGCCTTCTGGACGGCGATCCCGCCCTTCGAGTCGCGCTCGGTCGCACTGCCCTTCCTGTTCGGGATCCTCGCCGTCGCAGCCGGGATCTGGGGCGTCACGCGCGGCATCGGGCGCGTGGCGTGGGGCGCGGTCGCCTCGGGAGTGCTCGGCATCGCGCTCGGCGTGCTCGCGACCCGTTCGAGTGCCGGGAACCTCGAGGTGGTCTTCAACGCGAGCCTGATCGCGTCGATGCTCGTGTTCGCGACGCCGCTCACCTTCGGCGCGATCGGGGGGATGGTCTCGGAGCGAAGCGGTGTCGTGAACGTCGGCCTCGAGGGGATGATGCTGATGGGCGCGTTCTGGGGCGTCTACGGCGCCGACAAGACGGGAACGTGGGTCGGCGGCCTCGTCTTCGCGCTCGTCGCGGGCGGGGGCTTCGGGCTGCTCCACGCGTTCTGGGCGATTCATCTCAGGGCCGATCAGATCGTGAGTGGGATCGCGATCAACTTCCTCGCACTCGGAGTGACCGGATACTTCTTCGAGCAGCTCTACCACGGCCAGAACATCCCGGCCGGCGTCTCGACGGTCCCGAACGTGAAGCTGCCGGTCGTCTCGGGCTGGACGTTCATCGGCCCGGCGATCGGCGACCTCAACCTCCTCGTCTGGCTCGGGCTGCTGCTCGTGCCCGCCTCGTTCGTGGTGCTCTTCAAGACCGCGATCGGGCTGCGGATCCGGGCGTGCGGCGAGCATCCCCGCGCGGCCGACACGGTCGGAATCGACGTGTACGCGATCCGCTACGCCGCCGTGATCACCTCGGGCATGCTGGCGGCGCTCGGCGGCGCCTACCTCTCGATCGGCTTCGGCGGGGGCAGCTTCACCGAGAACATGACCGAGGGCCGCGGCTTCATCGCGCTCGCCGCCATGATCTTCGGGAACTGGCGCCCCTTCGGAGCCTGGGGAGCGGCGCTCCTGTTCGGGATCTCGACCGCGATCGCCTACCGTCTGCAGGTGTACTCCGCCTCGGCTGGCATCCTCTTCCAGGCTCTGCCGTACATCCTCACCCTGATCGCGGTCGCCGGCGTGATCGGACGTTCCACACCGCCGGCAGCCGACGGGAGGCCGTATGTCAAGCAATAGCAGTGGAGCTCAGCGCTGCGCAGTCCCCGAGGCTCGGCCCGACTAGCGGTGCGCTTCGCGGCCATCCTCTTCGGCCTGATCGCGCTGCTCGCCATCCCGGCGGGGGTAGCAGCCGCCGTCTTCGTGCCGAACGTGAACCTGATTCCGGCGCTCGTCGTCGCGGTCCCCGTTGCGGTCTTCTTCGGCCTCGTGGGCATCTCACTCGCCCGTCGTGCCCGCTTCAGGGTCGACAGGAGCATCTCGCGCAGGGGCGCGCGCACCGTCCGCTTCGCCCGCTTCCTCGTGTGGGCGGGGCTCTACGTGGGGCTCGTCGGAGCGCTCGCGCTCGGCTTCTACGGGGTGCTCCGCGCGAGGAGCTGATTACCACCTCGCAACGAGGCTCTGTGCGATCATTGCGCGGTGTTCGAGATCGGAAACAGCCTGCTCGAGGCCAGGTCGCGCCGCGGCGTCGATTTCGTCCAGGCCGAGCTCGCGACGAAGATCCGCGCGAAGTACCTGCGCGCCCTCGAGGAGGAGCGCTTCGAGCAGCTCCCCTCTCAGACCTACGTCAAGGGCTTCCTGCGGACCTACGCCGACTACCTCGGCCTCGACGGCCAGCTCTACGTCGACGAGTTCAACTCCCGGTTCGTCGTCGGCGACGACGTCGACTCACGGGCTCGTCGCCCTGACTCGGGGCCGCGGCGGTCCAGCGTCAGACCCGAACGCCGGACGCGACGCCTCGAGACCGGAATCGTCCTCGTCGCGGTCGCAGTCGTGGTCATCGTCACGCTCGTCGTCGTGAGCGCCTGGCAGACGTCGGGCTCCGGCGGGAAGGCGCCGGCGCCCACCGTCAAGACTCACGCGGCGAAGAAGCACACGGCCACCCGTTCCACCGCCTACCTGCAGATCAACGCGGTCAAGGGACCGTCATACGTGCTCGTGCATCGCAACGGCCCGCGGGGCAAGCTGATCTTCCAGGGGACGATCGGCAAGGGCCGGGTCGAGCCGTTCTACCAGGGCAAGCGCTTCTGGGTGAGCCTCAGCTCGCCGGAGAACCTCATCGTCATCGTCGGAGGCAAGGCCGTCCCGCTCGCCGGCGGCAAGCCCGTCGTGCTGACCGTTACCCCGAGTGGGGTGCATACCGGCTGACCTCGCTGCGCGCCGCGATCGTCGTCACCGGGTCGGAGCTCGTCCGCGGCGACCGTAGAGACCTGAACGGGCCGTTCTTGGCTCGCTCGTTGCTGGCGCTCGGGGTCGAGCCGGCGGAGCTCCGGATCGTCGGCGACGAGCCGGACGAGATCGAGGCGGCGCTTCGGGCGGGGCTCGAACGCGATCTCGTGGTCGTCTCAGGCGGGCTCGGGCCGACGCACGACGATCGCACCGTCGAGCTGCTTGCGCGTGCCGCCGGGCGCTCGCTCGTCGTCGACGTGGAGCTCGAGGCCACGATCGAGGCGCGCTCGCGGGCCGTCGCGGAACGGATGAAGCGCCCGTACGTCGACTTCGAGCCGGGAGTCCGCAAGCAGGCGACGATCCCGGAGGGCGCGATCGTCGCCGGCATCGTCGGTACCGCACCGGCGCTCGTGCTCTCGCTCGACCGGGGTCTCGCCGTCGTGCTGCCCGGCCCGCCCAGCGAGCTCCAGCCGCTCTGGGCGGCGGCACTCGAGACCGAGCCGCTCGCCGCACTGACCGGGAATGTGCGGCCCCGTGAGCGGCGTGTGCTTCGCTTCTACGGCGTCTCGGAGTCGACGGTCGCCCAGGCGCTCGCAGGCGCTGGAGGGGACGGGAACGGCGTCGAGGTCACGATCTGTGCCCGCGACAGCGAGATCCACGTCGACCTCTTTGTCGATGCAGAGGCTGCGGCGCGCGCGGCTGCGCTCGAGAGCGCATTCGTGGAGCCGATCGCCGCCTCGCTCTACGCGCGGCGCGAGGTCTCGATCGAGGAGCTCGTGCTCGAGGAGTGCCGCTCCCGCGGGCTCACGCTGGTGACGGCCGAGTCGTGCACCGGCGGGCTCGTGGCTGCCCGGCTCACATCGGTGCCCGGATCGAGCGACGTCGTGGTCGGGGGGATCGTCTCGTACGCCAATGCAGTGAAGGAGACGGAGCTCGGGGTACCGGCCGAGATGCTCGAGTCCTTCGGCGCCGTGTCGGCCGAGACCGCGACCGCGATGGCCCGTGGCGCCCGGGGACGGCTCGGCGCCGATCTTGCCGTCTCGATCACGGGAATCGCCGGCCCGGGCGGCGGGACGCCCGAGAAGCCGGTCGGGCTCGTGTACCTGTGTGCCTCCGGTCCCGGCGGCGAGCGGAGCCGTGACTTCGTCGTCACGGGAGACCGGGAGACGGTGCGGCGGCGCGCCACGGTTGCGGCGCTGCACCTCGTGCACGCACTTGTCACAGAGACGTGACCCGCGCGTTACATGTCGCTCGCTAGGGTCGCCGGAAGTGATCGCCTTCGCCTCTTCTGCGCACTCCAGCTGCCGGACTCCACGGTCGGGCCCGTCCGGCGGTGGCAGGAACGTGAGCTTCACAGCGGGCGCATCGTCCCGCCCGAGAACCTCCACTTCACGCTGGCATTTCTCGGCTTCCAGGCGGCTGCCGACGTCGGGGCGATCGGTGCCGCGCTCCGCGATGCCGCAGGTGAGGCCGGTGGCCTCCGTCTGGTCTGTCGCGGCTACCGCGAGACGAGAAGCGTCGGAATGCTCGTCTTCGACGACGAAAGCGGCCGGGCCGGGGCTCTCGCCGGGCGGCTGCATGGCGCGCTCGAGGAGCTCGGCCTCTACCGGCGCGAGGCACGAGCGTGGCTTCCGCACCTCACGGTGCTGCGTTTCCGTGAGCGGCCGCGGCTCGAGCCACGGCCGCCCGAGCTCGGCGAGATCGTGCCGTCCGACGCTGCTGTTTTCATATCTCGCCTGCGCCCGGGCGGGGCTCAGTACGAGATTCTTGAATCCGTCCCTCTAGGAGGTCGATGAAGGTGGATCGCGAGCAGGCTCTGGATACGGCCCTCGGGCAGATCGAGCGCAACTTCGGCAAGGGCGCAGTGATGAGGATGAGCGATCAGGCTCAGGTCTCGATCGGCGCGATCTCGACGGGCTCGCTCCCGCTGGACATGGCGCTCGGAATCGGCGGGCTGCCGCGCGGCCGCGTGGTCGAGATCTTCGGCCCGGAGTCCTCGGGCAAGACGACGCTCGTCTACCACGTGATCGCCGAGGCGCAGCGTCTCGGCGGCATCTGCGCCTTCATCGACGCCGAGCACGCGATGGATCCCGCCTACGCCAAGAAGATCGGCGTGAACATCGACGAGCTGCTCGTCTCGCAGCCCGACACCGGAGAGCAGGCGCTCGAGATCTGCGAGCTGCTCGTCCGCTCCGGCGCGCTGTCGGTCGTCGCGATCGACTCGGTCGCCGCGCTGACGCCGAAGGCCGAGATCGAAGGCGAGATGGGCGACTCGCACGTCGGCCTCCAGGCGAGGCTGATGTCGCAGGCGCTCCGCAAGCTCACGGGCACGCTCAACCGCACCGAGACGATCTGCATCTTCACGAACCAGCTCCGCGAGAAGATCGGGGTGATGTTCGGCTCGCCCGAGACCACGCCGGGCGGCCGCGCCCTGAAGTTCTACGCATCGGTGCGGCTCGACATCCGCCGGATCGAGACGCTCAAGGACGGTGTCGAGGCGATCGGCAACCGCGTCCGGGTGAAGGTCGCGAAGAACAAGGTCTCGCCGCCGTTCAAGCAGGCCGAGTTCGACATCATCTACGGCGACGGGATTCCCTGGGAGGGCACCGTGCTCGACGCCGGTATCGAGCGGAAGGTCGTCCAGAAGTCGGGCTCGTACTTCAGCTTCGGCGACGAGCGGCTCGGGCAGGGCCGCCAGAACGCCGCCGCGTTCCTCAAGGAGCACCCGGATGTCGTCCAGGGGATCCTCCAGGGGATCCAGGGGCAGGTGCCCGAAGGGCAAATCGTCTCGGCCCGGCTCACTGCCAGGCCAGAGCCTGCGGAAGCAACACCGCTCGCAGAGATGCCGGCCGATCCCGGCGAGGACGCCGACCCGATCTCGATCGAAGCGGCGAGTGCCGTGGAAGCCAACGGGGCGGCGGCGGCCGCCTGAGGGCCTGCGAACTGCGGGGCCGGCCACTCCATTGCTCTACAGGCGCTACACGGCCAGGCGACGGTGAAACGGGACGGATGCCGACGGTCACCGGCCTACACCCCGAGCAACGCGACCGCGTGCGGGTCGAGCTCGACGGGGCGCCCTGGAGGACGCTTCCTGCGGCTGTAGTCGTCTCAGCGGGCCTGAGGCTGGGAGTCGTTCTCGACCGCGAGCGGGCACGCGAGCTTCGCGGAGCGATTCGTCGCACGGGGGCGCTCGATCTCGCCGGCAAGGCGCTGGCGCGCCGCGACCGATCGGTGAAAGGCCTCGAGGCGGTGCTCGAGCGTCGCGGGATTCCGGAGGCGGAGCGGGTGGCGGCGGTCGAGAGGCTCGAGCAGTTCGGCTACCTCGACGACGATCGCTACGCCGTGACGCGAGCCGGCACGCTCGCCGGTCGCGGCTACGGTAACGAGGCGATCGAGTTCGAGCTCATGCGGGAAGGGCTCGACGACGAGCGGGTGGCAGCCGCGCTCGCGGGGCTCGAAGACGAGATCGACCGGGCGCGGCGCCTCTGCGCAAAGCCAGAGCTGCCGCGCAAGGCTGCAGCGCGCCTTGCACGCCGCGGATTCTCGTTCGAGACGATCGAGTCGGCGCTCGGAGCCGACGCGGGCGAGCTGGACGCTTCCGACTAGCATTCCGCTCGATGAGCCGCGACGAGTCGCACGACGCGCTCCGCACGACGCTTCGGCACGGCGCCGTCTGCTACCTCCAGATCCCGGTCGACGATCTCGCGGCGACGCCGGCGTTCTACGAGAGCGTGTTCGGCTGGCAGCTCGACGCGTCGCACTCGAGCTTCGAGGCGCCCGGGCTGATCGGGCAGTTCGTGGCCGACCGGCGGCCGGCGCCCGACGGCGGGCTCCTGACGTGGATCTCGGTCGACAGCGTCGACCACGCGCTGTCGGCGGTTGCGTCGAGCGGCGGCAGCGTCGCCCGGCCGCCGAGCGCCGATGGGACAGAACGTCTGCTCGCGACAATCTGCGACCCGTCCGGGAACGCGCTCGGAATCGTCGAGCACCTCGCACCCACCGACGCCGCGGCCCCGGCTTGATCTCTCCGAGCCGCGCCGGCTTGATCGCGCACGGCGACCTGCCGTTCCACAACCCGATCCCCGAGGCCGCGTTCGACGCTCTGATCGAGCTGCTCGCGCTCGAGCCTTCCGATCGCGTGCTCGACGTCGGTTGCGGCAGGGGGGAGCTGCTCCTGCGCATCGCCGAGGACACCGGTGCGGGAGGGCACGGGATCGACGTCGACGAGGAGCAGATCGCGACCGCACGGGAACAGGCGGCTGCGCGAACCTCGTCGGAGCACCTCGTCTTCGAGGCTCGCGATGCCTCGGCGATCATCGCCTCGGCCGGGACGTACGCGGCCGCGTGCTGCGTCGGCTCGACGCACGCCCTCGGTGGCCTCGAGACGACGCTGACGCGCCTCACCGAGCTCGTGAGGCCCGGCGGGTACGTCGTGGTCGGCGAGGGCTACTGGCTCCATCCCCCCGAATCCGAGGTTCTCGCCGCGCTCGGCGCTACCGAAGACGAGCTCACGGATCTGTCGACTCTCCTCGGTGCCGGCGATGTCCATGGACTTCGCCTCGACTTCCTCGCAGTGGCCGACCGGGCCGACTGGGACCGCTACGAGTGGGCCTACATCTTCAACCTCGGCCGCTACGCCGGCGACAATCCCGATGAGCCCGGGGTCGATGCGCTGATCGAGCGGGCGGATCGCTTTCGCCGGCGCCGTCTCTTCGCCGCAGAGCACGGCGAGACGCTCGGCTTCGCTCTGCTCGTCTGGCGTTCGGGCTGACCGAGCCGGAACTGCTGGCCGGCGTGCCTTCAGGCCCAACCCGCTTGTGTTGCAAGTCACGAACGCTTGTGACGTGCAACACAACGTGAGCGCGTCGAGGCGCCTGCCGGCGACGCCGCGTCAGGAACGGCGCCGGCTACGAATCGACGGAAAGCCGGCTCGGCGGCCAGTAGGTCGCGACCACCGGTCCGACGAGGCCCGAGCGTGGCACCGTTCCCCAGACGCGCGAGTCGCAGGACTCGCCGCGGTTGTCGCCCATCATGAAGTAGGCGCCGGCAGGCACGTGCCAGGCCTTCGAGCGGAACTGGGTGTCGGCGCTCCTCGCCGCCGTGGATACGTATGGCTCGTCGA
The DNA here is from genome assembly GCA_036271235.1 of Gaiellaceae bacterium. GTDB lineage: Bacteria > Actinomycetota > Thermoleophilia > Gaiellales > Gaiellaceae > PALSA-600. The sequence continues at coordinate 100,014 of DATBBA010000014.1, forward strand.
GCCGTTTGCCGTCGACCCACACGAAACCGGCGCCGTCCTCACGGATCGTGTCTCCGGGCAGGCCGATCAGCCGTTTCACGTACACGCCGCCTTCGCCGCACTTCTCCGCGGCGGCCTTCGGCGCATGGAAGACGACGACCTGACCGCGTTCGGGAGACGAGAACCGGTAGCAGAGCTCGCAGGCAAGCACCCGATCCGAGAAGGACGACTTGCAGCCGACCGCGGGTCGGGCGCAATGCAGCGTCGGCTCCATGGACGACGAGGGGATCTGGTACGGGCGCGCGACCTCCGCCTCGAACGCGAGCACGAAGCCGACGGCGACCGCGATCGTGACCAGCCAGTCCAACGCGATCCGCACCCGGCGCGGTATCCGCTGCCTCGACCTCTCAAGAGCCCCCACGTGCGAATGGTATGCCGGTCGCGAGGCGTCGCGTAGCTCAAAGCTCCTTGTAGAAGACGGTAGTGGGCGCGAGCTCTCCCCACGGCATCGCCGCATACCCCGGGATCGACCCCGCCTCGATGTAACCGAGCCGGCGGTACAGGGGATCCGCTTCGCTTCCGCTGATCGTGTCGAGCACGAGCAGTGTCCGCCCGTTCGCGCGGGCCACCGCTTCGATCTCGGTGATGAGCTGAGTCGCGAGACCGCGCCGACGCGCGTCGCGGCGAACGATCACCTTCTGCACCTCGGCCCGGTGCCGCGCATTCGCCTTCGCGGCGAGCTCGAGCTGGGCCATTCCCCGCACGTCTTCGCCCTCTTTCGCGAGCAGCACACATCGAACGCCGCTCTCGACATCGGCCCGAACGCCCTCGAGATAGGCCGCCAGCTCGCCGTCTCGAAGCGGCGTCACGAACCCGATCGAGGCGCCTCCCTCGACGGCGTCACGCACGAGCGTGCAGACGGCGTCGTGGAGCCGGGCGAGCGTCTCCGGCGTCGCCCGTACGATCACCATCGTCGCGTCAGACCCGCTTGATCGAGGTCGGGGCGATCAGAAAGCCGTGTCCGGTGCTCCGAACCACGCACTGCACACCCGCCCGCTTCGAGGTGCAGCGAAACGGGCCGCCGTCGATCCACGAGCCGTAGACGAGCGTCGGGATCTGCTCGGGGGGATTGCCGATGCAATTGTTCCCGTGGCAGATCGTCAGCTTTCCCTTCGGGCTGAGGATCACGCTCTCGGTGTGCGGGTAGGTCTGGCAGTAGACCGAGGTCGGGATCTTCGGGACGCCGATGTTCATCTCGCAGCTCGTGGTGACGCCCGGCCCGAAGAAGAAGTGCTGGATGCCCTTCGCCGAGGCCTCCGCACACGTGGTTCCGAGACAGACAGCGAGCAGCGCGACCGCTGCGAGACCCCGGAACATGCCTGCAATCTAGCGCGGCCCGGCCGATCTGCCCAGGAACGATGCGAGGCCCGGCTCGACGGCGTGACCGACCGCGGCGCGCAGTTCGTCGGCGGGCCCGACCGAGTTCGCGGCAGGCTCGTGAAGGCCGACGAACGTTGCGGAGGCCGGCCGGTACCCTTCGGCGATGGCCCGGCGCTACTTCGTCACCACGTTCGGCTGCCAGATGAACGCTCACGACTCCGAGCGGATCAAGGGCATGCTCGAGGAGCTCGGGCTCGGCGAGGCCGTGAGCGCCGACGAGGCCGACGTCGTCGTCTTCAACACGTGCACGATCCGCGAGAAGCCCGACACGAAGCTCGCGGCCTACCTCGGGGAGGCGGCCGCGCGGAAACGGCGCGACCCGGGCCGCGTGATCGCGGTCGGCGGCTGCTACGCCGAGGCCCAGCGGGAGCGGATCTTCGAGCTCTACCCGGACGTCGACGTCGCGTTCGGGCCGGGCTCGATCGCCCATCTCGCCGACTGGCTCGGCGCGGGTGGAGAGGGGGTTGCCCGCGGGCGGTTCGGGCTCGACGAACGCGCCTTCGCCGCCACCCTGCCGATGCATCGCGAGCGGTCGTTCCAGGCGTGGGTGCAGGTCTCGATGGGCTGCAACTCGGTGTGCTCGTACTGCATCGTCCCGTCGGTGCGCGGCCGGGAGCAGAGCCGCCGTCCGGGCGAGCTCGTCGCCGAGGTCACCCGCCTCGCGCTCGAGGGCGTGCGCGAGATCACGCTGCTCGGCCAGAACGTGAACTCCTGGGGCCGCGACCTCGCACCGGGCATCCGCACCGAGTTCGGAGAGCTGCTCCGCGCCTGCGACGCGGTGCCGGGCATCGAGCGGATCCGCTTCACGAGCCCGCATCCGAAGGACTTTCGCGAGCCGGTGATCGCAGCGATGGCCGAGTGCGAGGCGGTCTGCGAGCACGTGCATCTGCCGCTCCAGTCGGGCTCCTCGCGTGTGCTGAAGGCGATGCGGCGCACCTACACGAGCGAGCGCTTCGTCGAGCTTGCGGGAAGGCTCCGGGCGGCGATTCCCGACGTCGCGCTCGGAACGGACATCATCGTCGGGTTCCCCGGCGAGACCGACGCCGATTTCGAGCAGACCCTCGAGGTCGTCGAGGAGGTCGGTTTCGAGAGCGCCTTCACCTTCGTCTACTCGCCGCGCCACGGCACGGAGGCGGCGACGATGCCCGATCAGGTTCCGCACGAGCTCAAGATCGAGCGCATGGAGCGGCTCGTCGAGGTGACGCAGCGGCTCGCCGCCGAACGGAACGCGGCGCGGGTCGGCCGGATCGAGCAGGTCCTCGTCGAGGGACCGTCGCGGACCGACGAGACCCTGCTCCGCGGCCGCACCCGCCGCAACACGACCGTGAACTTCTCGGGCGACGCCGAGGCCGGCGACCTCGTGGACGTCCGGATCGACCGTGCAACCTCGACCACGCTGCGCGGAACGCAGGAGGCCCTCGTCCCCGTCGGGCCCGCCTGGCAGGCTTAGAGCTTCATGCGCATCCTCGTCACCGGCTCGTCCGGCCAGATCGGCACGAACCTCGCCCTGCAGCTCATCGCCGACGGCCATGTCGTCTACGGCGTGGACAAGCGGCTGAACACGTGGTGGGGAGAGAAACGGTTCTCGACGATGCCCCAGAACCTGGCCGGCTTCTATACGCCCTACCGCGGTGGGATCAACGAGATCGACTATCCCGAGGTCGACCTGGTGATCCATCTCGCCGCGCACGCGAAGGTCCATCAGCTCGTCCAGCAGCCCCAGCGGGCGCTGGAGAACGTGATGATGACGTTCAACATCCTCGAGTACTGCCGCGCGCTCGAGCTGCCGCTCGTCTTCTCGTCCACGCGCGAGGTCTACGGCGACGTGCACCGCTTCGACGAATACGGGGAGGCCGCCGCCGACTTCGCGTTCACGGAGAGCCCCTATTCGGCATCGAAGATCAGCTCGGAGGGCTTCATCTACTCCTACGCCAAGTGCTACGGGCTCAAGTACCTCGTGTTCCGGTTCTCGAACGTCTACGGGCGCTACGACTCGGACCTGCAGCGGATGGAGCGGGTGCTGCCGCTCTTCATGCACCAGCTCAGCCGCGGAGAGCCGATCACGGTCTACGGCGGCGACGAGAAGGTGCTCGACTTCACCTACATCGACGACTGCATCGACGGCATCGTCCGCGGGGTCGAGGGGCTCTCGAGCGGGGCGGTGACGAACGAGACCATCAACCTCGCCTTCGGTCAGGGCAACACGCTCGTCCGGGCGGCGGAGCTGATCGCCGGTGCACTCGGGGTCACGCCGGAGATCGCCTACAAACCCTCGCTGCGGGGCGAGGTGACCCACTACGTCGCCGACGTCCGCAAGGCGCGCGCCCTGCTCGACTGGCAGCCGCGAACGCCGCTCGACGCCGGGATTCCCCGCGCGGTCGAGTGGTTCCTCGAATGGCGCGCCGCGCATCCCGAGGAGAATCGCGAGATCGTGCCCGAGCGGGTGCCGGGCGAGATCGAGCTCGCCTTCAAGACCACCGCGGTCTGATCCCGGTCGTCGCGCTCTTCGGCCCGACCGCCGCTGGCAAGAGCGCGGTCGCGCTCGCGCTCCAGGAGCGACTGGGCGGGCAGATCGTCTCCGCCGACTCCGCCGCGCTCTACGCGGGCATTCCGGTGCTCACGGCGGCGCCCCACTATCCCGCACGGCTCGTAGGGGTGATCCCGCTCGACCGCGAGGTGTCGGTCGGCGAATACCAGCGGCTCGCGCACGAGGCGATCGACGAGATCGTCGCCGACGGAGGGACGGCGATCGTCGTCGGGGGCACCGGGCTCTACTTTCGCGCCGCCCTGAGCGTTCTCGAACTGCCACCCGCGCCGGCCGCCGGCGCCCGTGAGCGCTGGAGCGCCGTCTACGACGAGCTCGGCCCAGACAGCGCCCATGCGGTGCTCGTCGAGCGTGACCCGGCGGCGGGCGCACGTGTCCACCCAAACGACAGACGCAGGGTGATCCGCGCCCTCGAGCTCGCCGAGGCGGGCGGCTCGCTCGTCCCCGACGTCGACCGGCTCTGGAGCGACGCGGTCCGGCACCCCACGGTGCTCGTCGGGCTCGACCTGGCGAACGACGAGCTCGATGCCCGGATCGAAGCGCGCGTCGAGTCGATGATCTCCGCGGGAGCGGTCACGGAGGCGCAGACGGCCTGGGCAGGCCCGCTCTCCACGACAGCCCGCAAGGTTCTCGGGCTCGAGCAGTTCGCGACGCTCCCGGTCGCGGAGGCTGCCGAGGCGGTCGCGCTCGCCACGCGGCGCCTGGCGCGGTATCAACGCAAGTGGCTCCGGCGTCTCAACGTGGCGGCTACCCTCGACGGAGCCCGTCCACCCGAGGAGAACGCGGATGAGATCGTCGCGCTGGCAGGCGCAGGGAAACGTCTACCTGGTCGCTGAGGAGCCGCTCGACGCGGCGGCCGTCCGCGAGCGGGTCGGCGATGCGGATGGAATCCTCGAGGTTCGCAGCCGCGGCAAGGATTGGCTCCGGATCGCGATCTGGAATCCCGACGGGTCGCTTGCGGAGATGTCCGGCAACGGCACGCGGATCGCGGCGAGCTGGCTCGCCGAGCTCACCGGTGCGACCGAGATCACGGTTCAGCTCGGGAAGCGTGACGTTCGTGCGCGCATGCTCGGAGGCGGCCTCGTCGAGCAGGACATGGGCGCCGTCCTCGTCGGCCCGCCCGAAGAGCTCGAGGGCGTCCGCTTCACCCCCGTCGACGTCGGCAATCCCCATGCGGTGGTCGAGGGAGATCCGGCCGAGCTCGACCGGGTCGGCCCGCTCCTCGAGACGCATCCTCGCTTCCCGAACCGCACGAACGTCCAGGTTGCGCGGCGCCTTGACCCGGCCACCATCGAGGCGCGGGTCTGGGAGCGCGGCGTCGGCGAGACCCGTGCATCCGGGTCGAGCGCGATCGCGGTCGTGGCCGCCCTCGGCGGTGGGCAAGCGACCGTCCGCTTCCCCGGCGGGGACCTCGAGGTGGCCGTCGAGAACGGCAACGCGCTGTTGACGGGCCCCGCTCGGCGGATGGAGTCTCTATCTTGAGGGGAATGTTCCGTTCGGTGCTTGCGATGTTGGCGCTCGTCTGCGTGATCCTTCCGGTGTCTGCGTCGGCGGAGTCGATGAAGCTCTATCCGGTACCGACAGGCGGATTCGCCCTGAAGCTGCCGTCCTCGTGGGTCGACGTGGGAAGCCTCGGCGCGGCACGGCTGAAACAGCTCGAGAAGGTCCCGACCTTCAAGGCGTTCGTTCAGCAGGCGAGTCAGAACGCGGCTCTGCGGCTCGCGGCGATCGACCCGGCCGCGAAGGGCAACGTCTACATGGACGCCGGCGCTGTGCGCGTCGGCAGCGTCTCCGGGACAGAGGTCGTCGCCCAGACGATCGCGGCGCTGAAGAAATCGCTCGGCAAGAAGGTCTCGGCGGTCTCGACGCCGGTGAAGCTCGCGGCCGGCACGGGGTATCTCCTTCATCTGTCCGAGAAGGGCCTGCCCAACGAGACCGACGAGTATCTGTTCGTCCACGACCAGATCGAATACGGGATCATCTATGTGGCGCCGCGCGCGATGTGGCCCAAGTACGGGCCGCTCTTCGCTGCCAGCGCGCGCAGCTTCCAGCTGCTTCCGGCGCCGAACCTGAGCCACGTGGTGCTGAGCGGCTCTCAAGTCGGATCGGGCTACAAGGTCGCGGCCTACCCGTTCGGCAACAGCATCATCGGCGAAGCGACGCTCGATCTCTGCGGCGCGAGCTACCCGAGCGAGGTTTTGCGCACGGGCCGCCTCCAGGTTCGCTACACGCATTCCGGCGCCGGCGTGACCGTGTCGAACGAGGTCGTGACCTACGTACCGGGCGGGGCGGCCGTGGCGATGAACGAGGTCACGGCGGTCGCGAAGGCCTGCGCCAAGAAGCCGGCGGTGCTCAAGCAGGGTGGGATCACGGAGACCTACAAGGTCGCGCTTCTGAAGGGTGCTCACGTGCCGCAGGGAGCGATCGCCGTGCGGATCCAGATCGTCGTCACCAAGGGCAAGAAGCACACGTCGCAGACCGGCGTCGCCGTCTACCAGGTTCACGGGAACACGCTTTCAGGGCTCTACACCTTCGTCGCGAAGGGGACCACGTTCGCAGATGCGGAGAAGGTCGGGCTCCACGCGGCCGAGCAGAGCGCGAAGAACCTCGGGGTCAAGGCTCACAAGAGCAGCGGCGGCGGCTTCACCGCCTGAGAAAGTCCGTCTAGGAACCGACGCCGAACTCGCGCAGGGCGTCGTTCAGCGAGGTCTTCAGGTCGGTCGACTCGGTGCGGTAGCCGATGATCAGGGCGCACGAGAGGTGGTAGGTGCCCGCCGGGAACGTCTTCGGGCGCGTGCCCGGGACGACGACGGCGCGCGCAGGGACATGGCCGCGATGATCCACGGGCTCCGGGCCGGTGACGTCGATGATCGGAACCGACGCGGTCAGCGAGACGTTCGGTGCAAGCACCGCCTCCCGTCCGATCCGGACGCCCTCGGTCACGATCGCCCGGGAGCCGATGAACGCGCCGTCCTCGACGATGACCGGGCGCGCACCGGGCGGCTCGAGCACACCGCCGATCCCGACACCGCCGGCGAGGTGCACGCCCGCCCCGATCTGGGCGCCGGACCCGACCGTCGCCCAGGTGTCCACCATCGTCCCTGGTCCGACCCAGGCGCCGATGTTGACGTACGAGGGCATCAGGATCACACCACGGGACAGGAACGACCCGTAGCGCGCCACCGCAGGCGGCACGACGCGGACACCGAGCTCCTCGTATCCCGACTTCAGGGGGATCTTGTCGTGGTATTCGAACGGCCCGACCTCCCGCGGCTCCATCGCCTGCGTCCGGAAGTAGTCGAGGATCGCAGCCTGCGCCTCCTCGTTGACGACCCAGTCGTCGCCCGAGGGCTCGGCGACGCGGATCTCTCCGCGGTCGAGCGCCGCAATCGTGTCCTCGGTGGTCATGTCCGAAGTATTCATGTTCACGCGAGCCATGTCCGGTGCCAGGTACCGCAAGCAGCGCGTGGCTGGAGCGCCGGGCTCATAGGACCTTTGCGAGAATGTCGCCCGCTCGCTCGCACTCGGCCTCTGTCGGGACGAGCGCCATCCTCACGTAGCCCTCGCCGGCCGGACCGAAGAAGGAGCCGGGGGCGACGAGGATTCCCTCGTCGAGCAGGCGAACCGCAAATGCCTCGGACGGGCCGTCGACGGCGAGCCACAGGAAGAAGGTCGCATCGCCTCCCGCGAGCCGAAGGCCGCCCGACCGGAGGATAGGAAGGAGCGCGTCGCGCTTGCGGCGATAGACGTCGCGCACCGCTTCGACGTGGGTCTCGTCGCCGAGCGCTGCGACGCCGGCCCGCTGCACGAACTCCTGCGGTGCCGTCCCGACGGTCGGGCGAAACGCGCGCAGTGCATCGGCGACCACCGGCGGCGCGCACACGAACCCGCAGCGGTAGCCGGTCATCGACGAACGCTTCGAGAGCGTGTTGAACACGACCACGTTCTCCCGGTTCGCCACCTGCAGCGCCGAAGCCGGCTCCTCGCCGAACCAGAGCTCCGAGTAGGCCTCGTCGGAGCAGAGCAGGAACCCGTGCTCGCGCGCGCGGCCCGCCAGCTCCTCGTAGAAGGAGAGTGGCGCCGTGGCGCCGGTCGGGTTGTTCGGATAGCACGTCCAGAAAAGCCCGATCTCGTCCCAGAAATCGATCGCGTCGAGATCGGGCAGCCAGGCAGCGCCCTCGCGCAGCGGCACCGTCATGACCTGCGCCCCCGCAAACAGTGCTCCCCGCTCGTAGACCGGATAGCCCGGCTCGGGGACCGCGACGACCCGCTTGTCGCCGAGCGCCATCTGCGCGAAGGAGAAGATCGCCTCCTTCGAGCCCAGCGTCGGCACGATCTCGACGTCCGGATCCGTCTCGACGCCGAACCGCGACGACAGCCAAGCCGCGACGGCGGCTCGATACTCCGGTAGCCCGACGGCCCGCGGATACGAGGACACATCGCGAAGCCCGGCGACGAGCGCCTCCCGCACGAGCGACGGCGTCGGCTCGCGGGGATCGCCGACGCCGAAGTCGATCACGTCCACGCCGCGCGCCCGCGCCTCGGCACGCCACGCGTCGAGACGCGCGAACGGGTACTGCGAGAGCTCCGCGAGAAGCGGCGAGAGGTGCATCGCCGGAAGCTACCCCGCGAGGAACAGGCGCAGCGCCTCGAACGTCCGCTCGAGCTCGGCGATCTCGACCTGCTCGTCCGCGGTGTGCGCGTAGCGCGTGCCGCCTGGCCCGAGGTTCAGTGCGTCGAGGCCGCGTCCCGCGAAGTCGGCGACGTTCGTCCATGCCTGCTTCGGCTCGACCCTGAAGCTGCCGGCTTCACGGAGGTGCTGGACGAGCGGCGAGTCGAGCGCGACGTGCGCCGCGGCCGCCGAGGAGATGATCTCGATGGGCGCCCCGACGAGCTCGGCCAGCCGCGCTTCCGCCTCGGCCTGCGTGCGGGTGGGGGCGAAGCGGTAGTTGATGGTCGCCTCCACGTGGGCCGGGATCACGTTCGCTGCGTTCCCGCAGTCGTCGATCTGCGTGACGCTGACGACCTCTCGGAAGACGAGCCCGTCGATCTCGACGTCGTTCGGCTCGAGCTCGAGCACGCCGGCGAGCCCCCGGAGCGCGAGCGCAATCGCATTCACGCCCAGCCACGGACGCGCCGAGTGCGAAGCACGCCCCTCGAACACGACTCGGGCGTTGATGTTCCCGAGGCAGCCGAGCTGCAGCGTGTTGTCGGTCGGCTCGAGGCAGATCACGAGCGCGGCCTCGTCGATCGCCGGCGCGGCCTCGAACACCGCCGGCAGAGGGTTCCATTCCGGCCCGAGCTCCTCGCGGGGGAAGAACAGCCATCCGAGGTCGTACGCGAGCTCCGCCTCTGCGCCCCAGGCGGCCAGCTCGATCATCACCGCAAGCCCGCCCTTCATGTCGCTCGCCCCGAGGCCGTGCACGATGCCGCCCTCGATCCGTCCCGGGATGTTCCCCTGCGCCGGAACCGTGTCGGTATGGCCCGAGAGCAGAACGAGCGGCTTGCCGGAACGCATCGCGTAGAGAAGGGTCTCGCCGTCGTCGTAGACGAGGGGGACGTCGACGCTTGCCTTCACGTACTCGTACAGGCTCGACTCCCCTCGCGACGGCGAGTGGATGTCGACGAGAGCGAGCGTGCGGGCGGCGAGAGCTGATCCGGGCGATTCGGCGGGCATAATGGGTCTGATGATTCCACGTTCCCAGGAGCCGGAGCGCGGGTTCGTCCTCGCGGTCCTGGCCCAGGGGGCCGATCCCGACGACGAGCTGGCCGAGGTCGAGGAGCTGGCGCGCACAGCCGGTGTCGAACCGGTCGGCCGGATCGTGCAGCATCGTGCCCGCGCAGCGCAGCGCACCTACGTCGGAAAGGGCAAGCTCGAGGAGCTGAAGAAGGCCTTCGACGAGTCCGACGCCGAGAGCGTTCTCGTCGACGGCGAGCTCGACCCGGTGCAGCAGCGCTACCTCGAGGATGCGATCGGCTCGCGCGTGATCGACCGCACCCAGCTGATCCTCGACATCTTCGCCCAGCACGCCGTCAGCGCCGAGGGGAAGCTCCAGGTCGAGCTCGCACAGCTCGAGTACAACCTCCCGCGCATGCGCGGCATGTGGCAGCACCTCGAGCGCCTCGGCGGCGGCGTCGGCACGCGCGGCCCCGGCGAGTCCCAGCTCGAGACGGACCGCCGGCTCGCCCGCCGGCGCGTGTCGGTGCTGAAGCGCCGCCTCAAGGATCTGAGCCGTCAGCGCGACACCCGGCGCAAGGAGCGCCGTCGCACGCAGGTGCCGACGATCGCGCTCGCCGGGTACACGAACGTGGGGAAGTCGACACTCCTGAATGCGCTCACCGGCGCAGAGGTCTCTGTCGAGAACCGGCTCTTCGAGACACTCGACCCGACCACTCGGGGCTTCGAGTTCGAGGGGCGCCGCTACCTCGTCACCGACACCGTCGGCTTCATCCGGCGCCTGCCCCACCAGCTCGTCGAAGGCTTCGCGGCGACGCTCGAGGAGACGCTCGTCGCCGACATCGTGCTGCACGTGGCCGACGCGTCCGCGCGTGACGACCAGCTCGACGCGATGGTCGCGGCCGTCGAGGAGGTACTCGACGAGATCGGGGCTGCCGAGCTCCCCGTGCAGGTCGTGCTGAACAAGATCGACCGGGTCGACGAGATCGGCCGCCGCCGACTCGAGAACCGCTTCCCCGACGCGCCGCAGGTCTCGGCCGTCACCGGGGAGGGCCTCGAAGAGCTCAAGGCGCGCGTCGCGGAGAGGTTCGCGAACCGCTTCGAGCCGGTCCGGCTTCTGATCCCCTACGACGAGGGCGCGCGGCTGTCGGAGCTCTATGCCCTCGGCGCCCCGATCGAGCAGCGAGAGGACACACCCGACGGCGTGCTCGTCGTCGCCAAGCTCCCTCGCCACGTCCTCACGCGCTACGCCCCGTTCCTGATCGCCGACGCGGCCCGGCGGGAGAGCGCCTGATCGAGCTGCCGATCCGGCGGGTGCGCGACGAGGCCGTGCTCCCCGCACGCGCCTACAGTGGCGACGCGGGTCTCGACCTCTCCTCCTGCGAGCGGATCGAGCTCGCCGCGGGGGCGCGGGCGCTCGTCCCGACGGGGCTCGCGGTCGCGATCCCGGAAGGCTTCGCAGGGTTCGTCCAGCCGCGCTCTGGCCTGGCGGCGAAGCACGGGATCACGATCGTGAACACTCCCGGGCTCGTCGATTCCGGCTACCGGGGAGAGCTGCTCGTCAACCTGCTGAACACCGATCCCGGCGAGACGTTCGTGGTCGAGGTCGGGATGCGCATCGCCCAGCTCGTGGTGCTGCCGGTGCCCGAGCTCGAGCTCGTCGAGGTCGACGAGCTGCCCGACTCGGAGCGGGGGGTACGCGGCTTCGGATCCTCGCTCCACTGATGACGGCCGTACCGCGAATCCGCGTCTCAGCGCTCATCCGCTGGCAGGAGCGGGTGCTCCTGTGCCGCCAGGAGAAGCCCGGGAAGGAGTACTGGCTCCTTCCCGGAGGCGGGGTGGAGGGCGGTGAGACGCTCGACGACGCCCTCCGCCGCGAGCTCGACGAGGAGCTCGGCCTGGGCGACGAGTTCGTGTTCGAGGGCCCGATCGCGGTGGCCGAGTCGATCGCACCCGCCTGGACGCCCGGCCAGCGGCACGTCGTTCACGTCGTCTTCGGAACCGACCTCTCGCACCGCTCGCTCGAGGACATGGAGTCCCACGACGTCGCCGTCCGCGGTCTGCGCCTGTTCTCGCTCGAGGAGATGGCCGACATCGTGGTGCACCCGCCGATGAAGCGGTTCGTCGAGCGCTGGCGGCCGGGCGATCCGGCGGTGTACCTCGGATCGCTCTGGATCCGCTAGGTTCGCCCACCGCGCGTTCTGGCGCGCTCCGCGGCGACGGAGTGCGCGAGGTGTTCGAGCTCGTCGGGAAGCGGTTCGAGCTCGATGGGCTGACCGGTCAGGTGCGCGAGTGCGTCGGCCAGCAGGCGATCCGCAAGCCAGGGATTGCGCGGCAGCAGCGGCCCGTGAAGGTACGTGCCGTAGATCCGTCCGGAGCGGCAACCCTCGAATCCCGAGGCGCCGTCGTTGCCGAAGCCGGAGATCACACGGCCGAGCGGCTCGGCGCCCTCGTCGAGCAGCGTTCGCCCGGCGTGGTTCTCGAACCCGGCGATCGTCTCGGCGGCCCAGGCACATTCGAGGAGGACATCCCCGATCATCCGCTTCTCGCCGGCGATCGTCTCGAGCGGAAGCAGGCCGAGCCCCGGCAGTTCCTTGCCGGCCCGGTCGCGGTAGAACCGGCCGAGGAACTGGTAGCCCCCGCAGACTCCGAGAAAGGCGGCGCCGTCCGAGACGGCCTCCCGCAGCGCCTCGCTGCGGGCCGCGAGATCCGGCGCGACCAGTTCCTGCTCGCGATCCTGGCCGCCTCCGATGTAGTAGAGGTCGACCTCGGTGGGAAGGGGGTCGCCGAGACCGATCGGCGTCACGACGAGCTCGTGCCCGCGCGCCCTTGCACGCCCATCGAGCACGGCGATGTTGCCGCGGTCCGCGTAGATGTTCAGGTACCCGGGATAGAGGTGGCCGACGTGGATCTTCACGATGGCCGTTCCCAGAACTCGGGCACAAGACCGCGCCCCGCGACGATTCCGCGGAGGCCGAGCATCGCCGTGTAGGTCGGAAGCACGACGAGCTCCCCGCCCGGCGGCGTCAGCTCGAGCCCGCGGTCCAGGGCCGTTTGGAGGTCGGGCACGACTTCGATCCGCTCGCGGGCGAGCCCGCCGTAGGCAAAGCGCAGAGCAAGCTCTGCCGCGCGATCGCCCGACACCACGACCTGCTCGAGTCCCTGGAGCAGCGGCTCGAAGTCGACGTCCCAGATCCACGAGACGTCGCGGCCGTCTGCGATTGCGTCGTTGAGGGCCACAACGGCAACGCGTGGGGGAGAGCCGTCCAGCAGTGTCCGCACCGCCTCGTTTGCCCCGGCGGGATTCTTGATCAGGAGCATCAACAGGCGCCGGTCGCCCGCCTCGATCCGCTCGAAGCGGCCGAAGGCAGCCGTAAACCGCTTCAGTCCGGCCGCGATCGCCTCGGCCGAGGCCCCGAGCGCCCGCGCAATCGCTGCGGCCGCCGTCGCGTTGTAGACGTTGTAGAGCCCCGGGAGGGCAAGCCGGACGCGCGTCCTGCCTTCGGGCGTCGAGAGCGTGAAGTCCGTTCCCTCGAGCCCGCGCAGCTCGATCTCCCGCGCGGCGATGTCGAGCGGAAGCCGGGCAACATGGCCGTTCGGGCAGCGGTAGTCGCCGAGATGCCCTACATACGCGGCCGCGTAGACGTACGGCGAGCCGCAAACGGGGCAGTAGGTCGAGTCGGCCGCATGCTGGAGCGATATTCGCGCATGCCGCGGATCGTCGAGCCCGTAGGTGACGGTCGGGGTGTGACCGCGCGCGAGCTCGCCGAGCAGCGGATCGTCGGCGTTCACCACCAGTACCGCCTCGCCGAGCTCCGCCACCGCCTCACGCCATCGCTCGGCCACGAGCTCGAGCTCTCCGTAGCGGTCGAGCTGATCGCGGAAGAGGTTTCCGAGCGCAACGACCCGTGGACGAACGCGCCGCGCAACCTCGGGTAGGGCCGCCTCGTCGACCTCGAAGAGGCCCAGTTCGGCGCCCCGCGAGGCGAGGAGGGTGGAGGCGACCCCGGAGAGCAGGTTCGCGCCGGAGTGGTTGTAGGCAAGGCGACCACCACGGGGATCCCCGGCAAGGATCTCGGCGACCATCGCCGTCGTCGTCGTCTTCCCGTTCGTCGCGGAGACGAGCACCGAGCCGTTCGTGAGCTGCGCCGCGAGGCGGTCGATCGCGCCGGCATCGACGGTCAGGAGCAGCTTCCCCGGGAGTGTCGTCCCGCCTCCACGACCCGCGAGGCGCGAGAGGGCGCCCACGGAGCGTGCGGTTGCAACCTCGAGCCCGAGCAGCATCGCCTGAGCGTACCCGGTGCCCGGAGCGTCGCCCCGTTCTCCAAAAATCGGCCCTACTTGTAAAAACTGCAGCATGATCTACCATTTGTTGCATGGCAGCGAAACGGTCATATCGAGCGATCGACGGCATCGATCCGGCAGAGCTCGCCTCGTTCCAGACCGCGATCCGCAAGCGCTACTCCGACGAGCAGATCCTCTCCGAGCTCCGCTCGCACGCAGCGCGGCTCGGGCGTTCGCCGACGATGAAGGAGTTCGCAGCGGACCCCGACACCCACGTGCATCCGCAGACGGTGATCGAGCATTTCGGCACGTGGAATGCGGCAAAGCGCGCGGCCGGCCTCGTCCCGCGACGGTTCGCGACACGTGAGGAGCTACTTGAGGTCCTGCGGGCGCTCGGCGAGGAGCTCGGCAGGATGCCGACGGCCCGCGATCTCGACGAGCGCCGCGGCCGGATGCCGTCGAAATCGCTCTACTGGCACACGTTCGGCTCGTTGAGCGCGGCGCTCCGCGAGGCCGGTTACGACATCGCCCTCGGCGAGGAACGGCTCGAACGCGCGATCGAGCAGGGCGTCGAGCTCGCCGTGGAGATCGGGCGGCTACCGAAGTTCGCCGAGTGGGCATCCCTTCGCAAGACGACGCCCGGGATGCTGACCGAATGGCAGGTCTACCGCATGTTCGACTCACGACGCGGCGCCTGGGCCACGTTCCAGTTCCTGATCCGCAAGCGGCTCCTCGAGCAGGGAGCGCACGTGGACCCGGACGGAAGCGTGAGCTCCTAAGCCGCGGCCGCGATCGAAGCGAGACGGCGGAGGCACGAATCGCGCTCCTGGATTCCGCGCGGCTCGGGCAGCGGGTCCGGCTCGCTGTAGGCCGGCGGGCGGAACCGCTGCCTGCGTACGACGTTCCCGTGATGGAGCGCGAGAACGGTGCCGTCCTCGACGCGGCGCTTGCGCAACTCGAGACCGCAGTAGCTCTCGGCCACCTCGAGCGCATACTCCGTCGAGGCGAACAGGGTGCCCTCACGCCATTCGCCGAGCCACAGCGGCCGTCCTACTCCCCGGCCGACGTGGACGACGTCGGGGCGCCGCTCGTCGAGCCAGGCGGCGGCCATCGTCCCGTAGAGCGACTCGAATGCGGGCGCCTCGCTGCGCGAGTGCGCCGCCACGGCGAAGACTGCCTCGGAGTCGACGGTCATCCGGGGCTCGGCCCGCGCGCAGGCGTGTTCGGCGAGGAGCTCGTCGTCGTTCAGGATCCGCCCGTTGTGCACCCCGATCACGGGCCCGTGACGGACCGGGTGGTTGTTCGCATCGATCGAGGGATGCCCCTTCGTGAAGTCGCGCACGTGGAGGAGCAGCTCCGTGGCGCCGTCCGGCACCGCGACCTGCTCGAGGAGCTTCGAAGCCGGGGTGCGCTGCTTCACGACGACCGCCTCACCGCGAGCCGCGTAGGCGTACCCGACCGCGTCGGTTCCGCGCTCTGCAATCGCGGCCAGGAGCGCTTGCGCGGCGAGCGTGCGATCGAGCCGCGAATGAGGCGAGAGGCTGTATCCGGCGATTCCGCACATAAGAGGACGATCCTAGGGCTTAGGACGGATGATCGGCCAGGAGGTTGGTCGGGTTGAGCCTGGTCTCCTGTTCAGAGTCATACCCGGGAATCGAGCGTGCCCTCAAGAATCGACCCCCGAAGGCCGATAGCGACGGTAGGCGTGGCTGTCTCGCAACCCCATTTCGAGCAGGAGACTTCGGAGCCGATCGTCGAGCTCCTGCCGTCCCTCGACGACCCGGCTGCGCCCGAGGTCGACGAGGACGAGCCGGACAACGCCCAGCTCACGGCCGAGGAGCGCCTCGTCTCGGCCGATCCGCTCAAGCTCTATGTTCGCCAGCTCGGGGACGGGAGGCTCCTGACGCCGTCCGAGGAGCGTGAGCTCGCGCGCCGCAAGGACATGGGCGACGAGGCCGCGAAGCGGCGGCTGATCGAGTCGAACCTCCGCCTCGTGATGTCGATCACGCGCAACTACACCAAGGCCGATGTCCCGCTCCTCGACCTGATCCAGGAGGGGAACATGGGCCTCATCCGAGCGGTCGAGAAGTTCGATTACCGGCTCGGCTACAAGCTCTCGACCTATGCGACGTGGTGGATCCGCCAGTCGATCTCGCGTGCGCTCGCCGACCAGGGCCGCACGATCCGGCTGCCCGTGCATGTCGGCGATCAGGTCCGGAAGGTGCTGCGTGCTCGCCGGACGCTGACCCAGAAGCTGAACCGCGACCCGACGAACGAGGAGATCGGGGTCGAGGCCGGCATTCCGACGACGAAGGTCGGCGGCCTGCTCGAGCTCGTGGCCCATCCGGTCTCGCTGGAGACTCCGGTCGGCGACGGCGAGAGCATGTACTCCGACCTGATCGAGGACGAGAAGGCCGATTCGCCGCACGACGTGACGACGGACACGGCTCGCGACTCGGAGCTCGAGGTGGCGCTCTCGTCCCTCGAGCCGAGGATGCGGTACGTGCTCGCGCGCCGCTACGGACTCGACGGCCAGGCGTCACAGACGCTCGAGGAGCTCGGCACCGACCTCGGCATCACGCGGGAGCGCGTGCGTCAGCTGGAGAACAAGGCGCTTCGCGAGCTACGCCGCACGGCCCCGGCGCTCAAGCTCTATCTCCAGGTGTAGCCATTTCCCTGACAGGGACTGGCTAGGGACCGAGCACCTGCGCGTTGCCGAAGACGACCTCGGTGTAGGAGAGCCCGCAGCCCCCGGCGTCGTTCGGATCCGGGACGTTGATCTTCAGGCGGACGCTCGCCAGGCCGGCCAGCGAGACGCTGATCTTCTTCGACGCGCCGGGAACGAGCTTGCCGGACGCGAGCGTCTTGCCGGCGCCGATCACCTCGTAGCTGCCGGTCGAGCCCGTCTCGACATACCCGCCGAGGCCCATCGTCGCGGTGAGCGTCTCGTACTTCTTCGCGAGGGGGTAGTCCACCCACGCATCGCCGTAGTAGCCGTTGTAACAGCCGGCGTCGAGCGCGACCGGATGCTCGTCGCTGGCGCCGTTCACGTCCATCGTCTCGGTGTTCAGATCGCCGACCGTGGGATGGGCGTAGACGTCGCCGAGATAGCTCCAGCGCAGCACCGGCACCGGCACGCTCGCCGAACTGCCGCCGGTCGTCGTGACGCGGAAGGTCGCGGTGCCCGACGCACCGGGCTTGACGGTGAAGGAGTAGCCACCGCCCGCAGAGACCCCTGCGGTAGCCACGCGCACCCAGGAGCCCGAACCGGCCTTCTGGAGCGTGACGCGCGTTCCGGCAGGATGGGGAGAGACGGTGCCCTTGATTCCGACCGAGCTCCCGAGGACGATCCACGGTGCCGTCGCGGTCGCGGTGACCGGGGCGGCGGGTGTCGCCCGATGACTCGCGCCGGCGGCAGGAACGAGCGCGAGTAGCGCCAGGAGCGATGCGGGGAGGGCAAGCGAGCGCGCGGTCATCCGCGGCCACGATAGCCGCCCTTGCGGCGGGTCGAATACTAAGCTTGTGCGATGGACCCGAACCGCTCGATCCCCTCGGCTGCGGTCGTCCCCGTCCTGGTCTATCCGGACGTGCGGGAGGCGGTCGCCTGGCTCACCGAGGCCTTCGGCTTCTCGGAGCGGCTCCAGATCGGCGAGGACCACCGGTCGCAGATGAATGCGGGGGAGGGCGCCGTGATCATCGGAGATGTCCACGGCAGCCGGGTGCCGCCGCGGGCCGGTGAGGCCACGCATTCGGTGACGGTGCGCGTCTCCGACGCGGACGCGGTCTATGAACGGGCGAAGGCCCATGGCGCCCGGATCCTCGACGAGCCGACGGATCACGTGTACGGCGAGCGGCAGTTCTCGGTCGAGGATCTCGCGGGCCACCGCTGGACGTTCTCGCAGACGCTCGAGGACGTCGATCCCGCGAGCTGGGGCGGGATCCTCCGCTAAGCCTTGCGGCCGAAGAGACGCGCGAAGTTGAACGACCAGCCCCAGCCGTACGACTTCGGGACGACGAAGCGCGGCTCGGTCGGGTTCCACCAGCGGCTCTTCACCCGCTCGACCGTCGGACGGCGCCAGTCGTACGGCACCTTCAGGAACTTCCCGGTCCTCGGCGGCTCTGGCACCTCTCAAGCGTACTCCGCGCCGGGGCTCTCGCCCGCGCCTGCCCAGCCTTTGACCTTCGTCGCGACCGCGTGAGCGCTAGATTGCGGCAATGACCGAGTTCGAGAGCCCATCGGACCTCACGTTCAATCGCGGCCTCGTCGCGGATCCCCAGGCGTTCGCAGCGGGCGCAGGCGCTGCGTCGTGGCTCTATCTGTGCAGCGACGAGTTCGCCGAGGTGCCCAGCGGGATGGCGTACGCCAGCGTCGAGGCTGCCGTTCCCGAAGCGGCCCGCGTCGTCTCCGACGGACAGACGCCGCTCGACATGCAGCTCGCTCGCACCCAGATCGCCGCACTCGAGTCGTTGCCGAGGCCGACACTCGTGACCTGCCGCACGGGGCCGCGCTCCTCGGCGCTCGTCTACCTCTACAGCGGCCTGAAGGCGGGTGCGAACGCAGGCGAGGTGCTCGAGAGGGCAGATGCCGACGAGGCGCCGTTCGCGGGCTCGGCCGAGCTCCGGGCCTGGGTGACCCAGGGCCTGGACGAGCTCTCATAGCCAACTTCGCGCCGGCGATCCTCTCCGAGCTGGACGTGCGGGTCCGGGCCATCGCCCCACACGGCGAGACGGTTCTGGTCGGGATCGACGGCCGCGGTGGCTCCGGAAAGAGCACCCTCGCGTCCGACCTTGCCCGGATGCTCCAGTGCGCCCTCGTCGTCGAGTTCGACGACTTCTACCGCACCTCGCACGAACGATCGCAGCCTGGCGACGAGGTCGGCGGCGACTTCGACTGGCGCCGCCTGCGGGCGCAGCTGCTCGAACCGCTCACGACGGGCACAGCGGGCCGTTACCGGCGTTACGACTGGGAACGCGACACGCTCGCCGAGTGGCACGAGGTTCCGGCCGGGGGCGTCGTGATCGTCGAGGGGAACTACGTGACGCGACCCGAGCTCCGCGGCTACTTCGATCTGAAGATCTGGGTCGAGGCGGCCTACGAGGTTCGCCTCCGCCGCGGGCTCGAACGCGACGGGGAGGAGGCCCGTGCGAGATGGGTCGAGGAGTGGATGCCCGAGGAGGATCGCTACGTCGCCGCATTCCACCCGGCGGAGCACGTCGACGTGATCGTCAGCGGTGAGGCGTGAGCGGGCGGCCGAGGTCGATGACGACCACGGGGATCACGCGGCTTGTCTTTTCCTCGTACTCCGCAAAGCCCGGGAAGCTCCGCTTCTGCTCCTCCCAGATGCGATTCCGCTCCACGCCGTCGGCGATCCGCGCCCGCCCGTCGTACCGTTCGGTCCCGATCTCGACGCCGACCTCGGGGTTCGCGACGACGTTGTAGTACCAGTCGGGATTCGTCGGCGCCCCGCCCTTGGAGGCGAACACGGCCACCGTGTCGTCGTCGACACGCTGGTAGGCAAGTGGGTTGACCCGCTCGGTGCCCGTCTTTGCGCCGGTGTGGTGGAGTAGGAGCAGCGTCCTTCCCGTGAAGTGCCCGCCGACGACCCCGGCGTTCGCCCGGAACTCGTCGATGATCTGCTGGTTTCGGTCTACTGCCATGGCCCCCGATCGCCGAAACGATGCCAGAGAACGGTGGTACCGCGGACACGCGTCCGGGTAACGCTTTGGTTCTGAACGGCCCTCGCGCGCACGCAAGGAGGTCGTAGGCCCCTCACACTGGTTGGATGCACGCGCTTCCGAACGCGATTGCATTCCGCGATCCGCGCCACGGGGTGATGGGCTCCGGCTGGCAGACTCGGTGTGCTGCCGCAAACAGCTTCCGCTGCCGCGCCGGCGGGACGATCTCGCTGACCTCGAACGCCGGTCGGACATGGAGGGTGGTCCTCCGCACGCCCCGGCCGGTCGTCTCCGTGAGCCTCGTCCTCGGCACCGAGCGAGCGGTCCTCGATGACGGAGAGAACCTCTCGAGCGCCGACGGCGGCCGCACCTGGGTTCCGGCGGCGCCTGTCTCGGACCCCGAGGACGGGCCGCCATGTATGGATTCGTGGTTCGTCGCGGTCGCGAAGACCTCCGGCTGGACGTGGGCGATCTGCACGGGGGAGCCCGGCGTCGGCAACGTCGACAAGTCGGTGTACCGCGATGTCTTCGGCCGGTGGCAGCGCGTCGCCTGGACGCCGATGGTCGGACAGGGCCGCGGCCACGGGGGGATCTCGACGTACGGCTATCCGGCAGGAATCGCCATGGCCGCCGACGGCTTCGGCCTGATCTGGGAATCGCGCGGCACCCTCTACGTCACCCGCGACGGCGGCTTCCGATGGACAGCGCTGCCGCGGATCGCCGTACCGGAGCTCGACTTCGGTGATTCCGTGGCTGCGATCCCCGGAGGGATCGCCTTCGTGCTGCTCACCCGCAGCCAGGCGCGTCGGCTGATCGTGACACACGATGCCGGACGTACGTGGGTCCTGGTGCATCGCTGGGGCTAGGCTGGGAGGCATGGCCTCGACGGGACGTGTCTCAGCCGTTGCACCCGATGGGTTGAATCCGGGCGCCCATTCGCCGAGTCTTCTGCGCGAGATCGCGGTCGAGACGAAACGCGCCACCGTGCTGCGGGCCCGTGCCGAGCCGGGCGCCGCCTCCGGATGGCATCACCACGGCGATCGCGAGGTTCTGGGCTACGTCGTTCTTGGGCGTGCACGCTTCGAGTTCGGCCCCGGCGGCGCGGAGAGCACCGAGGTGGAGCAGGGCGGTTTCTTCCACGTCCCCGCCGGCCTCGTACATCGCGACGTCAACCCGCTCGACGAACCGCAGGAGATCGTCCTGACCGTGGTCGGCGAAGGGCCGCTCGTGGTGAACGTCGACGGCCCGTCCTGACGCCGGCACCGGGCCCGTGCCGGCACTACGGCGCACTCCGAATCGCTCGGGGCGAAAACATTCCCACAATGCCCTAGGATGTCCGCGTGCGGGCACGGCACCAGGACCTCAAGCTCGAGGCATTGAAGCGCGTCCCGCTCTTCGCGGAGCTGGGAAAACGCGATCTGGCGGCCGTCGGACAGATCGCCGACGACATCGATCTCGCGGCGGGGAAGGAACTGATCCGTGAGAACGAGCCCGGCCGGCAGTTCTTCGTCCTCCTCGAGGGCGAGGCCACCGTCAAGCGAAAAGGCCGGAAGGTCAACGTTTTGCACGCGGGGGACTTCTTCGGGGAGATCTCGCTCCTGTCGAACCGTCCGACCACGGCGACCGTCACGACGGCGACGCCCGTCGTGGTCGCCGTGATCACGCGCCCCAGCTTCACCCGCGTGATCAGCGAGAACCCCGCGATGCAGATGAAGCTGCTCAAAGCGGTCGCCGAGCGGCTTCCGGGCAACTAGGCGCGAGACGCTGCGAACGAGCCTCACGTCGGTCTGCTGCGTCGCGGCCCTCGCTCTTCCAGTCGGGAATGCTTTGGCGCTCGATCGCGCCGCGGCTGCCGGGTCGAAGAAGGTCGTCAAGACGGTGACCGTCGCCGGTGCGAACGTCGCGTGCCCGCCGGTGGGTACCGCGTACGAGGGGCGAGCAGGCGCGTGGGGCAGGTTGAAGCTGCAGCTGAAGGTGCTCAAGACGGAGATCACCACAGGGGCTCACACCTCTGTCGGGACCAAGATCGCCGACGTCGACTGGCCGATCTTCCCCAACCACACGCCGAAAACGGTCTACATCAATGCGCAGGCGCTCCCCCTGCTGGAGCAGGAGACGCTCGAGCTGCACCTGGGCCAGGGGACAACGGTCGCGAACGTGTCGGGTGCGACGGCCACGACGGTCTGCTGGCAGGCCTCGCTTCAGCTGGCGCTGCTTCGCGCCGAACGGCCCTAGAAGTACGCGGCGTAGACGTCGTCGCAGAGGCGGAGGAGCCGCTCCGCGTAGGCCCGAGCGGCCGTCAGAGCGGACCCGGCGGGAACCGCGAGCCCGACGGTTCCGACCGGGATCAACGTGCACGTGAACGAGCCCCGGCGAGCGTCGACGACCGACGGGAGCCGGCCGCCCTCGTAGCCCCACTTCGCGAGCCTGTCCGTCGTCGCAAGCCGGCGGAACGTGCCGTACGCCCGGTCCCCGCGATGGTCCCAGAGTGTCCGATCGCCGTCGTCGATTCGCAGGAAGACCTTCACGCCGGCCGCCTCAGGGTTGCCGCCTCGCGGGGAGAAGGCGCAATCGGCGTCGCCGCCGAGCCGGATCGGCGCGACCGCCCCCTTGAAGAGCGCACGAACGTGCTGCGCGCGAATCCCAAGGCAGAGCTTGCGATAAACGGCGTCGCCCGGGCTCTGCGCCCCTGCCGCTGTGTCGGCTGCAACCGCAGTCAGGGCGCAAACCAACACGGCAGGGAGCCACGTCGACAGCGAGCGTTGCCTCCGCACGTTCGTTTTGACGTTTCCCCGCACTCTGCGTAGCTTCGCACGCCCTACGCCGCGATGGAGCGAACGAAAGGGAGCGCTAGACTCCGCATCGATCGGAGCGCATACCTGTCTCGTCGGCAGGCCTTCCGGCGACGAAGGGAGGGGACGATGTCACGATCGATGCTCGCGCTGAGCCTTGTGGTCGTCGTTGCGGCCGGAGCACTGGTGGCCGGAGCCACGGGAGCGGTGACCTCGGGGGACGTGATGGCGCGGGAATGCGGAACCTTCCCCGGACTCGCCTGGGATGACCCCGTGAATGGGATGAAGGGAACCCGGTGGACGCTCAGCGCAAGCGGCGTCGGCTGCGGCTTCGCGAGGAGCTGGGCGGTAAAGCTCGCAAAGAGGCCGTACAAGGGGCCGCCGGACGGAAAGATCGCCGGCCCGCCCGGCTGGAGCTGTCACTCGGCGATCGAGGTGGGTGGGGGTACGCCGGGCTCCTGCCGCAAGCCCAACGACGCGCGTTTCCAGTGGGGTTACACGAAGTAGCGCACGCACCGCGAGCCCGAAACCGGCTGCCGCGACGAAGCCGGCGGCCGATCTCAGGTGGGCGAAAACTCGAAGGGTCAGGCCGGGGCGTTGGCTTCCTGCGCCGAGGCCATGAACGCCTCCGGGCCCTGCTCCGCCGCCACCGGGTCCATCCAGATGACCTGCCAGCCGTGGCCGTCGGGGTCGAAGAAGCTGCGTGTGTACATGAATCCGTAGTCCTCGGCTTCGTCCGCCTCGGAGCCCCCGGCCTCGAGCGCGGCGGCGCCGATCGCGTCGACCTCGTCGCGGGACGACACGCTGAAGGAGTACAGCGCCAGCGTGTGAGTCGTGGGGTCAGCGATCGGGTGGTGTGCGAAGGTGGCGAACTTCTCCCGAGTCAACAGCATCACGAAGGCATGATCGCCGACCAGCATGCAGGCGGCGGTCTCGTCGGTGAACATCGGGTTGAAGCCG